>NZ_JARKMU010000007.1:0-295932 GCF_037625995.1 Aminobacter sp. Piv2-1
GACGTCGATCAGGCCGCTGTCGAGGATCAGGTCTGCATCGTTGGTGACGGCGACCTTGCCGGCCTCGATCGCCGCGTTCAGGTCGGAGCCGGTACCGACTTCCCGCGCATGGCCCTTTTCCTGGTAGGCGATGTCGACGGCGCGGTGCGCGTTGGGCAGGTTGAGCTCGGAGATCGCCCCGACCTCGATGCCGGGCATGTGCGCCACCCGCGCCACGATGTCGGTGCCCATCTCGCCCGAGCCGATCAGGCCGATGCGGATCGGCTTGCCCGACTTCTGCCGCTCGATCAGCTCGCGCGCCAGGCCCACCGGTGCAACGTTGATCGTCATTGCTCGATCCTTTCGAGGAAACGTCTGAAACCTGGGACGACGGGTATTGAATTATGGCGCACTGTCAACCCGAATGTCCGGTCTGGCGGCAGTTCCGCCGGCGGCCCGGCCGGCGATCCATATTGTCAGGAGACGACCGGCATCTGCTGTTCCGGCGCGGCCTTTGCCGCTAATCTACCTGCCTGCCCGCGCCCACCGAGGCGAGGACGCCGCCGGACGGAGCGACCGGACGTCCGAGACAGGCCGAAAAACGCGAGGCAATTGAAAAGGATAGCCGCCGATCCGGATTCGACGTCTGAGGATCGGACTCCTGGGGAGGAGAGACCAATGGCACGCAAGGTCCTTGTCCTGCTCGGCACCAAGAAAGGCGCCTTCATCGCCGAGAGCGACGCCGCGAGGCAGTCATGGAAGCTGCGCGGCCCGTTCTGCGAAACCTGGCCGATGAACCACGTCGTCGCCGACCAGCAGACGGGCACGATCTATGGCGCGGGCGGCAACGAGTGGTTCGGCCCGGCGGTGTGGAAGTCGACCGATCTCGGCGAGACCTGGACGCATTCGTCCGAGGGCCTCGCCTATGCCGAGGGCGAGGAGCCGATCAAGGCGGTGTGGAGCCTGGCCAAGGGCAATGGCAGCCTCTATGCCGGCGTGCAGCCGGCCGGCCTGTTCCGCAGCGACGACGCCGGCCAGAGCTGGAGCCACGTCGAGGGCCTGCAGAAGCACCCTTCCCGGCCGCACTGGAACCCCGGCGGCGCCGGCCTGATCCTGCATTCGCTGGTGGTCGATCCCAACGACCACGACCGCATCTGGGTCGGCATCTCGGCGGCGGGCGTGTTCCACACCGCCGACGGCGGCCGCACCTGGGAGCCGCGCAACCACGGCACCCGCGCCGACTTCCTGCCCGAAGGCGAGAACTATCCCGAATACGGCCAGTGCGTGCACAATCTGGTCATGGCGCCCGGCATGTCGAACCGGCTCTACCAGCAGAACCATTGCGGCATGTACCGCTCCGACGACGGCGGCAAACACTGGCAAAGCATCGAGAAGGGCCTGCCCTCCACCTTCGGCTTCCCGGCCGCAGCACACCCGCGCGATCCCGAAACGCTCTATCTCGTGCCGCTCAACGGCGACAGCGCCGGCCGCTTCGTGCCC
This sequence comes from Aminobacter sp. Piv2-1, assembly GCF_037625995.1. Taxonomy (NCBI): domain Bacteria; kingdom Pseudomonadati; phylum Pseudomonadota; class Alphaproteobacteria; order Hyphomicrobiales; family Phyllobacteriaceae; genus Aminobacter; species Aminobacter sp. Piv2-1. The sequence goes on from NZ_JARKMU010000007.1 coordinate 1,480, forward strand.
GACGCCAAGGCCGCGGTGTGGCGCACGCGCAACGGCGGCCGCGAATGGCAGGCGCTGCGCAACGGCCTGCCGCAGGAAAACGCCTATATCGGCGTGCTGCGGCAGGCGATGTCGACCGACCGGCTGGAGCCTGCGGGCGTCTATTTCGGCACCAGCTCTGGCACGCTGTTCGCCAGCGCCGACGAGGGCGAAAGCTGGACCAGCGTGGCCCAGCACCTGCCCTCGATCCTGTCGGTAGAGACGCTAGTGGTCGACGGCTGAGCTTGGGATGGCGGACATGCTCGACCGGCAAGCCCCCGACCATCGACCGAAGGCAGGGACAGCGCCGGTCATGGTGCGCCTGCCGGGCGTCCTGGTCGACCTCTTCCCCGGCTCGTCGCGACGCGTTGAGATGCAGGCCGCGACCGTGCGCGAGATGGTCGACGAACTCGACCGGCGCTGGCCGGGCATGCGCGACCGCATTTGCGACAGCCGTCCCGCCATCCGCCGGCACATGAACGTCTTCGTCGACGGCGAACGCGCGACGCTGAAGACGAAGCTGCGGCCGGGCGTAGAGGTCTTCGTGCTGACGGCGATCAGCGGTGGCTGAGAGCCGATCCGAACCTGCGATTCCGCACCTCACAGGGCAAAAATCGTTTCCGAACAAGGCGCTGCCGGCATTTCAAGATTCCGGATGACAGCGGGCCGTCTCAGCGTCGTGCGATCGAACGAAGGCATCAAGGACGTCCTGGCCGCTGGCCCTGACGAGACCGACGGCAACTGGAGCCGCGCGGGCGAAAAACCGCCCGCACAGCGACGCCTCAATAGAAGGCGATGTCGTCGTCGCTGCCACGGCCGGCGACGAAGCTGTCGGTGTTCTCGTCGAACAGCAGCACGTCGAGGTCGAGATAGGGCGCGACTTCCTCTTCCTCGCCTACCCTGACCACGATGCTGCCGCTGCGGATGCCGGCGATGATATCGTTCGGCGACAGCGGCGAGAAGGCCAGCGCCTGGAGCGGCGAAAGCTCGGCAGGAACCGACAGGTTCGGGTTGTCCTGGTGAGCCAGCAGCTCGCTTCCGACGCTCGCCGCGAAGCGGCGATCGACCTGCGAATCCCAGACCTGAGCCTTCGTGACGAAGCCGACATTACGCGACGTGGTCGACATTCCGGCGCCCGGCGCTGCCGCACCGCCCACCCGGACGACGTTCATGCCGGCGGGATTGAGCGAGCCTACGGCATTGGCGACATGCGCGCCGATGCCGGCAGTCAGCGGGCTGATCCAGGACCGTCCGAGCACCAGGCTGCTCGACGAGGCGTCGAGCGTCTGGCGCACGATGTCCCGTCCCCCGCCGGCCACGGCCTTGTCGCGGCGCCGGTCGAAGCCGAGGATGTTGGTACCGACACCGCCATTGACCGTGTCGTAGCCCGCGCCGCCCGAAAGCTGGTCGTCGCCGGCCCCAGCGGCAAGGTTGTCGTCGCCGAGCAGGCCGTAGAGCACGTCGTTGCCGTCGCCGCCGACGATGGTGTCGGCATCGACCCTGTACAGCGAGACGCGGGTGACGTCGGTCAGCGGCGCCCCGTGCAGGTAGCCGTAGAGGCCGAAGTTGTAGATGTAGCGCAGCGTCGCCGTCAGCGTCGCGCCGGTCTCGCCGACCGGCAGCACCCGCATCTTCTCGATCATGCCCGGCTGGCCGGTCGTCTCGACGATCGGCAGGATGGCCGCCATGTCGCCGAACACGACGTCGTTGCCGGCGCCACCGTCGATCACATCGCTGTTGAGCACGATGAAATCGAAGCCGGGACGCCTGGACTGGCGCTTGTCGGCGGCCTCGAGCAGCCAGCTGTTGACCGAGCCGTTGATCGACCAATCCTTGGTCTTGCCCGCGGTGAGCTTGGATTGCACGCCCCAGGCTTCCGCCCTCGCCGTACCGCTGCTCATGTTGCCGAGATAGAGCCTGTCCAGCGTGCGGAAGAAGGCGTTCTGCAGCCCGCTTGCGATCACCCCCTGGGTGGTCCCGGTGTGGCCGATGCCCATCATCGGCTGCTCGATGAGCGCCACGTCGCCGATCAGCACGTCGCCGCCGTCATTGCCGTAGATGGTGTCGTTGCTGACATCGAGGCCGTAACCCAGGCCGTTGCCGAACAGCCAGTCGCCGGCCTTGTTGACCGTGGCGTCGATCGCGTGGTCTCGGCCGATGTGGGCAACGAGCGCTGCGGCGCGGCTCTGGTCCTGGGCCGCCAGCGCCGCATTGATCGCGGCAAGCTCCGTGGTCGTCAGGCTGGCCGGCCTGGCGGCCGTCGACGACGTCACCAGCGGGACGTTGACCAGACCATGATCGCCGACCACCAGGTCGGAACCGGCGCCGCCCGAAATCGTGTCCTTGCCGATGACGAGGCGATGGGTGGCCGCGCGCAGCGCCGTCTGGCCGGGCACGAAGACCGCTCCGCCCGGATTGGTCCTGGCACCGAAGTCCAGCACCACCTTCTCGCCGGCGGCGTGCGCGACATAGGAGGTGTCGGCCACGACCGTCTGGAAGTCCATCAGCCAGTTGTAGAGCTTGAGCGCGGCCGCCTTGGCGTCGGCGGCCTCGAGCACCAGCTGGCTCGCCGGCACGACAACGATGCCGCTGTCGCCGAAGATGGTGTCGTCGTCGCCGCCGCCGTTGATCGTGTCCGTTCCGATCACCACGTCGATCGCCGCGCCACCCGGCGTGGCGTCGAGGGCATTCTGGGCAAAGCCCAGCGACGAGAAGTCGGTCAAAAGGTCGCGCAAGGACACCGACAGGCCCGCGATCTCCTTGTCGATCACCGTCAGCGAGGTTTCGGCGATCGCCGTCACGCGGCCGTCATCGCCGAAGATGGTGTCCCTGCCAGCGCCGCCGTCGATGATGTCGTTGCCATAGGCCAGATCACCCACGCGGGTGACGTCGCCGATCAGCGAGGCAAACGCCTTGAAGCTCTGATTGCCCGCCACCGTGATGCTGTTCTTGCCGAAAAACTCGCCGAGGAAGCCTTCCGCCGTCGGGTAGAGCTCGATCTGCGGCATGGCGTTGGTCAGTTCAGCCGGCAGCAGATTGGCTGGCGGCACGACCAGCTCGCCGCCGAACGGCAGCGTGACGTTGATGCCCTGCGCCGCGCCGATGACGCGGAACGCGTTGACGATCTTGGGCAGGTCGGTGTTGAAACCACTGGTGTTGGAGGCGCGGTCGCCGAAGATGGTATCGTCGCCGCCGCCGCCGTTCAGCGTGTCGTTGCCGCGCTGGCCGAAGATTACGTCGTTGCCGTCGCCGCCGGTGATGACGTCGTCATAGGCCGCCTCGAGGTCGAGGCCAATCGCCTGGGTGTTCCAGGGGGTCGGCGCCGACGGGACGTTGGTGCCGATGCCGCCGAGCAGCAGGACATCGGGCGACAAAAGCTGCATCGACAGGCCGTTGCGCGAGATCGTCTTGTTCGAGCTCAGCGCGACCATGCCGGTGATGGTCGCCACCTCCTCGAGCACGACGTTGCGATGCCAGCTGCCGTCGCTGTTGAGCACGGCCGAACCGTCGGGATTGAACGCCCGCAGGATCTGGCCCGCATCACCGAGCACGATGTCGTTGCCGGCGCCGCCATCGATCGTATCGGCACCGAGGCCGCCGACGATCTCGTCGATGCCGTCATCGCCATAGAGCGTATCGTTGCCGCGCTGGCCGAAGATGCGGTCGTCGTCGGCCCCACCGCGGATGGTGTCGTTGCCGGCGACACCATCGGCGAGGTCGAACAGGACAACCTCGCGCAGAAGCGACGGCGCCTTGCCGGGAATGGCGGGATTGAGCCGCCAGACGGTGTTCTTCCAGCTCGTGCCGCCGACCACGCCGCGCGCGATGATGCCGTTGTCGCCGATCAGCACGTCTTCGCCGGCACCGCCGTCGATGGTGTCGTTGCCGTCGGCTCCGCCGACGACGTTGCTGCCGCCGGTGATGTCGTCGTCGCCGGCACCGCCATAGAGCATGTCGTCGCCCTGCTGGCCGATGACCATGTCGTTGCCGTCATCGCCATAGATGGTGTCGTTGCTGCCGCCGTCGCCGGCCCCGACATAGACCGAGATGACGCGCTGGCTATCGGCATAGTCGAGGCCGAACATCGCATGGTCGCCGAACAGGCGATCATTGCCTGCACCGCCATAGATCGTGTCACCACCGGTGCCGCCGATGACGATGTCGTTCGCGCCGCCCGCCCTGATGGTGTCGGCGCCGCCCAGCAGCGGATCGATGGTCAGGCCGCGCTGCAGGTCGGCCACATTCACGTCGTTGACCACCTCGATGGCGAATTCGAGACGGGCATTGTCGCCGAAGACGATGTCCGAGCCGCCGCCCGTGGTGATCGTGTCGCCCAGCGCGCCGCCGACCACGATCTGGTCGCCGTCGCCGGTCTCGATCGTGTCGGCGCCGCCCTTGTCGGTGTCGATCGAATAGGCGAGCTTCGGCAGCGTGCCTTGGAACTCGGCATAGCCGCTGTCGCCGAAGACGACGCTGCTGCCGGTGCCGATCTTGATGTCGTCGCCGGCCCCACCGCCGAAGACGACATGGCTGCCGTCGCCGGCCTCGATCTCGTCGGCGCCGTCATACTGGTCCCAGCCGCTGCGAACCGATGCCAGGCCGCCGGAGACATAGATCGCCTTGCCGTTGTCGCCGAGGATGACGTGGTCGCCGCCGCCAGCCTCGATCTTGTCGCCGCCCGATCCGCCCATCACCACGTGGTCGCCGGCCGCGACCGTGATCGTGTCCGCGCCGCCATAGGCGGTGTCCATCGTTTCGACGCGCACGCGCACGCCATTCTCGTCGAACAGCGCCATGCCGTTGTCGCCGAGGATGACGCTGTCGCCGTCGCGTGCGGTCAGCGCATCGTCGCCGGTGCCGCCGAAGATGATGTTCTTGCCGGAGCCGGCATCGATCCGGTCGTCGCCGCCGAGCGCCGGATTGCTGGTGCTGACCAGGATCACTGTGCGGTCGTTCATCATGTCGAGCGTACCGGGAACGACTTCCAGCGTCGAACCGGCGATCGTCGGCACCTGGGCGATGATGCCGTAGTCGCCGATTATCACGTCGTCGCTGTTCCCGCTGGTGATGATGTCGGCGCCTGCCGCCTCGGGTTGGCCCTGCGCGTCGACGCCGTCGTCGTCGATGATGACGGTTCGCGTCAGGTAGCCGACGTTGAAGGCGGCGTCGCCAATGATCCAGTTCCTGCCGGTGCCGCCTATGATCCGGTCGTCGCCGGTGCCGCCGGCGATGAAACTGGTGCCCTGGCCGCCGGTGAGCGTGTCGTTGCCGGCGCCGCCGTCGATGACCACCACCCCCTTGGCGCCCGAGGCGTCGATCGTGTCGGCGCCATAGTTGACGAACCTGTAGGCCGTGCCGTTGGGCGCCTCTGGCGTAGCGCTGTAGCGCTTGCCGTCAGCCGAAGTGTCGCCGAACAGGACCACCGGGCCGGTGCTGTCGACCACACTCAGCGTGTCGGCACCGCCGCCGCCATGGACCACCGTCAGCGTGTCTTCCGCGGTGCTTTTGATGACGAAGCTGTCGTTGGCGGTGCCGAGCAGCACTTCGACGACGCCTACACCGTTGTAGGTGATGCCGCGCGCCACCGGCACGGGCGGGTTGCCGTCATTGTAGTCGACCATCAGCGGCTCAGAGGGCATGCCGAGCCCGGTGATCGTGTTCTTTGTGAGCACGCCCGAGAGCGGCGCCTGCGCCGTGTCGCTGAACACCACGAGCTGGTCGACGTCGCCTTCGCCGTTCTCGCCGGAATCGACGGCGACCGGGTGGTTGGCTTCCGTCGGCAGCGCCACCGCCACCGTCAGCGAGCGGTCGGTGTCGCCGACGCCGCCGACGATGTTCAGCGGACCGTTGATGCGGCTGAGATCGTGCGGCTGCTGCGAGAAGGCGCGGATGCCGCTCGGCGGGGCCTGGACGGTGCCGTCGAACACCAGGTTGACGGTGACCGGGACACTCCAGTTTCCGGCATCGAACTCGACGTAGTAGCCGTCGGCGTCCTGCTGCACCAGGTTGCCGGGGGCGGCCATGTCGACCTTGGCCTGGCCGTCGATGTTTATGTAGACCTTGACCGGCGCGGTTGGCGCCGCCGTCAGCACGATCTGGTAGCTGTCGGTCTCGCCGGCCTGCGACACGCTGGTGCTGCCGTCGGTCTCGATGATCTCGACGCCCGCCGTGTCGGCATCCACCACGTCGACGCGCACTTCCTGGCTCTCGGCACCCGCATAGACGCCGCCCTGGGCGCTCGATTCCACCGAATGCCGGATGAGCTGGACCAGCCGGTTTTCGGCAACGCCGTCGTTGACCGAGGTTACGGTGACCGTCTGCGCCGCGTTCCAGGCGAAGATGCCGTTGGCCGGGTCGGCCAACAGGGCGAACTTGATCTCGGTGACCGAGAGGCCGAGCTGGCTGCCCGCGGTCAGCTTGACGGTGACGATCTCGCCCGCTGCCGGCGGCTTGGTGAGTTCCACCGTGTAGCTGTCGCCGGCTGCATCGCCCTCGCGCACGCCCGTCGAGCCGCTCGATTCGTTGATCAGCACGTCCGGCTTGTCGTCGTCGATGACCGTCACCAGCACGTTCGGTATCTGGTAGCCGTCGAACTGGCCTTGCGCGGGAGGCGTCAGCGCATTTCCGTTGCCGTCGACATGGATGACCGAATGGCTGATCGCCACGACCGCCTGCCCCTCGCGGGCGCCATCGTCCTCGGCCTTCACATAGATCGTGACGCCGCTGCTCCAGTTGCCGCTGTCGAACGCAACCGTCAGCGATTCCGAGAAATTGACGCCGTCGAGCGACACCAGCACGGTCTTGCCGTTCTTGTCGCGCAGCGCCGCGGACGCCTGCGCCGCCGAGACGGTGACATAGGCGATGGTTCCGGCGAGCGGCGCCGCCGGCAGGGTCAGCTCGTAGCTGTCGATCGAACTCTCGTCGCCCTCGCGGACCTTGAGCCCGTCTGCGGTGTCCACCGCAGCGCTGCTGTCGCCCTTGGCCTTGAAGTCGAGCCCGCGGACGAACAGGCCGTTGTAGCGCGGGTCGTCGCTCTTGACCGTGTGGCTGACCGTTCCGCTGCTGCCGTTGCCGTCATCCGACACGACGGTCTTAGTGACGTCGCCGGCGACGTTGAAGGTGTCGCTGCCGCGGCCGCCGATGAGGGTGGTGACGATGTCGCTCGCCGTCGACAGTACATAGAAGGTGTCGTCGCCCTCGAGACCGTCGACGTCGATCGCCTCGGCATTGGCGACGCGCACGGTGAGCCCGGCGCCATAGACGCCGTCCTTGGTGATGACGAACACGTCGTTCAGTTCGGTGCCGAGCACCACGACCTTGTCGAAGCCGGCGCCACCGTCGATGCTGACCGGCGCGTTGACGTTGTACTGGATGATGTCGTCGCCGGCGCCGCCGTTGAGCCTGACGTTGACGCCGTCGGCCAGCGCGAAGGCGCGAATGACGAATTCGTCGTTGCCGTCCTCGCCCTCCAGCCTGAGATCGGCGTAGTTCGAATAGACGCTGAACTTGTCGTTGCCGTCGCCGCCGTAGAGCACGGCCGGCAGCGTGATGCCCTTCGACAGGTAGCCGAGCGTGGTCTTGATCGTCGCGAAACGGTCTTCGACCGGGGTGATGGCGTAGTTGCCGTTCGGATCGAGACTGCCGTCGGGGCCGATCTTCTCGTTGCGAGAGCTGCCGAACACCTGGCCGACCTGGAAGAAGTCGTCGCCGAGCCCGCCATCGACGGTCAGGATCGACGCATTGTCGTCGAAGTAGAAGCTGTCGTTGCCGGCATTGCCGTTGACGACGACGCGGCCGTTGATGCTGGCGTTGTAGTTGATGCGCTCGAGCGCCGGCGCATAGCCGCCACCGGCCAGCGGCCGCATGTTGGCGATGAAGTTCTTGCGGAACAGGAAGCTGTCGGCCGCCGCCGTGCCTTCGATGGTCAGCGTGTCGACGCCGTCGTCGGAGGCGCCGCTGTCGTAGACGTTCATCACATAGTCGGAGGCGCCATCGATGTTGACGATCACGGCGTCCGTGCCGCCCTGCCCGTCGATGGTGAGTTCGTCGCGCAGGTCGCGGCCGTTGGCGTCCTTGGCGAAGGCGCCGGACACGGTGACGCCCTGATAGGTGTTCATCGTCGGCAACCCGTCGACGACGATCCTGTCCCCGCCCACGCCGCCGCGCACGAAGCTGTTGCCGCGCAGGGCTGCGACGTCGAGCAGGATGTCGTCGCCGTCGTCGCCGCCCGTCACCTCGATGGTCGGAGCCTGGAAGGTGCCGTAGAGCCGTATGGACGAGCCCGTGCCGGCATCCGGATCGCTGAGGCCGGCGTCCTGATAGTCACCGGCGATGACGATCCTGGTCTTGGCTTCGATCGTCGCCGTGGCGTCGACCAGCACGTCGTCGCCCGCGAGCAGGCGCACCTCGCCCACGGTCGCCACCAGCTTCACGTCGGCCTCAACGACGATGTCGTCGTCCCCGCCGGCCTTGTCGGTCGCCACGAACACGAGTTCGTCCTTCTGGACCGTGCTGTCCTCCGCGATCGTGATCGGGCTCGACGCCCTGATGAAGGCGCTGCCGCCGGCGCTGACGCCGGAAATGTCGCTGCGCACGCCGCCGACGATGAGCGCACCAAGGTTGTGGATCCAGGTGTTGTTGTCGCGCGACCAGGATTCGAGATTGCGGACCTGGGTCATCACGCTCTTGCTGCTCTGGCCGATGTCGCGGCTGGCGAACAGATAGGCCCGGCGGGAGACGACGTTTGCCTGCCCGTCGGTGCGGCCGTTGAGCATGCTGCCTTTGAGCACGGTGAGGAACGCCACCGCGTCCTCGAAGGCCGCGGCATTGAACAGCCCAGTCTTGACCTCGCCGAGGATCATGTCGCCAGCGGCCTCGACGAGATAGACGCTGCCCATCTGCGTATAGGCGTTCACCGTGCCGTCGGCGCCGACCGAACTGTCGATCTCCAGCTCGTCGCCGAACGCGCCGACGTCGAGCAGGGCGCGCAGCGTGACGCTGCGCCCGCTGACGTCGGCCCGGGTGCGGATGGGCGTGCCGTCGGGCTGGAAGCTCGCCGGAAGCTCGGCATCCAGGATGCGGCCCGCCGCAGCCGTGAGTTCGACATCACCGCCGGTCGAGGTGATGCCGCGCACGTTCATGTCGCCGCGGGTCTCGGTCAGGAAGATCGAGCCGGCCGCCGTGGCCATGATCGTGCCGTCGTTGACGCGCTCGGCGCCGGCATCGTTGTTGACCTCGCCGGTGACGTCGATTTCCAGCGCGTTGTCGGCGGTGCCGATCGTGCCTTTCGCCGTCAGCAGGATGAGGCGTGCCTCCACCTTGGTCGAGGTCGAGCCGTCGATGGCGTCGAGGATCGAGCCTTGCGTCGCCGTCAGGATGGCGTCGCCGCTGCGCGAATATACGGATTCCAGGCGCAGGTTCGAGGTCGGCGCGGTGATGCGCACGTCGTCCTTGGCGCGCGCGGTCAGCCCGCCCTCGCCGCGCATCGTCACCGTAACCGCATTGCCGGCGTCGCCGATGCGGCCCTGGCCGGCTTCGAGCAGGATGTCGCGGCCATCCAGGTTGACGCCGCCGCCGGCGCCGAGCCCGTTGGTGATGTTGCCGTCGACCTTGATGCGGATCGTATCGCCCGTCACCACGTCGGCGCCAGCCACGATGCTGCCGAGCCTGACGCTTTCCCTGGAGCCGAGATAGACCGCTTCGCCAGCCCGGACCGTCAACACGTCGGAGACGGTGACGTCGACATCCTCGCGGCGGTTGATCAGCACCTTGGTGAGGCGCGCCTGCGTATCCATCGGGTCGTCGAGCACCACGCCGATGTTGACGGTGCTGCCGAATTCGACCGTCAGCGTCTCTCCGTCCGCGAGCGTGATCGTGCCGCCGCTGACCGACTTGACGGTGAAGTAGGCGTTGTCCTGGGTCTCGTTCTTCGTCGTGCCACCGACGTAGATCAGGTCGCCGGGCTTGAACATGCCAGCCGGCCAGGCGCCGGTCGCGAGCTTGATCGTGCCGTTGCTGCCGGCATTGCCGAAGCTGACCTTGGCCTGGTCGATGAAGGCGCTGGCGAATTGCGCCACGCCGACCTTGAGCCCCGTCGCGCTTTCGGCAGTGACAGTCTGGCCCTCGACCAGGATGATCTTGTCGCCGACGATCTTGTCGATCTTGAAATAGGTGTTCCCGGTCGACGGGCCGTTCTGCAACGAGCCTTCGACATAGATGAGGTCGCCCGCCTTGAACATGCCGGACGGCCAGTTGCCGCCAGCAAGCGTCAGCGTGCCGCGTCCGCCTTCGTTGGCGAAGGTCACGCCGGCCCCCGACAGGAAGGTGGCGGCGTTGCTGCGGCCGGTCTCGTAGCCCTTGATGAAGATGACGTCCTGGCGTTCGGCCGCGGCCAGCGCCACGCGCTCCTCTTCGGTCAGCGGCTTCTGCTGGCTGCCGTCGCCGAGATCGATGACCGTTTCGCCCTGCACGTTGCCGACCGACTTGGCGGTTTCGATGGTGACGTTCTTGCCGATGACGTTGGGCTGCTCTTCCACCACTTCCGTATCGCTGACGGACTTGGTGAGGCCGGCGCCGAAAGCACGCAGGAGCTCGTCCTCTGTCCAGACCTTAATGGTCGAGGACAGGTCGCTCGCTTTGCTGCCGACCGCGAACAGGAACTTCTGGCCGTTGATGCGAACCGTGTCCTCGGCGGTTTCACCCAGGCGCCCGAACATCTCGTCGAGATCGCGGTAGTCGGCGGTCTTGGCTGCCGACAGGGCCGTCTCCTCGGCGCCTTGCCTTGCGTCGATATAGGCCTGCAGGTTGTCGAGGACATAGTCGCCGATGCGCGAGGAGACATACTCCTCGAGGCGCATCGCCACATAGTTGGAAAGATAGGCTTCGAGCTCGTCTCCGGTCAGCCCCGCGGCGCCCGCGGACGCCTCCCCATCGGTGCGCAGGCTTGCCGTGCCCTCGGTGGTGTACAGCGCCCTCGCCTCGACCTGCAGCGCCTCGATGCCGGCCACGCGCAGCCGTTCGGCGATCACCGCGCTTTCGGCCGCCGTTACCGGAACCGCATGCCCGGCATCATAGGCGGCCGGATTCGCCTGCGTCCGGCGATAGGTCCAATAGAGCGCGTAGGCGGCATCGATGTCGGTCCGCCAGACGTCGCCGTAGCTGTCGTATTTGTCCTTGAGGACGAGATATTGCGCGGTGCGGGTTGCCTCGAGCGTGGCGATGGCCGCCTCGGCGCCGGCGCCGTACTGCGCCTCCAGGACCGCCCGTTCGCTGGCCGTGAGCTTCACCGTCGATCCGTCGAACTGGCCGCGCAGGCGCCAATACGTGTCGTACTCCTGGCGCATGCCGGACTCGTAGCCCGACAGCAGGGCGTTGATCTTGTCCTGGACGCCGGTGCCCGTGGTGAGCTGCAGGTCGCTCCACACGCCGTTCTTCAGCTCGTCATAGGCGCGCTGGTCCTTGACCGTCACGTAGTCGGCGTCGATCAGCGATCCGGCATCCACCTTGATGTAGACATTGTTGGCCGTCTCGATCCGCTCGACGCGCATGTCGCCGGCGATTTCCGAAACGAAAACATTGCCTTGCGCCTTGATGTTGACTCGACCCTCGGCGCTCAGGCCGGAATCGAGCCGGAGCGTGCGGGCAGTGCTGTTGCCGATACCGCCGAGCGCGCCCGACGGCAGCGTGCCGGCCGCGCCGACATAATGGTCGGCGACCAGCGTGATGTTGTTGCCCTTGACCACGCCGTCCCAATAGGTGCCGTCGGCACGGTCCGCAACGACGATGCCGGCATGCGCGGAAAGGAACACGTCTCCCTTCGCCGCCTCCACCGAGTAGATCGACATGTCGCCCGACTTTTCGTTGATGCGGATGTCGCCGCCGGACGAATAGGCCTTGAGATAGGCATAGGCCGTGGTCGGCTGGTTCACGCCCTTGAAGCCGACGGGATACTGGTCGACGAGGTCGATCTGCATGGCGAAGACGCCGGTGCCGATGCCCTGGTCCGCATCGAGGTCGATGCGCACGCCCTGCACCACGGAGTTCTCGTTCGTGGCCTCGATGACTGTCTGCGACACGATCTGGGTCAGGCCGGTGTCGTTGAGGATGCCGCCTTCGATCAACACCTTGCCGGCGCCGGTCGAGTTGATCTTCACGGTCGCTTCCTCATAGCCGAGGAACTCGATGGCGACCGGCCGGTCGGCCTCGATCGAATGGGTGGCGACGGTGCGCGTGCTCGTTTCAGTGACGTATTGCTGCCAATAGGTCTTCTTGCCGTACCAGGTGCTGGTCGTCCACTTGTTGCCGGGCACCGGCCCGGTCGAATTCAGGACATAGGTCGCGCTGTCGAACTTGTACGGGTCGCTGATGTTGCTTTCGAAGAAGTAGTCGCTGCCGGGCACCAGCGTCGGCTGCTCAAGCACCTCGCGCACGGTGGTGTGCACCGCGTCCGGGTCCCTGGCCAGGGCATCGATGCCGATCCACGACGAAGTGCCGTAGGTGTCGGTGAAGCGATCCTTCTGGACGCTCGCCACCGACCAGCCGTAACGCCAGCCCTGCTTGATCTGGTAGTCCGCCTTGTACTTGAAGGCGCCGTCGGTATTGACGGCCGCGCCCAGCACGCCGCTTCCGAGCGCGGAGACCATCTTCTTGTTGGGCTGCGCCGAACCGCTGGTAGGCACGCCCGGCGTCGGCGCAACCGTCTGCGGCACGAACGGCGTGACCCGCACGTCGACGCTGCCGTCGGCGTTGGTCTGGTACCAGGTCTGGGTGTAGCTGCCTTCCACAGCCTGGCCGTTGCTGAGATACGGCTTGGCCTTGTCGTTGAAGATGATGGTGCCTGCGCCGCGCTGGGTGACGTCGATGCGTTGGATGACCACGTCATAGTCGGTCAAATTGTTGACCGTGACGTTGACGTAGCCGCCGAGCGCCTTGATCGCGCCCTTGCCGGTATTCATCAGCTTGCCGGTGATGGTGATCGATCCGCCCGGCGTGCGGAATTCCTGCAGGAACACGCGACCGTTGACCGAATCCCAGAACGCCTTGAATTCATTGAAGGTCACTGTCTTCAGCGCGATCAGGCCCGGCTGCAGCTTGCCCGAGGCGATGTCCTTCTTGATCTGCTCGATCTCAGCCTGGGTGTCCGCGTCGATGTCGAGGATATAGTCCTCGTAGCCGCTCTGGATGAGCCCGTTAAGATTGATGTACTCGGCATTGATCGAGATGCGACTGGCGTAGATGCCCTTTTCGGGCGCCCTGGCCAGTTCGGCATCGACCGCGCCGTCGGTCGCCTTCCCCATCCCGTCGGTGCCGGTGATCTGCTTCCATGCGGCATAGGGGTCGCCGCCGGTGTTCAGCACGCTGCCCGGCGGCAGGTCGATCACCACCATGCCGAAGGTGATCACGTCGAGCGACGCGCTGCGGATGTTGCCGTTGATGGTGATGTCGCCGGAACCGACCGAATTGTCGATCTTGACGTCGGCGGTAATGGCATTGATGTCGCCGGAAACGGTGATGCCCGGCCAGGGGCTCGGATCGTTGCCGCGCACCCAGCTGTTGGTGATGGTGACCTTGGCATCGACCTCGGTGCCCTCGGTCTTGGTGATCTGCAAATTCGTCCCCGAGGGCGAATAGACGAACCACGGATCGTTGCCGCGGTTGGCCTCGTTGTCCCCCGCGACATTGGCGAGGTTGAACTCGATCACCTTCTTGTTCGGACCGTCGGCGACGGCGTAGTCGGAAATCTTGTTCTGGAAGCCGTTGAGGAAGACGCCGCCATTGTTTTCGGGAATGTAGACGCCGGCGATGTTCAGGAACGCCTTGGTCTTGTTCTCGATGATGACCTTGACGTCGCCCGGCGCATCCAGCTTGCCGCTGCCGGTCAGCACGTCGGCGCGGATGTCGATGTAGCCGGCCGCCGCGTAGATCGGCGCCACCGTGATGGTCAGTACCTGCTTCTGGACCGGCACCAGCACCTGCGGCGGCGTACCCGAGCCCGTGTAGTTCGGGTCGTCCTTCCACTCGGCCAGGCCGAGGAACAGAAGCTCCCGCTCCAGCCGCTTGATCTCGCTCTCGTAGAACGCCACGAGGTCCGCGTTGCTTCGATATTCGGCCATCTTGGCGCGGGCGTTGACGATCTCGCCGAAGTAGTTCGACTGCAACGGTTGCTGGCCGATGCCGAGCGTCACGTTTTCTGCACCCGACCCGTCGGCCTCGCCGCCGCGATACTCGATCACTGGGTTTGCCGCGTCGCCCACGATCCTGTCGATGACGACATTGACGGTGCGGTTGATGCCGGTCTGCACCGTCCCGTCGACGGTAACCACCGCATGCGCTTCCGTGTTGGCGGTGCCGTCGAACTGCTCATGCGCCTTGCCGCCGAGCGCGCTGTCGATGGCACCCATCAGCGACGACGCCCAGTTGGTCGCCTTGCCCTGCGCGGTCATCTGCGCCAGGCCGAAGCGGTCGGCGAACAGGCGCACGTTGCCACCCGAACGCACGAGCGCCTGGGAGGCGATGGTGATGTTGTTCGACTGGAACAGGAAGACGTCGGCCGTGACCTTGTCGATCGGGATCACGCTGCCGGCGAAGGTATCGGCATAGACTCCGAGCTTGTAGTCGTCATGGTTGAAGTTGGCATCCATGCCGGCCAGCATGTTGACGTCGCGCAGCGCCTCGATCCTGGCGCCGCGGCCAACGAAGATATTGTTGTCGGGGCTGAGCAGGATCGTCGCGTTGGCCACCGAGACGGTGACGCCGCCATAGTTGTCGACGCTGGTGTCCACCCGCGCGTCGGCACTGGTGTTGGCCGCCAGTTCGATCTGCCCTGCGGTCTTGAGCACGACGCCGTTCGAAGTCGTCGCCGCCGGATTGCTGCCGAGCTGCACGGTGGCCGAGAGATTCTCGGCGTCGAGCTTGCTTTCGGCGCCGATGCCGGAGCCGAGGCCGCCGCCCTTGTAGGCGACGTTCTCGCGGTAGAAGATCTTGTTCAGCGCCTTGAGCGAGAACTCGCCCGCGTCGAGAGAACTGCCGGTGACCGTGAGCTTGGCGTTGTCGCTGACGGTGACCTTGGTGTTCAGCACAAGGTCCGTCTTGCTGCTGACGCCGGCTCCGGTGAACAGGCCGCCGGTGCTGCCGTCGACATTGCCGCCGCTGAGGCTCGGCTTGTCGAACCGGTTGATCGCGCTCACCGCGATGGCACCGGCGTTGACGATCGCGCCGGCGCCGACGATGGCGTCGACATTCGACGTGATCTTGTTGTAGGCTTCGGCGCCCGAACCGGCCAGCAGCCCATAGGCGCTGGTCTTGATGCCGATATTGGCTTCGGCCCGGTGATCGGCGCTTATCGAGAGGCGGCCGGCCTTGCTCTTGTAAAGCTCGAATTCGAGGTCGCTTTCGCCAAAACGCTGCGTCGCCGCCTTGCTGAGGTTGACCTTGGCGCCATCGCCGAGCACCGCCTGCGTATAGGCGCGCGTTTCGGTTTTGGCCACCGCCGCCGCTGCCGCGACGAGGCCCCCGGAGCCGGGGTTGGCGCTGGCATAGTTGTTGTCCGAGCCGAGCGCCGTGATGTTCAGGCTGCCGGCATTGATGACGGTCGAGGCACCCACCTGGGCCAGGGTGTTGGCGACATCCAAGCCGTTTTCCTGGCGCGGCAGCGACTTGGCCGACGCAATCGTGGCGCCGGCTGCGATCAGGCCGTAGGCGGCACTGTCCGATTCCGCTTTCTGGCGGCTGTCGTTCTGGGCGGCGATGCTGACCGCGCGCGCGGCCGTGATCGCGACGCCTGCACCGATGAGCGCCCGCACCGTGCTGGTGTTCAGCGCCTCGGTGATGGTGGAATCGACGCCGATCAGGGCACCGGCCAGGCCTTGCGCCCGCGCGGCGGCCGTATCGCCGGCCGCCGGCAAGGTCTGGGCCGCGGCGATACGCAGATTATCGACGATGTAGGTCGTGTTCGAGGTCGTCGCATTGACCCGGGTGCCGACCTTCGACCTGGCCTCGGATACGCCGACCGCCAGTGTGCCTGCGTTCACGCCCTGGGCGTCCGAGAAGGCCTTGGGCGTCGCCTTGGCTTCCACCACCACGTCGCGCGCCCTGACCGTAGAGCCGTCGATCTGCGCAGACACCTGGCTGTCGACCTGCGACACGGCGGAAGCACCGGAAGCGGCGACGCTGATCAGGCCCACCGCGAGCGCGGCGGCAGCGACGACGGATTCGACGGTGGTGACGTCCTCGGCCGAGACGGCGATGTCGCCGTTCACCTGCAGGGTGCTCGAAGCGATCCAGGCCGAAGTCTGCGACGTCACCGTGTTTTTGGTGACCGCCCCGCCCCCGGCGATCGCGCCGCCGATGCCGGCAGCGGCAGCGACCGAGGCCATGAAGGCCTGCGACTTCAGCGTGGCGTTCTCGCGCGCCGAAATGTTGAGCGAACCGCTGGCCGTGTCATAGGCCGGCAGGACACGGTCGTATATCGCCGGTACCATGACGCCGCCGACCTTGACGCCGGTGCCGGGGCGCAAGACGGTGTTGCGATAGATATAGCCGTTGGACTGAACCGGGATCTGGCCGGTGACGACCACATTGCCGGCATTCCGCAGATAGGCCGAAACCCTGTTGTCGATGAGGTTGACCGCTTCGGCAACGCCGATCGCCACCGAACCGGCACCGAGGCCGATGGCCAGCGAGACCGAGGCCGCGCCGGCAAATGCCGTGATCGACGACGTGTCAGCGGCGTCGATGTCGAGCGTCGCGACCTTGATCGCGTTGTTGGTGCCGTCGCCGTCGACATAGGCGTCGACCTGGGCGGCGATCCTGTTCTTCGTCGAGGCGCCCGCCCCGGACAGGCCGAAGGCGAACTTGCCGGCGGACACGGCCACCGCACCCGCCGCAACCGTCGCATCGACGATCTGGTTCGACCGTGCCTTGACGTCGACGTCGCCCCAGCTGTCGACGCTGGTCTCCGAAAGATAGGCTTGGACTTCGACCGGCATGCGGGTGCCGGCATGGTTGAAGCCGATATTGTTTAAGGCGATGCCGGCACCGATGGCGGCGGCAACGGCCACGCCGCCACCCGCCGCGCTGCCGGCCACGGCCGCCACCAGCGCTTTGATCGACGAGGTGTTCGTGGCGTCGAAGACGATGTCGCCGCCCGACTTCAGGAGGCTGTTCTCGGCAAAGGCCCGCGTGCCGCCGAGAATGACGTTGGAGGCTCCGGCGCCGCCGCCGGAGACCGCAACGCCGATGCCGCCGCCCGCGACCGCAATCGAGGCCGCGAATGTCTCGGCCTTGATCGTGGCTTCCTGCACCGCTTTCACGGTGATCGTGCCGGGCGTCGGTGCGTTGGCAGGCGACGGCGGATTCTGCAGCACAAGCTGGTTGTAGACCGGGTCGTGGACCGGGATGTCCGTCACCGCGACATCGGCATATCTCAGATAGGCATTGACGTCGTTGGCGATGGTGTTCTTGGCGATCGAGATGCCGACCGAAACGCCCACGCCGGTGGCACCCACCGCTCCCGCGACGGACGCGGCACCGGCCAGCGCCTCGATACTGGACTTGTTCCTGGCGTCGACGACGACATTTGCCGCCCGGATCGTGGCAAGATCGCCCGACTTGCCGGTGATCAGCGCGTCGGTCGCCACCGCGATCATGTTCTCGGTGTAGACGCCCGAACCGCCGACCCCCACGCCGACGCTGCCGGCTGCGAGCGCCACCGCGCCCGCGAGCACCGTCGCCTTGATCGACTGGTCCGAATTGGCCATGACCGAGAGCGTGCCCTGAGCCGTGACGTCGCTTTCGCCGATGGAGGCGCGCACGGCGCTGGCGCCGTTGGCGCGCAGCGACGGCGAGACGAACACGTCGGCCTCGTTGCTGTTGGGGATGACCGGCACGTCCCAGTCGCCGATCGTGTTGATCGCAACCGAAATGCCTATGGCCGCACCCACGCCCGTCGCCCCTGCGCCGACCGCGCCCGCGAGCGCGGCGATGATCGCCTCGATCCTGGCGGTGGACAGGGCCTCGACCGTGACCGCGCCCTGGCTGGTGACCCTGGAGCCGAAGATGACGGCGTTGGTGTCGGTGTTGATGGTGTTCTTGGCGACGGCGCCGGCGCCCGAAAGCGCGACGCCGGTCGAGCCGAAGGCGGCCGCGAAGGACGCGGCCACGGACTTCGCCTCGATCTTCGAGGCGTCCTTGGCCCGGATGGTGATGCCGGTGGCCGAGGTTGCCGTCACCCCGTCGGTGGCGCTCCGCACGCCCGCGTAGATGTCGTTGCTGATGGTGTTTTCGGCATAGGACAGCCCGATCGAAAGGCTGACACCGGTGCTGCCCACGGCAAAGCCGATCGACGCTGCGCCGACGAAGGCGGAAATGTCGGACTTGTCTTCGGCCGTGATCAGCATCGCCGCGGCGCTAACGCCGGCGGTCACGCCCTGGGCGGCGTCGGTGGTGCCATCGCCCTCGACATAGGCCTGGGTGGCGACGGCGATTTCGTTCTTGGCCCCGGCACCTGCACCGGTGGCCGCGACCCCTGTCGAGCCGCCGGCGATGGCGACCGAACCCGCCGCCACCAGGGCGTCGATGTCCTGGTCGGAAAGGGCCGCGACGGTGAGCGTGCCTGCTGACTTGACGGCGCTGTCCTTCATAAAGGCAAGGACCTTCGACCGATCGCCGGCTCCATTGCCGATTCTGTTGATCGCGACAGCGACACCGATCGACGCCCCGATGCCGGTCGAGCCGATGCCGACGGCGGCCGAGGCGGCGAGCACCTGGGCGGTGATTTCCTGCTCGGCCGACGCCTCGACCGTGACGCTGCCGCTCTGCGAGATCACGCTGTCGGTGATCGACGCCTCGGTGTCGATGTCGATCTCGTTCTTTGCGGTGGCGCCCGCGCCGCTGAAGGCGATCGATCGTCCGCCCGAAATGCTGAGCGACGCCGAGGCCGCGACGGCGGTGGCCGACACCTTGGCCTTGTTTTCGGCGTCGACGGTGATCGCGCCGGTCGCGCTCAGCGTCGCGTCGCTGACCTTGGCGCCAACGCTGCCCTTGATGTCGTTGAAGGCGATGTCGAGGCCGATCGAGACGGCCGTGGCGTTGCTTGCCGCAAACGACGCGGCGATCGTGGCCGCGGCCGACAGCGAGGTGATCTGGCTGGTGTTCTCGGCGTCGACAACGATTGCGCCACCGGTGGCCGTGACCTTGGAGCTACCGCTGTCGCCGCCGTCGATCGCAGCGATCGTGTCGGCCGCGATGCTGTTCTGGACGAACACGCCGCCGGCGCTGAAGGCGGTGCCGTTGGCCGAGCCGGACAGGCCGATGGCGACGGAGGCGGCGACGGTCTTGGCGTCGATGGTCTGGCTGGACTTGGCCAGCACCGAGACGTTCCTGCCCGAAACCGTCGAATTGCTGATGCGCGCGTCGGTCTTGAGCGGCTTGGCGACGCCTACCTGGGTGATGCTGCCGGTGTAGCCGACATAGTTGAAGGCGAGCACGATGCCGACGGCAACCGCGGTACCCGAGCCCGAAAAGCCGCCCGCCACCGAGGCGGCGGCAGCCGCGATCCTGGCATCGATGTCGGCGCTGTTGGTCGCCGACACGACGACGTCACCCGCCGTGCCGACATCGCTGCCGGCGATGAAGGCTTCCACTGCCCCCACGATGGTGTTGAAGGCGATGGTTCCAGCCACACCAACGGCAAGCCCGGCGCCGGTGCCGGCAGCGACCGACACCGCGGCGGCCGCCGCGGTGGCATCGATCTTGCCGGCCTGGCTCGCCTCGACCTTGACGCTGCCCGCATCGAGATCGGCAACGCCGTCGATCGACGCCTTGACCTTCGCGTCGACCGCATTGCGCGACACCACCGGGGCGATCGAAACCGACTTGCCGTCGGGATTTTGGCCGTAGGTGTAGTTGATGGCGATCACCGGGGCCACGACGCTCGAGGTGATCTCGCTCGTGTTGGTGGCGGAGACGGTGAAGCTGCCATCGGCCTCGATGTCGGCCGAATTCGTCACCGACGCATCGACCACCGCATAGACGCGGTTCAGCGCAAATACGCCGCCGACGCTGACCGCGGTCGGCGCGCCGCCGCGCAAGGTCCTGACATAGTTGGAGATTTCCGACGAGATCGCCTGGCTCGCCTTGGCCGAAACCAGGACGTCGCCGGTCATGTCGATCTTCGATGACGTGATCAGCGCCTGGATCTGCGCAGCCTCGTCGGCACCGTAGATCTCGTCCACCAGATTGGTTCCGAGCAGCGCGTCGACGGTGTTGAACAGGAAGTTCTGGCCTTCGAGCCCGACCGTGTTGAAGGCAAGGATGACCCCGGCCGCCGCCTGCTTGGCGATGGTGTCGGCATCGATCTTGGCCTTGATCGTGGCGCCGCCCTCGGCGAGCACGTCGAGCGTCGCGCCCGTCACGTCGCTGTCCGTGACCGTCGCCTTGGCGTAGTTCAGCACGTTGTTGGTGGCGATCACGCCGTTGATGGCGATGGAATTGCCCTTGGCACTGCCGGTGACCTCGACGCGCGCGGTGGTGTCGGCGACGATCGAGCTGGTCTGCTTCGCCTCGACGCGGACGTTCTGGGTCGCGTTGAGATCGACGCTGGTGAGTTTCGCGGTGGCGCCACTGTCAATGTCGTTGCGGATCGCAATGGCGCCGACGCCGACGGCACTGCCGCCGGCAAGGCTCGGAACGATGTTGTCGTTCACCCAGTCGATGATGTCGCCGACGATATATTTCTGCCAGCCGCTGGAGAAGTCCTCGGTGCCGAAGTCGACCGTCTTGTCCGAGCCCTTGTAAACCCAGATCTCGCCCGCCTTCGGGCCGTTGGCGCCGACATCGGTGTCGATATAGACCAGGTCGCCGGAGGTGACCGCCTGCGAGCCTGACTTGGTGGTGAACTTGTAGTTCTCGGCCGCCGTCTTGGCGAGGTTGGCCAGGATGCTGATTCCGTAGTCGTTCTTGATCTCGGCCAGCGCCTTCATGGTGCCGGTCGACTTGATCGATGCGTCGTCGGTGCCCCTGACGGTCACCCCGGCGGCGCTGACGCTCGCCGTGGCGTCGCCGTTGCCGTCGACGGCAGCACTGTTGTCGACATAGGCCCTGGCCTCGCTCGCCACCTTGTTGGAGGCGATGACGAAGCCGATTGCCTTGCCGTCGGTGCCGCTGATCGAAGTGGCCTGCGAGGTCACCTCGTTGCCGACCTCGGCGTCGATGGCCGCGCGATTGTCGGCCGTGACCGACAGGTCGCCGCCCGCGGAAATGTTCGAATTGACGATGCCCGCCTCGGTAAAGGACGGATTCCGCCCGCCGAAGGCATCGGCGATCGTGTCGGCGCCCAGAAGCGCATCGACGCCGTTGAACAGCACGTTGGTGGCTTTCCAGCCGATCGTGTTGAAGGCCAGGGTCACGCCGACGGAATCGCCGCCGGTCGTGTAGGCTGAACTCTTGGTGTCGGCGTCGATCCTGGAGACGTTCTCGGCGGCGACGGTGACGGTGCCGCCGTTTACGCCGCTGCCGCTGGCGGTGATGCTGCTGCCCGAAATCTTGGCGACCGCGCTGCTCTGAACCAGGTTGGTGGCAATCGTGCCGTTGATCGACAGCACCTTGTCGGAGTTGTTCTCCTGCCCGGCCGGCGTGGTGTCGGCCGCCGGGTCGGCGGGCGCACCCGGTGTCTTCTTGGTGCCGGGATTGGTGTCGGCCGCCCCGGTCTTGCCGTCGCCGTCCCAGTCGACGGAACTGCCGCCGGAAGACGAGATGGCGCTGTCGACCTTGGCAGTCATGACGGCACTCTCGAGTGCCACGACGTCGACGTCCCCGGTTGTTGCGGTCACGCTGGCATTGGTGATCGTCGCCGACGAACCGCCGCGCACGTCGTTCATCACGACCAGGCCGCCGACCGACTTGGCCGGCGCCGCCGACAGGTTCAGCTCCTGCAGCAGCAGCGTCGCTTCGGGCGCTTCCTTCCACAGGCCGAGGTCGGTGAAATCCGTCTGGGCGAGATCGATGCCCTGCCCGAGTGCGTTCGAGCCCATGAAGATGTAGATGCTGCCGGCATTGCCGCCGACCTTGGTCCACTTCGCCGGATCGAGATTTTGCAGCCCGGCATCGACCAGCGCCTCGAGGTCGATGACGTCGTCGTCGCCGATGTACTTGTAGATCGCGCCGGCCTCGTCGCCCACACCCTCGAAGCGGACTGCGTCGCCGTTGCTGATCGGGAATTTCGACGGCGGCAGCACGTTGTTGAGGTCGATGGCGATGTTGCCGATATAGTCGTCGGCGATGCGCACGCGGTCGCCGAACTTGATGTTTCGGACCTTGGTGCCGAGCCCGTCATCCTCCCGGTTGTCGTAGTCCGCCGGGAACAGATCGTTCAGCGTTTCCTGGATGATGCCTGCGCCGCCGTCGCTGGTCACCGTCGTCGAGGCGACCAGCTTGGCGTTGGAATAAATGCCAACCGCATCGTCGGCGGTCACCGACACGCCGCGGCCGGCCTTGATGGTCCGCCCCGCGGCGCCGGAATTGTCGATCGTGGCCTTCGCCGCACCCGACACCTTGTTCGAGGCGATGATGGCGCCGTAGGAGGAACCGGCCGCGCCGTACAGCGCCGAGCTCTCGGTCACCGCGGCATTGCTGACGGTGGCGTTGATCTGCGCATCCGACTCGGCCGAGACCTGTATCTTGCCGGTGGCGTCGATGGTGCTCTTGAAGATCGAGGCGGTGGCGTCGGCGCCGATGTTGCCGTCGAAGGCGTTGTCGGCGAGATAGGGGGCGCCGACCAGCGTGTCGAGCGTGTTGAACAGAAGGTTCTGCGCTTCCCAGCCCACCGAATTGTAGGCGAGCGTGATGCCGACCGCGGTTCCGGCCGAATTGCCCGACGAATAGAGCCGGGCGTCGATGCGGGCCTCGTTCTCCGCCGTCACCACGACGTTGCCGCCAGCCTTGACGTTGCTGTCCTCGATCGTGGCCTGCGTCTTGCCAAGCACCACGTTGGTGGCGATCTGGCCGGTGAAGCCGATGACCTTGCCCTGGCCGTTGATGCTGCTGCCGCCCGACGCCGAGACCGTGCTGGTGGTGTAGGCGGTGATGGTCGCCGCACCCTTGGCCGCGACCTTCACGCCACCACCGGCGTCGACCTTGGTGCCCTTGATGTAGGCCTGGGCGTCGCCGCGCACATCGTTGTAAGCGATGGCGAGGCCGATCGCCTTGGCATTGGTGGCGACGATGTTGCCGAGTTCGGGGAAGAAGATGTCCTTGAAGTCGGACGTCCGCAGCTGCTTCCACTGGTTGGTGTCGCCATAGTAGACCGTGGTCAGGTCGACGGAGGCGAGCGGCGTCTCGCCGATATATTCGTAGACCTCGCCCGAATTGACGTCCATCTCCTGCCACAGCGCGCTGTTTGCGACATTGATGCCGCCGCGCGTCGTGATCGGTGAATTGCCGAGATAGCGGTAGACCTTGCCGCCGGTCTCGACCCGGTCGCTCCTGATGATGTTGACGGCCGCACCACCGTCGGTCACAACGTCGAGGTCTACCTCCGCATCGAGATAGTCCAGCGCGACGCGCACCTTGTCGCCCTCCTCGACGGTCCTGGTGCCCGACTTGGTGGTGTAGTTGTAGTCGCCCGCGCCCATGCGGTCGGCGATGTTGCCGATCATGTCGGTCAGGGCGTTCAGCGTGCTGGCCGGCAGGGCCGTCGCCACCACCTTGATGTCGGCGGAGATCCTGGCCTCGTTCTCGACCTCCGCCGAGACCGAACCACCCGCCTTGACGGTCTTGGTCGGGCTGCCTGTGCCGTCGACCGCGGCGCTGTTGTCGAAATAGGCCGAGGCGCCCGCGCTCACCTTGTTGCTGGCGAGGATGGCGCTGGCCGCCGTGCCACTGACGCCGTACTTGGCGCCGGCGGCGAAATCGTTCTCCCACTCCATGCGCGATTCGGCGCCGAGCACCGAGGTGATGCCGGCTGCATTCACCGCGACGAGGGTGATGTCGCCGCCGACGTCGACATTGGAATTCTTGACGTAGGCGGTGGTCAGCACCGGAGTCTCGGCCTTGAGCGCCTTGCCGATCTCGGGCGAGCCGATCAGCGTGTCGACCGCGTCGAACAGAAGGTTGCCGGGCTCGTAGCCGACGGCGTTGAAGGCGATGACGAAGCCGATCGTCTTGCCCGAGCTGGTGAGCTTGCTGAGCGCGGTGGCGTCGATCTTGGCTTCCGTGGCGGCCGAAACCTTGAGGTCGCCGCTGGCCCCCGTCTTGACGGAGCTGTCCTCGACGGCCGCCTTGGCGCCGCCCTGCACGGTGTTGGATACCGAAATGCCGGCGGTGCTGTCCCAGCCGTCGATGACGCTGGTGTCGGCGGCCTTGATGGTGGCCGATTCCTTCGCCTCGACGCTCACGTCGCCCACGGTCGTGACCGAGGTGCCCGCAAGCGCTGCCTCGACATTCGACTTGACCTGGTTGCGGGCGAAGATGCCGCCCTTGCCGGCGGCGCCGCCGACGACCTGCTTCTCGTCCATGCCGAGCGCGAGAAGGCCCGTCTTGACCATGGAGGCGGGAATGAGGTCCTCGGTGTTGAGCTTCTTCCACAGGCCGAAATCGTTGAAATTGGCCGTGGCGAGGTTCACCGGACTGTTGTCCGGCCCCATGTATTTGTAGATCGCGCCCTTTTCGCCCTGGCCCGGATAGGTGTCGCTGACGCGCACCGTGTCGCCGAGGTTGAGCCGCGGGGTGCCCGACTTGGTCGTGTAGTCGTAATCGTCGAGGATGTTGCCCGCGATCTTGTTGACGATGTCGGTGCCGTTGCTGTTGTTGAGTTCGGCGGCGACGCCCAGCCCGGTGGTCGCGTCGATGGCCGCTCTGTCCTCGGCCTTCACCGAGACGGTGGTGGCCGTGACCGTGCCGCCGCTGATCTTGGCCGTGGCCGCGCTGCTCACCTTGTTGCCGGCGATGACGGCGCCTGTGCTGCTCACCTTGCCGTCGAACAGCGCCTCGTAGGCGGCCGAGGCCTCGTTGTCGATCGTGGCGGTGATGACCGCTTCCGACAGCGCCTCCACCGACACCGCGCCGTCCGAAGCGACGTCGGTGTTGCTGATGATAGCCTCGACCTCGAACGGGTTTTCGGTGCGCAGCTGGATGTTGGGCTGGCCGGCGAGTTCGGCTGAATCGTCGACGATG
The DNA here is from genome assembly GCF_037625995.1 of Aminobacter sp. Piv2-1. Lineage (NCBI taxonomy): Bacteria > Pseudomonadati > Pseudomonadota > Alphaproteobacteria > Hyphomicrobiales > Phyllobacteriaceae > Aminobacter > Aminobacter sp. Piv2-1. The sequence continues at coordinate 26,665 of NZ_JARKMU010000007.1, forward strand.
TCGCCGAGCAGGGTCTCGACCGTGTTGAACAGCAGGTTGCCGCGTTCCCAGCCGATGGTGTTGTTGGCGATCTGGAAGGCAGACGCCTTGTTGAGGTTCTTGCCGGTGGCGACCGTCGAGTTCTCCGAGACGATCTGGGAGCTGTTCTCCGCCCGGACGGTGACGTCGCCGATCTTGTCGTTCGTCGTGCCGAGCTTGCTGTCCTCGATCTTGGCCGAGGTCTGCCCCTGGATCAGGTTGGTCGCGACGACGGCGGCCTGGGCCTTGGTCGAGTTGCCGCCGCCGACCATCTTCTTGAACAGGAAACCCTTGGCGCCCTTGGGCGCCACCTTTTCGATGAGCTTGTCCTGGTTGAACGGGGCGCCGCCCGAGACATCGTTGAGGATGTCGGCATTGGCCTCGATCTTGCCGATCGACTCGGCAGTGACGGCGACGCTGCCGGCCTGCAGGTCGACTTTGCGAATGAGCGCGACCGCACCGCCGCGGACGTCGTTGAACACCAGCGCAGCGCCCGTGGCCGCGCCGCCCGACGACCTGATGTTGTACTTGGCGGTGACGATCGAATAGTCGGTCTGGGGTTTCCAGAGGTCACGGTCGGTGAAGTCGACCGTTTGCAGGTTGAGCGTCGGATTGTCGGCGCCGAGATAGGTGTAGACCTGTCCCGGCTCGCCCGAGATCGGCTGCCAGTAGTTGGTGTCGGCGAAGTTGCGGGCCGGATCGTTGAGCTTGAAATTGATGGTCTTCGACGGCCCGACATATTTGTAGAGCTTGCCCGGCTCGCCGAGCTTGGCGACCGCGACGATGTCGCCGGTCTTGACCGTGATCGGCTGCTTGAATCCGTCGGTGATGGCGTCGTAGTCGAGCCCGACCGTGGTGCCGTAGGCGACCGGAACCACAAGCCCGTCGCCGAGCTTGCGGTCGCCGCCCACGGCGATGCCGAAGAGTTCGTCGATGGTGCGTTCCGCCGAATGCAGCCCGCCGTCGCTCGATGCCGTCGCCGACGCCACGATCTTGACGTTGGAATTGACGGTGGTGTCGTCGACCGCCGTGACTTCGACGGCGCCGCCGGCCGTGACCGTTTTGTTGGCAGCGCCCCCGTCGATCACCGCGGAAGCCTGGCGGCTCACCTGGTTCGTGGCAAGCGCCAGGCCCATCGCCTTAGCGCTGATCTTGAGCAGCCCCGTGGCCTCGGCGCGCGAGGTGTTCGACACCGTCGCGTTGACCACGCCCCTGGAGGCCGCCGCCACCAGCAGGGCACCGGCCGCGGAGACGATGGAATCCGTGATCGACGCCTTGACCTGCACCTGCTGCTGGTCGGTCCAGAACGAGGTGCCGAGGATGGCGTCGAGCGTCGCCTGCGCCAGGCCCGGCACTTTGAAGCCGACGATATTCATCGCCTCGAGGCCGGTCACCGCCTTGGCGCCGCCCTTGAGCAGGCGGCCGACACCGCCGCGCCCGTCGATGTTCACGTAGATCGTGGCGTCGAGGAACGTGTCGTCCACCGCCTCGACCTTGACGTCGCCGGCGGTGGTGGTCACCTCGCTCGCCGACATCGTCGCCAGCGTCGAGCCGTTGACGATGTTGGCGACCAGCACGCCTGCATTGACCTTCTTGGCCTGGACGGAACTGGTGGGATCGAAGGCCGGGTCGCCCTCCTCCGGGATCTCTTCCAGCGGCACCGAAACGGCGAAGGCCGAAACCTTGGTCTCGTTGATCGCCGAGACCACAACTCGGCCGCCGCTGGTGACCGTGGATTCGGAGATCATGGCGGCGGTGGTCTTCTCCACCTCGTTGATCGAGCTGACGCGGGCGATTTGCTTCTTGGCCTTGGCGTCCGTCTCTGTCATCCGCGGCTGGAAGGGCAGCGCGGTGGATTCAAACTCGGAGCGGTCTGCAGCAACGACCGCCACACCGCCGCCGTCGGCGGTGATCGAGCTCTCGTCGATACCCGCGGTCGTGCCGCCGGTGACCCGGTTTTCCGAATCCAGGCTGGTCGCGCGGTAGATCGTGTCGCTCTCGGCCGAGACGTCGAGCCCGCCGGCTTCGATCGTCACGCCGCGCACCAGCGTAGTGGTGGTCTCGCCCGCCTCGTTGGTGACCGAGCCGATGCTGTTGGAGGCGATCTCGTTGCGCACCTCGCCGCCATTGCCGGCCGCGATGGCGACGTCCCCATCGGCGTCGACGACCGTTGGTTTGGTCGACACCGCGCCCGTCGCCGGACCGACCACAACCTCCGTGGTGCGGGTCACGTCGACGTCGGAATCGATCGCCGAGAAGACCACGATCGTTGCCAGTGCCGGCAGGAAGGCGTCCTTCTCGGTCTGGATCTTGACCCGCACGGCGCTGTCGTCAGCAGCCGCGACGGTCACCTCGGTGGCGCCGCCGACGATCCCGCCGGTCTGGGTGATCCTGGCGCCGGCAGCCACCGTCACCGACGTGTCGTTGGTGACCGTGACGTCGGAATTGACCTGGGCGTTGGAAAAATCGACTGAGTTCTTGAGGGCCTCGCCCAGCGTCTGCATCGACAGCATGCCGGTCGAAACGAGGTCGGTGAAGGCCTCGGACAAGGGATCGATCTGGCCGTTGACCGTAAGCCCCTGCAGGATACCCGAAGGCAGCAGGTTGGCGAACAGCCCGCTCGGCACCGTCAGCTCGCCGAGACCGAGGAAATTCGGGATCGGCACCTCGGTCAGCATGATGTCGACGTCGACATCGGTGTCGGCGGTGATCGACACGCCAGCACCGTTGATGGCGGCGCCCGTCGCGAGCGTCACCGTCGCGGTGTTGTCGAGGGTCGCGGCGATGTTGCGCACGGCCGGGTCGACCTTGCCGAACATCTTCACGACGTTGGCGGCACGTGCCGCAACCTTCACGGTGCCGTTCGTCGCCGTCAGCTTGCCTGCGACGCTGATCGTCGCCGACGTGGTCGCGCCGGCGCTCAGCGTCGCGCCGGAGACGCCCGCGGCGTTCACCGACGCGCGCGCATGGTCGATGGCCCGCAGGTCGATGGACAGCGCGCTGATGTCCGCGTTCGAACCGATGTTGATGTCCTCGGCGCTGAGGCCGAGCGTGCCGGCCAAGGTAAGCGTGCCGTTGACCGCGATCTCCTCGCCGGCATCGACCATCAGCGAGAAATTTGCCGGATTCGGAAGCGATACGATCGTCGTGGTGGCGGCCGCGTCGCCGAGATAGAGCCAGACCTTGGAGGAGGTCAGCGCTTCGTCGCTGTTGATGCCGTCGATGGTGAGACGCAGGCTGCCGGCCTGGTTCGAAACCGTCACGTTCTTGCTGGCCGCGGCGGCCACGGCCGCCGAACGATCGATCACCTGGACGCCGCCGCCGATGGCGAAAGGCTCCATGTTCTCGAAGGCGAGCGTCGAGCCGTTCGGGTTCGAGAAGGTGATGCTGCCCGAGCCGTTTGCGCCGAGCGTCGCGCTGTTGGCGCTCACGCCGGAATATACGATCGTGTCCTTGCCGCCGTAGCCTCCGTCGATGGCGCCGGACAGCTTTCCTGCCGCAAGTATCGTGAAGGTGTCGTCGTTGTCCGCCGCGCCGGCGAGGTTTTCCGTATTGGTGAATGCGGCCTTGACCTTGTCGCCGACGACGTTGCCGGCGTTGTTGCCGCTCAGCGTCCAGGCGGCGTCGTCCGAAGAATCGAAGGCGATGCGGTCGTCGCCGTCGCCGCCGTCGAAGACGATCTGCGGCGCGAGCGCCAGCCCGCCGAACGAATCCTCGTCGATGGTCAGCGTGTCGTTGCCCGAGCCGCCGCTGATGGTGATGCCGGAAATCGTGCTCAGGTCGCCGAAGGCGAGCACCTTGCCACCGCGGGCCTGGTCGACGATCTCGACGCGCTGGATGGTTGTGGCGACGTTGTTGACCGTCTCGACCTGCTCGATCAGCCGCACCAGGATCTGCTGGTCGACGTCGTTGCCGTCGGTGGCGAGGTTGACGTTCAGGTCGGCATTGAGCAGCAGGCGGGGCTCGAGTGGGTCGAAGATCAGGCGGACGCGGTCGGCCAGTTCGCGCTGCACGCGCGAGCCGCGGGCGAGCCTTGCGAGCTTCGCCGAAAGAATCTCCGACAACCTGGCGCGGCGGTGCGATATCGGACGCCCCGATATACCTTCCGATTTGAACGGAAATGCCATGCCCTTCCCCCTTCGCCCTACGCGCGTCACGGGCCAGGGCCTTGCGGCCCCAGCCTTTCGTCCCACGAAACCGAACGGAAGCGCCCCCGCGCTCCCGCGGCAGCCTAGGCTGCGGTCGGTTCCTGAGTGGCCTGTTCGTCCGAGCTTGACTGTTCGCCCCCCGCGGCCCCCGCGCCGATGCGTTCCGCCGTGGAGGTCAGATGCCGCATCGAGAAGAGGTGCAGGTAAATCAATTCCAGATCGTCGTATGCCTGCAATTCCGCCAACTGTTCGCCGGTCAGCGCCTTGAGACGCTCCCGGTTGACCGCAAGAAAGCCCGACAGCGTCAGCACCTGCCGGTTGCGCAAGGTAAAGCGTGCCTGCATCGCCTCGAGCAAACCGAGATCGCTGAGACGCTTGGTCAGGCCGCGGGTGCGGTGGAACTGCACCTGGTAGGCCTGCAGGAAGCCGAGCACGCTTTCGAGATACTGCGTGCGCTCCCCGTCATTGTCGAACAGCCGCTCGCCGCGCCCGACGCGGTTGCAGCCTTCGAAGCCCTCGTCGACGCAGAGCGTGAAGTTGGCGCCGTTGTCGTCGCTCGAGAAGACGAACGGATAACGGCGCAGGAACGCCGGCACGTACTTGCCGGTCCATGCGCCCTTTTCGTCCACGATGAGGTTTTCGTTGTCGCGCACGCCCAGAAGCACGACCGGGATGATGTCCTCGCCCTGGCCGGCGAACACCACCGCATATTCGTCGGCCGCGTGCGCGAACTCCGCCGCCATCAGCGGCACCGAGTTCACATGGCGGGCATAGGAGAAGTCGCCGCCGATTTTCACCGACAGGTCGCCATGCGCCTGCCGCGAAACCGGGACTGCGCGTTCATATATTAGGAGTTGCTTTACCATGCCGCCCGCATACAATTTTAATGAGATTCTGCCCTAGGCGACGCAAGGTAACATTGCGTATCAGTAGTTGAAAAGAGCCGACGCGGCCTGCGACAATTTTTTTCTGCTGACTATTGTGTGATGGGCACGAGCACGTCTTCGTGATCGCCGAACCGCTCAATATAAGCGGCGTTCAACCCAAGGCATTGCTTGGAAACGCATATCTGGCGATGCGGGCACTGATAGAAGCCGTTTCGGCTGAATTCGTCCCAAAAAGCGGGGTCGATGAACAACTGCGGCTGATCATTAACCAATAGTATAGAATCAGAGCCCAGCAAGCATTGCGGAAAGTTCTTGATTTCGACTTCGCGCCCGAGCGCATGCGCCTTGCGCACCGCCTCCTTCAGGTAGGGCAAGGCATCGAGATGGTTGGCGATCAGCCCCTTCTCGTCCGTCTCCTTCATCGGGAAGTAGAACCAGAACTCCATCTGGGTGAGCCGCCCGAGATGGGCCAGCGCATCGACCAGATCGGGCAGCAGACGGTAGCTCTCTTCGGTCACGACCGTGTTGGTGATGGTGGCCACGCTCTCGTAGCGGTCGAGGATCTCAAGCCCGCGCAGGGTCTTGTCGAATGAGCCGGGCACCGTGGTGATCGCGTCGTGCGTGGCTGCGTCCGAACCCGCCACGCTGACGAAGAACTCGTCGACGCCGGCGTCGACCAGGAGCCGACTGTAGGCCTCGCGACCGAGATGCATGCCATGGGTCTGGATGCGCACGTGCTCGAAGCCCGAGGCCCGCGCCCGCCTGGCCAGGTCCGGCAGGTCGCGCCGCAGCGTGATCTCCGAGCCGGTGAGGATCAGGCCGGTCCAGTCGCCGGTGCGGGCGTTGTGTTCGAGCAGCCGCTCGAACATCTCGTCGCTCTGCGGCGCGAGCCTGTCCATCGTGCCCTCGATCATGCAGTGCCTGCAGGCGAGATTGCAGCGGAATTCCATCGTTAGCGAGATATATTTGGAGTGGTCGTAGATGGCCATCAGTCGTCCCGCCGCTTAGACGATGCCGTAATAGGCGCTCTTCAGGATCTCGATGCGCCCGTCGATCATACGGTAGTCGATGCCGACGTCATAGAGCATGTGGTCGAGACGGCTAGCATTTTCATTGATGAACTCACGTATCTCCGGCGGATAGGCAAGCTTTTCGACGAACCAAGCCAGTTGATCCACGCGGATGCGGGAGAAATACACCCCGTCATTGTGCTTCTTGTTGGCGACGACGACGATGCCGCAGTCGCAGAGTTCGGGCCAGAGGATGGCGCTTGGGTCCAGGCCGGCGAGATCGAGATGCGCCGAAGTGACCACCTTGCCGACGATGTCTTCCCAGTTCTGCTCGCGGTCGAAGAAATAATAGAGGTTGTCGAAGCGCAGGCCGGACCTGCTCAGTTGGTAGCAGAGGCCGGAGGACACCATGCCGCTGGGATTGCCCATGTAGACGCTGAGTTCGTTGATGCCGCGCCGACCCTCGCCCAACTCGCGGTCGAGGTCGATCGAGAACATGAAGTACGGCCTTTTCCACGACAAGCCGAGATCGGATCGCGCAAAGGGCGCCAGAGCACCGAGCACCCGTTCGATCGAGACCGCGCGCTCCAGCCGCCCGTAGTCGTAGAAATAGAGTTCCCAGCTGTAGCGGTCGCCGAGCTGCTTGACCCCCCAGACGGTGCGGAACGGCCCGATCTCCCGCTGGATGGCGCGCACCATCTCGGCAAGCCGCGGCGGCGCACCGAGCGCCTCGAAGGACTGCCAAAGCAGCGTCGCCGAACGCAGCTTGCCCGCCGTCGGCGCGAGTGGCTGATAGTCCCACAGGCAATAGTCGAAATAGGGGTCGGACGGCGCCGCCCACTCAAGCTTGCTCACGGCCAGTCCCCTTTCGTCCCGTCACGCCGAAATAGAGCGTGGCGAAATCCTGCCCGCTGCGTCCGAGCCCGCCGGAGATGTGGCCCAGGCTGGCCGGGCCGAGCCGCATCAGAAGCTCATCTATCGCCGGCCGCGCAATACCATAGGCGTCTGCCAGCTGCCGAACCGGCGGCTCGACCTCCCGCACGTAGAGCTCCGCGGCATAGAGGTTGACGTCGAAGGAACGGCGCGGCGACCCTTCCTCCGCCACTTCGAGGAAGAACACCTGGTCGGGCTCGCAGCGCCGGCGGGCGCGTTCGATCAGGGCGCGGGCAGCCGCGGCCGAAGGCAGACCGCCAAAGCCCGGCGGCGGGGCGGCAAGCCGGGCGTCGAGCGCGGCCGCTCCCTGCACGTCGGAAGGCCAGACGTAGCGTGAGACGGCGGCGTCCCCGGGCCTGTCGGGACGCCATTTCACCGCAAGGTGCACGAGCACGGGCTCGGCCCGCGGCGTCTCGGAGAGGCGGGCAGCGCGGACATCGGCGGGATATTCGAGATAGACCTTGAAGACCCCGGCCGCCCCACCCTCATAGCCGAACTGGACGATGTCGGCCCGGCCGATGCCGGCGGCGAGCACGTCGAGCATCGCGTCCGGCATGTTCAGACGCGATGCGAACCATGCGAGCCTGGCGGCGGGGTCGGCACCCAGCGAGGTCTTGTGCAGGATGGCGAGGAAGCGGTCCTCGTTGACCTCACCGCTGCCGAGCTTGACCGACCGTTCGAGCCCGAAGGGCACGTCCATCGTCTCGATCATCGACAGCAGGCGGCGGCCGGGCGCGCCGATCGTCAAGCCAACCAGATCGCCGGCGCCTTGCAAAACCACCGCCCTGCCCCTCACATCCGGGCCACTATCGCGGACATGGCCTGTTCTGCCAATGCTTCGGCGGCGAGACGTCCGTCGAGGATCACGTCGGCGCCGGGCCGCACGCGCTCGCGCTGCAGCTCGTATGTAGCCGCGATGAAGCCCTGGTAGTGGTCGAGATAGGAGCGCAACCAGCCGACGAACTGTGACGCTTCCGCAGGCGCGGCCCGTCCCGCCGCCTCGTCGATCTTCCTGGCAAGTGCGATGTCGGCCGGCGTGTCGATCCAGATCAGCAGGTCGATGAGCCGCCCGCTGTCGCGGTGTGCCCGGCCTAGCAGGGTGTCCAGCAGCACCAGCCGCGGGCGCGGCGCGGCCTGGGCGAGGCCCCGGAGCCTCTCGATCATTGGCTCGAGCCCGATCTCGTCATAGTCGGAGCCGCGCGCGATCCAGTCGCGCACCTCGCCGGGCGGACGGCTCGTCATCGTCTCGAAGTCGTCATAGTGCAGCGCCAGCACGCCGAGCCTCCGTGCGAGCGCCTTGGTCAGCGTCGTCTTGCCCCCGCCGGGGTGGCCGGAGATGGCGACGATCGGCGCGCTCATCGGGCCACCTTGCGGGCAGTGACAAGGAAGAACGGCATTTCGAGCTCGATCCAGTCGACCGCGATGTCGGCCATGCCGAGCCCTGCCAGCACCTCCACGTAGAACTCCGGCGACCGGAAGAACGGCAGGAAGACGAGGTTCGCCACCATCGCATAGGAGAGCGGCGCACCATCCAGTCTGAGCGGCCCGCGCTCGAAGACGACCAGCCGGCCACCGGGCTCCAGCACTTCGACCGCCTTGCCCAGGAAGGCAGCGGCGTGATCCTCCGGCCAGTCGTGGAGCACCGACTTGAAGCTGACAAGGTCGTGGCCGCGAGGAAGGTCCTGGCCGCGCAGGTCGCCCGCCAGGAACCGGACGCGCGCGCCCTCGGCAAATTGGGCCACGTGCTCGCGCCCGAGCGCACAGACCACAGGCAGGTCGAACACGCTCGCCTGCAGATGTGGCACCAGTGTGCAGGCCTGGCGCGCGAACTCGCCGCTGTTTCCGCCGACGTCGAGCATGCTGCTGTGTCCGGCGAGGTCGAGCCGCGCCAGCGCGGCCGGTGCCTCGTATTTGGTCAGCGTGGTCGTGTAGCCGACCCAGCGCCGCGTCGCCGCCAGGTTCTCCGGCGTGACCTCGAGGCACCTGTCGTAGCGGAAGAGCTCGAACACCCGGGCCTTGGCCATGAAGCGGGGCACGTCCGTGAGCAGAGCCTCGAAGTGCTCGTGGACATCCGGCGCGACGACATTGGCAAACCACAGCTTTGCCTCGAGCAGGTCTCGGGCCGCGAGCGCCTGCCTGAAACCGGTCGTCAGGCGATAGCCGCCGTCCAGTTCCACGACGCCGGCGGCCGTCAGCAGATCCAGCACGGCCCTGGCGGCCTCGGCAGCCATGCGCCCCTGCCCGGCCAGTTCGGCCGCGTCGAGCCGCTCCCGCTCGAGCAGACTGTCGACCCAGCCTCGAGATAGGGCGAGTGCCAGCGCCCGCGCCGACAATTCGGACGCCAGATACCGGTCGACGATCGCGAAATTACTGGATGTCATGCCGCCCATGCTCGACCACAACGCCTGCCGCCTCGATCATCACGACCGAATCCGAGGTCGATTCTATGACCATACTTCTAGACCGTTGCCGAAATCACACGCTCATCAGCGCTGCGCCGCGATGACAAGCATACCCGCATATCTTTACTTTGACATATTCAGAAATCGCATGTTAGTCGATCCTCCCAGGCGCGAGGGGATACATTCTATGCTGAAGAGCTTGTCGACGACACTGGCAGTCGGAACCGCACTGCTTTTGGCGGCAGTTCCCTCCCTCGCCGCCGACGTGGTGGCCGCCCCGCCGCCGGAAGCCGCCAATGAAGCGCCGACCTGGACCGGCTTCTACATCGGCGTGCACGGCGGCATGGCGTCGGGCAGCATGGGATACATCTTTCCGAGCTTCCCGTCCGACCTCGACTATAATTTCTCCAACGAGGACTTCGACTACGGCGTCCAGGGCGGCTTCGACTACCAGTTCTCCAACCGCTGGGTTGCCGGCCTCGAACTCGACTACACGCAACTCAATGCTGCCTATTCACCTTTCAACGGCGGCCTGAACAACACCCTGGTCGAGGCAAAGTCGACCTATTCGGTCACGGGTCGCCTCGGCTATCTGGTCACCCCCGACTCGCTCTTCTACGGCCGTCTTGGCTACGCTTCCATGCAGCTCAAGGCGGAGGAAGGCGTGTCTGAATACGCCAACGGCTCGGTCGGTGCCGTCAAGGCCGGGATCGGCGCCGAGACCTTCCTCTTCGACAACGTGACCGCCCGCATCGAGGCCAACTACATCGACGCGACAAAGGAATTCACCACCGCCGACGATCAGTCTTTCGATCCCAAGTTCTTCGTCGTCAGCGCCGGTCTGTCCTATCGTTTCGGGGCGCATGGCGGCTCCTCCCGGACTGTCGAACCGGCGCCGGCCATGCAGTTCTCCGGCTTCTACGCCGGCGGTTTCGGTGCCTTCAGCTTCGGCTCGTCGACGCTCGAGGTCATCGACAATCCGGTTGCCACCAACGGCCCCTTCTCCAGCGACGCATTCGGCTTCGGCGGCTTCGCCGGCTACGACTTCTTGCTCGATGACCGGTTCGTCATCGGCGCCGAGGCCGAAGCCGCCTATGTCGGTGCGAAATTCGACGATCCTTCGATGAACTCGTTCGGAACCGGAGCCACCACCCTCTTCGGCACGCTCGAAGCCACCTATGCGCTCTCGGCGCGCATCGGCTACGTGGCGACGCCCTCGACCCTGGTCTATTTGAAGGGCGGCTTCGCCGGCATGGTCATGAACGCCAACGAGGACTTCTTTGCCCTCGACAACGGCGGCACCAAGACGCTTGCGGCCTACCAGGTCGGCGCCGGCATCGAGTCCGCGCTCACCGAAACGCTGACCTTGCGCGTCGAGGGAATCTACACGGAGGCGACCGAAGAGATCGTTCTCGGCAATTCGCAGGAAGTGCAGGTCGCGATCAAACCGTCGCTGCTGACCGGCCGCATCGGCCTTGCCTATCGTTTCTGAGCCGCCGCCCGTGCCGCGGCACGGATCGGTTGGCAACATGTCGCTAACGCAATCGGTGGATGCGGCTATTCGCTGAAGGCGGCTTCGACTATCTTTGCGCCGGGCGGTGCGCCGAACGGCGAAGACGGGGAAACACATGACCAACAAGAGCAAGCAGGCGGCCTCCGGCGACGAGGCCAAGACACGCGGCGTGCAGTGGATCGAAGACGGCATGGGCACGCATTTCGCCAATGTCGTCAACGTCCAGGGCACGCGCGAGCAGGTCGACATGTTCTTCGGCACCAACCGCACCTGGAACGTCGAGGACGGCGGCGCGGTCACGGTTGAACTGTCGAACCGCATCATCCTGACGCCGCTGGCCGCCAAGCGGCTCTGGACCGTGCTCGGCGGCGTGCTGCGCGAGCATGAAGGCCGCTACGGCCCCCTCAACGTGGAGTGACGGGCGGAGCGGATGAGCAGCCCCAGGCACAGCGAGGAGCCGGCGGACGCGCAAGCATTCGCACGCCCCCTTGCCCTGCTCGAACCGGCGCTGTGGCAACGCCTGAACGACGCAGGGACTTCGGCCGAACTCGCCAATGCCTGGCTGGCGCTCCAGTGCGGGATGATCCCCGGGGCGGCCGCGGGCATCGTGCGCGAGGCGGCCGGAAGCGGCTTCCGCCTGCTCGCTGCCTGGCCGGATGCCAACGGCGAGCCTGAGCATCTCAGGGCCACCGCCGACCTCGCCGTCGGCGAAGGCCGCGCGGTGGCACGCGGCGCCAACCCGGGTTCCGAGGCGGAGCCCGCGGTCGCCTATCCGGTGAGCCTCGGCGGCAAGACCGTCGCCGTGGTCGCGGTGGCGCTGTCCTTGTCGCAGCCGGCGCAGGCCAAGGAAGAGTTGCGCGGCGCGATCCGCCAGCTGCAATGGGGGACGGCCTGGCTGCGCGACCACATGCGCCGCCTGGGCGCCGAGGCGAGCGGCAACAGCCGCGACCAGTCGGCCGCGGCCCTCGACTTCATCGCCACCGTGCTCGAGCACGAGCGCTTTTCGGCGGCGGCCATGGCGGCCGCGACCGAGCTTGCCATCCGCTTCGACTGCGCCCGCGTCTCGATCGGCTTCCGCCGCCGCGGCACCGCGCGGCTGGCGGCCATCTCGCACACCGCGCAGTTCGGCCGCCATATGAGCCTGGTGCGGGCGGTGGGCTCCGCTATGGACGAGGCGATCGACCAGCGCACCTCGATCCTCCATCCGATTGGACCGGACGACGCGCTCGCCACCACCGCGCATCGCGAACTCGCCCGCATGCAGCATGACGGCCAGATCTTCACCGTGCCGCTGTTCGTGGTCGACGGCTTCGTCGGCGCCATCACCTTCGAGCGCGGCAAGGACCATCCGTTCGAAGCCGAGACGGTGCGCCTGCTCGACGTCATCGCCACCGCGATCGGCCCCATTCTCGAGGAGAAGCGGCGCAACGACCGCTGGCTGGTCGTCAAGGCGGCGGAGGCGCTCGGCCTCCAGGCCAAGCGGCTGCTCGGTCCCGGCTATGTCGGCCGCAAGCTGGCGGCCGCCGCCCTCGTTGCCGCTTCCGCATTCTTCGCCTTCGCCACCGACACCTACCGCGTCAACGCCGACGCCGAGATCGAGGGCTCCGAGCGCCGCGCCGTGGTTTCGGCCTATGACGGCTACATCCAGCAGTCGAACGTGCGGGCGGGCGAATTCGTCAAGGCCGGCGATACCCTGGCGACGCTCGAGGACCGCGAGCTTTCCCTCGAACGGCTGCGCTGGGTGACCGAGCGCCAGCAGCGCGTCTTCGAATACGACCGCGCCCTTGCGGGCCGGCAGCCGGCGACGATCAACGTCGTCAAGAGCCAGATCGACCAGGCCGACGCGCAGCTCAGGCTGATCGACGAGCAGATCGCCCGCACCAAGCTGACCGCCCCGTTCGACGGCCTGGTGGTGTCAGGCGACCTCAGCCAGCGCGTCGGCGGCGCGGTCAGCCGCGGCGAGACGCTGTTCGAGATCGCCCCGCTGACCGGCTACCGCGTCGTCATGCAGGTCGACGAACGCCAGATCGCCGCGATCGAGGCCGGCCAGGCGGGCGAGGTCGTCTTCACCTCCCTCCCCGACCAGGCCTTTCCGGTGACAGTCGCCAAGGTCACGCCGGTGTCGCAGTCGCGCGAGGGCAAGAACCTGTTCCAGGTCGAGGGTACGCTGACCGGCAGTTCCGAGCGCCTGCGCCCCGGCATGATCGGCGTCGCCAAGATCGCCATCGGCACCGAGCCGCTGATCGCTATCTGGACGCGCCCGATGGTCGACTGGCTGCGGCTCGCCGCCTGGCGCTGGATGCCCTGAGGCAGCGGCATGGCGAAGTCGCTGTTCAGCCCCTCCTGGTACCGCGTCGCCGACCTGAGGCTGCGGCTGCGCAGCCACGCCCAGATCCACCGCCAGCGCTTTCGCGGCGAGGTCTGGTACGTACTGCAGGACCACCAGACCGGGCGCTTCCACCGCCTCTCCCCTTCGTCCAACCTGTTCATTGCGCTGATGGACGGCAAGCGCACGCTGGGCGACATCTGGGACATGGTCGGCCGCCGCGCCGGCGACGATCCGCCGACGCAGGACGAGGCCATCCAGCTCCTCGCCCAGTTGCACGGCTCCGACCTGCTGCAGGGTGCCATGCCACCCGACTTCCAGGAACTCGGCGAGCGCTCGGCCAAGCAGGCGCGCAGCGAGGTGATCAGCAAGCTGCGCAACCCGATGTCGCTCAGGCTGCCGCTGTTCGATCCCAACGGCTTCCTCGATGCGACCATGCCACTGGTGCGGCCGTTGTTCACCGTCTACGGCTTCCTCGCCTGGCTGGCCCTCGTCGCCACTGCCATCGTGCTCGCCGTCATGCATTGGCCCGAACTGACCGCGGACGGCACCGACCGGCTGCTGAGCGCCTCCAACATCGCCATGATCGTGCTCATCTACCCGCTGGTGAAGACAATCCACGAGGCCGGGCACGCCTATGCCACCAAGGCCTTCGGCGGGGTGGTGCATGAGGTCGGCGTCATGCTGCTCGTGCTGATGCCCGCCCCCTACGTCGACGCCACCGCCTCGACCGCCTTCCGCGAGAAATGGCGGCGCATGCTGGTCAGCGGCGCCGGCATCATGGTCGAGTTCGCGCTTGCCGCGATCGCCATGATCTTCTGGGTCAGTGCCGAGCCCGGCCTTGCGCGCGCCATCGCCTTCAACGTCATGCTGATCGGCGGCGTCTCCACCATCTTCTTCAACGGCAACCCGCTGCTGCGCTTCGACGCCTACTACATCCTCGCCGACCTGGTCGAGATTCCCAATCTCGGCAACCGTTCCAACAAGTATTTCTGGTACCTGGTCCAGCGCTACCTGCTCGGCGTCGAGCACGTCGAAAACCCGGCGTCGGCGCGCGGCGAGCGCAAGTGGCTGTTCGGCTATGCCGTGCTCGCCTTCCTCTACCGGGTGGTGCTCAGCCTGACGATCGCGCTGCTGGTCGCGTCCAAGCTGTTCTTCATCGGCGTGCTTCTGGCGCTGCTGACCCTGTTCAACACCTTCGTCCAGCCGCTGTTCAAGGGCGCCAAGTTCCTGCTCACCTCGCCGCGGCTCGACAGCCGGCGCGGCCGCGCGGTGGCACTTACCGGTGGGTTCACGGTCGCAGCACTCGCGCTGTTGCTGCTGGTGCCCCTGCCCTACGGCACCATCGCCCAGGGCGTGGTCTGGATCCCCGACCGCGCCCAGGTCCGCGCCGAGACCGGCGGCATCGTCGCCGAGATCCTTGCAAGGCCCGACGCGACCGTTGCGCCGGGCGATCCGCTGATCCGGCTCGACGACCCGTCGATCGACGGCCGGGTAAAGCTGCTGGAGGCACAGGCAGCCGAGCTCAGGCTGCGCTACGACGCCGTGCAGTTCACCGATCGGACGGCCGGCGACATGCTGCTCCAGCAGCTGCGCAACATCGAGGGCATCATCGCCTCCGGCGTCCGCCGCCGCGATGCGCTTGTCATCCGTGCCCGCGACGGTGGTCGCTTCGTCCTGCCCAACGCCGCCAACCTGCCCGGCCGCTACATCAACCAGGGCGACCTGGTCGGCTACGTCGTCTCCTCCGCCACGCCCGCGCTCCGCGTCATCGTCCCGCAGAGCGAGGTCGACCTGGTGCGCGGCAGGACCACCAGGGTCGACGTCCGCTATGCCAGCGATCCCGCCCATGTCGTGCCGGCGCGCATCAGCCGCGAGGTGCCGGCGGCCCAGCTCGACCTGCCGAGCCTGGCGCTGTCCACCGAAGGCGGCGGCACGGTCGCCGTCCGCAGCGGCGGCGGCCCCGACAACCGCCCCAAGGCGCTGGAGGCGCTGTTCGTCTTCGACCTTGCACCGGACGAGCCGCAGCGGCAGCTCCTGCTCGGCAGCCGCGTGCACGTGCGCTTCGACCATGGCAGCGAACCCGTCGCCTGGCGCTGGCTGCGCGGCGTGCGCCAGACCTTCCTGAGCCAGTTCAATGTATGACGCAGCGACCTTGAGGCCGCCGCGGCCGATCCTCTATGCCGAGCGCCCGGACAAGAAGAAGTCGCCGCTCGACGATCATGCGGCAAAGGCCATAGCCTACGTCAAGGTCGCCGGCAGCAAGCGCCGCGCGCGGCAGCTGGCCGGCATCGTCGCCAAGGTCGAGGCCCGCGACGCGGAGATGCGCGCCCTCTCCGACGAGGAGTTGCGCGTCCGCGGCCGCCAGGCCTCCGTGGCGCTCAAGCGCCAGCCGGGCTTTCCCGAGGACGTCGTCGCGGAAAGCTTCGCCGTCATCCGCGAGATCTCGGGCCGGCTCAGCGGCCGCCGGCACTACGGCGTTCAGATGATCGGCGCCTATGCGCTTCTGCGCGGCTATCTGGCCGAGATGGCGACCGGAGAAGGCAAGACGCTGACGGCCGCGCTGGGTGCCGCGACCGCGGCGCTGGCCGGCCTGCCGGTGCACGTGGTCACCGTCAACGACTATCTGGCCGGCCGCGACGCCGAGCTCACCGGGCCGATCTACGACTGGCTCGGCCTGAGCGTCGGCGTCGTCGTCGCCGGCCAGTCGGTCGAGCAGCGCCGCGCGGCCTATGCCTGCGACATCACCTATTGCACCAACAAGGAGCTGGCCTTCGACTATTTGCGCGACCGCATCGTGCTCGGCCAGAACGGCGGCAACCTCAGGCTCAAGATGGAGGCGCTGCAGGGCAAGCGGCCGCGCACCGATCAGCTGCGCCTGCGCGGCCTGCATTTCGCCATCGTCGACGAGGCCGACAGCGTGCTGGTCGACGAGGCGCGCACGCCGCTAGTCATCTCCGGCGAGGCGAAAGGCGAAATCTCCGCCGCGACGGCCGAGGAAGCGCTCGGCCTCGCCCGTTCGCTCGAGCCCGGCCGGGATTACCTGCTGATTGCGGCGCAGAAGCGCATCGTCCTCACGCCCGAGGGGCGCGAGCGCATCGCCGCCTTCGCCGACGAGCGCGGCAAGGAGTGGCGCGGCGTGGTCGTACGCGAGGAACTGGCCCGCCAGGCCTTGTCGGCGCTGCACCTGTTCCATCGCGGCGAGCAATATCTGGTGCGCGACGGCAAGGTGCAGATCATCGACGAACACACCGGCCGCGTCATGCCCGACCGCGCCTGGAGCGACGGCCAGCACCAGATCATCGAGGTCAAGGAGGGCTGCGCGCCCTCGGCGCGGCGCACCACAATCGCGCGTATGACCTACCAGCGCTTCTTCCGCCGCTATGCCCATCTCTCTGGCATGACCGGCACCGGCCGCCAGGTGGCGCGCGAATTCTGGCAGGTCTACCGCCTGCCGGTGGTCGCGGTCCCGACCCACCGGCCGCGCCAGCGCGTCAACCTGACGGACCGGGTGCTGGCTACCGACGGGCAGAAATGGCGCGCCGTCATCGAGCGGGTGAAGGAACTCAACGCGCGCGGCGTCCCGCTCCTGCTGGGCTGCCGGTCCGTCGCCTCGTCGGTGGCTGCCAGCGAGCGCCTGGCGGAAGCCGGCCTGCCGCACCAGGTGCTGAACGCCGCCCAGGACAGCGCCGAGGCGGCGATCGTGGCCCTTGCCGGCGAGCGCGGCCGCATCACCGTCGTCACCAACATGGCCGGCCGCGGCACCGACATCCACATCGCCGACGACATCGAGGCGCTTGGCGGCCTGCACGTCATCATGGTCGAGCGCCACGAGGCACGCCGCATCGACGACCAACTGGCCGGACGCAGCGGCCGCCAGGGCCAGAAGGGCTGCTTCCAGGCGATCCTGTCGCTCGACGACCCGCTGATGGAGTTCGCCGCCGCGGGACTGTTCAAGACTTGCTGTCGGCTGACCGGACCCCTGCTCGGCGAAACGGCGGCCCGCCTGCTGCTGCGCCACGCCCAGCGCCGCGCCGAGCGCGTCCATGCCGGCATGCGCCGGGACCTGCTCAAATCGGACGAAAACCAGACCCGTACCCTGGCCTTCACGGGCCGACCGGAGTGACCATGAAGCCCGCCCTCCTCGCCCTCTTCTCCGCCACGCTCGCCGCCGTTCCGGCGCGGGCTGAGATGCAGACCTTCGACTGCGTCGCCGAGCCGGCCCAGCGCGTGCAGGTCGGAAGCCCGGTGACCGGGCTCCTGGCCCAGGTCAAGGTCGGGCGCGGCGACGAGGTCAAGCGCGGCGACGAGCTGGCCCGGCTCGAATCCACCGTCGAGGAGGCCAACGTCGCGCTCGCCACGGCCCAGGCCAACGCCCGCGCATCACTGGAGTCGCAGCGCACCCGCCTCGAACTGGCCCAGGCCAATCTCGACCGCTCGCTGAAGCTGGTGAATTCCGGCGCCGTCACCCAGTCCAAGCTGGAGGAGCTGGAAGCGATCGTGGCGATCGCCAGGCGCGACCTCGACACCGAGGAACTGCGCCTGAGGTTCGCCGCGATCGAGCTCGAACGTCAGCAGGCGCTGCTCGCCCGCCAGAGCATCAGGAGCCCGCTCGACGGCGTGGTCGTCGAACAAAACCTGCGCGCCGGCGAGTTCGTCCGCCAGGACAGCGCCGTACTGACCATCGCCCAGACCGATCCGCTGCATGTCGAGGCTTATGTTCCGACCGCGCTGTGGGGGAAGGTTGCCAAAGGCTCACGCGGCACGGTATCGCTCGAGCAGCCCGCCGAGACGCGCATCGATGCGGAGGTGACCGTGGTCGACCGCATCTTCGATGCCGCCAGCGGCACCTTCGGCATCCGCCTGGCGCTGCCCAATCCCGGCGGCGCGATACCCGCCGGACAGCGCTGCAAGGTGAGCTTCGAACCCATGGCCGCGGGTCAATGATCCATCTGCCGGCAAGGGCAGCGACTACGCGACATTGGGAGCATCACTGGACGCGGCCCTCGGCAACGACTGGACTGCGCGTTTCGACTACCGCACCGCCGTCGGCGGTGTCGGCCAGAGCCACGCCCTCGGCCTCAAGGTCGGAAAGAATTTCTGACGGAGACGCCTGTCGCGGCCGAGCGGACCGCTGCGTGTTTCCCTGGAGCCCCCACGATTGAACTGGCTGCGGCTCCACCCTCTTGTTGGAGCATGAGTTTTCCAGAAGCAGGCTCCCGGCTTTCGGCAAGTTACTCTAGCGCGCTTTGAGCGGCTGCCAGACCGAGATTGTCGTGATTTTGCAAATGCCCCAAGCTATTGCGCGAGGCACAATTTTCGATATCATTGATAAAATGTAGATGATGTTAATATTAACTTCTCTGAATATGCGAGCCAGGATAGCGCGCCTTTGCGCGAGATAGTTCTGCACTGACGGTGCTATAAGGTTCTCTAAGCTATCGCAAGGATCAAAAAATGGTTTGGCGGATTGCAATCTTAACTGTTGCGTTCGCCCTCATTTCTTTAAAACCGCTCGCAAACTACAATGGATATTGCACCGATGGCCTTGAGTTCTGGAAGTGGACAAGAGCAACAGACCAGGAAGTCATCAATTACCTGACCGCCAATGCAATCCACACCGATGGTGGCCAGCCAACTGTGTATAGTATACCTGCAGCCAATGAAATCACTGGCGACAATCATTTACCTCCCACCATAGCACAGCGTCTTCTCGGCAAGAAAAATATTCTTATCCTTGGAGTTAGGCCGCATCAATTTGCAACGCTCACCAAAGGACGAGAGCTCTTTTACACCCCAAATTGTTTAGATGGATACGTTCCAGCTCAATGATGTGAGTAACAATAATTTCTAAATAAGACAGATATATCAAAATACCCAAACCATCCATTCAAGAAATAAGAGTGTTATATCTCAAAGACTCTACCGGCATACCAGCTATATCATTCAGAAAGATAATAAGATCGACGAATGATCCAAACGAAATCTATGAATCTTACAGACTAGAGCGCGTCCCTTTGATCGATGAATCGATTGTGATGTGACATCGGCGTTCGGGGATGATTCAACAGTATCAGCCCAAACTATTGTTCGAGGGGACCAAGATGATACGACGTACAGGTCTTTTTCTGGCACTCATGCTGGCTTTTGCACCGGCCCTGCCGCAGGTCGCGGCAACCCAGGAGCGCATCGAGACGCTGCGCATGCGCCCCGGCGCGACGCAGACGACGGTGCGCGGCATCGTCTTCGGCCGCATCAGCGCATCCTACCGGCTCGAGGCGCGGGCCGGCCAGCGCATGAGCCTCGACCTCAGGTCGCGCAACCGCTTCCTCTACTTCAACGTCGTCGACCCGCGCGGCCGCGCCATCGCCCGCGAACAGACGCAATGGGACGGGCGCCTGTCGGCCTCGGGCCTCTACACGATCCAGATCTACCTGCTGCGCGCCGAAGCCCGCCGCAACGGTGCCGCTCCCTTCGCGCTCGGTGTCAGTGTCTTCGGCCGCGGCGAGCCCGGCCCCGGTCCTGAGCCGCTGCCCGGACCGCGCTCCTGGCGCGTTGTCGGCGTCAGCCCCGACGACGTGCTCAACATGCGCGAGACGCCGTCGCCGCGCGGCTTCGTCGTCGGCGAGATCCCCTTCGACGCGGACGGCCTGCGCAACCTCGGCTGCCTCGACGGCCAGAACTGGTGCAAGGTGCGCTATCGCGGCCAGGAAGGCTGGGTCAACGGCCGCTTCCTGCGCCCAGAGTGACCGGCAGGCGATCCTAGGCAAGGCTCGTAGTCGGGGGCCACGTCGGTCCGTGGCCCCGGCGCGGGGACCAACTCGCCCTGGGCCGCGCTGGAGCGGCATGAGGAAGCCGTGCGTGAGATTGATGCGCGTGCCCGGCGGGGCGGCCACGGTCGCCCGGACACGACACCAGGACGTCGATCGGACGACGATCTTTCCCGAGGCTACCTACAATGTCGTGTGCATCCTTCGAATTGAGACGACCCTGAAATGTCGAATGATCCGGGCCACACTTACTCGTTGCTTACAAATTTAGCCGCAACCTGCTAAGGTTGCTTCTTCAGGGGCGTCATGCCTGGCGGAGGCCGACTTGCTCCTGCGAAGAGGAGGGTTCCATGTGCGACCTGGTCGATCATGACGTCCTAGGGCCTAGGCAACGCGCCATACTCATCGAGGTCTACGAGTCCGCGCGCAGGGTGGAGGCCAGCCTTCCACACACGCATATCGCCAGCATCGCGGCGCGCAGGCTGATCGCTGCGTTCAACGGCAATGTCGACAGCCATGCGTCGGACCTGCGTCATATGCGGACGATTGGGACGGCCTGACGGCCGCGCCGCTTTCTCGTTGCCGCAGTGGACGCGCCTGCAACGTTTCGGAATGTTTCCTGCGGCAGTGAGGCTGCGCGTTCGACGCGAGCGATAGGAGAGCCGCTGGGCGGTGGGGGTCGGGGGTCCGCGGCTCCCCTATCCTGTCGCGCTCGGTGACACGGACAGGCCGCGTGATGTGCTGGCGCTTGTCACGCAGGCACCCCGAGTTTCCGGCCTGCATGGCCCGTAGGTCAAATTGTGCAATGGGCGTAGATGCCTACGGGCAATAACCCCCATGGACATCCTCGGGCACATGATATCAGATGAGGCCTCGACGTTCCGTCTTTCCGAGACGGCTCGCCGTGGCAGATGTCGATCGAACACCGAGCGTATTGTGATCTATGGGGACGTAGTCGCGATGAAGGTCGGCGGCTGAGACGAGCGCCCTTCACTGCGGATAGATCCAGTAGAAGTGATGGCCGAGCAAACGCTGCTTCAATTCTTCCAGTCCCTGCCGACAGGTATTGCCCTCGGCCATGCCGGTGCCGACGTCGATTTCCTCGACTCCACCGCAAGGACCTATGCAACAAACACAGTTGTCGGGCGCCAGGGCGACACCAACAGCCGGATATTCATCGTCCAGTCGGGGTGGACCTCCGTCTGCCGCCACCTGCCCAATGGCAACCGCCAGATTATCGACACTCCCCTCAAGGGGGATGTGCTCGACTTGCCCTCCGCCGATGGAGGCAGCGTCAATTCCCTCTTAGCGGTCACCGCGGCGACGATCTTCGAAATCCCCGGACATACGTTCGCCAAGGCGCTCGACCGCAACGCGACGCTGGGCGCCCTGTTTTCGCGCATGGTCGCCCGCCAGCATCAGATCGCGGCCGAGCGGCTGACCAGCGTCTGCCGCCGCAGCGCCCTCGAACGCACGGCCCATTTCCTGCTGGAGCTGGGAGAGCGGCTGGCCGCGGGCGGAGCCTACGGCACCCAGTCGGGCTATGACTGCCCGCTGACGCAGCACGATCTCGCCGATGTCCTCGGGCTCACGCAGATTCACGTCAACAGAACGCTCCGGGAGCTGCGCGAGCGGGACATGGTTTCGTTTCGATCCGGCTCTGTAGAGTTCCTCAACCGGCAGAAACTCGTAAAGCTTGCAGGCTTCGACAAAGGCTACCTGCAGTATAGCTGGCCGCAGGCTCCACAAAAGTTGCTCGCCTCCGGGCATGTTCCTAGCAGCGTTCGCAGCGTTATACCTTAGGCTAATCCCACCTTAGGCCGGACGCTGTACGTCGCCGGAAAGAACGATCACCATAAAGCCACCGCCCGATAAGATGATACGATGTATCGTATCGTCTATATTGGTTAACATATGTTAATGAAAAAAGAATAAACTGAGTTATCGTGGCTCGTTGTTCTCTTGATTGGGACCAGGAGACATCGTGGAGAGGAAGCAAGGCGGCGCCTCTGCGGGAATGCGGATGTATGTGCGCCGTATCAGGGGGATGAAAGCCGGCACTTAGTAGTTGTTCATGGGGTGTGCTGATCGCTGAAGGGGCGATCTGTGTGCGGAAAGGGCGTATGACCAATGGAGACCAACACAGGACATAGCGGCAATTCATCCACGGCGCTTACGAGGAGCGGCGTAGAACTGGTGGTATCGGGCAGCGGGATCGACCGCCGCCCCCACGAACGTCTTCTCATAATCGACAGTAGAGCATTGGATCGCGAATGCCTGGCGAAGGCCTTGATCTATCACGACCTTGGCATGGAGGTTACGGCTCTTGGGTCAATCGACGAATGGCGTAGGCAGAAGGATCTGCACCCGTCACTGTCGGCGATATTGCTCAACCTAGGCGGCCGCAAGGCCGCGGATCCCAACGTGGCCAACGAGATCTCGCGGCTTGCCGCCGAGTTCAAGACGGTCCCGGTCGTCATCCTTGCCGACACCGACGAGCTGAAGCAGATCATGAAGGCGCTGGAGTGCGGCGCGCGCGGCTACATTCCGACGACCGTCGGGGTGGACGTCTGCGTCGAGGCGATCAACCTTGCGATTGCCGGCGGTATTTTCGTTCCCGCCAGCAGCCTGCTTGCCATGCGCCATCTCATCGACTCGAGCAGCCATGAGATTCGCCCGCTGGCTGGCATGTTCACGTCGCGCCAGGTCGAGGTCGTCCAGGCGCTGCGCCGGGGCAAGGCCAACAAGATCATCGCCTATGAACTGAAGCTGCGCGAGAGCACGGTGAAGGTCCATATCCGCAACATCATGAAGAAGCTCAAGGCCACCAACCGGACCGAGGTCGCCTACAAGCTGAACGATCTCTTCCCCGGCGACGTCTGACGCGTTGCCCGGACAAGACCGCAATCCAAGGCCGCCCGCAGCGCTGCGGGCGGCCTTTTGCACGTCGACAACCGTGCAGCGATGGCCGGCAGCAGCCCTACCCCCATTTGACGATGAGTGGCCGTCTTATTGCCGACGCTTCGCCGGCGGCTGAAAATGTACACTTTCCCCCGGGTTGTCGTGGCACCGGGCCGCAGGCACCCGAACATGACGGCCGCTCCGGCGTCGCACTGGCAGATGGGGGACACGATGAAAGTTCTCGTCACGGGACACATGGGCTACATCGGCTCGGTCATGACGCCGATGCTGCTCGCGGCCGGCCACCAGGTCAGCGGCTACGACAGCGACCTCTACCAGCGCTGCACCTTCGATGCCGGCGGCAGCCCGCCTTTGGTGCCTTGGATCCGCAAGGACATCCGCGACGCCGAGCCTCAGGATCTCGAAGGCTTCGAAGCGGTGATCCATCTCGCCGCCCTTTCCAACGACCCGCTGGGCAATCTCGATTCCGACCTGACCTACGAGATCAACCACCGGGCCAGCGTCCGGCTGG
Source organism: Aminobacter sp. Piv2-1 (assembly GCF_037625995.1). Classification (NCBI taxonomy): domain Bacteria; kingdom Pseudomonadati; phylum Pseudomonadota; class Alphaproteobacteria; order Hyphomicrobiales; family Phyllobacteriaceae; genus Aminobacter; species Aminobacter sp. Piv2-1. The sequence goes on from NZ_JARKMU010000007.1 coordinate 50,105, forward strand.
CGCGCGCCGCCAAGGCCGCCGGCGTCCGGCGCTTCCTCTACGCCTCGTCCTGCAGCAATTACGGCCAGGCGGGAGCCGACATCATCGACGAGACCGGCGAATTGAAGCCGGTCACGCCCTATGGCTGGTCGAAGGTGATGTCGGAGCGCGACATCGCCCCGCTCGCCGACGCCGGCTTCGAGCCGGTCTACTTCCGTCCGGCCACCGCCTACGGGCTGTCGCCGCGGCTGCGCTTCGACATCGTGCTCAACAACCTCGTCGCCTGGGCGGTCACCCAGGGCGTCATCCTGCTCAAGTCGGACGGCAGCCCGTGGCGGCCGATCGTCCACATCGAGGACATTTCCCGCGCATTCATCGCCGGCCTGGAGGCGCCCCGCGAGGCCGTCCACAACCAGGCCTTCAACGTTGGCCAGACCGCCCACAACTACCGCATCCGCGACATCGCCGAGATCGTCGCCCAAGTGGTTCCCGGCTGCCGGCTGGACTTCGCCGCCGACGCCGGCCCGGACAGCCGCTCCTATCGCGTCAGCTTCGACAAGATCGCCAACCGAATGCCCGCCTTCCAGCCGAAATGGGACGCCCGCGCCGGCGCCGAGCAGCTTTTTGCCGCCTACACCGGCTCGGGGCTGACGCTTGAACAGTTCGAGGGGCCGCGCTTCCAGCGCATCGGCCACATCAGGCACCTGATGGCGAGCGGCATCGTCGACGCCAGGATGCGGCTCCTGCCCGAGGCCGAGCCGCTGAGGTCCATGGCCGGCTGACACGGGCCATGGAGCACCACGGATCCATCGCCCCAGAAGCGTCCGAGGAGATCGGCGCGCAGATCTACGCGCTCGCCGCAAGGCTCTATCCGATCTGCCGCAGCATCACCGGAAACGGGGTGCGCGAAACGCTGGGCATCCTGTCCGAGACCATCCCCCTCGAACGCCACGAGGTCGCCACCGGCACCGCCGCCTTCGACTGGACCATCCCCAAGGAATGGAACATCCGCGGCGCCACGATCAGGGACAGCGCCGGCCGCACGGTGCTCGACTTCGCCGACAACAACCTGCACGTGCTGAACTATTCCATCCCCTTCAGCGGCGTGGTGACGCTGGACGAACTGAAGCGCCACGTCCACACCTTGCCGGACCAGCCCGGCCTCATCCCCTACCGGACGTCCTACTACGTCGAGAACTGGGGTTTCTGCATGGCCCACGACAGCCTGGCCGCACTGCCCGAGGGCGACTACCGGGTGGAGATCGACGCCGAGCTGAAGCCGGGCCACCTGAGCTATGGCGAATACCTCCACCGCGGCGCGACCGACCGCGAATTCCTGCTATCCGCCCATATCTGCCATCCCTCGCTCGCCAACGACAACTGCTCGGGCCTGGCGCTGCTGGCCATGATCGCAGCCGGCCTGCGCGGGCGCCGGACGCGCTACGGCTACCGCTTCCTGTTCGCCCCCGGCACGATCGGCGCGCTAGCCTGGCTGTCGCGCAACGAGGACAAGGTTGGGCGCATCGACCACGGGCTCGTCGTGTCCTGCATCGGCGATGGCGGTGGGCCGACCTACAAGCGCAGCCGCCGCGGCAACGCCTTCATCGACCGGGCGATGGCCCACGTGCTTGGCCGAGGTCATGGCGGCGCGAAGCTCATCGACTTCTCGCCCTATGGCTACGACGAGCGGCAGTTCTGCTCGCCGGGCTTCAACCTGCCGGTCGGACTGTTCCAGCGCAGCGCCTTCGGCACCTTCCCGCAATACCACACCTCCGCCGACGACCTCGATTTCATCCGGCCGGAGCACCTGGCGGCATCGCACCGCATCGTCATGGAGGCGATCGAAATCGTCGAGAGCGACTGGACGCCGCTCAGCCTGTGCCCCAAGGGCGAGCCGCAGCTCGGCCGCCGCGGCCTCTATGCGGCGCTCGGCGGCGACAAGGCGACGGGCCTGAGCGCGATGGGGCTTTTGTGGGTGCTGAACCTTGCCGACGGCGAAAACTCGCTGCTCGCCATGGCCGAGCGCTCGGGCCTCGCTTTCGGCGAACTCGCCGCGGCGGCCGAGCTGCTGCGCGCCCATGGCCTGGTGACGGACGCCGCCGATCCAGGAAGGCCTTAGCTGCCCCCATCCAGCAGCGGCCAGGCGCGGTCCCGGTCCGACATCGCCGTCGGCTGCAGCGGCCAGTAGATGGCGAGCACCGGATCGTCGTAGCGCACCCCGACCGAGGCCATGGGCGCATAGAACCGCGAGATCATGTACGACACCACCGCATCGTCGGTGAGCGTCTGGAAGCCGTGGGCGAACCCTTCCGGCACGTAGATCTGGCGCCGGTTCTCGGGCGTCAGTTCCACTCCCACCCACTGGTACAGCGTGGGCGACGCCGGGCGCAGATCGACCACGACGTCGTAGATGGCGCCGCTGATGCAGGAGACCAGCTTCACCTCGCCATGCGGCGGAAGCTGGAAATGCATGCCGCGCAGCGTGCCCCGAAGGATCGAATGCGACTGGCTGTGCTGGACGAAGCGGGTCTCGAGGCCGCGGTCGGCGAACTCGTTCTCGCAGAAGGTGCGCATGAAGCTGCCGCGCGCATCGGCGACGGGTTCCGGCTCGACGAGCCATGCACCGCTCAATTCGGTCTCGACGAAGCGCACGGTTCCACCCGCTCCCTGAACGTCCCGAACCAGGATTCTTGGCACGCGCGGGCCGACGCGGAAGCGTGTTCTAAGCGGTAGCCCGCCTCAGCCGATGGAGGCAGGCCGGAACGGCCCGCATACCCGTTTGGGATGAGCCGCGGCCGCGCCTACCACCGACACCGCCTTTTGGCTCCGCAGGCTAAGGCTCGACCGCCCTATCGGATGACGCCGCAGATCGTAAGGGCAGATCGAACCCGCGGGGCGTCACCTCTATCCTCGCATCCGGCATAATCGAAAGCCCAGGAATTGTCGGCCAGGCGTGACCCCGACCACGCACCGACCTCGGGGGACTGGAGCAGAGCATGAACGTACACAAGCTCGAGGCCGGCAGGGAAACCGTCGTCGCCAGCCCCTATCTCGCGCCCGCCTGCCGCCTCTGCGGCGCACGCCTCAACCACCTCTTTGTCGATCTCGGCATGTCGCCGCCCTGCGAGAGCTTCCTGCGCGCCGAAGAGGTCGACCAGATGGAGCAGTATTTCCCTCTGAAAGTGCTGGTCTGCGACACCTGCTATCTCGTCCAGCTCAAGGAATATGTGAGCCGCGAGGCGATCTTCAGCGAATACGCCTATTTCTCGTCCTTCTCGACCACCTGGGTGGCGCATGCGAAGCTCTATTGCGAGGCGATCACCCAGCGGCTCGGCCTAGGCCAGGACAGCCTCGCGGTCGAGCTCGCCAGCAACGACGGCTACCTGCTCCAGCACTTCCGGCCGCTCGGCGTTCCCGTGCTCGGCATCGAGCCGGCGGCCAATGTCGCCCGCGCGGCGATCGACAAGGGCATCCCGACGCGCGTCGACTTCTTCGGCGAGCGGCTGGCGCTGCAGCTCGTCGAGGAAGGCGTCGCCGCCGACCTCATCATCGGCAACAACGTGCTCGCGCAGGTGCCCGACCTCAACGACTTCGTCGCCGGCATGAAGCTATTGTTGAAGCCGGAAGGCACGGTCACGCTCGAGTTCCCGCATGTCGAGCGGCTGATCGCCGAGAACCAGTTCGACACCATCTATCACGAGCATTTCTCGTATTTCTCGCTGGTGACGATCGACATGATGGCGCAGCGCCACGGCCTGCGGCTCGTCGACGTCGAGGAGCTTCCGACGCATGGCGGATCGCTGCGCGTCTATCTCACGCACGAAGAGGCCAGGCGCCCCGTCTCGGTGCGCGTCGGCGAGATCGTCGCCCGCGAGCGCCGCCACGGGCTGACCAACATGTCCACCTACGCCTCCTTCGACCACAAGGCCTGCATGGCCAAGCGCGACCTGCTGGCCTTCCTGATCTCGGCCAAGAACGAGGGCAGGAGGATCTGCGGCTACGGCGCCCCCGGCAAGGGCAACACCCTGCTCAACTATTGCGGCATCGGCACCGACTTCCTCGACTTCACCGTCGACCGCAACCCCTACAAGCACGGCCGCTACACCCCCGGCATGCACATCCCGATCCGGCCCGTCTCCGCCATCGACGACGCCAAGCCCGACTACATCCTCGTCCTGCCGTGGAACCTCAAGGACGAGATCATCCGGCAGATGTCCCACGTCGCGGCGTGGGGCGCGAAGTTCGTCGTGCCCATTCCCTATGTCACCATCATCGATCCGGCGGAGCGTTCAACATGAAGGTCGTGCTTTTCTGCGGCGGGCGCGGTACCCGCATTCGCGAATATTCCGAGAGCATCCCAAAGCCGATGATCCCGCTCGGACCGCAGCCGATCATGCGGCACGTGATGCAGTGGTACAGCGACTACGGCCACGACGACTTCGTGCTCTGCCTCGGCTACAAGGCCAACGTCATCAAGGACTTCTTCCTCAGCACGCGGCCCCAGACCTTCGCCGACTGCGTCGTCTCGGGCGGCGGCAAGGACATCCAGCTGCTCAACGAGGGCGTCAAGGACTGGCGCGTCACGCTGCTCGACACCGGCATCTGGCGCAACATCGGCGAGCGCCTGTGGGCGGCGAGAAACCAGGTCAAGGACGAGAAGATGTTCCTGGCCAACTATGCCGACGGACTCACCGACGTCGACCTCAACGACATGCTCGCCAGGTTCGAGGCCAGCGGCATGTATGGCTGCTTCCTGGCCGTGCGCGCGCCCCTCACCTACCACCTCGCCGACATCGACGAGACGGGGCGGGTCCGTGCCCTGCGCGGCACCGACGCGTCCGACATCTGGATCAACGGCGGCTACTTCATCTTCCGGCCGGAGATCTTCGACTACATGAACGATGGCGAGGAACTGGTGCTCGAGCCCTTCGCGCGGCTGATCGCCGACAACAAGCTGATGGCCTACAAGCACGAGGGCTTCTGGCGCTCGATGGACACCCTGCGCGACTGGCAGTCGCTCGAGGACATGGTCGAGAACGGCGAGATGCCGTGGAATGCAGCCGTGCGGGCCGAACGCGCCAGGCGCAACGTCATCAAGGCCGCTTCATGAGGAGCCTGGGCCTGGCGCGGGAGGGCGAGCGTCTTTCGCTGCTGTGCCTGGGCGCGCATTCCGACGACATCGAGATCGGCGCCGGCGGCACCATCCTCAGCCTCATCGCCCAGGGCGTCCGCCTCAGCGTCGACTGGTGCGTGCTGAGTGCTGCCGGCCCGCGCGCCGCCGAGGCAAGGGCCTCCGCGCAGGCCTTCCTCGCCGGCGCCGAGCAGGCGCGCATCGAGGTCGCCGACTTCGAGGACAGCTACTTTCCGGAGCAGCTTCGGGCCATCAAGCAATGGCTGATCGAGCTGCGCGGCCGGGCGGCGCCCGATCTCGTGCTGACCCACGCCCGGGCCGACGCCCACCAGGACCACCGGGTCGTCAACCAGCTGACCTGGAACCTGTTCCGCGATCACCTGGTGCTGGAATACGAGATTCCCAAATGGGACGGCGATCTGGGCCGGCCAAACGTGTTTGTACCGTTGACAAGCGAGACGATGGAAAGGAAGCTGGCCTTGCTGCGCGAGCATTTCGGCACGCAGCGCTCGAAGGACTGGTTCGACAGGGGGACTTTTCAGGGACTGGCGCGGTTGCGGGGCATGGAGTGCCGTGCGCCCGAACAGCATGCCGAAGCATTCTTTGCCCGAAAGCTGCGCCTGATTTGAAGACGAAGAGGCGTTCGGCATCACGGAAATTTGCGAATTGCCGGCTGGCCGTTTTCAACGGGACAATAGCCGGGATTTCCACAGGAACTCGTGCCGGAAACATGGCGCACCACTTGAAGTAGTGGCCACTTTCGGCTAACAAATGCAGAGCAAGTTGTGAGATGTATATACCTGTCTGCATTGCGGGACGGGCGTGAAGTGATTGCAGTAGCTGTTTTGCGGATTGAGGGCTGCTCTGATGGACACTTCGATGCTGCCACGCGGCAGCGACTTGCGTGATTTTTCCTTATTGGACGTTCGCTTGGGCACAGTCGACGGCGGGGAACAAGGCCTGCTGGTGATGCGGTCGAACCAGTTGGTGGCCGTGCTGACACAGGTCGACGAGGAACTTTATTCGGTCAAGGGGGGATGGTTCCTCGAGACGGGCTACGGCCGCCTCACCGGCTGTCACCAGCTGTTCGAAACGCTCGACGACGCGACATGCTGGATTGCCGGGCATTTCGAAACGGAGACGCACGAGACGCCGCGCTATTCGATGGCGTGAGGGCAACGGCCGCCTGGAGCGGCCACGGCATCCCTCGCAGCATCCAGCCTGGCGTCACGGACATCCGGCCCGGCTGCTGGCGTCAGCGGCAGCTCGCGAGACCGCTGACGCCCCTTTTGCAATCCTGGTGGTTGCGGCCCCGCGCCTGGCGGGCGCCGCTGCTTCAGCGGAGCATGCCCCCGCGGGGCTCAAAGGTCGATTGCGGGGACCGGACGGGCGCGCGCTGGCGGTCGGCTGAACCTGAAGCGTCCAGCTTCAAGCAGCAGTGCCTGAAACGCAAACGATTCCCCAGAAAAGAGCTGGACGTCCTCCTTGCGTTCGTTCGAACGCACGACGCTCTGCTCAGCCCGGTGGTACCGCGCCGGTCACGCTCGTGTCTCTGCCGAGCTGGACGGCAAATTTGAACGTGAACTCGCTCGACGTCATCATGCCGATGGCCACGTCCTCCCGCGCCATGGATCCCGCCCGCAACTGCCTGGCGTAGCTCTCGACACCGTAGGCGTCGCCGTCGCGCATCATCAGCAGGCGATAGAGAAAGCCCACATAGGCACGGTCGGACATACTGAACGGCGTGTAGCGCGCGCTGAACTCGTCCGAGCGCAGCAGCGCGATTGCCATGTCGAAGTAGCTCGCCTCGCCGCTCTCCAGCGCGCTCGCCCAGCGCGCCATGTCCTCGCCGCCGTCGCTGCGGCCCAGCACCAGGCAATAGCCGAAGCTCGCCTGCCGGCGCGCGATCGACTCGACCGTCCGGATCGCCTTCAGGTCGCAATCGCGCGAGGGCATCGCCGGCGGCCGCGGCCCCCTGATCAGGTCCCTGACCGTGGCATAGGCCGGCTTGGGCTCGCCGGGCCACCAGCCCTTTTCGGCGCTGCCGGTCACCCGCACCAGCCCCATGACGGCCTCGAAGCTCGGGGCCCAGTAGGGCTCGTCCATCAGCTCGTAGATGTGGGCCGCCTCGATCCGGTACTTTCGCTGCATCTGGCGCAGCCGCGACATCGCCCATTTCAGCCCCTCGGCCTGCTGCTGTTCGCTGCGCTGGCTGCCATAGGGATTGTTGAATTCGGTGACCCATATCGGCCGGTCATAGCGCGCGAGCTTCTCGAAGGCCCATTCGGGATCCTCGCCATACATGTGCCAGACGGTGATGTCCCAGGCGATGCCGTCTTTTTGCATGCGCTCGAACGCCCCGGTATGCCCCCAGCCGGCGGTCCCCATCGCCTTGCGGATGGTCGGGTCGGCCTCGGTCATGCCGTCCGAAAGCCCTTTCAGCACGGCGCTCACCTTCACCCACCGCGGACCATAGTACTCCAGCGCCTCGACACCGCCCGCCGGGCCCCAGGAGCACGGATACTGGGTGCCGTCATCGCGCTGCTCGCAAGGCTGGATGATGGCGTAGTTCTCCATCTCGTTGCCGAGCTCCCAGACGCGTATGTCGGTCTTGAAGCGGGTGCCGAGCGTCAGCGCCAGCCTGCGCGCCCCGGCATAGAGTTCGTCCGGGGCGGATTTGTCGAGATCGAGCCCGGCCGGGGTGAGGACGGGCAGGATGTCGATCGAGCGCTGCCTGGCGGCGGCGACCAATTCGGCGAGGCGGTCCGCAGTGTCGGCGCCGGTGACGTTGACGCGGTACGAACGGACGCCGAGGTCGCGAAGATAGTCGAGCTGGCGCTCGATTCCAATCCCCGGATAGGCCGTGAACGGATGGCCGTTCACGCCCCACACAAGGTCCGCGCGCGCCGGCAATGCCCAGATCGACAGGGAGCAGAGAACGGCCGCGGCGAGACCACGCACCGGAATTCGCCAATGGTCCTTCATGTCACAGCCTCATAGTTCAGCCTGATGTCCGAGTAGAGTTCGACGAACCTTCGCCGCTGCCCGAGCACGACGAGCAGGATGAAGAGATGGAGCGGCCCCATGAGGCCGCAGGCGAGCATGAGGCGGACGACCGGCCCGGAGTCGGTCGCGAACGTCGACAATGCCGCAAAGGCCATCGTCGCGCTCGTCAGCCCGGCGACCAGGGATGGTCCGACAGCCCGGAAGATGTGCCCCAGCCTTATCGGCGTGCCGTGGAAGCACCACGACAGATGCGGGATCAGCCACAGCGCCAGCACCGTCGAATAGGCGGCGGAGACGCCGTTCGGCCCGTAAGGCAGGCCGATGAGATAGGCGCCGATGCACAGCATCGCGATGACGACCGCGATGGCCAGCGACCGCCGCTGCAGCCCGAGCGCGAACAGCAGCCAGCCGGGCGGGTTCATCATCCCGAGAAAGAGCACGCTCGGCGCCAGCAGGCGGAAAGCGTCGCTTGCGCCGGCCCACTCCGGTCCAAGTATCGTCCCGACGATCTCGGGCGCGAAGAACAGGAACAGGAACGAGGTGGGCACGGTGGCGCAGTTCATGAGGTAGAAGAAGTCGAAGAAGTACCTTCTGAGCCCGTCCGGCTGATCCTGCAGCTTGGACAGCGCGGCGAATGCGACGGGTCCGATCGACTGGCTGAGCTGGGTGGCCGGCAGCGTCGACAGTTGGCTCGCCCGGCCGTAGAGCCCCAGCGCATCCGCCCCCCAGTAGCGGCCCAGCAACATCTTCTCGAGGTTGTAGGCCAGGTAGACGACGATCGTGTTGACGACGACCGTCCCTCCCATGTGGATCAGAGGCCGGACGCCGCTCGCATCGCGAGACGGCCGCGGCACCCATCCCGAAACGACCCATGCCCCGATGCTGTTGACCGCCGGCCATGCCACTGCCGAGGCCACGAGCGCCCAGTAGCCGTAGCCCATGAACGCTAGGGCTATGCCCAGGGCGGAGCTGGCGAGGCCCGAGACAACATCCAGCGTGGCCACCGCGCCAAAGCGCATCTGGCGCTGCAGCAGCGCGACCGGAACCGAACCGATCGACGTCAGCACGAACGAGGGTATCAGCGCCAGGACAAGCGAGGAGATGCGCGGGTCGTGGTAGAACTGAGCCGCAAAAAGCGAAAGCACGTAGCTGCCGAGGGAGACGAGCAATGACAACAGTACCGTGAACACGAAGAGGAAGTAGAGCTGGCTCTCGGTCAGCTCCTTGTTCTGTATCGCGCCGCTGGCGATGCCCCCGCCTGCAATGGCCTGGAACAGGCCGACGAGCACGACGGCCATCGTGAACAGGCCGAAATCGGCCGGGTGGATCAGCCGCGACAGGATCGCGATGAACAGCAGCCTGATCGCCACATTGGCCAGCTGGCTGGCCAGCTTGGCGATGCCGCCCCGGATGCTCGAGTGCCGCAACTTCGCGACGCTGTGAAATTCGCCGGCCACCGACGGAGCGTCGTCGCGGCTGGGAGCCGATTCCCTGACGTTCAAGTTCATGTTGCTACACGACCCCCGTTTGGCCGGCCTGCCATCGGCCTTGGCAGCACCGGCTTCATCCCCCGTTCTCGTTGAGACACCAGTTCACGATCTTGCCCAGACCCGTTCCGAGCGGGGGTTGGGCTTGCCAGTCGATGAGGCAGTCCGTCCGCCGGACATCGGCGGCGGCCTCGTCATGTCCCACGGGGCGGGAAGCGCCGGCGATCGGCGCGCTGCGAAAGTGGGAACCCGCCCGTTGGGCCATGCCTTCTGTGTTCCTTTCGGCCAGACACCGGACCTTGCCGACGTCGCACGGCGGGCGCGCCCGCGCCTCGCCGGTCGCTCGATGTTCCCATTTCCGCAGGCTCCCGCTCCAGTACTGACTACGGTCGATGCAGTGTCGCGGGCCGTAATTCCTATGGCGTAGTCTCGACCAAAATGACGTCGTCGCGCTCATGTCCCGTTCAAGCCGGGGCACATAACATCCGGCGCTGTGCAATCACCGCGGGGGTCGCCGGGATGCGGGCGGCAGCCTTCGCGCTCCTGGTAACGCGGAGATCATGAATGACCGCTGCCCCGCATGTGCTGCCCAGAGAAGCAGAAGGCCCCGCCACAACCCCGAACAGTGCTGTCCGCAGTGGATTCACCGGCAGCTCGATCTTCGGAGCCGGCGACCTGGTCGAGATCAGGAGCAAGGAAGAGATCCTGGCGACGCTCGATGCGAATGGCGAGCTGGAAAGCATGCCGTTCATGCCGGAGATGCTGCAATATTGCGGGCAACGCTTCCGCGTCTACAAGAGGGCCCACAAGTCCTGCGATACCGTGTCGGGCGCCTACAAGGGACTGAAGCTCGAAAACGCGGTTCACCTCAGCCTGCGCTGCGATGGCAGCGCCCATGGCGGCTGCCAGGCCGGATGCCTGCTGTTCTGGAAGGACGACTGGCTGAAGCCCGTCGAGGTCGCTTCGTCGCCGGCCGTGGCCAGGCCGTCGCCCCGTCGCGCGGGCTGCACCGAACAGCAGCTTCTGGACGCCGTCAGCGACGGCAGGCCACCGGAACAGCGCCGGTACAGCTGCCAGGCGACGCGGCTGCTCGCCTACACGGCCACGCTGAAATGGTGGCGCTTCGGCCAGTATCTGGAAGACTTCACGTCCGGCAACGCTTCGCCTTCCGAAATGTGGCACTCGTTCGCCTACGCGACATATGTGACGCTGACGATGGCACATCGCCGCACGCTGGGAAAACCGGGACGGTGGCTCTACGACCGGTTCCAGAAGCTGCGCGGCGGCCTCCCCTTCCCCGCCAAGAAGGGCAAGTTCGCGGTCAACCAGGTCACCCCGTGCGAGCCTCTCAACCTTCAGCCCGGCGAACTCGTCAGAGTGAAGTCATATGCGGAAATCCTGGCGACGCTGAACATCACCGGCGGCAACGGCAGGCTCCAGTTCGACGCAGAAATGGTGCCGTCCTGCGGCAAGACCTACCGCGTGCTGACCAGGATCGACAAGTTCGTCGACGAAAAGAACGGGCTGCTGCACGGCTTGAAGAGGCCCGCCATCATACTCGAGGACGCCGTGTGCCGCGGCTGCTACAGCCATGACCGGATGATGTGCCCGCGCAGCATCTATTCCTGGTGGCGCGAGGTCTGGCTGGAGCGCGTCCCTGAAAACAGCGACGCCAGGCAATAGTCCACCCAGCGATGCTGACCATAGCGATCTGCACGCACAATCGCAGCGGCGACCTCGCCGAGTGCCTGCAGTCGCTGCTGGGCGGCCGCGAGCGGGCAATGCCCCCCGTGCTCGTGGTCGACAGCGCGTCCTCGGAAAGCGAAAGGCTGAAGATCGCGGCAGCGGCCGCGCAGTGGCCGCAGGCAAGCCTGATCCGCGTCGACAGGCCGGGGCTCGCGACTGCCAGGAACGCCGCGCTGGCCGCCACCCGTACCGACTGGATCGCCTATCTCGACGACGATGTCGTGGCGGCGGACGATTGGGTCGACGAGGCCCTGCATGTGGTCCGTTCGGCACCGCCCGGCTGTGCCATCATCGGCGGACGCGTGGACCCCATTTATGCCGACGGGCAATCCTGCCATATCGGCCCCCGCTGGCGCCAGCTCTTGTCCCTCACGCAGGTCGAAAGTGGTACAGCCTCGAACGGCAAAATGGGCATCGTGGGGGCAAACGTCATCTTCCGGCGCGAGGCGCTGCTTGCCGTCGGAGCGTTCTCGCCGCAGCTCGGCCGGGTGGGCAAAGTCTTGCTGAGCGGCGAGGAGAAGCTCGCCGTCGAATGCCTGCTCAAGCAGGGCGCGGCCGTCCTCCACAACGGACGCATGCGTGTCGGCCACAAGATCCCGCCGGAGCGCCTGGAGCGCCGCTGGGCCGTGCGCCGCGCCTATTGGGACGGGATCACCGACCAGAAGATCAGGCGCATGCAGGGCGAGCCGATAGGGCTCGCCGAACTGCTCAAGCTGCTCGCCTCGCTGCCGGTGCTTGGCCTGGCATATTTCGTCCCGTCGCCGCGGCAGGAATTCTTCCTCCGCTTCTGGTACGACACCGGCTACCTGCGCGAACTGTTTGCCAGCGTGGCACTGCCGAACGACGAACCGGCGCTTTCCCCCGAGCTCACGGACAAATCGGCTTCTCGGGCCCTCTAGGCAGGGATTTGCGCGGAGCGCCGACCCGATGCCTCTGGCCCGAGACGGCAAAATAGAGCCATTCGCTCAATGCCGCGGCGAAGTCGAGCGGCCCCACCGCATCGTCGATTTCGGCGAGGCGTTTCATCTGCAGCGCCAGCAGGCGCGGGTTCCCGTTCCTGAACAGCGGCAGCAGCGACCGCCGCAGCAGATACCTCCGGAAGAGCCCGCGGCAGTCACGATATTCGCCCCGGCTCATGACAAGGGGCCCGTATCTGTCGAGCAGCAGCAGCCATTCGAACAGATGATCGCCGTTGACGGTGGCGACGGTCGCCGAATGGCTGTCCTCATGATGCCTGAACGTGGCGAGCACCTCGTGCACGAAGCCGAAGGAACCGCGCATCGACACCCTGATCGCGCAATCTGCGTCGCACGAGCTCATGGTCGCATCGTAAGGCGGGTGCCGGGCATCGAAGACAGCCTTCCGAAACAACAGGTGCGTGCCCGACAGCACCATCGTCTCGCGCCGCAGATAGGCCCTGACCACTGCGGGCCCGGGAAACACGTCGATGTCGGGATCGAGCTCCGACCCGAGATTGCCGATGTCGGCGCACAGGCAGCCGACGACGCCGATATCGTCGCTGCGCTCCGCCACCTCGACCATGAGCGAGATCGCCGTCGGCGCGATCAGATCGTCGGCGCAGAGCAGGCGGACATATTTCGCCGTGGCCGGAGCCATGGCGGCGACGGCATTGAGGTTGTCGCACAGCGGGATGGTGGCGGGATTGCGCCGCGTCACGATGGGCACGCGGCCGCCTCCGTAGCGCGCGATGATCTCTGCGGTACGGTCCGTACTGGCATTGTCCAGGACGACATGCACCAGATTGGGGTAGTCGCTCGCCTGGACGCACCGCATGGTTTCGTCGAGGAAACGCTCGCCGTTGAACACGGGAGTGAGGATAGCCACCTGGGGATGGCTCTCGGTCGCACGCATCAGCCAGCTCCTGTGATCAACAGGCACGTACTCGCCCAACACCGCCGAAGGCCATGATTCCGGGAAAGCTGCGCCCTGTCAGGCCCGCCAATCTGGCGACCTCGACAGACAAAAGGCGTAGCGGTGTGAGACGGCTCGATGTTCGCGCGGCAAGACCGCCCTTCGCCCATGCCCGCGGGCTTACCTCCAACGTGTAGTGGGTCGCGCCGGTGTCGAAATGCTAGCTTCTTGTTCCGAGCCATCCCGCGAGCGGTTGACCAGATGACGTCGGACCTGATTGGACATGGTTTGGAGTCCAGCCGGCCGGCTCGGGCGGACCGAACCGTCTCCACGCCCCGTGTCCTGATCGACAACTCGCTTTCGGTCGTCAACCGCACCGGCGCGTACCACATCGCCAAGGATCTCTGCCGCGAGTTCGTGCCGGAGGTGGCCGACGTCCGCTACTGGCGGCTCGGCCGCCATGCGCCGGAGGGGCTGTTCCGCAAGCTTTCGGCACGGCTGATGATGGCCGAGATCGGCTTCGCCGGAAACAGCGAGCGCTTGCTGATCCGCGACGATGTCGGCCGCGGCGGCTTCAGGCTGTTCCTCGACCCGCTCTACGTCCTGAGGTCGGCTCTGGCTCCCAACGACGTCGTCCTGTGCCACGACACCGGGCCGCTCACCCACCCGGCGCTCTACCATCCGGGCACCGTGCAGAGCTACCGCCATGCCTATCGCAAGATCGCCCGTACCCGCCCCGGCGTCGTCTTCGTCAGCAACTGGTCGCGCGACAGCTTCGTCTCCCTCTACGGGTCGGACTTCCGCTTCCTCACGACCATTCCGCTCTACGTCCGCAGCGAGCTGTTCGAAGGCCCTGCCGAGCCGGTCGACGGGCTTGAGCCGCCGTTCATCCTGACCGTCGGCGCCTTCGAGACCCGCAAGAACCAGACGATCGCGCTGCAGGCATTCCGCGACGGGGGGTTCCATCGCCGGGGCGTCCGCTATGTCCTTTGCGGATCCAGAGGGGCAGGTCACGAGGAGATCGTCGCGCTGGCGCGCACCGTACCCGGCGTCCGGATCCTCGATTACGTGCCGGACGCTGAGCTGCGCTGGCTCTATGGCAATGCGGAAGCCTTCCTGCTGCCGAGCCTGCTGGAAGGCTTCGGAATGCCCGCGCTGGAAGCGGCCTATATGGGGCTGCTGCCGATCGTCTCGGCCGGCAGTGCCCTTGTCGAGGCCGTCGACGGCGTCTGCTTCGAGGTTCCGCCCGGCGATCCGGCTGCCATAGCCAACGCCATCGATGCGGCACTGGCGCGAGACCCGGCGGAGAAGGCCGCGACGGCCAATCGTCTCAGGACGATGGCTGCGGCCTTCACCAAGTCCCGGTTCCTGTCGCGCTGGCGGGATTTGCTGATGTCAAACGGCATGGGCGACGCGGCGGGAAAGACCGGCAACCGCAAGCCGGCGTCCGCCTGATCGATCACGCCTCGGATGAAACCGTCATGTCCACCTCGGCCATGAGCCTGAGGTAGGTCTCGGCGATGCCGCGCCAAGTGTAGTTGCCGGCGCGGATGCGGCCGGCCTCGACTAGGCTGCGCCTGAGATCCGGCTTGAACTGCAGGCTGCGGATGGCCTCCGCCCACGCATCCGGATCGTCCGGATCGGCATAGAGCGCCGCTTCGCCGCACACTTCCGGCAGGCAGGGCGAGGTCGAGGCGACGACCGGACAGCCAGCCACCATGGCCTCCACCGCCGGCAGGCCGAAGCCCTCGATGCGCGACGGAAACAGGAAGCACAGCGCGCCCGCGAGCGCCCATTTGAAGTCGTCGTCGCCGATCCGTCCCAGCCGCCTGAGGTTGCCCGGCAGCGGCGACACGTGGCGCAGGAGTTCGGCCTCGCCGATGTCCCCGGCCATCCAGACATCGAGCCCCATGGCGTCGAGCAGCGGCGCGAGCCTGAGCAGCAGTTCGACGTTCTTGTATTTCTGGTCGCGCCCCAGGCACATCACATAGGGCCTGTCCGTCTCGGCCCACAGTCGCGCGCGACCGGCGTCCCAGCGTTCGGCATGGTCGGCGCCGTTGTAGGTGACGGTGACCTTCTCCGCCGCGGCGACATGCCAGGCGGCCAGGTGCTGGCGCGACAGCTGCGAAACCGTGGTGATGCGCGCCGCGCGCCGCCCGAGCACCGGCAGCAGGATGCGGTGCGCCCAGCGGAACAGCCGGCCGTAGCTTTCCGGCATCAGCAGGGTGTGCAGGTCGTGGATGCAGACGATGTGCCGCCTCGGGACGACGGGCGCGAGATTGCAGAAGCTAAGCAGGCCGCCGGGCACGTGCCGCGGCAGCTGCAGCTGGACCCAGAACTGCGGCAGGCGCGGCCGGTCGTATTCCGGAACCACCCGGACGCCTATGGCGCTGAGCGGCAGTTGCACCGGGCGCGGCGCGACGAGGTCGAGATGCAGCCCGCGCGCCAGGGGATGGCCCTCGGCCACCAGCGCATCGAGGGCGAGCGTGACTTCGCGGGCATAGCGCGCCACGCCGTTGGGGTTGAGGTTGACGAAGTCGCCGTTGATGGTCCAGCGGCGGCTGCGGCCGCGGGAAAGGGCGACAGTTTCGCCCTGTGCCTTCGCGGATGGCACCGGCGTGAGGCCCATCCGTTGCTCGTTGAGCAGCCATCGTCCCGAACCCGGCAGCTTGGCTGCGCCCATCGGTCGGTGTCCTCCGATCCTCAGCGCGCCGCTTCGCTGCCTGTTTGGTCCCGAACCCTAACATGGCCGGAGGATGCGGACTTTCACACCTTGGAGGTACAGGCCTACTCCCACGCGCCTCCTTGGGAGGTGCGGCGGCTCCGATCTGCTGAGCCCGTGCCAGGTGGCAGTTCCAATGGCCGAAATGACGTCCCTCGCCCCTCAAGGCAGAGTAGGAGCCGCAGTCCCATCCCGCGGGAAGCTCATGGCGCGCCATTGGGCCATCAACGGCCGTTTCCTCGCCCAGCCGTTGACGGGCGTGCAGCGCTACGCACGCGAAATCGTCGGCGCCATCGACCGGCTGCTCGTCTCCCACCCGGCTGTAGCCGACCATCTCGACATCGAACTGCTCGTTCCGCCCGACGCCATCGTCGACATCGAGCTCGCTGCCATGCGCGCCCGCGTCGTCGGCTATCTGCGCGGCCACGCCTGGGAACAGCTGATGCTGCCGATGCACGTCAAGGGCGGGCTGCTCAGCCTCTGCAACACCGGCCCCGTCGTGGCCGCCCAGCACATCGTCTGCATCCACGACACCAACACGCGCAACTTTCCGCAGAGCTACGCGCCAAGCTTCCGCGCGCTCTACCGGGTCTTGCTGCCCGTCCTGGGCCGCAAGGCCGAGTGCGTTTCCACCGTATCGCACCATTCGGCGCGCGAACTCGTCCGGCACGGCATTTGCGCGCCGGGCAAGATCTTCGTGGCGCCGAACGGCCACGAGCACGCCGCGGGTTGGCGGGCCCGGCATTCGCTGAAGACGCAGATGGCCGCCGGCGAAGGCACGATCGTGCTCGTCGGCAGCAGCGCGCCGCACAAGAACGCCGGCCTCATCGTCGGCATGGCCGACAGGCTGCATACAGTCGGCCTGCGCGTGGCCATTGCCGGCATGTCGGATGCGCGCGTCTTCAACCTGCCCGACGCCGAGCAGGCACCCAACCTCTCCTGGCTGGGACGGCTGACCGACGCCGAGCTGGCCGCCCTGTTGCGCGATTCGATGTGCCTGGCCTTCCCCTCCTTCGCCGAGGGCTTCGGCCTGCCGCCGCTCGAGGCGATGGCCCTGGGCTGCCCGGTGATCGTGTCGGACCGGGCAAGCCTGCCCGAAATCTGCGGCGACGCCGCCCTCTATGCCTCGCCCGACGACGCCGACGCCTGGTTCGACCGCTTCATGGAACTGTACCGGTCGTCCGAGCGCCGACGGGACATGATCGCCCGCGGCAGGCAGCGGACCTCGCTCTTCCGCTGGGACACCTCGGCCGAGCTCTATCTGCTGGCGATGCTGGAGGCCGGCGGACTGCAGCAGGAAGCCGCGATGGACGTCATCATGCAGTGACGGCCTGCAGGGAGCGGACCGCGCCCACGGCATCCAGGAACTCGCTGTCGAAACGCTTTTCGGAAAAGCGCTCGCTGTTCTCGCGGCACGCTTCCGGCGCCACGAGGTCGCGGTTCGCCTCGAAATGCTCGACGGCCTGCTTCAGCGCCACAACCGTCTGCCGTTCGAAAAGGATCCCCGTCGGCCGCTCCGCCGCGCCCAGCCTGCGGACGATGTCGACGGCACCTCCCCGGCCGAAGGCGACCAGCGGGGTGCCGCAGGCCTGCGCCTCGGCGAGCGCGATGCCGAAATCCTCGCATCCGGCGAAGACCATGGCCCGCGCCTCGGCCACGGTCCTCACATAGTCGCGCCGCGGCAGATATCCGGCGAAGCTGACATTGGGGCCGGCCATTGCCCTGAGCGCCGCGGACTGCTGGCCTTCGCCGACGATGACCAGCCGCCGCGACGGCATCTCGTTGAACGCCTGGATGACGAGGTCGGTGCGCTTGTAAGGCGCCAGGAAGGAGGCCGAGACGTAGTAGTCGTGCTTGTCGGCCACGAAATCGAGTTCATCGAGCGCCACCGGCGGGAACACCACGCGCGCGTCCCGGCCATAGATGTGCCTGATGCGCGAGCGCACATAGTTGGAATTGGCGAGCATCAGGTCCGGGCCGTGGGCGGTGCGGGTGTCCCATTCCCTGAGCCGGTGCAGCATGTAGCGGAACAGCATGCCCTTCGGCCCGAAGCCGAGCTTGCCCTGTGCGAGATAGGAGAACTGCTCGTCCCAGGCATAGCGCACGGGGCTGTGCACGTAGCACAGATGCGGCTGGTCCGGCCGGGTGATGACGCCGCGCGCGAACGCGGCCGAGGACGAGATCACCATGTCGTAGCCGGTGACGTCGAACTGCTCGATGAGGAACGGGCAGAGGAAGAACAGCGAGCGGTAGAACTTCCTGATCAGCGGCAGCCGGTTGGCGACCGAGGCGTGGAATTCGACGTCGCGAAAATACTGCTCCTTCACTTCGGCGGGCAGGAAGTCGAACAGGGTGAAGACGTCGGCATTGGGGAAATGCCGGCAGATCTGCGCCAGGACCCGCTCGCCTCCCCTGAAATCGGGACACCAATCGTGCACGATGGCCACGCGGTGTTCCACGGCCGGGCGCACCTCAGCCATGTCGAGGCGCGCGGCCGGCGCGAATTGCTCGGCCGTGACCAGGTCGGTCGGACTTGCGTGGCGCATGAGGTCGAACTCTCGATACCGCGGACTGCCCGACAGTCTCGGATTGCGCCGGCGGCCCGGCAAGTTGGCCAATCGGGTTGCCGGGCCGTCTATGCCCAAGGGGTACGGAACCTACCTCGCCCGGTCCCGCGGCATACCTCCAACGGCGCATGCGCCGGCCCCGGCGCCCCTTTTTTGCAGGCTGCCCGCCGGCATCCGGCCCTCTAGGCTCGACATGGATGAATCTGTCCGGAGGTCGGGCCTTGTCGACCCACAGCACGGGATTGGGCATGAGGATCGTGGTGGCGATACCGACGCTCGGACGCAGCGAGCAGCTGGCCCTGCTGCTCGCGCATCTGGAGCGCCAGACCCGGCCACCCGACGAGGTCGTGGTCTCGGCGCCCGACGCGACGCATGTCGAGATCCCTCCGATCGGGCGCTTTCGGGTCGTCCCCGTCTTCGGCAGGAAGGGCCTGACCGCCCAGCGCAACACCGCGCTCGAACATGCCGGCGGGCGCTTCGACCTGATCACCTTCCTCGACGACGATTTCGTGCCCGCCGACGACTATCTGGAGCGCGTCGAAGCGGGGTTCGCGGAGCATCCCGACTTTGCCGTCATCATGGGCCACGCCGTCATCGACGGCGCCCGCAACGCCGGCGTCGACTGGCAGGAGGCTACGGCCGCGCTGGCTGAGGCCAAAGCCGCCCCGGCCGCGCCGGAGATCGCCGACCACGTCGGCGCCTATGGCTGCAACATGTCGATCCGTACGGCATGCATCGGCGACCTGCGCTTCGACGAGCGGCTGGTGCTCTACGGCTGGCAGGAGGACATCGACTTCACCAGCCAGCTGCGCGCGCGCGGCCGCGTGGTCGGCATCTCCTCGATCGTCGGCGTGCATCTCGGCCTCAAGGCCGGGCGGGTCAGCGGCGTCCGCTTCGGCTACTCGCAAGTGGTCAACCCGGTCTACCTGATCCGCAAGGGCACGGTGCCGGCGAGCTTCGCGCTGCCGCTGATGGCCCGCAACATCGCCGCCAACATCGTTCGCAGCCTGCGGCCGGAGCCCTATGTCGACCGGCGCGGCAGGCTCCGCGGGAATCTCCTGGCAATGGCCCATGTCGTCACCGGACGCATCGAGCCCGAATACATCCTGAGAATCTAGGCGTGGGGGATCGGACATGCAGCGTTCACGAATATGCAATGCAACGAGGTCGGGTTCCGGAACGTGCGGCAGGATCGCGCTCGCCGCCACCCTCGCCCTCTTCGCTGCGCCCTTCGGCCCCGTCCAGGCCCGTTCGGCCGAATACCTGCTCGGTCCGCAGGACAAGGTTCGCCTCAAGATCTACGAATGGCGGGCATCGAAGGACGTGATCTTCGAATGGTCGGCGCTCAACGACCAGTTCACGGTCGGCGCCGACGGCAAGCTGGCGCTGCCTTTCGCCGGCGAGATCGACGCCTCGGGCAAGGCGCCGGGCGCGCTCGGCGTTGTGATCGGCAACATGCTCGAGCAGCGCATGGGCCTCGGCCGATCCCCGGACGTGTCGGTCGAGGTGGTGCAGTTCAGGCCCTTCTACATCACCGGCCAGGTGACCACGCCCGGCGAATTCCCCTACCGACCGGGGCTGACGGTGCTGCAGGCGGTCAGCATCGCCGGCGGCCTGCGCACCCGCGAGAACGACAACACCACCCGGCTCGAGCGCGAGGTCATCACCGGCCGCGGCGACATCAGCCTGCTGGCGCTCGCCAACGTCAACCTGCTGGCCCGCAAGGCCCGGCTCCAGGCCGAGTTGACAGACAGCGAGGACATCGCGTTTCCCGACCAGCTCACGCGCCGCAAGGACGACAGCTCCGTCACGCTCGCGATGGAGCAGGAAGTGCTGGTCTTCCGTGCCCGCAAGGACGGCCTGGCGACGCAGATCAAGGCGCTCAACGACCTGAAGGACTTCCTGGACAAGGAGCTGTCGTCGCTGGAGGGCCAGCTCGCGCTCTATGACGAGCAGATCGCGCTGGTCCAGAAGGAGCTCGCGGGCGTGTCCTCGCTTGTCGACAAGGGCCTGTCGGCCGCGCCCCGCGAAATCGCCCTGGAACGCAGCCTGGCCCAGGTGCGCAGCGACCGGCTGTCGGCGGAAACGGCGGTGTTCCGCGCCAGGCAGGAGATCAGCCGCGCGGACATCACCATCCTGGCGCTCAACAACCAGCACATGACCGAGGTGTCGCAGTCGCTGCGCGAGACGCAGTCGCAGATCAACGACATCGCGCGCAAGGCCGACACGGCCGTCCAGCTGCTGCACGACTCCGAGGTCACCGCGCCGCGGCTTCTCGCCATGCGTACGCGCAACGAGGAGATCGAGCCGATCTACACGATCGTGCGGCCCGGGGCAGACGGCAAGTCGGTCGAGGTGGCGGCCACGGAGGCCATGCCGGTCGAGCCCGGCGACACGGTCAAGGTGAAGATTCCGCTGCCGGCGCTCGACGACAGCGGCCTGCCCCTGCCCGCGGAGGGCGAAACATCAGCGATGCCACTCCCCGACGCCGAGGCGATTGCCAAGGCGCCCCCCAGTGCGGGTCGGGCCGCCAACGCCGGCGAGACGCAATAGTCCCTGCCCGGGCGGCGGCCATCCCCAAGGAGGCCCGCGACGTTGGAAAACCGGAAAAATCACTGTTAGCCGCGGCGGCTAGGTGTTTCACTGTGGGACAGCGCCATGCAATGATTCGCCAGGGAGAAAGCGAACGTGCTCTGGAGCATTGTATCTGTCAGCGTATTCGGCGTCCTGCTGGGGTTGAGCTTTCGCGTGCCGGCCCTGCTTGCGGCGACGGCCGCAACCGCGCTGGCGACGGGCCTCCTGCTCGACGGCCCCCTGATCCCCAAGGTGTTGTTTCCGGTCCTGGCCCTGCAATGCGCCTATCTCGTCGGGCTCAGCCTGGGAAACCTGTGGCGGCGCCTCGGCGTCGACGGTCACTGACCGGTGCCACAGCAATTCCGGATGTGTGAAGCGGACTTCGTCCGGAATAGCGTCGGCAACAAGCGGCAACTAGGACGCCTCGTCGAACCTGATGACGGCGAAGACGGTGCGCACGAGAATGGCGAGATCGGCCCAGAGCGACCAGTTGTGGACATAGTGGCTGTCGAGCGCGACGCGCTTGGCATAGTCCGTGCAGCTCCGACCCGTCACCTGCCACAGCCCCGTGAGCCCCGGCTTGGCCGAGAGGTAGTCGCCGGCGGCCTCGCCATAGCGGCTGAGCTCGTCCGCCATCACCGGCCGCGGCCCCACGCAGCTCATCTCGCCGCGCAGGATGTTGAACAGCTGCGGCAGCTCGTCGATGCTCGACTTCCTGAGCAGCTGCCCGAGGAAGGTGATCCTCGGGTCGCATTTCAGCTTCCTGTTCTCTTCCCACTGCCTGGCGGCCTCCGGATCGCCGACGAGATAGGCGCGCAGCACATCGTCGGCATCCGTCACCATCGTCCGGAACTTGTAGCAGTGGAAAGGCTGCCCGCGGAAACCGATCCGCACGTGCGAAAAGAGTGCGGGCCCGCCCGTGGTCAGCCTGATCGCAAGCGCCACGAGGAGCATGATCGGCGCCGCCAGGACCAGCGCACAGCTGGCGACCACCAGGTCGAGGATCCGCTTGGAACTGCCGCCCAGCGGTCCTGGCGGAAGGGCGAGCGTCGCCGCCAGCGGGTGGTGCTGGCCGTTCGGCGCGGGCTCGGACGGCTTGTCGAAGGAAGGGGATGCCGAGGGGGAGGCCCAGGCATTGCCGCGCCGCACCGCGATGTCATGCCGGGGATGGGCACGTACCCAGTCCTTCAGGCCGTGCATTAAGTTGCGGCGCGGAGTTCGCTTACCTAGAGCATTGATCGCCATGGCTGCCCCGGATGGTCGCGTTCATCGCCTTAGCTTCCCAGCCACGGGCATCTGCGTGCAAGAACGGCAAAGGTCGTACGGCGTAAAGCGCCAACACTCCCCCCTAAGCCTAAGGCATTAGCTGCAGGCCGGCCCGGCATGGCCGATGGATGCGGCCCCTACCCCGCATCCGCCGCTCAGCTGACCGGATCGTCCCGATCGACTTTCCGATTTTGGCGATCAAGCCTGCGGCCGCGAACCCATGACGGGCGTCAGCGCGCGTTGTCGAAGCCGCGGCCGTAGGTCGCGGTCGACCCGGAGCGCGCATTGGTCAGCAGCACCCCGATGATCGAGGCCTTGCTCGCATGCAGCGACCTTACCAGCTCGCCGAACAGGTCGACGGGCGTCCTGCCCCACTCGGCGACCACGATCACGCCGTCGAACAGAGCCGCCGTCGCCAGCCTGTCGGTGCCGCTGGTCAGCGGCGGAAGGTCGACGACGACGAAGTCGTAGGCCTGCAGTTCCGGCATCAGGATCCGCATGTTTCGCGGCCCAAGCAGGCCGCGGGCATCGACGACATGGCTCGGCAGCATGTCGAACGTCGCGTTCTTGGTCAGCATGATGTGCTGCTCTATCGGCCCGCTGCCAACCGCGCCGGGGGCTGCCGTCGCGGGCTGCGGCAGCAGGTATCGGCTCAGCACCGAATGGAAGATGTCGGCGTCGACCACCAGCGTACGCGTGCCGCACATCGAGTAGAGCATCGCGAGGTTGCTGGCGAAGGTGCTCTTGCCGTCGGACGGCAGGGCCGAAACGATGCCGATGCAGTGCAGGGAGCGGGCGGAATCGGCGAGGCCTATGGCGGTTTTGACGTGCCGCAGGCTGTTGGCGTAGGCCGAGGACGGCGTCAGCGCCACCGCGTCGAGCGTTCCGGAGGCTCCCCTTCCGGAGAGGACCGGCAGCTCGCCGAGGCATTCGAGCCCGAATTCCTCCCGCAATTGCTTGGGCGACCGCACGGTCCGGTCGAGCATGTGCCGGAGGAAGGCCGCCGCCACGCCGAAGATCAGCCCGGCAAGCGCGCCGAAGGCCAGCGTCAGCTTGCGCCGCGGCGCGCTCGGCACCAGGGGCCGCGTCGCCTCGGTGATCACCCGTGCGTCGGCGACCGGATAGGACTGCTGGCTGACCGAATTGGTGTAGGCTTGGAGGAAGCTCTCATACATCTTGCGGTAGGTGTCGGCCGTCACCTCCAGTTCCTCGAGGGTGGGCGCACTGGCGCCGGCACTGCCGTCGCTCCCGTCCGGGCGCGGCACGACGTCGTAGTCGTGCTTGGCGCGGAACTCCTGCGCGATCTGCGTCGCCTCGTTCATCTGGGCGCGAAGCTGGTTCAGGCGCTCCTCCAGCCAGCTGCCGCCTTCGCGCGCGGCGGCGGCCTTGGTCTCGAGCTGTTCGCGGACGAAGACGTCGGCGGTCGCATTGGCGACCTTCGCCGCGGTTTCCGGATCCGGCGACTGGAAAGCGATGGCGATCGCGTAGGAAACACCCACCCGACGAACATCGAGATTGTCGCTGAACGCCCACATCGTCAGCCGTTCGCGCTCGAAATCGGTGAGCTGGGTCGAAGTCCCTGCCTGGTCGCTGCTGCCCCCGAACAGCCATTCGCCGTCGAGCCCGATCCGATTGGCCGCCATCCGTCCCAGCTTGGCGAAGCGTCCAAGAATCGTCGGCGGAGGCGCCCTGAAGGCGGCATCGTCCTGCAGGCCAAGTTCCTTGATGACGATACTGGCGATCTTCTCCGAGCGCATCACCGCGATGTGGCTCTCGACCTGCGCAGTGTCCAGGGTCAGGTTCACCTCGGTCTGCTGCTGCTGCAGCACTTGCGGGATCTTCGGCTCGATCAGTATCTGCGTCATGGCGGTGTAGACGGGATCCGTCGTCGCCAGGTAGAACCAGGCGCAGAAGACGGCCGCTGCGACCGAGCCCGCGATGATGCGCGCATATTGCTTCAGGAACGCCCAGATGTCGGCGAAACTGATGAATTCGCGCTCGCCGGCATCATGAGGATCGGTGGCCTGCGGCCATCCGGACGTCAGGCGATTGTCCATTTCCGACCCCTGTGGCGGACGCGCTCCCGGCCCGGAGCGCCCGGATGGACCGGTGCCCGGTTCAAATCCAACCCGGCCATGGCGGGTGTCTTGAGATGCGGCATGAGCGTCGCGCCCGGAATTGACCCCATCGAAGCTTAGCCCTGCCGGTGGCGGCGTAAACGCCGCCAATCGGAGTATACGTGTACGCCTTCGGCACCTCGTCTATGCGGCCGGCACGAGCCGGCCGAGTGCCGTCGCAGCCGTCGACCGCACCGTAGCGCGCCGGTTGCGCCTGGCATGCGTGCGCGCCGCCATCACAACGGCCAGGCCGATGAAGAAGATCATCCCCGGATCGGCGCTTCCGTTGACCAGCGATCCCACCACGATGCTGGCCAGCGTGCTGGCGCGTACGCTTGCCACCACCGCCTCGGTCTCGCCGTCGATCCATCCCCGCAGCGTCCCCATGCCGCGCACCATGACGGCCACCAGCGTCGCCATGGTGAGCGCGCCGATGAGGCCGAGTTGCGAAAGCACCGCAATGGCCCAGCTCGACGCCCGCGAACTGCCGAAGCCGACGCCCAGGCCGCTTGTGTCGCTGAAGGCCTGCAGGCTCTTGACGTTCCAGTAGGCGCGCTCCTGGCCCGACGCGGATTGGGCCTTGTTGGTGACCGTCGCCTCGATCAGGCGAAGGAAGGGATCGAAGAAGCCGCGGCTGTGGAGTTCGATCGCGAGCGCCGCCGTGGCCATGGCCGCGAGGCCCGCGAGGATGAGCAGTTCGTCGGTCGTAAGGCGGCCCGACAGCAGCGAGCGCGACAGCGCGTAGGCGACCGGGACAAGCAGGATGGCGAGGCCGGCATAGGCCGTCGACGACGTCGACAGCATGAGCAGCACGAGCAGCAGCACCGACAGCCACCGGGCGAGCCGCGAGCCCGTCTTGCGCCAGTATGTGTAGGTGAAGGCGAGGCACGCCAGCGATGCGGTGCCGAACGCCGAGGCTTCCGAATAGGCGCCGGCGATGCGGAAGAAGCCGGCCTCGCTGGCATTGGTGAGCATGGCGTAGTTGGCCGTCCGGATCGGCTGCAGCACGTCGCCCGCACCGGTGACCTTCGCGAAGATGTCCACGAGCCCCATGCCGGCATGCAGGCCGCACCAGAGCATGAAGCCGCGCTGCACCTGAACCATCCGCTTCTCGTTGAGCAAGAGCACGCACAGCGCGATGGTGGTGAACCCGCCGAGGAGGAAATACCCGGTCTGGGAGATGTTGGCCGAAACCGGCTCGAGCACGGTTTCGATCACCCCCTGGCGCAGCTTCGACTGGACGAAGACGCTCGTCAGGCCGGCGAACAGGCGCGGGAACAGCCAGGCCCCCACGGCGGCGTAGACGAGGAGGCTGCCCAGGACCCAGAGCGGCCGCATGCTGCCGAACACCGTGCCGAGATCGCGCCATATCCGCCGGCGCCCCGCCACCGCCGTCAGCAGCATGGCGGCGAACAGCGTGTAGATCAGCGGTGACGAGCCGCCGAGCGCCGGCACCGACGCAACCGCTGTCGCACCGAAGGCCAGCGAGGCGATGAGGCTGACGATCAGCGTCCCGCGCGCGAGGTAGCCGGCCAGCAGCACGCCCGCGCAAACGATGAGACCGCCCAGCGACGGTTGCATGGATCAGGGTCCTCGCTTGCGGTCGCCGGCGGCCTCGGCATGACCAGGCTGCCGGCCGGGCTTTGGGCATAGGAAAATTTCGTAACCTGACATCGCGGTGGTCGAGCGTCGTTGCGTTCCGCCGATCATGCTGCGGATGACGGGGTGTCCCGCAAGCAGCCAAAAGGAGGTAGCCGGCGTATGGCCCCGGCACGCAACGATGGGCCAGCGGCGTGTCGGCTCGGCTCCAGATCACGCAGTCCAGTATCTGGAAGCATATATGAATACCAATTCAAACTATTAAAAGAATTTTTAAGTTTTCATCTGGAAAATGAAATTCCATCCTGCTAACATTCGGAAATATTTTTGAATCATGAGGTTTGAAAAATAATGTCATTTGGAAAGCTAGGCGCATCTATTTTTGCGATTTTTGCCTTGTCACCTGCAGCATTCGCCGAAGAGGACGTATCGTCAACTTCCCCGTCCAACCCGATAAACTGGTCAGGCGGCTATGTCGGCCTGCACGCAGGCGGCGGCTGGGGCACTGTCCTCGACGTCAACAATCCGCGGGCATCCGAGCAGGATATCGATGGCGCGCTCGGCGGCATCCAGGCCGGCTACAACTACCAGTTCTCGAACAATGTCGTGTTCGGCATCGAGGCCGACGTTTCGCTGGGCGATGTCGGCGCCAATTTCGATGGTCGCACCGTCAGCGAGTTCAATACTTACTACACTGAAGACAAGATCGAAGCGCTCGGCACGCTGCGAGCTCGTCTCGGCTATGCCGCCGACCGCTTCATGCCGTATCTGACCGGCGGTCTCGCCTGGGCCAGGATCGACCACACGCTTGGCTGCGACGTGGACCGTGTTGATGTGACACTCGGCTGCCAGGCCAACGGTGGCGCCTTCGAGACCTCCAAGTCCGACACGTCCGTGGGCTGGACCGCAGGCGGCGGTGTCGAGTTTGCGCTAACCGAAAAATGGACGCTGAAAGGCGAATACCTCTACACCGACCTCGGGAAGAACAAGGTCACGTTGATCGATCCGAACCGTCCGGGTTCGCCGGTCAACGAACGCAATTTCGAAACCAAGTTCAGCCAGCTTCGTCTCGGCGTGAACTACCGCTTCTGAACGCGGCAACCGGCAAGGATGCAACCCCGCCCACGGGCGGGGTTTTTTCTGTTGGCGCTTGATCACGACTGCCCATACCTTCCAAGCGTCATAACGTCTCGTTGACGCCCAGCCTCTCGGCACCCACATTCTGCGGCGAAAGTCTTCCCTTCGTTCCCCCGAAGAGCAGCTGAAGATTCATTTTGGCCGTCGGCTCTGCCGGCGGGTCAGGCAGGTAATTGTGTTTCAGGCCGGTTTGGAAGAAAGAGGCATAGCTCTCTCATATTTGCTCGCCGTCGGATTCATTGTCGCGATGGTGCTTGCCGCCGCCGTCGTCGGCGACGCCGAGATCATCCTCCCCGAGATCGCGGCCATGGCCGTCGCCCTGTGGGCCTATCGCGAGAAGGGTTGGGTGCGGCAGCCCGAAAAGATCTTCATCGCGCCGTCCGCCACAGCGGTGATCGGCTTCTCGGTCAACCTGCTCGACATCCCCTACGTCGCCAAGCTCGTCCTGGTGCTGTTCCTGATGGCCGCACTTTTGCGGCTGATGAAGTCCAACTTCGCGCCGTCGCTCGCCACCGGCGTGCTTCCGATCGTCACCAACGCGACGCATGCCTCGTTCCTGATCGCCATTTTCGCCACCACGCTGGTGCTGATGCTGGGCGTGCTCCTCTTCAGGCTGAACAAAGGCGTCCCGCGCGACGCTCCGGTCAACTACCGGTACATGGCGGTGTTCCTGGTGCTGCACCTGATCTGGATCGGCGTCGCCGTGGCTGCCGGCTATCCGCAGATGGCCGTCATTCCGCCGATCACCGTCGTGGTCTACGAATCGCTGCAGATGCCGATGTACATGGCCAGGATGGCCATGAAGCAGACTGCCGTCCTGACGCTGTCGGCCACCATCGGCACCCTGCTCTACCTCAACATCGACAGCTGGGTTCTGGTCGCGGCCCTCGACATGGCCATCGTCTACCTGATCCTCAGGGTCTTCTCCGCCAGGATCCCCGCAGCCTATGCCTTCCCGCTGCTGCCCTTCGTCTTCCCGGCGGAATCGGTGCCGCAGCTGCCCTATGCGGCGGCCGTCGTGTCCGCCTTCCTGTTCGGCCTGGTCCTGCTGTTCAAGACCTACGAACGCAAGCAGCTGGTCGTACAGGCCGCCTAGCGCCTGTCCGGTCGGCCAGGCAGCGCTCAATTCCCGCGAAAGCCCCCGCATAAGGACTGCAGATCGAGGAAACAGGCCGGCCCGGTCTGCTCGCCCGTCAGGATCATCGCCTCGGCGGGCATGCCGGGGCTCAGCCATACGATCAGTGTCGTATGGGGCGATCCGCGCCGCTTCGTCGGGGCTGGCCCGGTCCGCCGCCGTGAAGACCTCCGTGCACCATGCCTTTACCTAGTAGCACGCCTTGCCATATCCCCCCCAGGGGGATAGTATCTTGCCATGCCCGATCAGCCTCACCTCCACGAAGCCCATCCCGAGATCATCAGCCGGCTGAGGCACACCGGCGGCCACCTCAAGGGAAGCATCGAGATGGTCGATGCGGGCCGGCCCCGCCTTGAGGTTGCCCAGCACCTACGCGGGGTCGAAAAGGCCGTCTCGAAGGCCAGGAAGACCCTGATCCAGGATCACCTCGACCATTGCCTCGATGAGGCGGTCGGCGTGCTGCCATGCGAGCAGCGAAGCCCGATCGACGAGTTCAAGGAAATCACCAAGTACCTGTAAACCGGATACGCCTTCATGACCGAAACGTTCTTCCTTTCCATCATGGTGACCGGCTTCGTCGTCGCCTTCGCCCATGCCGCCATCCCGACGCACTGGCTGCCCTTCGTGCTGGCCGGCCGCGGACAGCGCTGGAGCAAGGCAAAAACCCTCATGGTCGTCGCCCTGTGCGGATCCGGCCATGTGCTGTTCACCACTCTCCTCGGTGCGCTCGTCGTCTGGCTCGGCATCGAAACGAGCAAGTGGACCGGCAATGTCTTTCCGTGGATCGCTGGCTCCGCCCTGATCCTCTTCGGCCTCTACTACATTGTGCGCCAGATGCGCGGCGGTGGCCACGGCCATCACCATTTCGGCGGCAGCCACAGCCACGGCACCCACGACCATGGCTCTCACGATCATGGCGGCCATGATCACGCTTCCGAGACGAAGCGGATCGATACGGGTCACGGTGTGCTGCTGCTGGAGGTATTCGAGGACGGCGTCCCGCCCAGGTTCCGGGTGCGGTCCGCGGTGGCCTCGGCCCTGCCGCGCGCAGCCGCGCTGACGATCGAAACGCTGCGGCCCGGTGGCGCCCGGCAGATCTTTTCCTTTGCCGATCGAGACGGATTTCTCGAATCGCTTGAGGAGATCCCCGAGCCGCACGAATTCACGGCGCGCATCGGCCTGTCACACGGTGATCATGCCCACCACCACGAGGTTTTCTTCGAAGAGCATCAACACACAGCTGCGCCTCGGCCGACGGCGATCGGGGGCAAGGCGGCAATCATCAAGACAGACGGAGCCGTCATCGCCAGCCTGTTCACGCTTCTGACATTCTCCCCCTGCGAGGGCTTCCTGCCCGTCTACCTTTCCGGCATCAGCTACGGCTGGATGGGCTTTGTATTGCTCAGTGCCGTGCTTGCGGTCGCGACCGTCGCCGGCATGGTGGTCTTCACCTGGCTGACGATGTCGGGCATGGAGCGCCTGCGCCTCGAATTCCTGGAACGCTACGAAAGCGGCATCCTTGGCGCGCTCATCCTGTTCCTGGGGGTTGGCATCATCTTCTTCGGTTTCTGATCGCAGGCTAAGGTCCGGCCGGCGCCATTCGCCTGGTCCAAGACCCGACGATCACCTCGGCTCGAATTTCCCGCACCATATGCGTCCCGCGCATCGGATGCGGGAAATCCGGGCCGGCGATGCAAATGGACTCACGCCGGGTTCTCGAGGTCGAACTGTTTCGTCTGCTCGTCGTAGCCGAACAGTTCGGCGTAGCGCCCCCATGAGATAACCGCCCGCATCGTCGTCTCGGCGTGCTCCTCCGACATGTAGTCTTCGAGCTCCTCCGAAAAGCGTGTGAACGGGGCGCGGTGGCTCGGCCGCTCGTCAAGCACGCGCTTGATGAGTGCTGCGAGCGGCACATAGGCCAGAAGATGCTCGGCGAAGAGCCGCTTGCGCGCGTCGACCTCGGAGTCGACGAAGCCGCGCCCGAGGTCGGTGAGTTTGACGTCGCCCTCCGCCACCTCGGCGAAGCGCAGCAGCTGCAGCGTCTCGGCGATCGGGAACAGATCGTCAACCTCCATCTGCAGTGTCGCAGCCAGATCGGGCAGGTCGGCCTTGCCTTCATAAGGCGGCGCGGCGAGGGCTTCCATGAGGCCCGCCAGAAGGTTGGTCGAAAGATGCGGCAGCGCCATGCCGATGCCGGTGCCGTGGAAACCCTCGCTTACGCGCTTCTCCGCCTTCTCGGCCGGGGCACGCTGCGTCATGCGCGCGTAGATATCGTCGACGAGCTGTCGGAAGGCCGGGTCGACGCGCGAGCGCGGGTGGGGGAGACCGATCTCAATCTCGGCCGCGACCCGCCCTGGATTGGAGGAGAAGATGAGGATGCGGTCGCACAGGAGCACCGCCTCCTCGATGTTGTGCGTCACCATCAGGATCGACTTGATCGGCAACCGCCCCTCGATCCAGAGATCTATGAGGTCGGTGCGCAGCGTCTCGGCGGTCAGCACGT
This sequence comes from Aminobacter sp. Piv2-1, assembly GCF_037625995.1. Lineage (NCBI taxonomy): Bacteria > Pseudomonadati > Pseudomonadota > Alphaproteobacteria > Hyphomicrobiales > Phyllobacteriaceae > Aminobacter > Aminobacter sp. Piv2-1. The sequence continues at coordinate 80,946 of NZ_JARKMU010000007.1, forward strand.
CGAGCGCCGAGAATGGCTCGTCCATCAGCATGAGGCGCGGATGCACGACGAGCGCCCGCGCGAAGCCGACACGCTGGCGCATGCCTCCGGAAAGCTCTTTCGGATAGGCGCTCTCGAAGCCGTCGAGACCGATCAGGTCGATCGCCTCGATGGCGCGGCGCCGCCGCTCGGCAGCCGGTACGCCGATCGCCTCAAGCCCGACCTCGACATTCTCCAGCACCGTGAGCCAGGGAAAGAGCGCGAAGCTCTGGAACACGATCGAGAGGCCTTCGCAGGGGCCGGTGACCGGCTGGCCGCACCACCGCACATCCCCGCCAGTCGCGGGAAGCAGGCCGGAGATGATGCGCAGAAGCGTCGACTTGCCGGAGCCCGAGCGACCCAGCAATCCGACGATCTCCCCTTCACGGATGCTCAGCGAGACGTCGTCGAGGACGACGAGATCGGCATTGTCGCCCTTGTGGTAGACCTGACGCACGCCGGAAAGGTCCACGATCGGAGCGTTCCCGGCAGCGGAATGGGGCTTGGTGAGTTCGAGCATGGGTACGATCCTCTCTCAATCGAGGCGAAGGCGACGGCCGGCGAAGGCATAGAGCGGACGCCACAGCAGCCGGTTGAACAGGATGACGAAGAGCGACATCACGGCGATGCCCAGCACGATGCGCGGATAGTCGCCGGCCGCCGTCGCCTGCGCGATGTAGGAGCCGAGACCGTGGGCGGTGAGCCTGGTGTCGCCCCAGCTCGCGACCTCAGCAACGATCGAGGCATTCCAGGAGCCGCCGCTCGCGGTGACGGCGCCGGTGACGTAATAGGGGAAAATCCCCGGCAGGATAACCTTGCGCCACCAGTTCCACCCGCGGATGCGGAAGGTGGCGGCCGCCTCCTTCAGGTCATTCGGAAAGGCGCTCGCACCTGCAATGACGTTGAACAGGATGTACCACTGGGTGCCCAGCACCATCAGCGGCGAAAGCCAGATATCGGGGTTCAGCCCGAGCCGGACGATCACGACGACGGCGAAAGGAAAGACGATGTTCGCCGGAAAGGCCGCAAGGAATTGCGCCAGGGGCTGGACGCGCTCGGCCACCCGCGGCCTGAGCCCGATCCAGACGCCGACGGGCACCCAGATGACGGTGGCGAGCGCCATCAGCACGACAACGCGCAGCATGGTGAGAAGACCGAGCCCGACGACCTCGCCGACGTCGCTCCAGGAGAGTTCGGTGGCGACGAAGCTTGCGATCAGCCATAGCGTATAGGCCGAGGCGAGGATGACAAGGGCAAGCCAGGCACGTTCGGCCCATGCCCCGGCCCCTGCCGTGCCCGCCTGGGCCGACCGCGCGGCCGGAAGCTGCAGGCGCTGTCGCGGTATGGCCGAAAGGACGGAGCCGACGGGTGCGAGGAGTATCTGGAACAGCCGGGTCCGACGGACGGCATCGAGCAGCCACGAGCGGGGCGCGGCTCCGCTCGCCGATTGCTCCACCCGGAACTTGTCGCCCCAGGCGACCAGCGGCCGAAACAGCAGCTGATCGTAGATCAGGATGACGGCGAGCATCGCCGCCACGGCCCAGCCGACCGCGGCGAGGTTCTGCTGCTCGATGGCGAGCGCGACATAGGAGCCGACGCCGGGCAGCGTGATGGTCGTGTTGCCGACCGAGATCGCCTCGGAAGCGACGACGAAGAACCAGCCGCCGGACATCGACATCATGGTGTTCCACACCAGGCCGGGCATCGAGAACGGCACCTCGAGGCGCCAGAAGCGCTGCCAGCCGGAAAGCCTGAAGCTGCGCGTGGCTTCGTCGAGGTCGCGCGGCACGGTCTTAAGCGACTGGTAGAAGCTGAAGGTCATGTTCCAGGCCTGGGCGGTGAAGATCGCGAAGATCGACGCCAGCTCGACGCCGAGCACCCGGCCGGGAAACAGCGCCATGAACCCCACCACCGTAAAGGACAGGAAGCCCAGCACCGGCACCGACTGGAGGATGTCGAGCAGCGGGATCAGCACCATCTCGGCCCGCCGGCTCTTGGCGGCCAGGGCTCCGTAGGCAAATGTGAACACCAGCGAGGCGACGATGGCCGCCAGCATGCGCATGGTGGTGCGCAGGGCGTATTCGGGCAGCCTCGCCGGGTCGAGCGAGACCGGCGAAGCTTCGAGGGATACAATTGGCGCAAGCGTGTCATGCCCGCCATGAACGAGAAGAATGAGACCGCCGAAGAGCAGGCCGAAGGCGAACGCGTCCCAGAGATTGGGGACGTAGCGGTGCCGACGGCCGGCCTCCATGGCCGGGTGATGCATGGTCATCTGGGCAACCCGTGTTTAACCGAATGAGAACAAGGCCGCGCACACGCGTGACCCGCGACGCCCGCCCCGCGGCGGCGTCAGCGTCCTATTCGGTCCCCGCTGTCTTGAGACCAGCGAGTGGGTTGGCGAATGCGGAAGATCTGCGCCCGCATGGTCCACCTCTCATCCCCGGGCCTGCCGGCGGGACGGGTGAACCGGACGCGAAAGGTCAGGCTCGCGGCGTCGCTGCGGGCAGGCTCACACTAGATCGACTACTGGAACTGTCCATCCAAGGAGTTATCCTGACTACCGTCGGCACTGTTTGCCGACGCAGCGGATATTGCGCCGCACAATGTCATAGTCAAGGTGATTCTCTCACGACAGTTCTGCCTTGCCATGCCCCACGGAAACGGCGGGCGACGTGTGCGTTGTGCCGGAGGCGGCGACCGATCGGGGAACAGCAACCGTGAGGCGATATGCCCTGTGCAATGACCCAGCCTGTCGCCGGAGCAACAGGCACTGCCGGAAGATGGCATCAGGAGGAGGAGTCCGGCTTCCCACTGCCATCGGACATTGCTGGAGCCCCGGCCTTGGCAAATGGTGGGCCCGGAACGCCTCGGAAACCGGCCCAAGCGTTGGAGATGCCGGCTGGACGTGCCTGTACCGGCATTGTTCCGAAACGTCCCGCCCGCTGATCCGGTCGAGGGGATGGCGACGAGCGAGCCCTACGGGTCCCAAGGGCCTGGAATAATCTCCGCCCGGCCAGCCACCGGGGCCTTTTGCGGACCCATCGCTGCGGGCGAAACGGAGGTCGATCCCGGCCGGCGTGCTCCTACGACCCGACAGTGACGACGAAGTGCTTCGTCACGGGCTCGATGATCTTCCAGGTGCCCTTGAAGTCCGCTTCCACAACAAACGCGTCGCCCGGCCCAACCTCGACGGACTCGCCGCCGTCTGGCGTGATGATGATGCGGCCAGAGATCATGTGAACGAATTCGTAGTCGGTGTAGCTCGCGTGGTAGGTGCCCGGGGTCGCCTGCCATGTTCCCGACAGAACTTTGCCGTCCCGAGTCTTGTGCTGGACGGCGGTCTTCATCGTCGGGCTTCCCTCGATCACTACCCAGCCTGGCAGATCGCCGGGGTCAGCGTCTTCTACCTGGCCGAACTTCAGGATGGTTTTGTGCGCCATGGTAACGTCCTCCCTTTTGCAGACGCCACTGAATACCCGACGCATCACCTATGGGCAACTTAGTTTCCTATTGATAATTTTCGCTAGCATGCTGACGCCCGCGCGCGTGGCCGTCCGCCAGCTGAAGGGTAGCAAGGTTCTGCCCCCTCCTCATGCTGCCTGTGCCGCGGGATGCTCTGGTCGACCTGCCGCGCCGTGCCGGGACGGTGATAGCAAAAACAAGCGACGAGGCAGTCGATGGTGGGCCCGGAGGGACTCGAACCCCCAACCAAGCGGTTATGAGAGGCTTACCGGCGCAATTCGACGCGACGCACGGCGACGCGATGAAACTCCGAAACCCTTGCATGCCATGCGTTTAACTGCTTCTCACCGTCGCCTCTTGTCGCACGGTGTATCGACAGGGCGCGCGTGTTGGCGTACATTTTCCCGTACATATCGCCAACCGCTTTCCCCGTGGATCAATCGTCATGGCACTGACAACATTGAATGACCGCTTCTGCGAGACGGTGAAACCGACCACCGGCAAGCAGGTCGACTATTTCGACACCGTTGTTCGCGGGCTTTCCCTACTGGTCTCCCCGGCAGGGACCAAGACGTTCTTCCTCAACTACACGCGTCCGACAGACGGCAAGCGGGCCAGGATGAAGCTAGGCCGCTATCCCGACCTGAAGCTCGCACGGGCCCGGGAGAAAGCCCGCGAAGGTCGGGGCGACGTGACCGAAGGGCAAGATCCTCTTGCCGAGAAGCGGGCCATAGAAGCCTCGCAAACCGTCTCCGATCTAATCGAAAACTACGTGGCGCGCCATGCGTTGAAGAAGCGAACGGCGACGGCGATCGCCCGCCGTTTGAGGTTCAACGTGGCGTCGCAGATCGGCAGCATCAAGCTGTCGGAACTACATCGTCGCGACATCACCCGTTGCATTGATGCGGTCAAGGATCGCGGCGCCGACGTTGAGGCGAATCGCGTGTTCGAAGACCTTCGGTCGATGGTCAGGTGGGCTCGCGGGCGTGGCGATCTCGACGTCAATCTCATGGAAGGCATGCGCAAGCCATCGGAGACAACCGAGCGCGACCGGGTCCTATCCGCCGATGAAATAAAGACCGCATGGTCTGCCCTCCCGGGGTCGGACATGCGCGACGCCACGATGCGCGTCATTCGACTTTGCCTGATCACCGCGCAGCGCGTCGGCGAGGTGTCGGGGATGATGCGTTCGGAACTCGACTTCGAGGCCAAGGTTTGGAGGATTCCGGAAGAGCGTTCGAAGAATGGCCGGGAACACGTCGTGCCTCTCTCCGAGACGGCGATCACGGTAATCAAGGAACAGATCGCCGCCAGCGACGACCAGGCGCGGCGTAAGAAGCGGCCACCATCCCCATGCGTCTTTCCAGCGCCGCGAGGCTCGCGCGCCTCCATGGCCGGCGCCGCGGCAGCCAAGGCGATCAAGAAGACCGAAGTCTCCAAGCGTGGCGTCGCCACCATCTTAGGCGTCGCGCCATTCACCCCGCACGACCTGCGGCGCACCGCGGCGACGCACATGGAAGAGATCGGGATTTCGCCGTTCATCATCGGCCACGTCCTGAATCATGTCAGCGCGACGAAGGCGAGCATCACCAGCCGTGTGTATGCCCGATACGACTACATGCGGGAGAAGCGCGAGGCGCTGGAGCTATGGGCCGACCGCCTCGCCGGCATCGTCGCCGGCGGCGCCGATATCATCGCGCTGCGCGGGAGAGCCTGATCATGCAGGCCTCGATCAACTATGCCGACGAGCAAAGCCGATTCAGCGATAAGATGAACGAAGCCCGCTGGTGCGCGGCATTTCCGGCCCCGGATGCAGTCGAGACCCTCGCCAGCCGGGGCGTTGACATCAATCAGCTCACCATCCTGGTCGACTGCCTGGCAAGGGTCGGACGCTCCTGGGACTTTCGGGAAAGCCGTGAGGAATCGGACAGCGAAAGCTCGATCGCGGCGCGAGCCCGCGAGCTCGTCGAGCTGCTTCGAAACGCCGATCACGATAACGGTTGGCGGCATGCGTGGGACGCCGAATATGAAAAGATCGAGAACAGTGTCGAACTCGATCAGCTTTCCGACGATCTGGAGACGTTGGCGCGAAATGCGGAGCAACGCCTAGAACAATTTCAATTCGCAAAGACAATCGGGTTGCATCCACAGTCGGGCAAGGTGAGATACTTCTACTGGATGTCTCTGATCGCGTTCTGGAAGTTTGCCCTTGGTCGTGAGGTGAAGGCATCCGACAACGGGAGGAACCGGCCGAGCGGTCCTCTGGTCGCTTTCATAGAAACCATGTCGTTTGGAATGACTGGCGGCGCCGTCACGCCGGGGGCCATCCGGAAATTCATCGAACGGCACCGCGACGAGATCGACAAGTTCGCCCGCGCGTTCCTGCCGTCACTTGTCGTCAGGCTGCATTATTTGGCGAATGGACGGTAGTTCGCCAAAAGAATCTGAAACGTCCATTTAGACAGAAGCGCCTAGCTGGTTTTCTTTGAGCGTCGCCGAAACACGGAGCGACACCATGAACACAGCATCCCCCATTCCGACGAGCAGCCTTGTGGACGACGATCTTGTCGACGAGGCCACCGCATGCCGACTGATCGGCGGCAGCAACACGCCGATCCATCGTTCCACCTTGTGGCGCGGCGTCAACGCCGGCCGCTATCCGAAGCCTCTCAAGATCAGCCCGAGCACCAATCGCTGGCGCGTGGGTGAGCTCCGCCAGGCGCTGGAACAATTCGCGGCCGAACGGGAAGCCGCGGCATGATCGAGGCCGCGATTTGCGCGGCCTGCGGCACGACCTTCCGAAAAAAGCGTTCTGCGCAGACTTGCTGCGGCAAGGCCTGCAAGCAGAAGCTTTTCCGCAAGAAGTGTAACGCAGGCCAGCCGGATACGGGCAAGGCGGCGAACGCCGCTCCTGCCCCGATCCCTGACCACGAGACGGCCGGATTTACGCGGCTCTACCCCGGCCTGAAACCGCTGTCCGATATCGAATGCCGGGTGATGAAGATCGAGCCGACCGGCCTTCGTGATCGACGCGGCGCGCTGCTCTACCGCAACCTGGACGGTGCGACGTGAGCGGCCGGAACTGGACGAAGAACCGGCAGCGCCAGCTCGTCCGCGACCGCGGCGTCGAGGCCGCCGGCGCCCGCGAGATCAGCGAGGCCGACATCGAGCGGGCCGTGCTTGGCGACACCCGCGGCCTGCCCAGAACGCCGACGCCGGCGAAGAAGCTCCCGCAAGGCCTTCGGGCAATCGAGACCGCGGCGAAATGGCTGGTCGCCAACCGCCAGCGTCTCCGCGACGAGGGCCGGAATCCGGTCCCCGAGTTGCAGCGCGAATTCGGGCTATCGAGGAAGGAGGCCTGCGCTGCGATCAGCCGGGCGAACGAGGCGGAGTCGCCGAGATGACCGAGCCGACTGACAAAGCAAAGCGGGACTTTACGCGCCGAAAATTCGAATGGCTCGATCAGGTCGCCGTTGACGCTGACTTGCCGCCTGCTGCGACGCGTGTCGCGATCATAATCGCGAATCGTTACGTGAACGTGGGGTCGGCAGAAGCGTGGCCGGCGGTCGAAACGCTTGCGAAACTGCTCGAGATCAAGAGCGCGAACACGGTGCGAACTGCGCTGCGCGCGATGGAGGATCGCAAGCATATGTTGATCGACTGGAGCGCCGGCGGAAAGGGCCAGACCAACCGCTACACGCCCATCATCGCAGACGCCAAACACTTCAAGGATTTGAAGGGTTCAGAATTGGATACCCTTCAATCTCGCAATCGAAACCCTTCAATTTCGGATGTCGATACCCTTCAAAATCAGGACGCCAAACACTTCAAGGATTTGAAGGGGAATCCCTTTGAAGGGAACCCACTGAAAGAACCCGCTGACGAACCCAGGGGCGGGCCTACAGCCCGTCCCCCTGAATCGCTGAGCTCTACGTTCAAAGGCGATTCGTGCTCTACGTCGAACGTTGAAGACGCCGGAGAGACGCGCCTCGATGGCGCGTCTCCAACACGTCGAACCGTCTTTCGCGTCGACGATGAACTCGATGTTCCAGGTCTCGGACCTTGCACCTGCATTGACGATGCATCAGTGAACTTCATTCGGGTCCGACAGCATTCCATCGGCAACGAATACCAGGTCGAGGTTCTTGCCGACGGCGGTCTTCGCGTCGTCGGTGACGAAAGAGAAGATGCCGCTTGGGAGGAGGATGAGAATGCAGCTTGAGCTCGACCTGCAGCCGCCGCGTCCCCCGGTCGAGATCAGGATATTCCCATGCCATCGCATGACGGGCGCAATCCGGGAGGCCGTCGACGATGCGCTCGCCTCGAAAACGCCGCAGGCGGTCCTGCGCAAAGAGGTGATGCTCTGGCGCCTACGGCTGACGAGACTGCAGGTTCCCGTCGCTGAGCGTGAGCGATCGGTTGCCCGATTCAAGACGGAGCTTTTCTGCGAGCTGTTACGGCGACAGCACCGCGTTGCCGGCAGCCGGCGCGACGGTGCCGCATGACCCGTCGTACGATCGCGTCGCCGCCGCTGGCACCGGAACTCGATCAGAAGATCCTCTGGACGGCAGGCGGTATCGGCCGCCGGATCGGGTGCGGTCCGGACTTCGTGAGAACCGTGCTCGCCGTGGAGCCGGGCAGTCCGGTGAAACGGCTGGGCAGGCGCCTGTACGCCTTCGAGGGCGACCTGCTCCAATGGCTGCGAGATCGAAACTCGCCTAATCCCACAACAACCGACTAAAACCCGTGGCGCGTACCAGCCAGCATCAAGCATAAGATCGTGATGCTGAACTGGCTGCTGCGCCCGAAGCCGTCGATCGAGAGGAAGGCCGCGACACTCGCGGATCCTGATCCCGAGCTTTTCGAGCTCTTCACTGGCATCGCGCCTGGCAGTCTCGCAGTATCGGCGGCGACGGCGCTGACCGTTCCCGCTGTCAGCGCCGCGGTTCGCACGATCTCCGAAGCCGCGGCGACCCTCGATATCCTCGTCGAGCGGAAGGACGGCACGAAGTGGGTTGCCGACGAGGACCAGCCCGCGGCGCGGCTCCTGCACGGCCAGGCCAACGACTGGCTGTCCGGCTACGAACTCGTCCGCGATCTCACAGCCCAGGCCCTGACCAGCGATCACGGCGGCCTGGCGTGGATCGGTCGCGCGGATGGAAAGCCGGTAGAGATCATTCACTACCGGCCCGGCACGATCAGCGTCGAGTATCCCGACGACACCGGCGAGCCAACCTTTCGGCGCGGCGGCAGCGTCATCCCGGCCGCGAACATCGTGCACCTTCGCGGCCCGTTCTCGCTCTGCCCGCTCAGCCTGGCGCGCGAGGCGATCGGTGTCGCGAAGGAAATGGAGAAGCACGCCGGCGGGCTGTTCAAGAACGGTGCCAGGCCGGCAGGCGTGATCGAGATTCCCGCCACGGTCGGCGAGGGCGCGCTTGCCCGCCTGAAAGCTGGGTGGCGAGCCGCGCATGAAGGATCAGGCAGCTCCGGCAAGACGGCCACGCTTTTCGGCGGCGCGAAATTCAACCCGCTCACCTTCAAGTCGACGGATGCGCAGTTCCTGGAGCTGCGCCGGTTCCAGATCGAGGAGATCTGCCGCGCGTTCCGCGTGCCGCCTGGGCTCCTCTACGAGATGACCCGGCAAACCTGGTCGAACATGGAACAGGCGACCCGCGAGTTCCTGATCTTCACGCTAGAGCCGTGGTTGCGTGCGATCGAGGCCTGCCTGACCCGATCGCTGATCGCCGTGGACGATCGGCCGAACTTCCGGATCAGGTTCGATCGTGACGATCTCACCCGCGCCAGCCTCACCGAACGCGCCACCGCGATCAACAGCTTGCGGGCGTCGCAAGTGCTATCGGCCGACGAGGGCCGGGACTGGCTCGATCTGCCACCGCGCGCCGACGGCAAGGGCGGCTCCTACGAAAACCCGAACATCACCGTGAAGCCGGCGCAACCGGCCCGAGGGACCGGCGCCGATGGATAGGCTTTTCATCGAAACGAAGATCATGGCAGACGACGCCGGCGCCGTGACGGGCCTGGCGTGGAAGTTCGGCGAGCCCGATCGCATCGGCGACATGATCGAGCCCGGCGCCTTCAAGGGCGCCAAGCTGCCGCTGCCGATGTTGTTCGGCCACGACCACAACGATCCGGTCGGCACCTGGGATACCGCCGTCGAGAAATCGGACGGCCTGCATATCGCGGGCAAGCTTCTCGTCGACGACGTCGCCCGGGCCCGCGAGGTCCGCGCGCTGGTTCGATCCGGAGCGGTCCGCGGTCTGTCGATCAGCTTCATCACGAAGCAGGCGAAAGCCCGCCCTGGCGGCGGGCGCACGATTTCCAAACTGGAATTGCTGGAGGCGTCCCTTGTGACGATCCCCATGCATGCCGGCGCGCGGATCACGTCCGTGAAGTCGGCTCTACAGGCCCTTGCCATCGCCGAGGCCATCAACCGCGCGACGGCCGCGCTTTCCGTGAGGACGAAATGAAGCACGTTGCTAAGAACGCGCTGCTTGGCAGCGTGGCAATCATCACCCGCAAAGGCGACGACGACGATCCGGCGGCGCTGGTCACCAAGGCGCTCGGCGATCTTACCAAGACCGTCGACGATCGCCTGAAAACGGTCGAGAGCTCGATCGCCACCGGCATCGAGGCTGAGCTGAAGAAGCTCGGCATCGACAAGATCACCGGCCGGCTCGACAAGATCGAGGCCAAGGCGGCGCGTCCGGGCAACCAGGACGATCCGCGGGAGCCGAGCGAGGAACGGAAGGCCTTCGCTTCCTACCTCCGCCACGGCCGCGACGCGATGCCGGAAGAAGAGCGCAAGGCGCTGACGGTCGCGAACGATACCAGCGGCGGTTACCTCGCACCGTCCGAATTCCAGGCGGAAGTGATCAAGGGCATCGTCGAGCGCTCGCCGATCCGCCAGGCCGCCCGCGTGTCGTCGACCACGGCCGGCGAGGTCATCCTGCCGAAGCGCACCGGCCGCCCGACCGGCTCCTGGGTAGGCGAGACGGATACCCGGCCGGAGACCGGCTCGACCTACGGCCAGGTCGAGGTGCAGATTCACGAAATGGCCTGCTACGTCGACGTGTCGCTGAAGCTCCTCGAGGACAGCGCCGTCAACGTCGAGGCCGAAGTCGCCTTCGATCTCGCGGAAGAGTTCGCCCGGCTGGAGGCCGCGGCGTTCTCCGATGGCGACGGTGTCAAGAAGCCGAAGGGCATCATGCAGTACGCCGACGTGCCCTACAGCTTCACCGGCAACGCCTCGACGCTCGGCTCCGCGCCAGCCGATCTCCTGATCGACGCCTTCTACAAGGTGCCGGCCTACTACCGAAACCGCGGCGTCTGGATGATGAACGGTTCCACGCTGGCAGCGGTGCGCAAGCTGAAAGACGCCGGCTCCGGCGCCTATCTCTGGCAGCCCGCGCTCACCGCCGGCCAGCCGGAAACGCTGCTTGGCCGACCAGTGATCGAGGATCCGACGATGGATGATGTCGGGTCCGCTGCAGAACCGATCATCTTCGGCGACTTCAACAGCGCCTATCGCATCTTCGATCGTGTCGGCATGTCGGTCTTCGCCGATCCCTACACCCAGCGCACGAACGGCAAAGTCCGCTTCCATGCTCGCCGCCGCGTCGGCGCCGGCATGACGCTCTCCGAAGCCCTTCGCAAGATCAGGTGCGCGACCTCGTAAGAGGCCGCGCGCTCCCGTCACCCGAAAAGCAACGCGCTGAAAGGAACCGTCACCATGCGTGACCAAGCGAACAACCTCACCCTGCGACCGGTCATCGCGCCGGCCGCCAACTCCAACCTTGGCACGACGCCGCTGGTCGGAACGGTCATCGACCGCCAGGGTTACGACTCGCTCTCCTATGGCATCGTCACCGGCACGCTGTCGGACGCCGACGCCACGTACACGGTGTTGCTTGAAGAAAGCGACAACGACAGCTCCAATTTCACCGCTGTCGCGGACGCCGACCTCATCGGCACCGAAGCAGCGGCCGGCTTCAACTTCGGCGACGACAGCGAGACACGGAAGCTCGGCTACATCGGCAACAAGCGGTACACCCGGCTCACCATAACGCCGGCGGCCGCGGACAGCGGGAACAGTCCGATCGCGGCCATAGCGATCCTTGGCCGTCCGCTCCAGGCGCCGGTGGCCTGATATGGGCGCCGAAGCGACAAGGATGACGGATGCCGCCTTCGTGAAGCTGATCGCTCAGCTCTCCGAACAGCACGGCCGCCTGTGGGTTGCCCGCGAGGAAACGGCGGATGGCCTGATCCTCGTTGTGACCAGCCGGACCAGCGAGCCCGTCCGCTGCCTCCTGGCCGGCAAGAAGCAGGCCTGATTATCGGACCGGGGCGCGCCGACACGCGCCCCGCCATTTTCCCCGAGGGAGCGTGCGCCATGGCGGTCACCGTCATAGAGAAGGCTACCGACCATCGCCTGACGACGCCGGCGGCCGTGAAGGCCGAGCTGCAGGTGACGAATGCGGCGAACGACGCCTATCTCGTCACCCTGATCAACCAGGCCAGCGATGCGATCCGGACATGGTGCGGCCGCACCTTCGGCCTCGAAACCGTCCGCGAACGGGTCGAGCTCGACGCTGCGTCGACATCGATCCTGCCCGATCGCTGGCCGGTGACCGAGCTGGTTTCCGTCACCAGGAGCGGTGTCGTCGTCGACGTGGCGGCCACCGAACTCGACGAGGACAAGGGGCTGCTCTTCCGGCTCGACGGCGACGGCAATCCCGTCGACTGGCCGGCCGGATGCCTGACCCTGACCTATAAGGCCGGCTATGTGCTGCCGAACCAATCGGGCCGGACACTGCCGCACGATATCGAGCGCGCCGCGATCGCGCTGATCAAGAGCGCCTGGTTCGCCCGCAACCGCGATCCGCTGATCCGAAGCGAAGCCGTCGAGGGCGCCGGTTCGACGGACTATTTCAGCGGCACCGTCTCGCGCCTGCCGCCCGAGGTCGAAAACCTCCTGATCCCTCACCGCAAGCTGATGATTGGATGAACCGCCATGCTCAATCCGGGCGACTACAGTCTTTGCGATCTCGCCGTCACCACGGCGCTCAACGCCGTCGCGCAGACGCCGATCAAGAACCTTGAAGGCATCCTCGCCGCCACGATCGAGGCCAAGCTGTCCTACGGTTCGGGCGGTACTAGCATCAGGGCATGGGTTCAGGTTACCCTCGACGACGGCGCCACCTGGATCGATATCGCCTGCTTCGCCTTCACGACGTCCAGTGGCGTCAAGGTCGTGAACCTGTCCGGCCTGACGCCCGCCACCACGGCGATAACGCCCAGCGACGGCGCCATGGCCGACAACACGGTCCAGGATGGCGTTCTCGGATCGGCGATGCGGGTGAAGCTGACGAGCACTGGAACATACGCCAACACTACCATGAGCGTGAAGGTGAGCACCCGGTGAACCGCTTCCTCGCGCAGCTCGATCGCAGGCTGGAGGCACGCGGCGAGGATATCGTCCTTCGCAAGCGCACCCAGGCCGGCAGCACCGGATCGTTCGTCGATGCCACGGTGCCGGCGATCGTGCGCGCGCTCACCGTCGAGCAGCTCATAGGGCTGGTGAACCAACAGCATTTTTTCCTGATCATCAGCCCAACCCATATCAATCGCGCGCAGTGGCCCGGCGGCCGTACACCGACCGCCACTGGCAGTCTGATCGATCCAGCAGATCCGCGCATCCCAACGACGAGCGATCAGGTGATCCTCCGCGGTGCCGTGAAGGCCATCGAACGTGTCGCTCCCATCTTCGACGCCGGTGAATGCATCCGGATCGAGCTCAGCGTGTTGGGGTGATGCGATGCCGATGCGTCCGCCCCGCGTCTGCTCCTGCGGCCGTCATGTCCCCGTCGGCCAGCCCTGTCCGTGCCAGAAGGCGAAGGACCGTGATCGACCGACCGCACGGCAGCGTGGCTACAGCTCAGATTGGGAGCGCGAGGCCAAGGCCTTCCTTGCCCTGCCTGGCAACGAGCGGTGCGCCTGCGGTCAGCCCGCGACCCTCGTTCGGCATGTGATCTCGATACGCAAGCGTCCCGATCTCCGCATGGTTCGATCGAACTGGCGCCCGGGCTGCGCGCGCTGCAACGCGGTCGACACCGCCCGGGACAAGCGAGAGGCTAGGTGTTGGTAGAGAGCTTGGCCAAAAGGCCTTCCAGATCGTGCAATGTCACCGGCTCCATGCTGCCGTTCTTCAACGTCGCCCGATACCGAGCCGGGTTCTTGCGACGTAGCTTGGTGATCTTTACGCCCCGGGACGCGAGCAGAGAAACAAGGCGTTTCTCATTTTCTGGCGTATCTGCGGCCTTGATCGCTTCCAATTGCGCCTTCGCGTCGGCGGCGATCTTTTGCAGTTCGTTCCGATACATCGTGTGTCCTCCAGTATCGCAAACGATGCAGACCCCGGGGGTGGAGCGCAATTTCGGGGCTGGGGGCCGGGACCGTTCGGGGGTCGAAATTCTGGCCGTGCACATTGCGGATTCTGGAAATCGCAATGGCTAGGCCGGGACCGAAGGGCAAAAATCCCGGGCTGAAGGTGGTCGCCGGAACCGATCAGCCATGCCGCCGGCGTGAGCCCGTCGTCGCGCCGATCGACGGCGCGGCCGTCAAGCCGACCTGGTTGAGGGGCCGCGCCGCCAAGCTGTGGACCGAGAAAGTCGCGACCTATCAGGCGCGCGGGCAGTCGGTCGCCGGATGCGAGTCCGCGCTGGCGCAATACTGCGCGCTCGAGGCGGCGCTGATCGAGCAATACCGGAAGCGGATCACGCCGCCCGTCGCCCAGGTGAACGCCTTCCGCATCCTCGCCGCGGAATTCTACGACACGCCGGCGAGCCAGGTGTCGCCGGCGAAACAGCCCGGAAAGGGCGGACGCTTCGCCGCCAACATGCAGAAGCCGCCCGCCGGCGACGGTGGCGCCGATGCGTGACTTTGCCGGCATCGCCCGACGCTATTGCGAGGACGTGCGCGACGGTCGCGTTCTGTCCGGCAAGTGGGTCAAGCTCGCTTGCCGGCGTCACCTCCAGGACCTGGAGCGCGCCGCCACCGATCCGGCGTGGCCGTACCGCTTCGACGCCTGGGAAGGCGGCAACGTCTGCGACTTCATCGAAAAGCTGCCGCACGTCGAGGGCCGATGGTCGACGCCGACGATCACGCTGGAGCCGTGGCAGATATGGCTTCTGGTCACCGTGTTCGGCTGGCGGCGCAAGAGCGACGGCGGCCGGCGTTTCGAGCAGGCCTATACCGAAGTCGCCCGCAAGAACGCGAAATCGGCACTGACCAGCGGTGTCGCGCTCTACTGCCTGACCTGTGAGGGCGAGGTCGGCCCGCAGGTAAAGACGGCGGCAACCAGCGGCAGCCAGGCGCGCATCGTGTTCGAGGTCGCATCCAAGATGGCCGCGGCGACGCCGGACCTGTGCGAGGCTTTCGGCTTGCAGATCATGGCAAACGCCGTCGTCTGCGGCGGCAACAACGGCTCGATCCAGCCGATCAACGCCAAGAGCTCGACGCAGGACGGCCTCAACCCGCACCTCACCATCATCGACGAGCTGCACGCGCATAAGGATCGATCGCTGTTCGACGTGCTGCGGTCGGCCACCGGCGCCCGAAAGAATCCGCTCGGCTGGTACATCACGACGGCCGGCTACAATTCGCAGGGCGTCTGCTTCGAGCAGCGGTCCTACGTCTGCAAAATCCTCGAAGGCGTGATCGACGACGACACCTATTTCGGCGCGATCTACACGCTCGACGAGGGCGACGATCCTTTCGACGAGCGGGTATGGATCAAGGCCAACCCAAACCTTGGCGTCTCCGTCGACATCGACAAGCTGCGCTCCTACGCGCGGCAGGCGCGCAATTCGCCGGCGAGCGCCGGCGAGTTCAACACGAAGCGCCTGAACCTCTGGCAGAACGCGCATTCGGCCTGGTTGCCGATGGTCCAGTGGAAGGCCTGCGGCGATCCCGATCTCTCGATCGACGACTTCGCCATGGAAAGCGCCTGGATCGGCGTCGACCTCGCCGACACCAACGACGTCGCCGCGCTCGTCATCGTGTTCGACCGCGACGGCCTGCTGCATGCGTTCTCGCGCTTCTTCCTGCCGGAGCTGCTGGTCGAGACCTGCGCGCACCGCACCACGACGCATTACCGGGTGTGGGCGGCCGAAGGCTTCATCACCACGACGGAAGGCGACTTCATCGACCACAACGCGATTGAGCAGGAGATCCGATCGCTGTGCGAGCGGTTCCAGGTCGAGAAGGTCCGGATCGAGCACTACGGCTCCGCGCAGATCGCGGCGAACCTGGTCGGCGACGGCTTGCCCGTCGAGATCATCCACAAGAAGCCGGACACCTATTCCGAACCCGCGAAGCTCCTGGAGGCGCTGGTCGAGATCGGCAAGTTTCGGTTCGACGGCAACCCGGTGCTGACATGGATGGCCTCGAATTGCGTCGTCGATCGCCGGGTGAATGGAACGATCCTGCCGAAGAAGGAGCACAAGGATTCGCCGAAGAAGATCGACGGCATCGATGCGCTGATCATGGCGATCGGCGGCGCCAACGCCGGCGAAGGCAGATCGCCCTACGACTCCGACACCTGGTCGGATGAAATGGGCGCGTTCTGATGCTGGCACGGACGCCCTACACGCTGATCCTGCTCCGCACCGCACAAGCGCAAGCAGATGAGAACGCGCGCCGGCAGCGTCTCCAGGCCGCGAAGGTGAAGGCCAATCCTCCCCGCCCGTTGAACCGCCAGCGCTTCAGGGCGCTCGTCGATCGGACAGCCGCGATCCTGAAGGCGGGATATCCGACCCTTTTCGCTCACGAGGGCGCCTGCCGTCACGGCCTTCGCAGTTCGCTATGCCTTCAGGGCTGGAGCTGGACGGATGCCGATTTCAACGCCGCGGCCATCGTCGCCGCAGCGCTCAACCAGGTCGGCGTCATGCGACCGACATGGCAGCAAGGCCAGCTCGAATATGCCGACGAGACCGTCGAGCGCATGCACTGCCTCCATTGCCACCGGCCGGTGTCGATCGGAGAGAACGGGCGGCCGCGGAAATACTGCTCCGACGAGTGCCTGAATTCCTACCACTCCAAGATGAACAGCCGATACGGCTTCGAACGCTCGCGCGCCGAATACCTCGCCGCCTGTGCTGCCGATCGAGCGAAGAAGGCGATCGGCGAGCGGGATTGCGAGCGCTGCGGCAAGCGATTCCGGCAGGGCAGCTACAAGGATCGAACCTACTGCTCCGACGAGTGCGCCAATGCCGTCCGGAGCGAGGCGACGAGGCGTCACGACGATCGCGCCTGCCTCCAGTGCGGCACGATGTTCCGGCCTCGCTATGCCAGCGCGAAGTTCTGCGGCCGGGCCTGCATGTCGGTGTCGTTCTCCGAGACGACACGCCGGCCGGCCAAGGCCTGCGAGCACTGCGGCGGCAGCTTCCATCCCAGCCACATGAACGAGAAGTTCTGTTCGAAGGCCTGCCGATATCAGGCCGCGACGAAGCGCCCGGAGAAGCCGTGCGAGCAGTGCGGCACGATGTTCAAGCCGAAGTTCAACGTCAAAGACGGTGAAAACCGCTTCTGCTCCCGCGACTGCCAAGGCCTCGCGCGGCGGAAGGAAATGCCCGAACAGACGTGCCCGACCTGCAGCACGATCTTCCGCGCCGCGAGCGCGTCCGAAGCCAGGGTGTATTGCTCGCCGGCCTGCCGGCCGGTTCCACTCCAGCCGCGGCCGTGCGCGCATTGTGGCGATGAGTTCCGGCCGCGCAGCCGCGGCAACGGCGTCGTCGGGCTGTACTGCTCCCGGGAATGCTCGATCACCGCCAGGCGTGCCCAGGTGGCCGATGCGCCGCCGTTGGCGCCCGACGAGTTGGAGCCGCTGGCGCGCGCAAGCGCGTTCCGCTGCGATGAGATGTGAACACTATTCGACGCCCGGGCTCATAGATCGCATTGCCAGTCCGTCGGCGGTGCTTCTGGATACTCGACCTTTGCGACGATCGTCTGGCCGGGCATCCCATAGGCTTGCCAGTTGAGCTGCGGTTCCTGACCTCGATCGAGCTCAATGGTCAGGTTCGTCGTGCCGTCCTTGTGAAGGAAGGGAGGGCACAAGAGGCTCCCCCGACAAGTCACCCATGCCGCTCGATACGTGTCGATCAGGAGTTCCCTGAATTCCGTCCACCAAGGATCACCAACCGGCCGGAAATTCACGGCGTGAAGATAATTGCCCAGCTTGTCGGCTCCGTTCACGAGGCGCTTGTTGACCGGCATGTGGTAGACTGTCAGCGGTGGTACACCGTCAGGAATCAGGGTGATCTTGGAGATTTTCTCCTGAGAGAAAATCCGATCGAGCTCCTTGGCTTTCTTGCCAACTTGCCAAGACCGGGCGAGCGAACGCCGATACCGCTCTCTTGCGCTTCTAGATATTCGTCCTGCCTGGCTTCAACACAGCACCTCAATTCGAGGGCAGCATAGAACATCGAATGAAGGTCGGACGACACAAGGCATGCTTTGGCGCGAGCCAGATAGGCGTGGCTGGAGGTTCCGTAGCTGTCTCCCATGGGCGGCCTACAGTGCGTCGGGCGACGGAAAATCGTCGAAGCCGTCCGGAAGATCGAGCGGTTCAAGATCACTCGGATTCACCGTGGCCATGCTTGCCATGCGCATGTTCTGAATGAAGCCGATCCAGCGCCGATCGGCCTTGGCGTTGCTCGCGATCAGGCGATGCTCGCGCAGCTCGCCGATGTAGCCACCTTTCAGCCCATAGACCTCACGGCCCTTCAGGCGGCCGACGTGCCGACCGTCCTTCGTGTAGAGGTCGCCATGATAAATCCACCCGAAATAGTCGCCGCTCCAGCGGTGCACGAAGCTCATCGGGCGGTTCCTTCGATCA
Source organism: Aminobacter sp. Piv2-1 (assembly GCF_037625995.1). Taxonomy (NCBI): domain Bacteria; kingdom Pseudomonadati; phylum Pseudomonadota; class Alphaproteobacteria; order Hyphomicrobiales; family Phyllobacteriaceae; genus Aminobacter; species Aminobacter sp. Piv2-1. Next base: position 99,340 of record NZ_JARKMU010000007.1, read on the forward strand.
GTAGGGGCAATCCGGATAGGCGCGAAGGACACCTTCGCACGAATCGTTCCCGATCGCGACGGCTTCGCCGCGCTCTGTCAATCGCGCGACGACGAGGTTTTCGACCGGCTCGACGACGACAAGGTTGAGTTCCGCAAGCCGCTGGAGCGCGTCCCGCACCTGTTCATGGCTGCCGCCGAGCGCGATCGTCTGGAGGTAGTCGGCCAGGACACGATCATTCGCCCGCTGGCCTGAATCACGATGCAAGACGCGCAAGATCGCAAGCGCCTGGTGCTGGCGCCGGATTGCATGCATCGGCTCGATCGAATTTCGCAGCATCGCGGTTACGCGCGCTTCCGCCGCTGCTCCATGGCCTTCTGATAGTCAGCGTCTGCAATTCGCTCCATCTCCGCGATCAGCCATGCCCAGGCATGAAGATACTTCGCCCGGAATTCGAGATATGCGGCGATGTTGTCGATCAGGATGACGGCCAAGCACTGGTTCACGTCCCAATACTCGATCAGGTAGCCGTGCCGGCCGGCGTCATAGATGTAGACCGAGTCCAGATCTTCCCCGAACTGGTGATGCAGGTTGACGCCGTTGCGGCTGTAGATGGCAGGAATGTCGCCGCCATGCTCGTCGGCGTCACGCATAATCGCCGCGTACCAGTCGGGAGCCTCACACGGCTGTAGGGAAGCACCATCGAAACGAAGGCAGCTCTCTTTGTCGGACATGATCGTCTCCTAGTGATTCGAGGGAACCGATCATGACTCGCAATGCGGCTCCCCGCGAGGGGAGTGCTTGCGCGAATCGTGTTTTGGAGTAGCCTGCCCCGGTGGGTGTGGAAACCCGGACTAGCGATCGGCCGGTGGAGCCTTGGCGGGCTCGGCCTCTCTTGGCGGAAAGGCCCCGGCTTAAAACGACTTGCCCTGATCAGGGCAGTCAACGGACGCGCTTGGCGGCGCGGCGCCGATCGGCCGAATATGGCCGGGGGCGGACGTGCTGTCCAGAGCCCGCGAGGGCTTAAAAGCGTTCGACCTGTCTCGCTGGCAGGTTTCCACCCCCCGGCTGCCGGCCCGACGCCCGGTGAAGGAATAGCTTCTGTGGAAGGAAGCGTATTCCCCGGCTGTGGACGGCCGGCATTACCAGCGAGACCACCATGACCATGAACCGACGTTCCGTTCTTCAAGGAACGGCATTCCTTGCCACTTTCCCGGCCGCAGGGCACGCGCTGGAGCGCGTTGAGACACTTCCGGGTAGCGATACACCCGGCGTTACACTTCTCCCCTCCGAACAGCCCCGATCGGTGCTCATGTGGATCGACACGATTCCGGCTTGGCGCGGACCAGGCCTTTATGAGGTCGAGTATGTCGACGGTCCGCGGATCGTCTTCATCGAACCGGAGCCGATCCACCCCGAGAGCAATGACATCTGGTTCCGCGCATCGGAAGGCGTTGCCGATCGCGAGGCTCGCGGAAGCTGGTCAATGCCGTCGGCTTCGCTGGCGTTGATGACGATTCGCAAGGTCGGCGATATCGATCTCGCCGGTTTGGCCGCGTAAGTGCGGACCATGTTGGCCTTTGCCTTGATGATCTCGACGCGCGTCCTGGCGGACGTGATCTCGCCGGCGCTGACATGGCGCTGGCGGGAACGCTCGATCGAGGAAATGAAGCGCCGTCGCTTCGCCCGCCAGCGACTCGAGGTCGCCGTCTGCCTTCGCGCGGTCGGCCGGCGCGCCCGCGATTGGGCCGATCCCGATCAGCGGTGACGATCAGCCCGCCGTCGACGAGGCGGCGGGCTTCCCCTCATCCCGTACATATGGCGTACATTTCCCGGATTTGTGCAGAATAACGAGGCGAGCAAAGCCTTGATTTTCAATGGTGGGCCCGGAGGGACTCGAACCCCCAACCAAGCGGTTATGAGCCGCCGGCTCTAACCATTGAGCTACAGGCCCCACGCGCGCTGGATAGTGGCTTTTTCGGGCGGAGACAAGCCATCTTCGCCACGCACTTGCGCTCCGCCGCAATCCACCCATAATCCGCCCCTATTCGGCATGGCCGGAAGGGCCATCCAGATGGAGAATATTATGAATCGCAAATACATAGCGCTCGCTCTCGCGAGTGCTCTCGCGCTTCCCGCGGCCGCCGCCCGCGCCGAGACGACGCCGCCGCCGCGCATCATCGTCACCGGCGAAGGCGAAGCCACCGTGGCGCCCGATCTGGCGCTGCTGTCGCTGTCGGTGATGCGCGAGGCCAAGACCGCGCGCGAGGCGCTCGACGCCAACAACGACGCCATGGCCGCCGTCATCGCCGCCATGAAGTCGGCCGGCGTCGAGGACCGCGACCTGCAGACGGCCGGCATCCAGATCTCGCCGCGCTACAACTACACCAACAAGCCCGACGGCACGCAGACGGCGGAGCTGGTCGCCTACCAGGTCACCAACACGCTTTCGGTGCGCATCCGCGACGTCGCCAAGACCGGCGAGATCCTCGACAAGTCCGTCTCGCTCGGCGTCAACCAGGGCGGCGGCATCACCTTTGCCAACGACAACCCCTCCAAGGTGATCGCCGAGGCGCGCAAGCGCGCGGTGGCCGATGCCATCGACAAGGCCAAGGTGCTCGCCGCGGCGGCGGGCGTCAGCCTCGGCCGCGTGCTCGAGATCGCCGACCAGTCCTACGCTCCCCCGCCGATGCCGATGCAGGCCAAGAGCTTCGACAGCGCCGCCGGTGCCGCTCCGGTCGCGGCGGGCGAGAACAGCTACAAGGTCCAGGTCAACGTCACCTTCGAAATGAAGAACTGACGGGGCGCCGGCCGGGCATCGCCCGGCTGCGTCGGCCGATCGCCGCTGTACCCAATGCCGTGCAATGAAAAACCCCGGAGGCCAAGCCTCCGGGGTTTTGTTTGGAGCCGCACCCGTCCGCCGGACGGGGGCTCCCGCTACTCCAGGCCGTGAAAGGCCTTACCAGCGCACGACCGGGCAGTTCGGGGCGCGGGCGAAGGTCACGTAGACGCGCTCGCCGTACTTGCGGCCGCGCACGGTGATGGTGCGGCGGTTGACGTCATCGATGCGGGCGCGGCGGATGCCCATGCGCTCGGCCTTGTCGAGCGCGCGGTCGGGCGTGCAGCGGCGATCCCAGCGGCGGTCGTTGCGGCCGTAGTCCCAGCGGCCCTCGCCGCGATTGTCCCAGCGGCCGTTGCGGTCGTCGTCGCGATAGCCATCTCGGTAGCCGTCCTGGACATAGACGCCGACGCGCGGTTCGCCCTGGCCGAGGTTGAGATAGAGCCCGTCCGCCTGGGCGCCGGCCGGGATGGCGGCCAGGGTGCCGAGGCCGACGAGGGCGGAAATGGTGGCAGTCTTGATCTTGTTGAACATGGTCGTCTCCTTAGGGGGCCGTCAAACCTTCTTCGCCTGAGCGATGGGCACACAATGCCCTGCCCAAGCTGAACCGATCTCGAACCTGACGTTCATCTTCGGTTCATCCGGTAACTAACTGGTTTTCCTACTTTTTCCTTTGCAAGAGAGGTTTCCGCCCGGCCCGCCCGGTGGTAGCCTGGAGAATGTTCTGTGCGCCTGGTTCGCCCAAAAGGCGATCATGGCTCGCCCTCGAGCACGTGCTCGAAATAATCTTCCGGCTCGGCCAGTTCGTCCTCCGAGGCCGTCAGCCTGCCGCGCACCGACATGCCGGCCTCGTGCACGGTCTCCCGGCTGCCCGAGACGAGGTGGTGCCACCAGTAGAGGTCGCGGCCCTCGGCCACGAGCCGGTAGGCACAGGTACTCGGCAGCCAGCTGATGGTGCGCACGTTCTCGGGCGTCAGCCCGACGCAATCTGACACCTTCTCGAGCCGGTTGGCATAGTCCCGGCAGCGGCAGGTGGCGCCGTCGAACAGGCGGCAGCCGACGCTGGTCCAGTAGATCTCGCCGGTGTCCTCGTCCTCGAGCTTCGACAGGCAGCACTTGCCGCAGCCGTCGCAGAGCGATTCCCATTGAGCCGGGCTCATCTCCTCCAGCGGCGTCGTCTTCCAGAACGGCTCTTCCATGGCCCGGCATTTGGCGCGGCTTGCGGGCCACGTCAAGCGCCGACGCAGGGCGGCAGCCATCGCTATGCGCGGAAAACCACGATATTGCCATCTTGCTGTCGGGCTAATGCCGGGAAGCGATGCGAGTGCGGCCCGGACGGAACCATAAGCGGTTCCATATGTTTGGGCGTGGACGGGACCCGATACGAACCCGATATGAGGAGACTTCCAACGATGAAACGCCAGTCACGGATTCTCGCAGGCACGGCCATCGGCCTGTTCATGGCGTCCGCGCCGCTGGGCGCGATGCCCATGGTGGTCGAGACCGCGGCATCCGGCAGGGCTTTGCCGCTGATTCGGGTGCAGGTCGAATGCCAGGAAGGCGAGTCGGCGGAAGCTTGCGCCGCCCGCGGCGCCCAGGAAGCCGCCCCCGAACAGCCGCGCCGCAAGAAGCGCCAGGCCGAGGAACAGCAGCAGCAGGAGCAGGCGGCGCCGGAGGCCGAGCCCCAGCCGCAGCAGGCCGAGGAGCCGCAGCCGCGCCGCAAGCAGAAGCGCCAGGTCGAAGAACAGCAGCAGCAGGCGGCGCCGGAGGCCGAACCGCAGCCGCAGCAGGCCGAGGAGCCGCAGCCGCGCCGCAAGCAGAAGCGCCAGGTCGAAGAACAGCAACAGCAGGAGCAGGCGGCACCGGAGGCCGAGCCTCAGCCGCAGCAGGCCGAGGAGCCGCAGCCCAGCCGCAAGCAGAAGCGCAAGATCGAGGAACAGCAGCAGGAGCAGCCGGCGATCCAGGCCGAGCCCCAGCCGCAGCAGGCCGAGGAGCCGCAGCCCAGCCGCAAGCAGAAGCGCAAGATCGAGGAACAGCAGCAGGAGCAGCCGGCGATCCAGGCCGAGCCCCAGCCGCAGCAGGCCGAGGAGCCGGCAAAGCAGGCGGAGGAGCCCGCAAAGCAGGGCGAGGAGCCTCCGAAGAAGCGCAAGCTGCGTGCCCAGGAGCAGACGCCTGCCGAACAGGCTGAAAAACCGGCCGAGGCGACGCTCGAGAAGGCGCCCCTACCCGCCACCACCGAGACCCCCGCGGGCGAAGCTCCGGCGCAGGCCGAGAAGCCCGCCGAGGGCGAGCAGAAGCCCGTCCAGCAGGGCGAAGCTCCTGTGAACCCGAACGAGGCGCCACTGCTCGACAGCCAGAAGGAAGCACCGCCGCCCGCCCAGGCCGGTAGCGAGCAGCCGGCGCAGGAAGGAAAGCCGCTGCGCAAGCTCAAGCCCGGCCAGCAGCCGGCACAGCAGGAGCAGCCCGCCGAGCAGACGGCGCAGCCCCTGCCGGCGCCCGTCGACCTCGGCCCGCCGCCGACCGACGACAGGCAGGCCCAGGAGGCAGCCCAGCCGGTGGAGATCAAGCCGGTGACGGCCGAACAGGGCACGCGGCTCGAGCGCGCGCCCGAAATCGACCTGCGCCGCCGCCCACGGCCCGAAGGCACCGAGGTCGTGCGCGAGATCGGCGACCGGCTGATCGTCGAGATCAACAACCAGATCATCGTCGAGAGCAACGACCGGCCGCGCCTGACCCGCAACGCGCAGGACGTCTACTATGAGGAGTTGCCCGGCGGCCGCACCCGCGAGGTGATCATCCGCGACAACGGCAACCAGATCATCACCATCCGCAACCGCTATGGCGACATCGTGCGGCGTTCCCGCATCACGCCAGACGGCCGCGAATACGTGCTGACCTATGTCGACGACCGCTATTACGAGGAGATGGACGAGTGGCGCGATCCGGGTCTCGACCTGCCGCCGCTGGAGCTGCACATCCCGCGTGACGAGTACATCCTCGAGGCCGAATATGTCGACGACCCAGAGGCTTACTACGACTTCCTCGAGCAGCCGCCGGTGGAGCGCGTCAAGCGCCTCTACTCGGTCGACGAGGTCAAGCGCTCGGCCCGCGTGCGCGACATCGCCCGCCGCATCGACCTCGACACGCTGACCTTCGAGTTCGGCTCGGCCTCGATCCCCGAGAGCGAGATCGCCAAGCTCGAGGGCGTCGCCAACGCCATGGAGCGCATGCTCAAGAAGAATCCGGCCGAGACCTTCCTCATAGAGGGCCACACCGACGCCGTCGGTTCGGACGTCGCCAACCTGGCGCTTTCCGACCGCCGCGCCGAGGCCGTGGCGGACGCGCTCACCAACGTCTTCGGCATCCCGCCGGAGAACCTGTCGACCCAGGGCTACGGCGAGCGCTACCTCAAGGTGAAGACCCAGGCACCGGAGCGCGACAACCGTCGCGTCGCCATCCGCCGCATCACGCCGCTGGTGGCGCCCATAGCCAGCGCCAACTGAGGCACCCCTGTCCGGCTCGCCACCCGGCGGGCCGGACAGGGTCTCCGTGACCCCGCATCGAGCGCGATCGGGCCAATTGCCCGGCTTTCGCCATTGAATCGCTGGATTTCGATGCCAAATACATAGCTGACGTGGTTCCCTGCCCCGTCAGTCTCCATCCAAGGAGACACGGGCCCGGCCGAAATCCCCCCTCCAGCGGCCGGGCCTTGTTTTATCCGGGCACCAGCCTGAAACCCATCGCAAATTGTCGGGCGTCTCATGAAACGCCTCGAACTCGCCATTGAATCCGTCGTGCTGGCCGCGCGCTGACTGTTGGTGGTGAGGTGGATGATCGTCAGCCACATCAGTTGGTCGGTGGTGTACTGCTGGTTGAGCCGCTGCCGGGCGCGGATTCTTTTTCTCAGCCGCGCCGGCCAACAGCCTGGATCGATTCAGCATTTTGGCCGATCGCTCATTCGGCGGCGGCGTCGCAGTTGCCGGTTTGGCGACGGTGATCCGATACCGCAAAGTCCAGGCAGCCGGCCGCGCCAGGCCGGCCGTCGAGCTACACCGGCACCGCCTCCGGTGCGTAATGCGCCAGGAACGCCTGGCTCGGCGGGATCGGCTTGATCACGTCGATCAGCACGCCGTTGGGGTCGCGGATGATGAAATGGCGCTGCCCGAACTCCTCGTCGCGCAGCGAACGCAGGATCGGCAGACCTGCCGCCAGGAGGCGGTCGTGGACAGCATCGACGTCCTTGACCTCGAAGTTGATCAGGAGCCCGCTGGCACGTCCCCGCCCCTCCTGAGGGATGGTCTCGTGGTCGCCGTCGACGATGCCGAGATTGACGCGCCTGTCCTCGGCCGAGCGCAGGTGCACGTACCAGTCGCTCTGAAACAGCGGTTCGAAGCGGAAGTGCTCGATGTAGAAGGCCGCGGTACCGGCCACGTCGCCGGTCATCAGCACGGGGTAATAGCTCGTCGTCCGCATGGCTTTCCTTCTCCTCGCAATAAACATACACTCTGCATGTAGATTCAATTAACATACAGGCTGCATGTATGCAAGAGAGACTGGAACGGCGCACGAACCGCGACCGCAGCGAGGCGATGCGGGCGCTTCTGATCGAGACGGCGCGCAAGCTCTTCGCCGAGAAGACCTATGCGGAAACCGGCACGCCCGAGATCGTGGCAGCCGCCGGCGTGACGCGCGGGGCGCTCTATCACCACTTCGCCGACAAGGAGGCGCTGTTCCGCGCCGTGGCGGAGCACGAAGCAGCCACCGTCGCCGCGGAAATCGAGCGCGCGGCGCCCGACGGCCTTGGCCCCCGCGAGGCGCTGCTTGCCGGCAGCCAAGCCTATCTCGAGGCGATGCGGGCGCCCGGACGCACGCGGCTGCTGCTGCTCGACGGACCGGCGGTGCTCGGCCGGGCCGGCATGGACGAGATCGACGGCCGCCATGGCAACCGCACCCTCCGCGAAGGGCTGGCGATCGCAATGCGCGCTGGCGCGATGCAAAGGCTGCCCCTCGCGGCGTTGACCAGTCAGCTGGCCGCAGCCTTCGACCGGGCAGCGCTCGCCGTAGACGCCGGCTCGGCCATGGCCGACCAGATGGAGGTGGTCACGGCGCTCATCGATGGGCTGATGCTGGACGCCTGATGCAGAGAGGCCCGGCGCGAAGGCCGGGCCATCGATCGATCAGGATGGGCTGAGAGGCTCAGCCGAACATGCGCTCGCCCTGCTCGTCGACGAGCTGGCGCCCCTTGGTCAGCGACACCTCGACGGCGTCGTCGAGCGCGGCGAAGCGGTCGGCGCGGATGAACTTGTGTTCCTTGACGACGCCGCCGACTTCCTTGGAAACCACGCCGCAGGTCTGGAACTGGCCGCCTTCCTTGTAGGGCGTGGCCTTGATGGCGAAGCCCTTGTACTCGATTTCCTTGGCTGCGGCAGGCGCCTGGGCTTCGGCTCCGCCACCCCCGCCGAACAGCCTCTTCAAGAACGACATGTCATGTTTCCCGTTGTATTTCGGGACCTTATTCGCTTCCCCTCGCGCCGTCGAGCGGTTTGGCCACGTGCTCATCTTGGAGATTGGCCAATGCCCCTCTCCGCCACGCTCGCTCGGTACCCCTCACCCGGAGGCGGGGGAAGGCGCCGGCCTGCCGTCATCCTTCCTCTCCCCCGTCGATCGGGAGAGAGGTGGTTTGCGAAGCAAACCGGAGTGGGGGTCGACATGCATCGTTGGTGAGTTTGTTGTCCGCTCCGCCCCTCTAGCCCAGCGAGGCGATGATTTCCCGATAGGCAAGTTCGGGGAAGGCCTTCAGCGTGCGGGTCCGGATGTTGCCCGCCTGGCCGAGTATGAGCGCGAAGCGCGCCACCACCGCGTCGTCCGGCGCCTCGGCCACCGCCACCATGTCGCACTCTCCCATGGTCAGATAGAAGGCCTTGAACGATCCGCCCATGTCGCCGAGCAGCTTCTTGGCCGCGTCGAGCCGCTTCGGCGACGCCTTGACGTCGCGCATCCCCTGGTCGGTCCAGTTGATCAGCATGATGTAAGTGGTCACGGCACACCTCCTTCCGGCGCCACGGAGCACGGCACAATGCCGGGGCGGGCATCCGGGTCGTCGCCCTCAATGCATCCGACGGTGGAAGTATCCTCCCCTGCCGGGCCAACGGCAAGGATGGTGCCGGCTCAGCGCTCGGTCAGCGCCAGCTTGGCCCCGAGTGCCACGAAAGCCGCGGCGAAGCTTCGCCGCATCCAGGCCATCACCCGCGGGCTGCCCGTCACCTTGTCGCGCACGGCCGCCGCGCAGAGGCCGTAGATGGCGAAGATGACGAAGGTCGCCAGCATGAACACCCCGGAAAGTTCGAGCATGCGCGCCAGCACGTTGGCCTCGCCGGGCGCGATGAACTGCGGCAGGAAGGCGACGAAGAAGATCGACAGCTTGGGGTTGAGCAGGTTGATCAGCACGCCGTCGACCAGTACCTGGCGGGCGCTGCGGCTGTCCGGGCGCGCCTCGATCATGAGCGCGCCGTTCTCGCGCAGGCTCTGCCAGGCCATGTAGATGAGGTAGGCGACGCCGGCATATTTGACGATCTCGAAGGCGAGCGCGCTGGCGTGCAGCAGTGCCGCCAGACCGGTGAGCGCGGCGACCAGATGCGGCACGATGCCCAGCGTGCAGGCGAACGCTGCGAGCACGCTCGCCCTGCCGCCGCGCGAAAGCCCGGCCGCGAGCGTGTAGACGACGCCCGTTCCGGGCGAGGCGACGATGATCAGCGTGGTCAGCAGGAACTCGATCGACATGGGCAGCTTGCTCCCCCTCTTTCCAGTCGGAACCATAGGTGAACGCACGACGCGGCGGAAGCCACCCGATTTCTGACGACGCAGCGCGGCCGCCGGATGCCCGCGATCCTGGCTCCGGTCGAACAATGCGCCGCCGCGCCCTAGCTGTAACATCGAGCGTCGATGACATGGAGGCAGCGATGATCCCCTCGCCCAGGCTGGCTCTGGCCGCCATTGCCGGAACGCTGGTCATGTTGGGTCTCGCCATCCTCGGCGGGGGCGGATTTGCGGCCTTCTTCTCCAATGCGGCGCGCACCACGGCCGCCGTGCTGACCGTGGTCCTCACCGTGATCGCCCTGTTCAGCGGCGGCAACCTGAGCCCGGGCGAAGAGGAGGACCGCTCCAATCGCTGGGTGCTCGCCGTCTTCGGCGTGCTCGGCCTGCTCGGCGCCTTTGTGCCTGCCTACACCGATCGCATCGATTTCTGGACGATCGACGGCGACACGGTGCGCTGGACAGGCATCGTGCTCCTGCTCGGCGGCAGCCTGCTGCGGCTATGGCCGGTCTTCGTGCTCGGCGACCGCTTCAGCGGGCTGGTGGCCATCCAGCCTGGCCACAAGCTGGTCACCACCGGGATCTACGGGGTGGTCCGCAACCCGAGCTATCTCGGGCTTCTGGTCGGTGCGCTCGGCTGGGCGCTCGTCTTCAGGTCCGGCGTGGGCGTGCTGATCGCCGCGCTCAATCTGCCGCCGCTGCTGGCGCGGATCGCCGCCGAGGAGCGCCTGCTGCACCGGCATTTCGGCAAGGAGTACGAAGATTACCGCCGCCGCACCTGGCGCCTTGTTCCGGGCCTCTACTGAAAGGGCGTGGGCTGCATCGGCCCCGCCAATAAATCGGCAATACCGGAATCTTTTCCGCAGCGAGGCAGTCTGGCTGCGAGGTCAACTTGCAGGAAAATGCGAGCAGATCCTGCAGCGGCTTTTGGGCGCGTGAGCGCTTGCCACCCCACGGCCAATGACAATAGCCCGGGACGATGCCCGGGCCATTGCAGTCGCCATCAAGTCACAGCGTCCCAGGGCCGGCGGTCAGCCTGGCATCGGCCCGACATAGACGGACGCCGGGCGCAGCAGCCGGCCGGTGCGCTGCTGTTCCAGCGCATGCGCCACCCAGCCCGCCGTGCGGCCCACCGCGAAGACCGGCGTGAAGGCGTCGCGAGGGATCTTCAGGGCGCCGAGCAGGATCGCCGTGTAGAACTCGACATTGGTGTCGAGCCGCCGGCCCGGCTTGGCGCGGGCGAGCGCTTCACGGGCATAGGCCTCCACTTCCGCGGCAAGCCCCAGATCCATCCCTTCGGAGCCCAGCGTACCCACCGCGCGCTTCAGCACGTCGGCGCGCGGGTCGCGCACCTTGTAGATGCGGTGGCCGAAGCCCATCAGCCGGTCGCCGCGCCCAAGCGCCGCATCGATCCAGGGCGCGATCTGCTCGGCGCTGCCGATCGCCTCCAGCATGTCGAGCACCGGCGCCGGCGCGCCGCCGTGCAGCGGGCCGGAGAGCGCGCAATAGGCGGCAGTGACGGCCATGAAGAGATCCGCCTGCGTCGATGCGACGACGCGGCCGGCGAAGGTGGAGGCATTCATGCCGTGGTCGCTGACCGTGACCAGATAGGCATCGAGCGCGGCGGCTTCCGCCGCACTGCCCGGCGCGCCACGCAACATGCGCAGCAGGTCGGCGGCCTGGTTGAGCTTCGCATCGGGTGCGACGGGTGCGAGCCCCTCGGCCCGGCGCGCAAGCGCGGCCGCAAGCACCGGCATCGCGCCCAGCAGCATGACCTCGTCGGCAATCCCCTCCTCCCGGTCGATGGCCGCGACCGCGGCGCGAAAACCGGCGCCGAGCGGCAGGCCGTCCGTCGCCGGCAGGATCTTCTCGAGCCGCGCATAGGCGCGGACACGGGCTTCGCCGAGCATCCCGCGCAGTTCGTCGGCGGCGACTTCCGCCCCGGCCGCCGCAAGCAGGCGCGCGGCCACGCCCGCGAAATCCGTCTCGTCGGCCAGTGTCGCCACCCGGCTCCCCGCGATGATCAGTTCGCCGCGCTCACCGTCCACATGGGAAAGCGCGGTCGCGGCTGCGGTCACCCCGTCCAGGCCGGCGGTGGTTTGATGAAGTGTCATGGTCTGCTCCCTGTTGCGTCGCAACAAGGATGAGCCTCTTTTCATATTGATCAATCTTGATTAACTTGATCAATATGAAAAATCTGGCAGAACCGCTCTATCTTTCCGCCCGCGAGGCCGCCGGCGAACTGGCCGTGTCGCCGGCCACGCTCTACGCCTATGTCAGCCGCGGCCTGATCCGCTCGGAACCATCCGACGACGCACGCGCCAAGCGCTACCGGGCCGACGACGTGCGCGCGCTGCTGGCGCGGCGGACGCCGGCCAGTGCGGCACGCGGCGGCGAAGCCGAGCCGCCGGTGCTCGATTCCGCCATCTCGACCATCACCAGCGAAGGATCGATCTACCGCGGCGTCCACGCCGTCGCCCTGTCCGAGCACGCAACCTTGGAACAGGCGGCGACGCTTCTGTGGGACATCAGCGGCGCCGACCCCTTCGCGGCCGACAACCTGCCGGTGGTGAACGAGACCATGCGCACCGTCGCGGCGGCGACGGCCGGCGAAGCGCCCATCCCCCGCGCGATCGCTATGCTGGCGCTGGCCGCCGGCAGCGACCCCCGAGCCTTCAACCGTTCGCGCCAGGGCCGCGCCGAGGTCGGCGCACGGGCCATGCGCCTGCTGGCCGCAGGCATTCTGGGCACCAGCCCCTCGCCCGCCCCGGTCCACCGCCAGGTCGCGGCGGCCTGGGCAACCGGCCATCCGCATGCCGAGTCCGTCTTTCGCCGCGCCCTGGTGCTGCTCGCCGACCACGAGCTCAACCCCTCGACCTGGACCGTGCGCTGCGCCGCCTCCACCGGGATCAACCTCTACGATGCGCTGATCGCGGGCCTGGTGGCGCTCAAGGGCCCCAGGCACGGCGGCGCCGGACCATTGGCCGCCCACATGGTGGCGAATTTCGCGGTGACCGACGTCGCCGCCAACATCCGCGAGCGCGTCGCCATCGGCGACCGCATCCCGGGCTTCGGCCACACCGTCTACCACGACGGCGACCCGCGCGCCGACAGCCTGCTGGCGACGCTGGCCGAAGCCGGCGCCGACAGGCGGCTTGCAGTGGAGGCGCCTGCCCTCATCACCGAAGCCACCGGCCTCCACCCCAACATCGACTATGCACTGGCGGTGATGGTGCGGACGTTCGGCTTGCCGATCGGCCACGAGACGGCGTTCTTCGCCATCGCCCGCTCGGCCGGCTGGGTCGCGCATGCCATCGAGCAATTGACCTCGGAGACGCTGATCCGCCCGCGCGCCCGCTATGTCGGCCCGGCGCCTGGACGATCCGCCAGTCTGGCCTGAACGCCCGTTCTCGACGATGCTTGCATCGATACCTGGGGAGACAGCCAGATGCTGAAGGAAGTTCCGGCGGCGAACCCGCAAGCCTATGTCGAGGCCCTTGGCGGCTGGCGCCGGGAGGTCGTCGAGGCATTGCGTGCCGCCGTCCGCGCGGCCGGCGATCCCGAAGCGCGCATCAAATGGGGCCACATCGTCTGTTTCTCCAACGGCCCCGTGCTCCTGATCCGCGCCGAAGACGCCCGCGTGCTGTTCGGCTTCTGGCGCGGCAAGCGGCTGCGCGCGATCGAGCCAAGGCTGAAGGCCGGCGGCAAGTACGAGCTCGCCACCATGACGTTCCTGGAAGGCGACACGGTCGACGTTCCTCTGGCCGAAAGGCTCGTCCGCGAGGCCGTGCGCCTGAACGCCGAGGTCGGCGACCCGACCAAGAGCAGCTAGTCTAGGCGGTAGTGCCAAGACAGCCAGCAACCTGCCGCCGACGTTCTACGTTTGCCGGCGCAAGCGCAACCAGCGCGCTGAACGATGTCGGGCGCCGCAATGGCGCCATAGTGACAGGCGAACCAACCGGCTGCATCTGAAAGCCGGTCGCATGACGCCTGCCGTGAAACTGGAGCCCAGCTGGCTCGCCTCGCTGGCATTGCATGCCCTGCTTTTGGCGGCCATGCTGCTGTTGCCACGGCCACACCCGTTCAAGGTGCCGGCCGAAGTGGCGGTGCCGATCGAACTGGTCCCGCCCGCACCCGAACCGGCGAAGGTCCCATCGCCATCCCAACCCGAGGCTCCCGTCGCCCCGCCTTCCGACGAAGCCGCAACCTCTCCGGAACCAGAGGTTTCCGCCTCTCAAGGGCCGGCCATGATCAAGGCGCGCAGCTTCTACGCGGCCAAGGTGCTCGCCGACCCGCGCAGCCGCGGCGGCAGGCAGGCGCTCGCAACCTTCGCCCCCGACGAGCGCGCCGTCCAGATCTGCAACATAGAAGCCATGGAGCAGATCCATCGCTGGAAGGCGGAACTTCGTCCCGATCTGGTGACCCCTTACGCCACCCGCGACCTGAAGATCGAGGGCGGCTCTATCCGCGCAGAGGGCGGCGCGTTCCGGGCCGGGCGGCGCTGGTACGGCGTGACATTCAACTGCGAAGTGGCCGGCGGCGCTGTCGCTGCCTTCGAATTCAGCGTCGGCGAGGAGATCCCCGAAGCCATGTGGGCCGAATACAACCTCGCCGCTGACGACCCGGCAGACTAGGCCTATGAACGAAAAAGCCCGGCCGGAGCCGGGCTTTCTTGAACGACATGGAACCGATCAGCTGTCGAGGAAGCTGCGCAGCTTGCGGCTGCGGCTCGGATGCTTGAGCTTGCGCAGCGCCTTGGCCTCGATCTGGCGGATGCGTTCGCGCGTGACCGAGAACTGCTGGCCCACTTCCTCGAGCGTGTGGTCGGTGTTCATGCCGATGCCGAAGCGCATGCGCAGCACGCGTTCCTCGCGCGGGGTGAGCGAGGCGAGCACGCGCGTGGTGGTCTCGCGCAGGTTCGCCTGGATCGCCGCGTCGATCGGCAGGATCGCCATCTTGTCCTCGATGAAGTCGCCGAGGTGCGAATCCTCCTCGTCGCCCACGGGCGTTTCGAGGCTGATCGGCTCCTTGGCGATCTTCAGCACCTTGCGCACCTTCTCGAGCGGCATGGCGAGCTTTTCGGCCAGTTCTTCCGGCGTCGGCTCGCGGCCGATCTCGTGCAGCATCTGGCGCGAGGTCCGCACGATCTTGTTGATCGTCTCGATCATGTGCACCGGGATGCGGATGGTGCGGGCCTGGTCGGCGATCGAACGGGTGATCGCCTGCCTGATCCACCAGGTGGCATAGGTCGAGAACTTGTAGCCGCGCCGGTACTCGAACTTGTCGACCGCCTTCATCAGGCCGATGTTGCCTTCCTGGATGAGGTCGAGGAACTGCAGGCCGCGGTTGGTGTACTTCTTGGCGATGGAGATGACGAGACGCAGGTTGGCCTCGACCATTTCCTTCTTGGCGATCGCAGCCTCGCGCTCGCCCTTCTGCACCTGGTTGACGATCTTGCGGAATTCCAGGATCGAGATCGCCGTTTCGGTGGCGAGGTTCTGGATCTCGGCGCGCAGGTCGCGGATCGCGTCCTTCTCGTTCTTGGTGAACTCCTTCCAGCCGCGGCTGGACAGGTTCGAGATCGAGCGGATCCAGTTCGGATCGAGTTCCGAACCCTGGTATTCGCGCAGGAACTCGTCGCGGCGCACGCCATAGCTTTCGGCGAGGCGCAAGAGCTTGCCCTCGTTCTGCACCAGGCGCTTGTTGATGTCGTAGAGCTGCTCGACCAGCGCCTCGATGCGGGCCTGGTTCAGCGACAGCGACTTCACCGCCTTGATGAGCTGGTCCTTCAGTTCCTTGAGGCGGCGGTCCTGGCTCGGCGACAGCGTTCCGGCGGCGGCGAGACGGTTCTCGACCTGCTGGTCCTGCAGCTTCCTGAGCTTCTTGTAGGTGTCGGCGATGACGTCGAGCGTCTCCATCACCTGCGGCCGGAGTTCGGCTTCCATGGCCGCCAGCGACAGGCTGGCCTCGTCCTCGTCCTCTTCCTCTTCCTCGCCGCGGGTATCGCCGCCGACATTGGTGATGTCGTCTTCCTCGTCGCCGCCGCGGCGGCGCGGCTTCTCGTCGACCTTCGGCTTGGCGTCTTCCTCGACGCGCTCGACCACCGGCGCCTGCTTGCCTTCAGGGCCGGCATAGGTCGCCTCGAGATCGATGATCTCGCGCAGCAGGATCTTGGCTTCGTTGAGCTCGTCGCGCCAGATGATGATGGCCTGGAAGGTCAGCGGGCTTTCGCACAGGCCGGCGATCATCGTCTCGCGGCCGGCCTCGATGCGCTTGGCGATGGCGATTTCGCCCTCGCGCGACAGAAGTTCGACCGAACCCATCTCGCGCAGGTACATGCGCACCGGGTCGTCGGTACGATCGGTCGGCTCTTTCTTGGTCGTGGTGGTGGCGACGGCGGTGCCGGTCTGTTCGGCAAGCTCGTTGGCATCTTCCTCGGCATCGCCTTCGGCGGCCTCGGCTTCCTCGCCCTGCTCGTCGTCCTCGACCACGTTGATGCCCATGTCGGAGAGCATCGCCATCGTGTCTTCGATCTGTTCGGAGGTCACCTCCTCCGAGGGCAGCACCGCGTTCAGCTCGTCCATGGTGACATAGCCGCGCTTCTTCGCGAGCTTGATCATCTTCTTGACAGCGTCATCGGAAAGGTCGAGCAGAGGGCCGTCGGTTGCGCCCTCGCGTTCGGTTTCGACCTCTTCCTTTTCTTTTGTCGCCATTCTTCGCTTTCTCCAGGCGGCCCGTCAGCCGCTTAAACCCTCGGACAGTGCAAATCAGATGCGCTCATCCAACCTGCGCCTGAACTGCCAGTAGCTGCACCTGTGTTAAGTCCAGATTAACCCTGATATCTGTGGCGGAGTCTCTTCCTGTCCAGTGACAAGCGCCCAATCCGCATTTTCAGGCCATCGACACGATCGGCAGCCTGGCTGCCGGTTAACTTTTCGAATCGACCTGATTCCGTCATTCCGGCGGAAGGTCAAGCGCCTCTCGCATGATTCGCCTCAAAAAGGCGAATCATTTGCGGTCTGGACAAGGTCCCGCCTCAGTTCCGCCCGGTTCGGCCGGACGACACGCCGAAGCCTTCGATAAGCGCCTCGGTGGCCTGCACGTCGTGAAACTGCGCCTGGATCTCCACCAGATGCCGGTAATTCTCGTCTGTCGGATCGGTTGCGAGCGCCGCTTCGGCCTGTTTCAGTTCCTTATGTAAGGTGCGGGCGCTGCGGTGCAAGTGCAACGCCTGCGCGAAGGCGTCGCGCGCATCCTCGATCGCGGCATCCTCGAGCGCCGTCCACTGGCGCGCCTTGCGCACCAGCGCCACCGCCCGCTCCCAGATCTCGATGCAGCCGGCGCGTCCGATGGCGCCCACCACCTCGTCGCGGTTGTCGGCCTCGTGATGGGCCATTGCGTCGATGAGCACCGAATGGAGCTGCCTGAGCTCGCCACTGCTGAGGTCGAGCCGTTCGACGTGGTCGAAGTTCTCGTCGATCAGTATCGGGTGGTTGGCGAGCGCCACCACCAGGCAGGTCTCGCGCAGCGGCATGATCGTCCCTGCCCGTTTGACCATGGCCGAGCGCTGCAGGCTTTCGGACACGGCGAGCCGGCCGGCCGCCTGGCCGCCGCCGCCCTTGCTCCACTGTCCGCCGCCGCCTTTGCCGAACGAACCCTTGCCGCGCTCGCCCTGCCCCTGCTGGCGGCCGCGCTGGCCGCCGAAGAAGCTCTGCACCCGGTCGCGCATCTCCTGGCTGTAGTGGAAGCGGACGCTCTCGTCCTTGATGCGGCTTGTAAGCTCGCGCAGCGTCTTTTCGAGCTCGGCGCGCCGCTCGGGCGTGTCGAACACGCCACCCTGCGTCTCGCGCATCCAGATGAGATCGGCGAGCGGCCGCGCCACTTCGAGCACGGCGCGGAACGCCTCCGGGCCCTCGGCCTTGACCAGGTCGTCGGGGTCCTTGCCCTCGGGCAGCAGCGCGAAGCGCGCCGTATGGCCGGGTGCGACCAGCGGCAGCACCATGTCGGCGGCGCGATAGGCTGCCTTGAGGCCGGCCTTGTCGCCGTCGAAGCACAGCACCGGCTCGCCCGACATGCGCCACAAGAGCTCCAGCTGGTTCTCAGTCAGCGCCGTGCCGAGCGGCGCCACCGCATTCTCGAAGCCGGCTTGCGCGAGCGCGATCACGTCCATGTAGCCTTCGACGGCGATCACCGCCCCGCCCTTCTGCAGCGCCTTGCGGGCGCGGGCGAAGTTGTAGAGCACGTTGCCCTTGTGGAAGAGTTCGGTTTCCGGCGAGTTCAGATATTTGGCCGAGATCTCCGCCGACATGGCGCGGCCGCCGAAGGCGATGATGCGGCCGCGTGAATCGGGGATCGGGAACATGATGCGGTCGCGGAAGCGGTCGTAGGACACCGGCACGTCCTCGAACACGGTCAGCCCGCAGGCCTCCATCTGCACTTTTTCGATGCCTTTCGCGGCAAGGAACTCCTTCAGCGCGTTGCGGCTGTCGGGGGCATAGCCGAGCCGGAACGACTGCTGGGTGGCCGGCGTCAGCCCGCGGTCGCGCAGATAGGCGCGGGCCTTGGCGCCGTCGGCACTCTGCAGCCGGTCCTCGAAGAACTTGGTCGCCAGTTCCATGACGTCGGTCAGGCTGGCGCGCTCCCGCTCGCGCCGCTCCTCCTGCGCGTCGCGCGCCGGCATCGGAACGCCCGCCATCTCGGCGATGCGCTCCACCGCCTCGGGGAAGCTCATGCCGTCGAGGTCGGTCAGGAAGCGGAAATGGTCGCCGGTAACCCCGCAGCCGAAGCAATGGTAGCGGCCCTTGCGGTCCTCGCAGTGGAAGGACGGCGACTTTTCGCCGTGGAACGGGCAGCAGGCCCAGTAGTCGCCGCGCGAGGCATTGGTCTTCTTGCGGTCCCAGGTCACGCGCTGGCCGATCACGGCCGAAATCGGCACGCGGTCGCGTATCTCGCTCAAGAATCCGTCGGAAAAGCGCATCGGCCCCTGCTTGGTTCACCCTCATATAAGCAAGGCCGCGCGCGCCAGCGACC
The DNA here is from genome assembly GCF_037625995.1 of Aminobacter sp. Piv2-1. Classification (NCBI taxonomy): domain Bacteria; kingdom Pseudomonadati; phylum Pseudomonadota; class Alphaproteobacteria; order Hyphomicrobiales; family Phyllobacteriaceae; genus Aminobacter; species Aminobacter sp. Piv2-1. The sequence goes on from NZ_JARKMU010000007.1 coordinate 118,001, forward strand.
CCTATTCGCGCCCATGCCCGGTTTTCACAGCCTCGCAGGAGTCCGCCGTCCTGATTGCGTCGGCCGCGGGCCGCGGCGGAACCGCAATGTATGTCGCGCGTATTTACATCTGGAATACAGCTCTTGCAGCGATTGCACACGTGTGCAATATGGACGTGAAACATTATCCGGCTAAACTAATCACCATGGACATGACAGTGATTCGCCACAGTGCCCGAACCCTTTTGCGCGGCAGCTCGCCTGCAGCGAGGTGCGCCCGATGAGCGGCTCGCTGGTCCTGCTGCATCTCGCCGGCGCGGTCGCGCTGCTTTTGTTCGCCACCCGCATGGTGCGCACCGGCGTCGAGCGCGCCTATGGCGACGTGCTGCGTCACCGGCTGCGCTCGATCCTGCGCAACCCGCTGCTCGCCATTGCCGCCGGCGCAGCCCTCGCCATCTCGCTGCAGAGCGCCACCGCGGTCGCCCTCATCGTCGGCTCCTTCGCCGGGTCCGGCATCGTCGGCGGCACCGCCGGCCTGCTTGCGGTCCTCGGCGCCGATGTCGGCTCTTCGCTGGTGGTCAAGCTGCTCAGCTTCAATCTCAGCCTGCTCGTGCCGCTATGCCTGGTCGTCGGCACGGCGCTCTTCATGTCCACCGAGCGGCGCAACCTTTTGCAGCTCGGGCGCATCCTCATCGGCGTCGGCCTGTTGATTCTCTCCCTGCGCCTGATCGGCGAAGCCTCTGAACCGCTTAGGCAAAGTGCGCTCCTGCCGGTCATCATCAACTACCTGTCGGGCGACCCCTTCACCGCCTTCCTGCTCGCGGCGGTCATGACATGGCTGTTCCATTCCAGCGTCGCGGCGATCCTGCTCGTGACCGCCCTTGCCGCCCGCGGCCTGGTGCCGGTACCGCTCGGGCTGGTGCTGGTGCTGGGCGCCAATCTCGGCGGCGGCATCATCGCCGCCATGCTGTCGCGCGCCGCCACCCCCAAGGCACGCACGGTGCCGCTCGGCAACCTCATCATGCGCGGCACGGGCGCCATCATCGCCCTGGTCGCCCTGACCCTTTTTGCGCCGCCGCTCGATCTCCTCGGCAGCACGCCCGCCGCGCAGCTGATCAACGGCCACATCGCCTTCAACCTGACGCTCGCCATGCTCGGCATTCCGCTCGCCGGCTTCGTCCACGGCCTCGCCGAGAAGATCGTGGCGATGGGCACCAAGCCCGACGCCGCCGAAGAGATGGCGATCGCCGAACTCAGCGCGCTCAACGAAAGCGCCCTCGACATCCCCTCGCAGGCGCTGGGCAATGCCACGCGCGAGGTGGTGCGCGTCTGCGAGACCGTCGAGATCATGCTCCAGCGCATCATCGAGCTCTACCAGGACGCCGACGAGGACAGGATCAAGGCGCTGGCCTCGCTCGACGACCGCGTCGACCGCAAGCATGCGGCGATCAAGCTCTACCTCGCCAAGGCCACCATCCGGCCGATGACGGAAGCCGAGGCGTTGCGCTGCCAGGAACTCATCGGCGCCTGCGTCAAGCTCGAGCAGGTCGGCGATATCATCGTCCGCAACATGCTTGTCCATGTCCGCAAGAAGCTCGAGCGTGGCCTCGACTTCACCGACGAGGGCTGGCGCGAACTCTGCGCCTTCCATGCCGCCGTGCTCGCCAATGCGCGGCTTGCCTTCAACGTGCTGGTGTCGCGCGATCCCGACACCGCCCGCCAGATCGTCCAGGAAAAGGACCGCCTGCGCGATCTCGAAAAGAAGTCGAGCCAGAGCCACTTCGCAAGGCTGCGCGAGGGAACGGCCAAGAGCGTCGAGACCAGCTCCATCCACCTCGACACCATCCGCGACCTCAAGCAGATCAACTCGCTGCTGGCCTCCATGGCCTATCCGGTGCTGGAGGAGCAGGGCCTGCTGCGCGGCTCGCGGCTGAAGGCGAGCTGAGCTGCGAGGCATCCCTTCTTCCCTTGTGGGAGAAGGTGCCCCGAAGGGGCGGATGAGGGGTGCCGGGCGGAGTGCAGCGCCTCCGAGTCCCGGCTGACAGAACCCATTCACTGCCCTCTCATTCCTTCCAACACCCTCATCCGTCTCGGCGCTGCGCGCCGGTCCACCTTCTCCCTCAGGGAGAGAAGGCAAGCAGCAGCCCAAAAGGAAACGCCCCGCGCTGCATGGCAGGCGGGGCGTCACGTTTGCAATGACAGAAGCCGTTGCTGCTACTGCAGCAGTTCCTTGACGATGCCGCTGGCCTTGCCGAAATCCATCTGGCCAGGATAGCGCTCCTTGAGCGCGGCCATGGCGCGGCCCATGTCGCGCAGGCCCTCGGCGCCGACTTCGGCGATCGCCTTCTTGGCCGCCTCGCGCACCTCGTCCTCACCCATCTGCTTGGGCAGGAATTCGCTGATGATGACGCTTTCCTCGCGCTCCTGCGCGGCCAGTTCCAGCCTGTTGCCGTCTTCGAAGGCCTTGGCCGATTCCTGCCGCTGCTTGACCATCTTGGTCAGGATCTGGAGGATCTCCTCGTCCGAGACCGGTTCCTTGCCAGCGCCGCGCTGGACGATGTCGCGGTCGTGAATCGCCGCCTGGATCAGCCTCAGCGTCGACGTCCGGCGCTTGTCGCCGGCCTTCATTGCGGTCTTCAGCGCCTGGGCGAGCATCTCGCGCATGGCAGTCACTCCTAGATGGTGTCGCAGACAATAGCGCCGATCTGCCACACCGGCAAACCCAATGACAACGGCCAACTTGCTGTTTTTAATAGGAAAAATTATTAGCCACGAATTCCGCCGCAGTCATTGACCCAAAAGCGGCCTTCGCCTATTGTCCGCGCCTTGCAAGGACTTGTTTGGTTTGTGCACGGGACTCGCCGGCTGGCGGTCGCCGTGTTTTTCGCTGCGCGAAATGGCCCTTGCCGAGCCATTTTACAAGCCGCGGCGTCGTTACGCAGGAGCACCCTATGGCCTCAGAGACCGCCCCCTGGGCAACCGAAACGCCGACCGCCGTCCTGGTGCTCGCCGACGGCACGGTGATTGCCGGCCGAGGCCTGGGCGCCACGGGCAGCGCCGTCGCCGAAGTGTGCTTCAACACCGCGCTCACCGGCTACCAGGAGATCCTGACCGATCCGTCCTATGCGGGCCAGATCGTCACCTTCACCTTCCCGCACATCGGCAATATCGGCACCAATGACGAGGACATCGAGGACCTGAACCCGGCCGCGCGCGCCGGCGCGGTCGGCGCCGTCTTCAAGGCCGACGTCACCAATCCCTCGAACTACCGCGCCGCCGGCCACCTCGACCAGTGGCTGAAGCGCCGCGGCATCGTCGCGATGTCGGGCGTCGACACCCGCGCGCTCACCGCGCTGATCCGCGAAAAGGGCATGCCGAACGGCGTCATCGCGCACGCACCCGACGGCAAGTTCGACATCGACAACCTCAAGGCCCAGGCCCGCGCCTGGTCGGGCCTCGTCGGCCTCGACCTCGCCAAGGACGTCACCTCCGGCCAGTCCTCGTCCTGGACCGAGACGCCCTGGATCTGGAACGAAGGTTTTGGCGAGCGCAAGCAAGCCACCATGCACGTGGTCGCCGTCGATTTCGGCGTCAAGCGCAACATCCTGCGCCTGCTCGCCGGCCTCGGCGCCAAGGTGACCGTGGTTCCGGCCAAGACCAGCGCCGACGACATCCTGGCGATGAAGCCGGACGGCATCTTCCTGTCCAATGGCCCCGGCGACCCCGCCGCGACCGGCGAATATGCCGTGCCGGTGATCCAGGACCTGCTCAAGACCGACCTGCCGGTCTTCGGCATCTGCCTCGGCCACCAGATGCTGGCGCTCGCGCTCGGCGGCACGACGCAGAAGATGCACCAGGGCCATCACGGCGCCAACCACCCGGTCAAGGACCACACCACCGGCAAGGTCGAGATCGTGTCGATGAACCACGGCTTCGCGGTCGACGCCGACTCGCTGCCCGAAGGCGTCGAGGAAACCCATGTCTCGCTGTTCGACGGCTCCAACTGCGGCATCGCGCTCACCGGCCGGCCGGTGTTCTCGGTCCAGCATCATCCCGAAGCCTCGCCCGGCCCGCAGGATTCGCACTATCTCTTCCGCCGCTTCGCCAACCTGATCCGCGAGCAGCAGGGCGAACCGGCGCTCGCCGAGCGCTGAGCGGCGCTTTAGACTGAACGAAAAGGCCGCCCCGGGCGGCCTTTTTTGTTGCCGCCCTCAAGCCGGCGCCAAATAGAGGCCGCCCCGGTCACGGCAGGATTTTCGGATCTTCTACTCAATGCTTGTCGTACGGTTTGAACAAGGATGCCTTTGTATTTCATGCTGGCACGATTTTTGCGTGGCTACTACCGCATAACTTGAGAATGGGTGGAAGCCATGGCAAAAGTGATCGAAATAATTACGCGCGAACAGATCGAACTACGCAAGGAAGGCCGCCGCCGCACGCTCAAAGGCGCCAAGCTCTCATTTTACGGCGGCTATTGCTCCTTCGAGGGGATTGTTCGCAACCAGTCCCCAAATGGCGCAAGATTGGATTTTGGCGACACGACAGGTGTGCCGTCCGAGTTCACTCTGGCAATTGCCGGTGAGGCGGCAAAGCGGACGGCGCGCGTGTGCTGGTTCTCCCAGACATCGGTAGGCGTGCGGTTCATGGAACAATAGCGGTGGCTTTCCTGGCCCCGCGCCAGCGATGCCGTCCGAACGCCTGAACGCCCCTTGTGCGTCCGAATGGAAGCACAAAGGGCGCTCTCGCTTCTTGAACCTGTGCATCGCGCTTTCCGAAAGACGATCCCGAGGGCCGATGCGCTGGCAGCCGGTTGGGTCGTGACTGGGTAGGAGTGCCGGCCCGAAGGCCGGCACGAGGTTAGGCCGAGACGAGCTCGCCGAGCAGCTCTTCGAGCTGGTTCATGCTTTCCTGTGCGCCGGCTTCCATGCCCGAGGCGACCATGCCGTCGCGATCCTCGATGCTGTCGAAGCGGGTGACGCCGCTGTAGTGCGTCCTGCCGTCGATCTCCTCGAAGCGGTGCGTTTCGATGACGGTCTTGTCCTCGAACATGCCTTCGAGCGCAAACGTGTTGACCAGCCTCTCCGGCTCGTCGACCTCGATGTACTTTCCGATGAAGGCAAAGACGGTGCCGTCGGGCGTTGTCTGCTCGAAGCGCCACTCGCCGCCGGGGCGGAGGTCGAGCTTGACCACCCTGGTCGCGCCCATGGCGCGCGAGCCCCACCAGCGGGCCACGTGCTCGGGCCGTGTCCAGGCCCGCCACACCAGCGCGCGCGGCGCGTCGAAGGTGCGGCTCATGCGGATGATCGGTTCGCCCTCGGGCGTCTCGACGAGCATCTTGTTCATGTCGTTGTTCCTGTTGCTGTCTTGGTTGTCACTGCTTGCCGGTGTCGTCGCCGCGCTGCATGTCGGCGAGATAGGCGTCGAGCTGGTCGAGATTGTCGCGCCACAGCCCGCGATAGGCGTCCATCCAGCCGTCGAGGTCCTTGAGCGGCCCGGCCTGGAGCTTGCAGTAGCGGTACTGCGCGTCCTTCTCGCGAGCGATCAGGCCGGCGGTTTCGAGCACCTTGATGTGCTTCGACACGGCTGCCAGGCTCATCTGGTGGGGTGCGGCGAGTTCGCCGACGCTGGTCTGCCCCTGGGCGAGACGCGCCAGGATGGCGCGCCGCGTCGGATCGGCCAGGGCGGCGAAAGTGAGGGACAGGGGATCCGTTGCCATCTATTCAACCTCAAAGTTTTTAACCTATTGGTTGAATACCAAATGCCGCACCAATTGTCAACCAATTGGTTGAATAAATTCTGGAGGCATGATTTCTGGAATGCGGCTCCCTACTCCGCCGGATTCGTTGCCGCGTTTCCAGTCGCGGCGGACTGCCGCTCGACCCTCAGCACGAACACCGCCAGCGCCATGGCGATGAAGATGCCGCCGAGCAGATAGGGCGCGCCGGCGAAATGCACCGGGGCATTCGGTCCGGTGAACCAGGCGAAGATGAAGGTGTAGAGCAGCGGCGTGATGATGCTGGTGATCGAGAACAGGCTGGTCATCGCCCCCTGCAGTTCGCCCTGCGCCGATGGCGGCACCTTGGCCGCCGCCAGGCTGCGCAAAGGCGGGTCGGCCAATGCTTCGAGGCAGGTCGCCACGATCACGGCATAGATCATCCAGCCCTGCCACGCCGCGGCATAGCCGAAGGCGGCGATGGTGGTGAAGGTGAGGCCGACGACGGCGGTCCGCCACTCGCCCAGCCTCGGGATGATGCGCGGCAGCACCAGCGCCATCACCAGCGCGCCGCCGATGCCGAACACGCCCAGCGAGAAGCCGATCTGCTGCTCGCTCCAGCCGTAGCGGTAGCTGCCGACGAACGACCACACCGCCGGATACATCATGTGGCCGAGCGTCATCAGGAAGAACACCAGCCCGATCCAGCCGATGCCGTGGTAGTTGCGCATCTGCTTGAGCGCGCCCAGCGGATTGGCCCGCTTCCACTCGAATCTGCGGCGGTGCTCCTGGGTCAGCGTTTCGGGCAGGAGGAAATAGCCGACCACGAAGTTGAGGAAGGCGAGGCCGGCGGCGAAGAAGAACGGCACGCGCGGGCCGAACTCGCCGAGGACGCCGCCGAGCACCGGGCCGATCACGAAGCCGACGCCGAAGGCGATGCCGAGCAGGCCGAAGTTCTTGGCCCGGTTCTCGTCGGTCGACACGTCGGCGATGAAGGCCGAGGCAGTCGAATAGCTGGCGCCGCTGATGCCGGCGAGCACGCGGCCGATGAACAGCATCGGATAGGACCAGGCGATGGCGCAGATCAGATTGTCGATGGCGAATGTCAGCACCGAGGCGAGCAGCACCGGCCGGCGGCCGAAGCGGTCGCTGAGATTGCCGATCAGCGGCGCGAACAGGAACTGCATCGCCGCATAGACGAAGAACAGCCAGCCGCCCTCGATCGCCGCGTCGGAGATGCCGACGCCGGTCAGTTCCTGCAGATAGGCCGGCAGCACCGGCATGATGATGCCGAAGCCGATGACGTCGAGCAGCAGCGTCGTGAAGACGAGCGCCAGGCCCCGTTTCGCGGTTCTTTCGTCAACCATGTTGACCTCGCTTGCATTGCGGGCCGCCGGGGGCGAGCGGGACGACGCTTATAGGCGACAGCGGTCGCAAGAACAATACAGGAACGCGACAAAAAAATTTCATGCTGACATGAAGTCGGCAGCAAGGAAAAAGGCCGCCCTTCAGTCCCGAGCCCGACAAGCCGGCTCGAATCGGTGACCGCTGATCCGAGGGAGACAGGCCGCGAGGAGCCGATGATCTCAGATCGGATTGTTGAAGGTGTCGCAGGAAGACAGCTTGCCGCTCTTGAACCCGGCGGCGAACCAGCGCTGCCGCTGCTCCGAGGTGCCGTGGTTGAAGCTCTCGGGCACGACGTAGCCCTGCATGCGCTTCTGCAGCGTGTCGTCGCCGATCTGCTGCGCCGCATTCAGCGCCTCCTCGACGTCGCCGCTCTCGAGGATGCCCTTCTGGTCGGTGTAATAGCCCCAGACGCCGGCGAAGCAGTCGGCCTGCAGTTCCACCCGCATCGACATCTGGTTGGCGTCGGCCTCGCTCATCTGCTGCCGCATCTGGTTGAACTTGGGCAGGATGCCCGTGAGGTTCTGCACGTGATGGCCGACCTCGTGGGCAATCACATAGGCCTGGGCGAAGTCGCCGGCCGCGCCGAACTGCCGGGCAAGCTGGTCGAAGAAGGTGGTGTCCAGATAGACCTTGCGGTCGCCGGGGCAATAGAATGGCCCCGAGGCCGATGAGGCGAAGCCGCAGGCCGAACGCACCTGGCCCGAGAACAGGACAAGCTTCGGCTCCTCGTATTTCAGGCCCTCGGCCTGGAAGATGCCGTTCCAGGTGTCCTCGGTCTCGGCCAGCACGGTGGAGACGAACTGGGTCATCTCGTCGTTCGCCGGCGCCCCGTCCTGGGTGACCTGTTCGCCGCCCGATCCCGAGCCGCCGTCGGTCAGCACCTGCATGGGGTCGATGCCGCAGGCGCGCAGGGCGAAGAACAGCACGATCAGGATGATGATGCCGGAAATGCCGCCGCCGCCGACCCTCGGCCCCACGGGCAGGCGTCCGCCGCGCCCGAAGCCGCCGGGCAGCCCCATGCCGCCGCCGCCCTCGCCACGCTCGTCCTGGACGTTGTCACTCTGACGGCGGCCTCTCCAGCGCATATGGCTATCCTCGATGTTCGTCGCATGCGGCGGCGACGCCGCTCCGCTTCCATGTGACAATTAGCCCAACGTTCGGTGCGGTCACAAGTTTTTTGGTTGTGCCACCGACCGAGCAAAGCACGCGGCCGGATCAACCGTCCCGGGAACGCCTGGGAACCGGAACGGTCTGGATGCGAGCTATTCGGCGGGCGCGGCCTGGGCCTCTGGCGCCGGCCCGGCGGCGCGGCTGCGGCGCGTGGCGAGCCAGGCGGCGATGGCCTTCTGCGCGTGGAATGCGGCGAGCCCCGAGACCAGGCCGATGGCAACCGCGACGCTCGAGACGAGCGGATCGAAAGCCAGCGGGTCGGGCCGCGGCAGGAACATTTCCGGCAGCAGGCGGTGGAACAGGTAGATGTGGTATCCGGCAGCGGCAACCGGCAGCGCCAGCGTGGCGACCAGCTTCGGCACGCTGACACGCGGCAGGTAGAGCAGCACGCTCACGCAGACGAGCTGCAGCATGAACTTGACCCAGGAGCCGGTCCAGTTGCCGCCCCAGTAGGCCATGAGGGGGAAGGCGACCACCGCCGCCGCGAATACGGCCAGCCGCTGTTGGGGCGTCCGCGCGAAGAACGCGCACCAGCCGAACGCGGCGAGGTAGAGCACGTCGGTCACGGTGAAGATCTGCACCCCGCCCACCGGCCAGAGCACCGGCACGATGAACTTGAGCGCCACGGTGGCACCCAGCATGGCAAATCCCGCCGAAAACGGGTTCCGCGAGGCATGCCGGCGCACCGCTTCCAGCGAGAACAGCCCGGCCACGATCAGCATGATCTGCGCATAGGCTTCCACGAACCAGTAGAGATAGGGCAGCATGTGCTTGGGATCGAAGATGCCGAGATTGCCGACGAGGAAGACCGACGGCCACAGCACCTCGCCGCGCGCGATGGAGAAGCCGGCGACGATGGGAGCATAGACGGCCAGGTTTCCGGCCAGCGCCTTCAGCAACCGCGAGGTCTCGCCGCGCATCAGGGCCGCCCCGTGGAAGCGCGCGAGCCCGTAGCCCACCAGCATCACCAGTGCCGCCGCCCCTCCCGGGATCGGCCACAGCGTCGCGTGGTGGAGGACGATCAGCAGGATCGCCGCGGCCCGCATCAGCAGCTCGGCGTCCACCACCTGCCAGCGGCTGGTCTGGCGCCCCATCCGGGCGAGCTGCCCGACCGGCATCTTCTCCCAGCCTTCCGGAATGCGCCCCAGCTTGCGCTCCAGCGTCAGCGACAGCTGCACGTAGAGCAGTGAATCGCCGGCCAGCGCCTCGAAGCTGTCCACCGGCGTCACCCGGCGCGGATAGAAGGCGCGGGCGAAGGCGTCGAGCACGCCGGCGTCTGCCTTCTGCGCTTGCCCGCCAAGCCGCGCGATCGCCGGATAGTCGACCTTGCCCGACGGCAGCCGCGGCAGCGCATCGACCGCCACGGCCTCGACATGCAGAGGGGTCAGCCCGCTCGCCTCGATCATCAGCTTGCGCACCGCCTCGGGCGCCTCGCCCGACGAGAAGGCGGCAACCAGCCGGCGGTCGTCGCCGGCGACGGCCGCCTCGATGCCGCGCATCCTCAGCGCATGCTCGACCGCCTCGTGGCCGATCCTCAGCCCGGCGATCTTCGACATCCGCTTGAGCCGCCCGACGATGCGGAAGAAGCCGTTTTCGCAACGTTCGGCGAGGTCGCCGGTACGCAACTCGCCAACTTCGGCGCCCTGCGCCAGGTCGGCGCGGCCGAGTGCATAGCCCATCATCACGTTGGGACCGCGATAGACCAGTTCGCCCGCCTCGCCGCAGCCCTCGATGCGCGTCCCGTCCGCGGCGGCCAGCGCCAGTTCGCCGCCCGGTATGGCGATGCCGATGCTGTCAGGGTTCTCCGCCAGAGCCTTGGGCGGCACATAGGCGATGCGCGCGGTGGCCTCCGTCTGGCCGTACATCAGGAACAGCCGCCGGCCGGAGGCATCAAGCCGGCGCAGGAAGGTCTCGGCGAGCTCGGCCGAAATCCGTCCGCCGGCAACCGTCATGAAGCGCAGCGACGGCAGCTCCTCGACGCGCAGGCCGGTCTTCTGCATCAGCTCGTAGGAATAGGGCACGCCGCTGATGCTGGTGACTTCGGCGCGCCGCAGGTCGTCGGCGAAGCCACGGTCGGCAACGCCCTTGGCCGAGACGAACACACCCGCCCCCACCGCCAGATGCGAATTCAGCACCGACAGGCCGTAGGAATAATGGAACGGCAGGATCAGCGCCGCGCGGTCGTCCGCGGTGAGTTCCAGATAAGAGGCGATCGCCTCGGCATTGCTCTCGACATTGGTCCGCGACAGTCTGACGAAGCGCTTCCTGCCGGTGCTGCCGGAGGTTGCCAACAGCAGCGCCAGCTCCGGATGCAGCGCCTCTCCAGTCCCGCCATGCTCGATCCGGCGCCAGCGCCCGTCGACCGACCGCACGCTCACCTCGGGGCGGAAATCCTCTTCGAAGGCCGCGAACGCCTCGGCGTCGTTGGGCGCAAGCAGCGCCACCGCATGGCCGCCGGCACGCGCCGCCAGATAGGCGATGATGGCATGTTCGGAATTGGCGGCTTCGACCGCCACCAGCTTGCGGCCGTCGCCGAACCCGACGACCGTGTCCGCCACGCGCCTTGCCAGCTCGGCATAGGTGATCGCCGGGCGGCCCGGAAACATCAGCGCCGGCCGCGCCCCATGGGCTGCAAGCTCCTGCAGGAATGCCATTATGTCTCGCCCGCCGCCTCTGTCGCAGCCAAATGAACGCGCGAGCCGATAGCCCAATTCCTGATTGTTTGCATCAACTATTTTATGGCCAGCTGATGTATTCCGGCACGCGCCGGACAACCCACGGTGGACAAACCGCCGCAGGGGGCTTGCTACGCAGGGGGCTTGCTAAAGGTAGGCCGCTCGATATTGTTGCAAATGATTGGCAACTGCGACTGGAGACAGACGGTGGACTCTTACACTCGGCCATCCGAGGACATCAACGGATGGCGCACGGCCCGGGGTGAAGGATCGCTCTCGGACGTCCACCGTTCCATCGCGGTCCGCAGCACCGGCCCGAACTGGCGCAAGGCCGTGGCCTTCATCGGCCCCGGCTACCTCGTCGCCGTCGGCTACATGGACCCCGGCAACTGGGCGACCTCCATCGCCGGCGGCTCGCGCTTCGGCTACACGCTGCTCTTCGTGGCGCTGGTCTCCAACATCATGGCCATCGTGCTGCAGTCGCTGTGCGCGCGCCTCGCCATCGCCTCGGGCCGCGACCTCGCCCAGGCCTGCCGCGACGCCTTCCCGCGTCCCGTCGCCTATTTCCTCTGGCTGCTTGCCGAGATCGCCATCATCGCCACCGACATCGCCGAGGTGATCGGCACCGCCATCGGCCTCAACCTGTTGTTCGGCATCCCGCTCGAACTCGGCGTGGTCATCACCGCGCTCGACGTGTTCCTCATCCTCTATCTGCAGAAGCTCGGCTTCCGCTGGGTCGAGGCGCTGATCATCACGCTGCTCGGCGTCATCGCGGTCTCCTTCGCCATCCAGGTCGCCCTGGCCGACCCGGACTGGGGCGCCGTCATCGTCGGCTTCGCGCCGACGACCGAGATCGTCACCAACCCCGAGATGCTCTACCTCGCGCTCGGCATCCTCGGCGCCACCGTCATGCCGCACAATCTCTACCTGCATTCCGGCATCGTCCAGACGCGCGCCTATGGCGAGACGCTGCCGGAGAAGCGGCAGGCGCTGCGCTACGCCACCTGGGATTCGACCATCGCGCTGATGTTCGCGCTGCTCATCAACGCCTCGATCCTGATCCTCGCCGCGGCGACCTTCTACGCCTCCGGCCGCACCGACGTCATCGAGATCAGCGAGGCCCATTCGCTGCTCGCGCCGCTGCTCGGCATCGCGGTCGCGCCCACCTTGTTCGGCATCGCGCTGCTCGCCTGCGGCATCAATTCGACGGTGACCGCCACCCTTGCCGGGCAGATCGTCATGGAGGGCTTCCTCCACATCAAGCTGCCGCCGTGGCTGCGCCGCCTCATCACCCGCGGCATCGCCATCGTGCCCGCTGCCGCCGTCACCATCTGGTTCGGCGAGACCGGCACGGCCAAGCTCTTGATCCTCACCCAGGTCGTGCTCAGCCTGCAGCTCTCCTTCGCCGTCTTCCCGCTGGTCATGTTCACCGCCAGCAGGAAGAAGATGGGCGCGCTCGTCGCCCCGCGCTGGCTCATCGCCCTGGCGATGCTGATCGCGGCGTTGATCGCCGTGCTCAACATCAAGCTGCTGTACGAATTCGTGCTCGCCTGACAGTCCGGGCGGCGGCCCCCGGCCGCCGCCACTCCCGCCATCGTCGCTTTGCCCGTCAGGTCACTGTCGGCCTCCAGCCGACTTCAGCCTGCCACAGCCACCCGCGCCGACCGCCGCGTCAGCGCCAGCACCGTGAGTGCCACCAGCGGGAAGGCTGCCGCCACCAGGCCGAGATCGGAAGGTCTGGCGAATTCCAGCACCCGTCCGCCGATGACGGTGCCGAAGGCGATGCCGAAATAGAGCGCCGAGGCGTTGAGCGACAGCGTCAGGTGCGCGAGCTCGGGCGCGAAGCCGACGATGCGGCTCGCCTGCGCCGGCGGGAAGGCCCAGCCGATGATGCCCCACGGCACCATCAGGCCGATCAGCACCGGCCCGGCGATGTGATGCGGCAGGAGCTTCAGCGTCAGCGCGATCGCTAGGCAGAAGCCCGACGACATCAGCAGCGACAGCACCACCATGCGCGTGGCCCCGATCCGGTCGGCGAGATAGCCGCTCGACAGATTGCCGATGACGGCACCCGCACCGAAGGCCAAGAGCATGCCCGGCAGCGCGATCGCCGGCAGTGCTGCCCCTTCGAGCGCCAGCGGCGCGATGTAGGAGATGACGGTGAAGCCGCCGGCGAGATAGAGCAGCGTCACCAGCAGCGACGGCAGGATGCCGGGCCTGGCGATCGCGGTGAAACGCTCGCTCAGCGTCAGCCTGATGCCGCGCGAACCCTGCGGCAGCCGCAGCCACAGGATCGCCGCGCACACCAGCGCCAGCAAGGCGATCGAAACGAAGGTGCCGCGCCAGCCCCACATGGTGGCGATCAGCGACCCGGCCGGCGCACCGAGCGCCACCGCGAATGTCGTGCCGCCCACCACCACCGCGATGGCACGTGCCCGGTGTTCCGGACCGGCCAGCGACACGGCGGTGGCCTGGGCCGTGGCGGCATAGAGGCCCGCAGACATGCCCATCATGATCTGGGCGGCCAGCAGTCCGCCAAATGACGAGCTCGAAGCCGCCACCAGGTTGCCGGCGACGAAGACCAGCATGGTCGCGGCCAGGATGCGGCGGCGGTCCACCTCGCCCGCCAGCGCCGACAGCACCGGCGCGCCGATGGCATAGGCAAGCGAGAACGCCATGATGAGGTAGCCCGCGAACGGTATGGAGACATGGGCGTCGCCGGCGATCGCCGGCAGCAGGCTCGAGAACACGAATCCGACGGTGCTCATGGCGAACGAGCCGACCGCCAGCCAGATAAGGCGCTTGTCCATGACGCTGTCCTTTGTTCAAAATTTATTGAACTATTGAACTTAAACCGCCGACATGTCAATCTGCCGCCCGTCGATCTCCTGCCAGCCTCGTGTCAGCAGGCCGCGACACGCCTTGAACCAGGAACCAGCCGCAGCTACCTTCGACCCATGTCCCTGCCCCATCCCACCGCCGACCAGATCAGCCTCGCCAACGTGCTGGCCGTGCTCGGCGACCAGACCCGGCTGGCCATCGTCGGCTACCTCGCCCGCAATGAGGGCGTGGCGATGAGTTGCGGCCAGTTCCTCGAATTCGGCTCCAAGACCAATCTGAGCTACCACCTCGCCAAGCTGCGCGAGGCCGGCATCACCAGCACCGAGATGTCGGGCACCAGCCGGCTGATTACGCTCAGGCGTAGCGACCTCGACCGCCGTTTCCCGGGACTGCTCGATTCCATCGTCACGGCGGCACGGGACATCCCGCAGCTCGAACGCCTGCGCGAGGAAAGCTGACGCCGCCTTCCCCGGCGTGGAGGACCGCAAGATGCGCATCGCCGTTTTTGCCGACATCCATGGCAACATCCTCGCGCTCGAGGCCGTTCTCAACGACCTGGCCCGCCGCGGCGGCGCCGACCTGACCGTCAATCTCGGCGACCTCGTCTCCGGCCCTCTCTGGCCGCGCGAGACGATCGAACGCCTCATGGACCTCGACTGGCCCATCGTGCGCGGCAACCACGATCGCCGCACGGCCACCGACCCCCTCGCCGAAATGGGGCCGTCCGACCGCTTCGCCCACGATCGCCTGACGGCGGCCCAGCGCGACTGGCTGGAGGCCTTGCCCGTGACCCTGGAGCTGGCGCCCGGCATCCTCGCCTTCCACGCCCGCCCCGATCACGACGAGCGCTACCTCACGGAAGTGATCGCCGACGGCCGCCTGGCCCGGGCGCCGCTGCCGCTCATCGAAAAGCGGCTTGCCGGCACCGACCGCTCCCATCGCCTGCTGCTTTCCGGCCACAGTCACCGCCCCGATCTGGTGCGGCTGCCCGACGGGCGCATGCTGTTCAATCCCGGCAGCGTCGGCGACCCGGCCTATCGCGACGACAGTGCCCCCGCGCACGTCTCCGAGCAGGGCTCGCCGCTGGCGCGCTATGGCCTGGTCGAGACCGAGGGCGCCGGCGCCATCGTCAACGTCGAGTTCAGAGCGGTCGCCTACGACCACGAGGCGGCCGCCCTCCGCGCCGATGAGTCCGGCCGCCCCGAATGGGCGCACGCGCTGCGCACCGGCTTCATGCCGGCTTAGGGCAATTCCAGGAAAAGTGCGCAGCGGTTTTCCGTCCGGAATTACGCAAAAACAAAGAGATAGAGCGTTTCCGCGATTCGAAGAAAAGCGGAAATGCTGGGGCTGCCCCGGCGCCTTGCGGCACCCGCAGCCCGGCAGCCGCTCAGCCCGAAGTGTTCAGGGCCACGGCGGCTAAGATGAGCGCCTTCAACGCCTCTTCATCGATCGCTTCGCCCTCGCGGAAGTCGATGGCGCGCCTGGTGTTGCCTTCGAGGCTGGAGTTGAACAGGCCCGAAGGGTCCTTGAGCGAGGCGCCCTTGGCGAAGGTCGTCTTCACCGCCTTCTTGTAGGCCTCGCCGGTGCAGATGATGCCACCGTGCGACCACACCGGCGTCCCCCACTTCCATTCCTCGACCACGTCGGGATCGGCCTGCCTGATGAGGCTGCGGATCTTGGCGAGCGTCGCGCCGCGCCAATCGTCCAGCTCGTTGATTCGCGCATCGATCAGTTCGGACGCGGAGGCCCCGCCGTTGCCTTCCTGCGCGCTGGTCATCTTCTTTGCCATTGGCCTCCTCCTCTTTGCATATGGCCGATGCGGGCTGCCGGCCTGGCATCCGCTCCGCCATGCCCGCCCTTCCACGTCCCGCTTACATCATTTCGACGGGCAATTCGCTGGATTGCTTCACCCAGCCGGCGACCTGCGCTTGGTCCAGCCGGCCTCGCGGCTGTCCGGGCAGCACACGTCCTCCGCTGCCGGCGCCACTCTACGGCCTGCGGTTCATTTTCGCGAACGGCGAGGTTTTGGCGCCGGCATGGCCGTGCGCGCGGCGCTCTTCGCCGGGCGGGCATAAGGCTTGCGCGCCGGAGCCAGGTCTTCCGCCTCCAGCGTCTGCGCCGGCCGGCCTATCGCCTCCTGCCCGGCCCGGATGTCGGCCTCGCGCAGGGCCGCGCCGAAGTCGAGCCCGGTCAGGCGCTCGATTTCCGCCACCGTGGTCAGGAACTCGGCCACGCGCGCCAGTTCCAGTTCGTCGCCGAAGGCCTCGGCGCCGGCGAGCATCGCCTCCGGCATCACCTCGATCAGCGGCCCCTGGTCGGCCAGCAGCGCGATCGAGCGCAGATCGGCGCCGTCGCTCCACGCGGCGATCTTCCAGAACCGCAGCGGCACCTTGCTGTCGAAGCGGTAGGGCGGGTCGGTCTCGGCGAAGACGGGGCCGGCAAACACCGTGACCCGGCTGCGCATGGTCACCGCGTTGCGCAGCACGTAGGTCTCGACCGCCCGCCACCTGAGCTTGCCCTTCGAACCCGGCCGGTCGAGCGCGCTGCCTTGGTTGAAGAAGCCGAGCTGCGGCGCCGCATTGGTGTAAAAGAACGTGTCGCGCTCGGCCGCCACCGCCTCGGCATCGGTGCCCCAGGCCGGGTCGCCGCGCAGCGTGATGTGCCCCTTCTGGAAGATGCGCGCCTTGCGCTCGTTCGACTGCGGATCGGGGAAGCCGGCCACCTTCTGCTTCTCGTAGAAAGGCCGGTTCATCTGCTCCTCGGGCAGGATGCGCCGGTCAGGGCGGAAGTCGTCGCTGGCCTCCGCGCCGAGGTCGCCGAGCGACTCTATGCCGAGATCCTTCAGCGTCGGCTCGTCGGTCACCGACTTGTCGTCGCGGTTGATCGCCTTGATGCGCGAGCCGTCGATGTTGCAGGCGGTGAAATAGGCGAGCCGCCGCATAGCGTTCATGACGACGGAGAAGTGGTGGTAGCGCAGCTCGAACGGGTCGTCGCCGGGCTTGGCCAGCTGGTTCTCCGCCGCGCGCCCCGGCGCGCCCGCGTGGTTCGGCAACGGCACAACGAAGCCGGGGATGAAGCCCGGCTCGTAACCGCCGCGGTCGTCGAAATTCTCGGTCTTCCAGCTCGCCGCCTCGGCGCGCGGGGTCTCTCCCCGGTCGCCGCCGGCCGGCTCGGCGCGCCCGGCCACCGTCGCTGCGGCGGCCAGGGGCGCGCGCACGTTGATCTCGATCGGAAAGGTCCATGTCACCGAGCCGTCCGCGTTGAGCCGCGACCTGGCGGCGTCCTCCACCGGCCGCTCCGCCTTGCCTGCCTGCTTCGGCGCCTGCCCCTCCGCCTCGCTCCCGCCCGATGGCTGCGGCTGCAGCTTCAGCCGCCCGGCCTCCTGCCAGGTGTCGAGCAGCTTCGACACCGTCGCGCGGCTTGCCGCGTCGAACGTGTCGAGGCGCTTCTCCAGGTCGTCGACGATGGCGCTGATGCGGATGCCTTCGTTGATCTCCTTGGCGAGCGGCTGGCCGTCGGTCCCCATCACCTCGTGCCACGGCCCGCCCCAGTGATGCAGCGCGATCGGTTCCCATTCGTTGTTGAACACCGGCGAGCCGGACGAGCCCTGCTCGGTGTCGGCCACATAATGCAGCACGTGCAGCGTCTCGTCGCGCGCCACCAGGTGGTTCTCGCGCAGCACCAGCTCCTTGAAGCGGCCGTCGGGGTGCTGGACCAGGTTGGCGATCTCGCCGAGCATGTGCTTGTCGCCGGCATTGGAAAGCACCAGGAAGCCGAACTCGTCGAGCAGCCTGGGCCCGCGCCGGCGTTCGCCGATGCCGACCAGCGTGTAGTCGAGCCCGTCGATGCCGTCGGTGACGAAACACAGGTTCGGATCGAGCAGGTACGACGTCGGCATGCGCAGCTCGTTCAGCCGGTCGCGCTCGTAGTCGAACTGGACCTGGAAGCGCGCCGCGTCCTGCGGCGTCGGGATGACGTGGTGGTTGGTCAGGAAGAGCTTGGGTCCCACCAGGAAGCCGGTGCCCTGCGGCATCTCGTTGAGGAACGCCACCCGGCCCACCGCATCGGCGGCGCGGCGGCCGCGCTCGAGAAAGGCGACGCCGACGAAATCGAGGGTGGAACCCTGGATCGCCTCGGGTCCCGCCGGCTTGGCGGCAGCGGCCGGCTTGCGCCCGGCCCTGGCCGGCGCAGCGCTCGCTTCGATCGCTGTCGAGATCATCTCGGCTTCTTCGCGGCTGAGCTGCGCCTTGACCTGCAGCCGCTCGACGCGCCGCCGCCGCTGGGGCTCGGCGGCCAGCGGATTGCCCTCGGCGATCCGCGCCAGGGATTCTTCGATTTCGGGGCGTGTCTTCTTCAGTCTTTCACGAACGACAAGTTCGACGTTGCCAAAGGTTTGGATATCCACAGCCCCATCCCCCGCACTACTGAAAGGCGCAAAGTATAGCTTGGGATCATAACTCCCGGTAGCGACGTTTTGTTGACGGACGGAAGCGGCTGCGACATCGGGGATTCATGCATTTTCGGGGTTCCCCCCTCCCCGTCCTTCCCCTATAAGGCCCGCCTAGCCTCTAGTTGACTCTCACTTGCGCACCGGCCGGGAATATCCCGTCCCGGTTCTTCGCGCAGGCCTACCTACGGACCGCACCCATGCCAAGACGCACCGACATCAAGTCCATCCTGATCATCGGCGCCGGTCCCATCGTCATCGGCCAGGCCTGCGAGTTCGACTACTCCGGCACCCAGGCCTGCAAGGCCCTGCGCGAGGAAGGCTACCGCGTCATCCTGGTCAACTCCAACCCGGCCACGATCATGACCGATCCGGAGCTGGCGGACGCCACCTATATCGAGCCGATCACGCCGGAAGTGGTCGCCAAGATCATCGCCAAGGAGCGCCCCGACGCACTGCTGCCCACCATGGGCGGCCAGACGGCGCTCAACACGGCCCTTTCGCTGCGCCGCATGGGCGTGCTCGACCGCTACAATGTCGAGATGATCGGCGCCGACGCGCACGCCATCGACAAGGCCGAGGACCGTTCGCTGTTCCGCGAAGCCATGGCCAAGATCGGGCTGGAGACGCCGCGCTCGATGCTCGCCAACGCCTCCGACGTCAAGGACGCCGACCGCAAGCGCCACGAGGCCGAGCGCGCCGCCCTCAAGCTCGAGGCCCCGGCCAATCTCGACGCAGCACTCGACGCGCTCGAAACCCAGTGGAACCTCGGCGAAGGCGACCGCAAGCAGCGCTACATCAACCATGGCATGGCGATCGCCGCCCAGGCGCTCGACCATGTCGGCCTGCCCGCCATCATCCGCCCGTCCTTCACCATGGGCGGCACCGGCGGCGGCATCGCCTTCAACCGCCAGGAATTCTTCGACATCGTCCAGTCGGGTCTCGACGCCTCCCCCACCACCGAAGTGCTGATCGAGGAATCGGTGCTCGGCTGGAAGGAATACGAGATGGAGGTCGTGCGCGACCGCGCCGACAACTGCATCATCGTCTGCTCGATCGAGAACATCGACCCGATGGGCGTGCATACCGGCGATTCGATCACGGTGGCGCCCGCGCTGACCTTGACCGACAAGGAATACCAGATGATGCGCAACGCCTCGATCGCGGTGCTGCGCGAGATCGGCGTCGAGACCGGCGGCTCCAACGTCCAGTTCGCCGTCAACCCGGCCGACGGCCGCCTCGTCGTCATCGAGATGAACCCGCGTGTCTCGCGCTCCTCGGCGCTCGCCTCCAAGGCGACCGGCTTCCCCATCGCCAAGATCGCGGCAAAGCTCGCCGTCGGCTACACGCTCGACGAGCTCGAGAACGACATCACCGGCGGCGCCACGCCCGCCTCGTTCGAGCCGACCATCGACTACGTCGTCACCAAGATCCCGCGCTTCGCGTTTGAAAAATTCCCCGGCGCCGAGCCGACGCTGACCACCGCCATGAAGTCGGTCGGCGAGGTCATGGCCATCGGCCGCACCTTCCAGGAATCGCTGCAGAAGGCGCTTCGCGGCCTCGAGACCGGTCTCACCGGCCTCGACGAGATCGAGATTCCCGGCATCGGCGACAACGGCGACGAGCGCAACGCCATCCGCGCCGCGCTCGGTACGCCCACCCCCGACCGGCTGCGCATGGTCGCCCAGGCCATCCGCATGGGCACCTCGCTCGAAGACGTGCACGCCATGTGCAAGATCGACCCGTGGTTCCTCGAGCAGATCGCCGGCATCATTTCGATGGAAGCCCGCATCCGCGAGCACGGCCTGCCGCAGGATGCCGAAAACCTGCGCATGCTGAAGTCGATGGGCTTCTCCGACGCCCGCCTCGCCTCGCTCACCAGGACCGAGGCCGAAGCGGTCGCCAAGCAGCGCCAGAAGCTCGGCGTCCACCCGGTCTACAAGCGCATCGACACCTGCGCGGCCGAGTTCGCCTCGCCGACCGCCTACATGTACTCGACCTATGAGGTGCCCTTCGCCGGCGCGCTGGCCGACGAGGCCCAGGTCTCGGACAAGAAGAAGGTCGTCATCCTCGGCGGCGGTCCCAACCGCATCGGCCAGGGCATCGAGTTCGACTATTGCTGCGTGCACGCCGCCTATGCGCTGCGCGAGGCCGGCTATGAATCGATCATGGTCAACTGCAACCCCGAGACCGTCTCGACCGACTACGACACCTCGGATCGCCTCTACTTCGAGCCGCTGACCTCGGAGGACGTGCTCGAAATCCTGCGCGCCGAACAGGCCGCGGGCACCCTGCACGGCGTCATCGTCCAGTTCGGCGGCCAGACCCCGCTCAAGCTTGCGGACGCGCTCGAAAAGGCCGGCATCCCGATCCTCGGCACCTCGCCCGACGCGATCGACCTTGCCGAGGACCGCGACCGCTTCCAGAAGCTGCTCCACAAGCTCGACCTCAAGCAGCCCAAGAACGGCATCGCCTACTCCGTCGAGCAGGCCCGCACTGTCGCCGGCGAGCTCGGCTTCCCGCTGGTCGTGCGCCCGTCCTACGTGCTCGGCGGCCGCGCCATGCAGATCATCCACAACGAGGGCATGCTGCAGTCCTACCTGCTCGACACCGTGCCGGGCCTGGTGCCCGAGGACATCAAACAGAAGTATCCGAACGACAAGACCGGCCAGATCAACACGCTTCTCGGCAAGAACCCGCTTCTGTTCGACACCTATCTCTCGGGCGCCATCGAGGTCGACGTAGACTGCCTCTGCGACGGCAAGGAGACCTTCGTCTCCGGCATCATGGAGCACATCGAGGAAGCCGGCATCCACTCGGGCGACAGTGCCTGCTCGCTGCCGGTGCATTCGCTGTCGACCGAACTCGTCGACGAGCTCGAGCGCCAGACCTCGGCGATGGCGCGCGCGCTCAACGTCGGCGGCCTGATGAACGTGCAATACGCCATCAAGGACGGCGTGATCTACGTGCTCGAAGTCAACCCGCGCGCCTCGCGCACCGTGCCCTTCGTGGCGAAAACCGTCGGCAAGCCGATCGCCAAGATCGCCGCCCGCATCATGTCGGGCGAGAGCCTCGACGATGCCTTCGCCCACTATGGCGCCAAGCCCGATGCCCGCAATCCCGGCCACATCGCCGTCAAGGAAGCGGTGTTCCCGTTCGCCCGCTTCCCCGGCGTCGACATCCTGCTCGGACCGGAGATGAAGTCGACCGGCGAGGTCATGGGCCTCGACCGCGACTACGCGCTCGCCTTCGCCAAGGCCCAGCTCGGCGCCGGCGTCGACCTGCCGCGCTCGGGCACGCTGTTCGTCTCGGTCCGCGACGAGGACAAGGCCGGCATCCTGGGCGCCGTGCGCCGCATCTCGGAACTCGGCTTCAAGGTGCTGGCCACCTCCGGCACCGCGCGCTTCCTCGTCGAGAACGGCGTGCCGGCCGAGAAGATCAACAAGGTGCTCGAAGGCCGTCCGCACATCGAGGACGCCATCCGCAACCGCCAGATCCAGATCGTCTTCAACACCACCGACGGCCAGAAGGCCGTGTCGGACTCGAAGTCGATCCGCCGCGCCACGCTGATGCAGAAGGTGCCCTACTACACCACCCTGTCGGGCGCCGCCGCCGTCGCCGAGGCCATCGCGGCCCTCAAGGCCGGCTCGCTCGAAGTCCGCCCGCTGCAGGATTATTTCGCCTAAGGCGCGACGCTGTTTTCCCCTTCTCCCCGCGCGCGGGGAGAAGGTGCCCCGAAGGGGCCGCCTGGGTCGCCCATTCCCGGCTCGCGCGACCCGCGCTAGCCTTCCCGCATGCCGCATCAAGCCGTGCCTCCCGCCAAACGCGCCTTCGCCAGGACCATGCGCCGCGAGCCGACGGAGGCCGAGGACCGGCTGTGGCAGGAACTGCACGGCCGCCACCTCGACGGCATCAAGTTCCGCCGGCAGGTACCGATCGGCCGGTTCGTCGCCGATTTCCTTTGTTTCGACGCCATGCCCGTCGTCGAGATCGACGGTAGCCGGCATGCCGAATCCGCTCGTGACGACTTCCGCACTGCCGAACTCAACCGGCTCGGTTTCCGTGTACTGCGCTTCTGGAACGACGATGTCCTCAAGGACTGAGCGGCGTCTGCGATACCGTCATCGCCTATGTGAGGGACAGGATTTCGCAGCCTTGGCGTTGAAGGGGCCGCGCGACCTCCCTTCTCCCCTTGTGGGAGAAGGAAACGCGCCATGGTAATCCCCAGCAATCGTATGCCTTTCTCTGACATTTCATCTTCTCACACGCAGGGATTGCAGCTACATCTCAAGCGTCCAAAGGGGGGATGCAGGGAATGGGACTGAAATTCGTGCGGCTGGCATCGGCGTCGATGCTGGCGGGGGTGATTGTTGCGGCCGCGCTGGCGCCGGCAATGGCAAAGGATGCGGGATCGCTGGCCGGCAAGGTCGGCACCAAGCGCTATCCGCTGCAGTTCCAGCAGACGGAGGGCCCCTGCCAAAAGACCTACAAGGAATATGTCGCTGCTGCCGGTCACTCGGCCTACGCGCAAACGCATCTGGGCAATGTCGAAGGCTTCTACTGCGGCGCCTCCATCAACGGGCCATCCCAGCAGGCCACCGAAAAGCAGGCGTTGGAAAGATGCAATTCGGTCGGCAAGAGGTACAAGCTCAAGACGACGGGCAACTGTTCCATCTACGTCTCGAAGTGAGGCATGGCTCGGCCCCTTCTCCCCCTGTGGGAGCAGGGGGTGTCAGTGTCCCGCGCCCATCACCTCCGCGCTAGCTCGCGCCATGCCGCACCAACCCGTCCTTCCCGCCAAACGCGCCTTCGCCAGGGCCATGCGCCACGAGGCGACGGAGGCCGAGGACAGGCTGTGGCAGGAGTTGCGCGGTCGCAGGCTCGACGGCATCAAGTTTCGTCGGCAAGTACCCATCGGCCGCTTCGTGGCAGACTTCCTCTGCCCTGAGGCGATGCTGATCGTCGAGATCAACGGCAGCCAGCATGCTGACTCCCCTGGAGACATCAGACGCACCTCCGAACTCAACCGTCTCGGCTTCCGCGTCCTGCGCTTCTGGAATGACGATGTCCTCAACGACATGACCGGCGTCTGCGACACCATCATCGCCTATGTCAGGGATGCCAGCTTGCAACCCTGGCGCTGAGCTGCCCGAACCTCCCCTTCTCCCCTTGCGGGAGAAGGTGCCCCGAAGGGGCGGATGAGGGGTGCTGGCGGGAGCGCGACGGGTTCAGAGAAAAGCGCAGGTCGAGTTCCTTCCAACACCCCTCATCCGTCTCGGCGCTGCGCGCCGATCCACCTTCTCCCGCAGGGGGAGAAGGGATCGCCGCCCCTCCCAATCCCACCTCCATCCGGCTACCCTGCCCTCTCCGCAGGAATCGCCGCATGCCACAAGCCTACGACCCGTTCGACGAGATCCGCCGCGAGGCGCTGGGGCTCGACCTCGTTCCGCCGCAAATCGTCTCCGACAACGCCGCCAGGGGCCTTGCGCTGAGGCAGAAATTCGGCCGCGGCGGCACCGAGATCGGCGTCGCCCGCGCCGAGGAACTGGTCGCCCGCACCGGGCTTACGCCCCATACCGTCAAGCGCATGGTCAGCTTCTTCGCCCGCCACGAGGTCGACAAGCGGGCCAAGAACTTCGGCAACGACGACAACCCTTCGGCCGGCTACGTCGCCTGGCTGCTCTGGGGTGGCGACGAAGGGCGGAAATGGGCGGTGGAGGTGAAGGGACGGATTTAGACAAGGCTGGAAGAGGTATTTCGCCTAGCACTTCGCATCATTAATACGCGAACTCGCAAACCGCCTCTGCGTCAGTACACTTTGTTTACCTCCGCGCTGCCTTTGCGGTACAACTTTTACCTTGTCCCAGAAGCGTCTCCTCTGAACACCCTCAATAGTTTTCTGAATCGTACACTCGGTGACCGGCTTTCACCCGATTGCAATTCTTGAGATGTAAGGCCACTCTGGCAACGAACGGCATTGTGGAACAAGACCATCGACGATGGTAGGCACAGAGATATGATAAACGTACTGCGAAGATATTTCTTTGTGGCCGCGCTTTTTATTTCCTGCACTACAAACGCAAAAGCTGCTGAACCCGAAATTGTCAGACGTCTGTTAGAGGCATCAGGATTTACCTGGCACATGTCGCGCAACATGCTGGCCATTGAGACAATTCCTGCTCGACTATTGAATTCGCCTAGCCCCGCGTTCAAGGCCGCCTGGGGAGTTGCAGTACAGGAGACATTTAATCCCCAGGAGCAAATGCAAGAACTCGAAGCGGGAATAGCAGCTCAAATGTCCGATGAAGATGTCAGATTTCTGCTGACATACCTTGAGACGCCCTTGGCGGCTCGTATTAAGCAGATTGAACAGTCGGGCTCTAATCCCAATGCAACCATTGAACTGCGAAACGCCGCAGAGGACGAACTTGCGAGGCTAGTTCAACAGGACCCCGCACGACTAACTGCATACCGAGGCTTGGCGAAGGATACGCGCTACGTAGATCGAACGGAAGTGATGGCCATATCCTCGCTGCAGCTCCACTTGGAGGCTATAGCATGCTCCGGCCAAACGCAGATAACTGAAACGCAAGTGCGAGATAAGTTAGAAGAAGCGCGTTCAAGAAACAGGCCGTTCCTAGAGAATCTGGTCATGCTAAACATCGTCAACTCATATGAGCCGCTGACTGCGTCCGAGATAGAAAGCTATGCAGGTTTCCTGTCCTCGGAGCCGGCAAAACGGTTCTATCGTTCCATTCTGGACGTGACATCGAGTGTGTTACCACGCCGAGCGGAGAACTTTCGAAGCAATCTGGCAAAGGCGCTCGGCACCACTGATTGCTAGTGCTTGGTAGCGACCGCAGTTCGGCGGAACGAAATCCCGGCCATTCTCCTAATTTTGCCCTGATGCCCCTTCCCTAGAAACAATGGCGACGAGGAAGCGCGACGTGAGGGGAGGGTCGATCCGCGCAGCGGTTGGGGTGGGGTCACTTGAGGCAGAACGCAGCGCCCTCCTCGATGGGGGAGGTGCCGGGCGCAGCGAGCCAGGCGGAAGGAGAAAGCCCTCACCCGGCCCAGTCCACCTCCACCATGTCGAGCCGGCGGTAGAGGCGCACGGCCCCGGCATTGCCGATCAAATTGGTCTTGAGGTCGACGTGGCTCGCCCCGCGCGCGGCGAAGGTGGCAAAGACGTGCCACAGCAGCGCCTCGGCAATGCCCTGCCCGCGAAAATCGGGATGGACGGCAAGGTCCTTCAGGAAGGCGCTGGTCCAGCACAGGGCGGCCCCCGCGAGCCTGTCCCCGCCGTCGAAGACCAGGAAGCACAGGTCGGGGTCGAACTCGGCATCGCCCGAAATCCGCGGCCACCATTGCTCGAACGGCCCGTCCATGCCGTCGTCGAAGACCAGCCCCAAAAGCGCGTGCAGCGCCGGCGCATCGGCCGCCTCGAACGTCCGCATCGCAAGGCCGTGCGGCCAGCGCGGGGTCTTCAATTCGCCCGGCAGCAGCCGGCGCAGCCGGACGTCGTTCTCCGCCGGCCCGGATGCCGTCACAGGGCAGTTTCGGCCCGGCGGCGCACGCGGTCGCGGCCCAGGCCCGTCTCGTCGAGCAGGCCCTTGCGCTTGGCGTCGTAATAATAGCCGCGCTGGTAGAGGCGGTCGGCCTGGTCCTCGTTGCCCTCGGCCACGAGGAACGCCCCGCGCAGATATTTGACCGCGTATTTGAGGTTGGTCTCGGCGTCGAGCAGGCCGCTGGGCGGGCCGTCATAGCCCATGCCGCGCGCCGTATCGTGGCGGATCTGCATCAGCCCCCAATACGGCCCCTTGCGCGCCATCGGGCGGAAATTGCTCTCGCGCCTGACCACGCGCCGCACCAGCTGCTCCGGCAGTTCGTAGACGGCGGCATATTTGGCGATCAGCGCGTCGACCATGCTGGACGAAGCCGCCGAAGGCGCATCGGGCGCGGCATAGGAGGAGGTGGCGAAATTCCCGGGCGCCACGTCGCCCAGCGAGGCGACCTGGTAGCTGCCGGGGATCGGCGCCGTCGCCGGCAGGATCTGGCCGGGCAGCGCCGGTGCAGGCGGAAATTCGCCGACGAGCTTTGCCTGCGCGTCGGCGACGATCTCGCCGCCGGCCATGGGCGCGGCAAGTGCTGCCTCCGACGGCTTTGCGTCGGCCGGCAGTCTTGCCGAAGCGGCGGCCGGCGTTGCCGAAGCGGTCGGGGTCGCAGCAGCAGCCACGACGGCTGGTTTCGCAGCAACTTCGGACGGATGGTCGGGCGCTACAGGGGCGGCAGCGAGCACTTGCGCCTGCGCCACCTCGGCCGGGGCGGCCGCGGCGGCGCCCGGCGTTTCGGTTGCGGCGGCGAGCACGGCGGTCGCCGGCGACACCTCCCCGCCCGCATAGGACGTCGGCACCACGGCCACCGTCTCGGGCAGCGCGATGTCGGCCTCGGCGGAAGCCATGGCGCCGGCCTCGGTGGAAGCGGCGGCATCCGTCTGGGTGGCAAGCGCCACCTCAGTGCCGGTTGCAAGATCGGTGCCCAGCGCCGCAGTATTGGTCTGGCAGCCCGAAAGCAGAGCCACAGAAAGAGCTGCCGAGATCAGCAGATGGGTCTTGAATGACGGCAAAGCCAAGCTCTGTTTGATGATGATCGTCCCGCCCGATTTTCCTTACAGCAAGGCATCTGCCCCGGCAATCCACAGCCACCTTCGGTTTTCGGGTGGCATCGGGTCGCAGATCATGCGATCATGTTCCCGGTTTGTACTTGGCAACGCAAGGTTTCAGGGATCATCCATGGACACCACCATCTCCTATCCCAGGCCCGGGCATGCCGTGTTCGAGACCACGCTCGGCTTCATGGCGCTGGCCTGGAGCGATGCCGGGCTCACCCGCGCCTGCCTGCCCGAAAAGACCGCCGCTGCGGCCGAACGCCGCCTGTTGCGCCTCGCCGGCGAAAGCGACGCGGGCCGCGCCGTGCCGGCGTGGATCGGCGCGCTGATCGCCGACATCCGCCGCTATGCCGAGGGCGAGGACGTCGATTTCTCGGCCGTGCCGGTCGATCTCGCCGGCGTCGACGAGTTCCGCCGCGACATCTATGCCGCCGCGCGCTGCCTCGGCTATGGCGAAACCACCACCTATGGCGGGCTGGCGGAAAAGTCCGGCCACAAGGGCCTGTTCCGCGAAACCGGGGCGGCACTCGGCGCCAACCCGGTGCCGCTGGTCATCCCCTGCCACCGCATCCTCGCCGCCGGCGGCAAGATCGGCGGCTTCTCCGCCACCGGCGGGTCGGCCACCAAGGAAAGGATGCTCTCGCTCGAAGGCGTCCGCACGGGTCCGCCGCCCTCGGCTCAGGCGTCGTTCGGCTTCTAGAGCAACAACCAGGGCAACGACGGTTGCCTTGGGCTCAGTCCGGAATGATCAGCCGGCGCTTGAAGCGGAAGAAGTCGCGTTCGATCCGCTTGCAGATGTTCACCGGGCACGACCTCGCATCGGCGGTCGGCACAAAGGCGCGTTGCGCCTCCTCGCCCGCGGGGCAGAAGCGGTCGTCGCGCACGTAGCGGTCGAAGCGCTGCACGCCCGAGGTCGGCGAGCGCCAGCGCAGGATCACCGCACCCTCGTAGCGCACGACGTCGCGCGTCTCCGCACAGCTCATACTGGTCGAATTGTAGCGCGAGATCGCCTGCGCCTCGGCCGCGATCAGGGTCAGGCAGGCGGCAAGTAGTAGAGCTTTCATGACGACCTCCGAAGGCGCCGGCCCGTTGCGCCGTTGCCCGACCACTATAACATCCTTCGCCCGCAATGGTTGCGAAGCACAGCGCGGCTCCAACAGGAACCACCGCCGGCGCAGCGCGGGGCTTGCAAAATGCCGCTCAACCCCTTATTTGCGACATGTTGATATTTCGGCCGACAGATCTAGATACCGCGATTTTTCGCGTTTGCTCAGTCTATCTCCAAAATCTCGATACATCGATCGGGTGATTTCGCCAGATCAAGACCAACTGCAAACGCCAAGGATAATCGTAATGGCTACTGGAACCGTTAAGTGGTTCAACGCAACCAAGGGCTTCGGCTTCATTCAGCCGGACGCCGGCGGCGCGGACGTGTTCGTCCACATCTCCGCTCTTCAGCGTTCGGGCATGACCGACCTGGCCGACGGCCAGAAGATCAGCTACGAGATCGAGCAGGACCGTCGCACGGGCCGCTCGTCTGCCGGAGCTCTGAAGGCCATCTGATCCGAGGGCGCTGGAGCGCACGCTCCGGTCGCACTGCAAGTCACGGATGTACTGGCGGCAGCGCAAGTGCATGACCGCGGACACGATGATGTCCGCACATGCGCGAACCTAATTCTTGCAGCGCCTGTCGCGCGTCCTTGAGATGCGCGGCGCTGCAAGATGCGCCGGCCGAGAACCTTGCGGACGATGCGGCAGATTGCCGTGAGCCGCAGGTTCGGGAAACCAGGATCAGGTGCCGATGAGGCGGGGTTTTGCCCCGCCTTTTTCTTTGCCCGTTTTCACCAACGGAAATTCGCCCGCCGAAAGCTCGTTCGGGAGTTGCCCCTGCCCCCACCGCGCGCCGACCAGCCGCGATGCGCAGGGCGCATGAGCTCAGCCGAACAACGGGATGACGACGCAATCGCCCCGGCGGAAGCGCGAAGCGTCGCGCGGCCCCTCGTCGATCACGCTGCCGACCAGCACCGGCGGCTCGAGCAGATCGCCGGCAAGCAGGTCGACGCCTGCCGCGAGCGCGACCTCGAGATGGTTCTCGCTGTCGATGCCGTCGACCAGCACCGATGCGCCGCGCGCCCTGAATTCGGAAACCACCGCCCGCAGCAGCCGGCCGGTGGCCGCATCGGCGCAGAAGCGGTCGAATGAAGCGCGTCCGAGCCTGACCACATCCGCGCCCAGGTTTGCGGCCGCGTCCTGATCCGGATCGGCCCCCGCGCGACCCCGCAACGCGACGCGCAGGCCGAGTGCCCTGGCTTCCGCGGCAAAGGCCGCACTGGTCCCGTCGACCCCGCAGATCAGCCGCGACGCCTCGAAACCCTCCTCGGCCAGCCGCCTGACCATGAAGCGCAGGTCCTCCAGCGCGGCATCGCCTGCCGCGGCATCGTGGCGCAAGATCAGCGAGACGCCGTCGACGCCGATGTTGTGGACGTTGGCGAGCGGAAGCACCACGGCCATCCGCGCCACCAGCGCGCGGTCCTCGCCAGACACCTCGGCGTCGAAATCGGCGAGCGCCGCCGGCTTGCCGTTCAGATAGGGCACGACCTGCGCATCCGCGGCCACGGGCGTCAGGCGCCCGTCGCTGTGCCTGAACACCGGCTGGATCGCAGAGCGCAGGCGGAAGCGGCCATGAACGCCGAATTCGATCCCGACCTCGTCGGCAACGATCTTGTCGCCGAGATCGGCGGGAATGGCACCGAAACCGAAAACCGGATCATTCATGAATATGTCCTCTTGCCGAAGCTGCGGCCCGGTCTTTGGGCGCGCCCCTGCGGCACATGCGCGGGCTCGGGATCGGTCGCCGCCGCGATGTCGCGGCCGGACGCGTTCTCCTGCCCGGAATAGATGGAGAAATTCGCCGGCACGATCTCCGGCAGCGCCAGCACGTAACCCTGCACCATCGAGGCGCCCGAACGCTCGGCCAGCTGCAGCTGCCAGCTCTGCTCGAGCCCCTCGAACACGGTGCGGATGCCCTTGTCCTCGAAATTCGCCACCATCTCCTTCAGCAGCGCGAAACCGGCACCCGACTCCATCAGCCGGCTGATCCAGTGGGCATCGAACTTGACGATGTCGGGCTTGAGGTTGCGGATCCGCTTGATGTCGGATTCGTCCGAGCCGAAGTCGTCGACCGCTATGCGAAAGCCGTTGGCCTTCAACGCGCTGACGAAGCCGAACAGCGCCTCCTCGGAGGCCGGCTTCTTCTCGGTGACCTCGCAGACGACGCGGCGCGGATCGATGCCGGCTTCGTTCAGCACATGGCGCATGTCGCGCAGCGCAAGCTCGGCGATGGAGGCGTCGGTGAACACCGACGGATCGAAATTGATGAAGATCGCCGCGTCCGTGGGCAGGAAGGCTGCAGCGTTCAGCAGATGCAGGGTCCGCGTCAGCGTTTCGATCTGCAACCGGTCGGCACCGTCGACATTCGCGAAGAAGACGCCCGGAGGCACCGGTTCGCCCTGCCGCGACGGCCTGATCAGTCCCTCATAGGCGGTGGCGGTCAGCTTGCCGTCGGCGAACGAGAAGATCGGCTGGAATGCACTTTGCAGGGTGTATACACCCCAGACGCCGGTCGACGAAGCGTCGTCCTGCCGGATAATTTGGGCGAGCCCGATGCTTTTCGACACGGTCCGTCCTATTTCCGGGATGCTGGCGAAATTGCCCGGCCAAAATCTCATTGAAGATTTGATCGCCGGTTAACGGGATAGATCAAAGTTGAACATTGCCGGCGCTCGCCCGCGGTTGTGCACAGGCAAGAACACGCGGCTAATCCGCCAGGATGAGGTGGGCCAAGGCGTCAATCCGCTTGCGATTCCTTGCGTCATGCGACATTACAGCGCCGCGCGTCCGTTTGGACGCGCAAAGGACGCTGTAACGAAATGAACCAGTGCATGATCCTGCCGAAAATCGGTCAGATTCTCGGGGTCATGCACGAGAGCCCGCGGTCGCGCGACCGCGTCATCTTTCGAACCGGAGACACCAAGTCATGGCCTTTCTTGCCGATGCCCTTTCCCGCGTTAAGCCTTCCGCGACCATCGCGGTCACGCAGAAAGCGCGCGAGCTGAAAAACGCCGGCCGTGACATCATCGGCCTCGGTGCCGGCGAGCCGGATTTCGACACCCCCGACAATATCAAGAATGCGGCAATCGAGGCGATCCGCCGCGGCGAGACAAAGTACCCGCCGGTTTCCGGCATCGCGCCGCTGCGCGAGGCGATCGCCAGGAAGTTCAAGCGCGAGAACAACCTCGACTACAAGCCGGAGCAGACCATCGTCGGCACTGGCGGCAAGCAGATCCTGTTCAACGCCTTCATGGCGACGCTGAACCCCGGCGACGAGGTCATCGTGCCCACCCCGTACTGGGTCAGCTACCCCGAGATGGTGGCGCTCTGCGGCGGCACGCCGACTTTCGCCGAGACGACCATCGCCAACGGCTTCAAGCTGACCGCCGAGGCGCTCGAGAAGGCGATCACGCCGAAGTCGAAGTGGCTGGTGATGAACTCGCCGTCCAACCCCTCGGGCGCGGCCTACACCGAGGCCGAGCTGCGCGCCATTGCCGACGTGCTCATCAAGCACCCGCAGGTCTGGGTGCTGACCGACGACATGTACGAGCACCTCACCTATGGCGACTTCGTCTTCAAGACCATCGCCGAGGTCGAGCCGGCGCTCTACGACCGCACGCTGACCATGAACGGCGTGTCGAAGGCCTATGCCATGACCGGCTGGCGCATCGGCTACGCGGCCGGTCCGATCCAGCTGATCAAGGCGATGGACATGATCCAGGGCCAGCAGACCTCGGGCGCCTGCACCATCGCCCAGTGGGCGTCGGTCGAGGCGCTCAACGGCCCGCAGGACTTCATCACACGCAACAAGGCGATCTTCCAGGCCCGTCGCGACCTCGTCGTGTCGATGCTCAACCAGGCGCGCGGCATCTCCTGCCCCTCGCCCGAAGGCGCCTTCTACGTCTACCCGTCCTGCGCCGACCTGATCGGCAAGAAGACGCAAAGCGGCAAGGCGATCACCGACGATGCCGTCTTCACCTCCGAGCTGCTGGAAGCCGAAGGCGTGGCGGTCGTGCAGGGTTCGGCCTTCGGCCTTGGCCCGAACTTCCGCATCTCCTACGCCACGTCGGAGAAGCTCCTGGAAGAGGCCTGCACCCGCATCCAGCGCTTCACGGCCTCGCTCTCCTGAGAATCAGGATGGGCTGATCGGGAACCCGGCTTCGGCCGGGTTTCTTTTAGCCGGCGCGAGGACGGAGAAGCGTTCGAGACGGCTAATATATTCTCCAAATCTCATACGCTGTTATACATTTGCATATTGCCGTCACGGCCCGAATGCTGCTACTCTGACACACTATTTCCGTCGCTGTAGACGGAGCAGTGCAGAGGCATCCGAGGGCAGGCATTGTATCGGCGCGTGGAACAGCAGCAGGGGCGAAGCAGCACAAGGCTGCTGACGCACTTCTTCTTGCTGTTGTTGTCGACCTTTGCTGTGCTGACGGCGGCGGTTGCATCGAGCCAGGCCGGAGCGGGTATCCATATCCCGGCGGCGCACCTGACCGCGACCACCGAGAATGCCGGGCACGCCGAGACGGTGCTGACGGCTGCCGAGTCCACCTGCAACACCGTTTCCGAATGCCAGATCCACGGGCTCGATCATGCCACGCCGACGTCGGTCCATGCGCTGTCGTCGGGTGTGGCCGGCGAAGCCTCCTTCCCCACGATCATCAACTTCGGTCTCTTGCGTGGCCGCACGAGCGCACCGCGCGCGCCTCCACACCTGGTCTAACGGCGCAACGCGCCCCACCTGCGCCGCCCGACCGACCAGCCAGCGATCGAACAGAGCAAGCTACGTCGCCAGTTGCCGGTCGTATTCCCCGGGATCGGACGATCCCGAAAAATACCAGGAACGACCATGTCCAAGACTCATCCACTCGGCTTCCGTATCGAACGCGATCTCAAGGAAGCACTGGTCAAGGCCGCCAAGGACGACCATCGCTCGGTGTCGTCCATGGTGGAGATCATCATCGCCCGGTGGCTGCGCGATCGCGGCTATCTGGTTGAGAAAGAGGAACGGGCCGCCTGACCCTTTCCGACGTCTCCGGCGGCGCAAAATCGCCGCCGGAGACCGCCTACGACCAAAGTCATAATCCCAAAGCAGCGATGGATAGCGTCCGCCTCCCGGCGTTATCACTTTGAAGTCGTTAGGTTCGGCGGCTTCCCATGGAGACCTGTCTCCGGGCCGTGACCGCCGGCACTCTGGGAGGAGACACAAATATGACAATTTCGGCAACCGCCGACGTCCGCCAAGGGCGAGGCATGTCGCGCGAGGAGAAGAAGGTCATCTTCGCCTCGTCGCTCGGCACCGTCTTCGAATGGTACGATTTCTATCTGTACGGTTCGCTCGCCGCCTTCATCGGCGCCACCTTCTTCGCCTCCTACCCCGAGGCGACGCGCAATATCTTCGCGCTGCTCGCCTTCGCCGCCGGCTTCCTCGTGCGCCCCTTCGGCGCGCTTGTGTTCGGCCGCATCGGCGACCTCGTCGGCCGCAAGTACACCTTCCTCGTCACCATCCTGATCATGGGCCTGTCGACCTTCTTCGTCGGCCTCCTGCCCGGCTCGGCCTCCATCGGCATCGCCGCCCCGATCATCCTGATCGCGCTGCGCATGCTGCAGGGCCTGGCGCTCGGCGGCGAATATGGCGGGGCTGCGACCTATGTCGCCGAACACGCCCCCGACGACCGTCGCGGCTACTACACCTCGTGGATCCAGACGACGGCGACGCTCGGCCTGTTCCTGTCGCTGGTGGTCATCCTCATCGTCCAGACCTGGCTCGGCAAGGAGGCCTTCGCCGCCTGGGGCTGGCGCGTGCCGTTCCTGCTCTCCTGCGTGCTGCTCGGCATTTCGGTCTGGATTCGCCTGTCGCTCAACGAATCGCCGACCTTCCAGCGCATGAAGGAAGAGGGCAAGGGCTCCAAGGCGCCGCTGTCGGAAGCCTTCGGCCAGTGGAAGAACGCCAAGATCGCCCTGCTCGCGCTGCTCGGCCTCACCGCCGGGCAGGCCGTGGTCTGGTACACCGGCCAGTTCTACGCCCTGTTCTTCCTGCAGAACGTGCTCAAGGTCGATGCGCAGTCGGTCAACATCATGATCGCGATCTCGCTGCTGCTCGGCACCGGCTTCTTCCTGCTCTTCGGCTGGCTGTCCGACAAGATCGGTCGCAAGCCGATCATCATGGCCGGCCTGGCGCTTGCCATCGTCACCTACTTCCCGCTGTTCAAGGCGCTGACCTGGGCCGCGAACCCGGCGCTCGCCACCGCCCAGCAGGACGTTCGTGCCACCGTCACCGCCGCACCCGGCGACTGCAAGTTTCAGTTCAACCCGGTGGGCACCGCGAAGTTCACCACCTCCTGCGACATCGCCACTTCGTTCCTGACCAAGAACTCGGTTCCCTACGACGTCGTCACCACGGCGGCTGCGGGCACCGCGGCCACCGTCAAGGTCGGCGAGACGACGATCGAGTCCTATGACGCGGTTGTTGCCGGCGACCAGGCCAAGGCCAAGGACGGCGCCTTCACCAAGGCGGTCAACATGGCTCTCCACGCGGCCGGCTATCCGCTGGTCCGCGGTGCGGCCAAGGTTGCCGACCAGAAGCTCGACGCCTTCGTCGCCGCCAATCCGGAGCTCAAGCTCGACGCGGCCGCCATCCGCGGCGGCGAGAAGTCGACGGTTGCGCTCGACCAGGCGGTCAAGGACAAGCTGCTGACGGCCGAGGAAGCCGCCGGCGCAACCGACGTCACCGTCTACAGCATCGCCGGCGGCGGCGCATACGCCATGGTCGCCGATCCGGCCGAGGTGAACTGGCCGATGATCATCGGCATCCTGTTCATCCTGGTCGTCTACGTGACCATGGTCTACGGCCCGATCGCCGCGATCCTGGTCGAGATGTTCCCGACCCGCATCCGCTACACCGGCATGTCGCTGCCCTACCACATCGGCAACGGCTGGTTCGGCGGCCTGCTGCCGGCGACCGCCTTCGCCATGAGCGCGGCGGCCGGCGACATCTACTACGGCCTCTGGTACCCGATCGCGATCGCCGCGATGACGCTGATCATCGGAGTGATCTTCGTGAAGGATACGCTCGGCACCGACCTCAACGCCAAGGACTGACCCTCCGGCCCCTGGCGCAAAAAAGGCCCGGCAGGCACCGCCTGCCGGGCTTTTTCGTTTCCGACGGGCTGGCGGGCGGGCCACGCGCCCGCCCGTTTTCCGCGCTCGACCTTTGCCTCAGGCGTTGACCCAGCACTTGGTCAGGGCATGGCCGCCCATCAGCTCGCCGTTCGGGTCGTCGACCCAGCCGCCCACCTTGGTGCCGGTGGCGTCGATGTAGTTGTTGAACATCGGCGCGATCATGCCGCCCTCGTCGCGCAGGATGATTGCCGCCTGGCGGTAGAGCTCCTTGCGCTTGGCCTGGTCGAGTTCGCCGCGCGCGGCCAGGATCAGCTTGTCGAAGTCCTCGCGGAAGAAGCGGGTGTCGTTCCACTCGGCCTTCGACAGATAGGCGATCGAGTAGACCTGGTCCTGTGTCGGCCGCCCGGTCCAGTAGGACATCGAGAAGGGCTGCTTGTTCCACACTTCCGACCAGTAGCCGTCGCCGGGTTCGCGCTTGACCTCGATGGGGATGCCCGCCTTGGCGGCACTCTGCTGGTAGAGCTGCGCGGCATCCACGGCCCCGGGGAACGCCACGTCGGAGGTCCTGAGCAGGATCGGCCCGTCATGCCCCGACTTCTTGTAGTGGAAGGCCGCCTTGTCGGGATCGTACGTCCGCTGCTCGATGCCTTCCGGGAACATCGCATAGGCCTGGGTCACCGGCATGTCGTTGCCGACCGAGCCGTAGCCGCCGAGAATGCGCTGCACCATCTCCTTGCGGTCCACCGCATATTTCAGCGCCAGCCTGAGGTCGTTGTTGTCGAAGGGCGCAGTGTTGCAGTGGGCGATGAAGACGTAGTGCCCCTTGCCCGGCACGTTGCGGATCTCGACGCCGGGCACGCGCTTGATGAGATCCACGATCTTCGGCTCGACGCGGTTGATCATGTCGACCTGGCCGCCCTGGAGGGCCGCCGTGCGCGCCGTGGCGTCGTTGATGACGACAACTTCGACTTGGTCGGCATGGCCGCGCTTGTCGGAGCCCCAATAGCCCTTGGTCAGTTCGGCGCCATGGCGCACGCCCGGTTCGTTGACCACCAACTTGTATGGCCCCGTGCCGATGCCTGCGGTCGGATCGTCCTTGCCGCCATTGGGCTGGATCATCAGGTGGAAGTCGCTGACCACGTATGGCAGGTCGGCGTTGGCCTCCTTGAGCTGGATCACGACATAGTCGCCGTCGACCTTCATGCTTTCGAACTGGCTGACGAAGGCCAGCGCCGCCGATTTCGAGTTGGCGTCGGCGTGTCGCTCCAGCGTCGCCATCACGTCGCCGGGGGTGAGGTCCTTGCCGTTGTGGAAGGTCACGCCCTTGCGGATCTTGAAGTGCCAGGTCTTGGCGTCGTCGGACGCCTCGTAGGACTCGGCCAGCCTGGGCTCGATCTCGCCGGCCGGCGACACCTCAAGCATCTGCTCGCCCCAGCATCGGCCGATCGTATAGGGCACCTGGCTTGCCCAGGTGGCGGGGTCCTGGCTGTCGGTGGCCGCGCCTCCGACCATGCCTGCCTTCAGTATCCCGCCCTTGGTTGGCGTCTGCGCGCGCGCCGCGTTGCCGAGCAGCGCGTTGGCCGAAAATGCCGTGACGCCGAGTGCTGCCGCGCGACCGAGAAAGTCGCGGCGCGACAGCTGCCCGCCGACGACAAGGCGCCCAAGATATTCGAGTTCATTGGACATTTGGCTGAGTTCCTCCAGACGAATGTGGCTGCCGTAATCATTCCCCCCGACTGGATAGTTGTTTGGCACACCGCCCGATCAGTAAGCCCATTGCGACATTTTCTGCCGCTTTTGGAGCGCCGGGCATTTTGCCTGTCGCAGGGGCAGCATTGCCCGCTGCATCCCCTTGCCCTGCTCTCAAAGCCGTGTTTCGATAAGCCAGCTAGGGAGGCCCATCGAAACAGGAACATGCCCGCGACGGTCGAACAGGCCGGCCGCCGCTTCAGGGATAAAACGCCTGAGTGGAGGTCAGATCATGGGTAATCGCGCCGGAGGAAGACGTACGGGACCGAAATGCATCGCCATCGTCGGTCCCTACGCCAGCGGTAAAACCACGCTCTTCGAAGCCCTTCTCGCCCGCACGGGCACGATCCCCAAGCAGAACCCGGTCTCATCCGGCAACACCGTCTCCGACCACTCCGCCGAGGCCAGGGCCCACGCCATGAGCGTCGAGGCCGTCTTCGCCACCACCGAATTCATGGGCGAGAGCATCACCTTCGTCGACTGCCCGGGCTCCGTCGAATTCGCCTTCGAGGCCGAGCCCGTGCTGGCAGCCTGCGACCTCGCCGTCGTCGTCGCCGAACCAGACGAGAAGAAGATCCCGGCGCTCCAGCTCATCATGCGCCGGCTCGACGATCTCGGGGTGCCGCGCATCCTCTTCCTCAACAAGGTCGACAAGGGCACCGCCGGCGTGCGCGACACGCTGAAGCTTCTGCAGCCGGCCAGCCGCGCTCCGCTGTTGCTGCGCCAGATCCCGCTGCGTAAGGACGGCGTCGTCGTCGGCTCGATCGACCTGGCGCTGGAGCGCGCCTACATCTACCGCGAATACGCCGAGAGCGAGATCGCCGAGATACCGGGCGACGAGAAGGCCCGCGAACTCGAGGCGCGCTTCGCCATGCTCGAGACCCTGGCCGACCACGACGACCAGCTGATGGAGCAGCTGCTCGAGGAGATCGAGCCGCCCAAGGACGAGATCTTCGACGACCTCGCCGCCGACCTGCGCGACGGCACCGTCGTCCCGGTGCTCATCGGCGCCGCCGAGAAGGGCAACGGGGCGCTGCGCCTGCTCAAGGCCATCCGCCACGACGCGCCCGACGTAGAGGCGACGCGCAAGCGGCTCGGGGCC
Organism: Aminobacter sp. Piv2-1; assembly: GCF_037625995.1. Taxonomy (NCBI): domain Bacteria; kingdom Pseudomonadati; phylum Pseudomonadota; class Alphaproteobacteria; order Hyphomicrobiales; family Phyllobacteriaceae; genus Aminobacter; species Aminobacter sp. Piv2-1. The sequence goes on from NZ_JARKMU010000007.1 coordinate 155,987, forward strand.
GGCGACGGCACGATCGTGCAGGTGATGAAGACCATCCACACGCCGCATGGCGGCAAGCTGTCGGTGTCGCGCATCCTGTCGGGCAACGTCGCCGACGGAGCCGAACTCTGGCTCACCGCCACGGATACCGCCAAGGTGTCCGGCATCTACCGCATGCTCGGCAAGGACCAGTCCAAGCTGCAGTCCGCCGGCACCGGCGACACGGTTGCGCTGGGCAAGCTCGACAACGTGACCACGGGGCGGACGCTGACCACGGCGAAGGGCGGCACCACGCAACTGGTCAGGCTCGAGCCACCGAAGCCCGTCTATGCCTTCGCGCTCAGGCCCAAGGAGCGCAAGGACGAGGTGAAGATGTCGGCCGCCATCCAGCGGCTTGCCGAGGAGGACCCCTCGCTGACGCTGCACCACAACCAGGACTCGGCCGAAACCGTGCTGTCCGGCCACGGCGAGATGCATCTGCGCGTCGTCAGGGAACGCCTCGAAGGCCGCAACCTGATCCCGATCGAGGGCCATGCGCCCGCCGTCCCCTACCGCGAGACGATCCGCAAGGGCGTCCAGCAGCGCGGCCGCCACAAGAAGCAGTCGGGCGGCCACGGCCAGTTCGGCGACGTGGTCATCGAGATCAAGCCCTTGCCGCGCGGTTCGGGATTCGAGTTCACCGACTCGATCACCGGCGGCGTCGTGCCCAAGCAGTACATCCCCTCCGTCGAGGCCGGCGTGCGCGACTTCCTGAAAACCGGTCCGCTGGGCTTCCCCGTCGTCGATATCGCCGTGAACCTGTCGGACGGCTCCTACCATACGGTCGATTCCTCCGACATGGCCTTCCAGATGGCCGCCAAGATCGCCATGAAGGAGGGTATGGGCGCCTGCTCACCGGTGCTGCTCGAACCGGTCATGAAGGTGGTGATCCTCACGCCCTCGGATGCCACCGCCCGCATCATCGCGCTGGTGCCGCAGCGGCGCGGCCAGATTCTCGGCTACGACGCCCGCGACGGCTGGCTGGGCTGGGACGTCGTCGAGGCGACCATGCCGCAGTCGGAGATCGGCGACCTCATCATCGAGCTGCGCTCGGCGACCGCCGGTGCCGCCACCTACCGCGCCGAGTTCGACCACATGGCCGAACTCACCGGCCGCCTCGCCGACGAGGCCGTGCAGTCGGCCGGCAAGGCTGCGTAGGCACTGCGTCCGGGCGGCTCCCCTGTCGCCCGGACATCCTTCCCCCACCACGGGATAAGAAACGCCAACGGCCGAAGCTGCGATCGGCGCCTCCAGCTTGGGTTCCTCGCCCCCACGAAGTGGGGGAGAGGTGCCGAGTGCAGCGAGGCGGTGAGGGGGCAAAGCCGGTCAGGGAGGCGCACAGGCCGCCTTTGCCATGCGCCAAAACCAAATCGAGAACGCCGCCCAAGATCGCCCGCCTCGCCGGCGACCAAATTGCGCCGCCATCAAACTCCCGTGAGCCCTGCCGCCCGGCGAAACAATCGCCCCTCCGCACGCGTATGTGAACAGGCAAACATTGATTTCGCGCCGCCGAAGGCCGAACCTTCCCCGGACAGGAGCATATACGATGGTAGTCATACACCGCCGCCCGAGCTGGGCGATTTCCGAGGCGCTGGCGACGCCCGAGGACGTCTTCCTCAACCGCCGCGCCATACTCGCCGGAATGGGGCTGGGCCTCGCAGCAGCAGCCCTGCCGCGCCACGCGCGCGCCGAGGAGAAGGACCCGACTGCCGACCTCTACCCTGCCCGGCGCAACGAGGCCTACAAGCTGGACCGGCCGCTGACGCCCGAGGAGGTCAACGCCAACTACAACAACTTCTACGAATACGGCTCCTACAAGGAGATCGCCGCCAACGCCCAGCAGCTTCAGACGCGGCCATGGGAGGTCGCCATCGGCGGGCTTGTCGACAAGCCGATGACGATTGCGATCGACGACCTGATCCGCAAGTTCCCGCTGGAGACGCGGCTCTATCGCCACCGCTGCGTCGAGGCCTGGTCGATGACCATTCCCTGGAGCGGCTTTCCGCTGAAAGCGCTGGTGGCGATGGTCGGCCCCAGGTCGGATGCGAAGTTCATCCGCTTCGAGACCTTCCTCGACCCGAAGATGGCGCCGGGCCAGAACGACTTCCTCTACCCCTGGCCCTATGTCGAGGGCGTCACCATCGAGGAGGCGTCGATCGACCTGCCCTTCCTGGTCACCGGCGCCTACGACAAGCCGCTCGCCAAGCAGTTCGGCGCGCCCATCCGCCTGGCGTTGCCGTGGAAATACGGCTTCAAGTCGATCAAGTCGATCCGCAAGATCGACTTCGTCGCCGAGCAGCCGCTCGGCCTGTGGGAGGCGATCCAGCCGAGCGAATACGGCTTCTGGGCAAACGTGAATCCCGAGGTGCCGCACCCGCGCTGGAGCCAGGCCAGGGAGCGCGTGCTGCAGACGGGCGAGCTGGTGCCGACGCAGCTGTTCAACGGCTACGCCGCCGAGGTATCGCACCTCTATGCCGGCAAGGATCCGTCCAGGCTCTATATGTGAGCCCTGCCGCCGCTCCTAGCCGGCCTTCACCTCGACATGCCACCATTTGGGCCGCCCGCTCCGGAAGGAGTGGGCCGTCGGCTTGAATTCAAGCGTGCCCGGCTTGTCGAACGTGCCCAGGAGCAACGCCACGACGGGCGCATCGTCGATGGCGCCGAGCGAGCTGCCGCAGGCCGGGCAGAAGGCACGGTTCGACATTTCCGACGAGCGATAGACCGTGGGCGCCCCGCCCGGCCCGGTCCAGCTTACCTTGTCGCGGTCGAACTCCACCCAGGCCGCGGTCAGGGCTCCGGTGTGGCGCTGGCACATGCGGCACGAGCAGGTGTGCGGCTTGCCGGCCACGCCGACCGCCGCGAAACGAACGGCACCGCAAAGGCAGCCGCCCGTATGAATCTTCGGTCTTCCGCCCATGCTGCCCCCCCGGGGACGCTTTCATGAAATATCGAATCACGGTCCCGAAGCCGACCTGAGCAGGCCTGCCGACAAAACAAAAGCGGCGCCCTGGCAAATTCCAGGACGCCGCTTTTTTGCGGACCGTTCCGCGGGAGGCGGGACGGCAGGTCCGCCGCATCGTGGCCGATAATCAGCCCACCGGCAAACTGCTGGACGCGGCGCCTTGCCTGAGCCCTGGTGCTGCGGGTGATGCCCCCATCTCCCGCGGCACCAATCACCGCGTCCATGAAAAACCTAGTCCTGGCAGCCGGTTCCGGGAATGTTACCTGACGTTACATGTCACTGTTACGCGGCACATTTGGTGCATGTGGCCGACAATCGGAACCGATTTTCCGGAAAGCGCATGCGCGACGTGCGACGACGACCCATTGCACCGCGAACATCCGGGCCTCGGGTGAGGTCGCCCGTAAACGAGAGAGATGCCGGAGTCACAATCTGCAGCGTCCCTTGTGTACGTCATTGAACCCACGGCGCCCTGGGAGGAGGCGCGGAGATCGAGGTGCTTGGGCCTGGGATTCGGGCAACAAAAAAGCCGGATCCAAGAAGATCCGGCTGAGTTTGTTTGGAAGTGCCGATTAAGGCTAACCTCCAGAGGGGAACACTCGAGGGCGCTAATGGGAGGAGGAACGCGCCCTGGAGATGGTCAATATATGTTCCCTCCATGCCCAATAAACAAGCATCTATTTTGCAATGCACTCATGCAAAAAGGCACGGGCTGTGGTCCAACAATGTTAGAAACCGCATAGGACCAGAGAAAACCGGCGAAGGCGGCCAAGTTTTGCCCGCCGCGCCCTGCCGCACTGCGCAAAAACTCCAAAGTATCCGGGAAGGTTTCGCTGCAGTGCAATGACGCCGGATCGGGCAGGCGAAAGCGATACTTGCGGCGGAAAAGTGCAGATGGGCAATATACCGGCAACCCGATCAACAGGAGGGCATCGCATGCGCAAGCCAGTCGCACTCCTCGGCAGCGCCCTCTTCTTCGTGCTCGCGCCCGGCGTCGTCGCCGGCCTGGTGCCGTGGCTGCTCGTCGGCGGCTATGCCGCACCGCTCGCCCCTGGCCCGCTGGTGGCCGTCGGCGGCATTGTCGTCGCCGCAGGCCTCGCCGTCCTGCTCCACGCCTTCGCGCGCTTTGCGCTCGAGGGCCTCGGCACGCCCGCGCCCGTCGCCCCCACCGACCGGCTGGTGGTCGGTGGCCCCTATCGCTATTTGCGCAACCCGATGTACGTCGCCGTGCTGTCGATCATCCTCGGCCAGGCATCGATATTCTGGAGCGCGTCGCTCGCCGTCTACGCCGCGGCGGTCGGGACAGCCTTCGCGGTCTTCGTGCGCTTCTATGAGGAGCCGGTGCTCGCCAGCCGCTACGGCCGTGCGTACGAGGCCTATCGCCGACACGTGCCGGGCTGGCTGCCCCGCCTCACGCCCTGGGATGGCGACGATGCCCGGCCTCAATAGGCCCAGCTGCGCGCCTTGGCGATGATGAAGTCGCGGAAGGCATGCAGCTTCGCCTGGTCGCGCATCGCATCGGGATAGGCGAAATAGGTGTCGAAGGACGGCACCTCGGTTTCGGGCAGGAGCTGCACCAGGTTCGCGTCCTTGCCGATGACGTAGTCGGGCAGCATGGCGATGCCGGCGCCGGTCTGGACGGCGCGCTTGATCGACAGGATGTCGTTGATCTGCAGCGTCGGCACCCGCTGGCCGCCCTCGAAGTCGCCGACTGTTTCCAGCCAGTTGAGTTCGCTGAGATGCGCCGGCACCGGCACGCCGAAGGTGACGATGCGGTGCTTCTTGAGGTCGGCGATCGTTTCCGGCTTGCCGTATTTGTTGACGTAGGCCGGCGAGGCATAGAGGTGGAAGTGCACCGTGAACAGGCGGCGCTGGATCAGGTCCGGCTGCTGCGGCTGGCGCAGGCGGATCGCGCAATCGGCCTGGCGCATGGTCAGGTCCAGCTCCTCGTTGGCGAGGATGAGCTGCAGCTGGATGTCGGGATAGAGTTCGAGGAATTCCTGGATGCGGTCGGTGAGCCAGCCGGCGCCGAGGCCGACCGTCGTCGTCACCCTCAGCACGCCCGAGGGTTTGTCCTTGGTTTCGGTCAGCCGCGTCTTGATCGTCTCGAGCTTCATCAGCACGTCGTGCGCCGTGCGGAACAGCATCTCGCCCTGCTCGGTCAGCACCAGGCCGCGGGCATGGCGGTGGAACAGTGGCACGCCGATGTCGTGCTCGAGCGCGCTGACCTGGCGCGAGATCGCCGACTGCGACAGCCTGAGCGTCTCGGCCGCATGCGTGAACGAGCCAGCCTCCGCCGCTGCGTGGAACACGCGCAACTTGTCCCAATCCAACGCCATGTTTCCCCTCTTATGTTTGGCGTATGGCCGGCCTTATTCGGCCGCTTCGCGATGCACTTCTATGCCGGCCAGGTATTTTTCGGCTTCGAGCGCCGCCATGCAGCCGAGCCCGGCGGCGGTGACCGCCTGGCGGTAGACGTCGTCGGTGACGTCGCCGGCGGCGAACACGCCCGGCAGGTTGGTGCGCGTCGAGTTCGGCTCGGTCCACAGATAGCCGTTCGGCTTCTGCTTCAGCTTGCCGACGAACAGCTCGACAGCCGGTGCATGGCCGATCGCCACGAACACGCCGTCGGTGGGCATTTCGGTGATGGTGCCGGTGTGCACGTTCTTGAGACGCACCCCGTTGACCGACGGCGGCAGCGGCTTCTGCGCCGGCGCACCCACGATCTCGTCCACCGCGTGGTCCCAGATCACCTTGATGTTGTTCTTGGCGAACAGCCGCTCCTGCAGGATGCGCTCGGCGCGGAAATGATCGCGGCGGTGCACCACCGTCACCGTCTTGGCGAGGTTGGCGAGGTAGAGGGCCTCCTCGACCGCCGAGTTGCCGCCGCCCACCACCACCACGTCCTTGCCGCGGTAGAAGAAGCCGTCGCAGGTGGCGCAGGCGGAGACGCCGAAGCCCTGGAACACCTGCTCGGAGGGCAGGCCCAGCCACTTAGCCTGGGCGCCGGTGGCGATGATCAGCGCGTCGGCGGTGTAGAGCGTGCCGGAATCGCCCTTGGCCTTGAACGGCCGCACGTCGAGGTCGACCTCGGTGATGATGTCGTTGATGATCTCGGTGCCGACATGCTCGGCCTGCAGCCGCATCTGCTCCATCAGCCACGGGCCCTGGATCGGCTCGGCGAAGCCCGGATAGTTCTCCACGTCGGTGGTGATCATCAGCTGGCCGCCCTGCTGGATGCCGGCGACGAGCACGGGTTTCAGCATGGCGCGCGCCGCATAGATCGCCGCCGTGTATCCGGCCGGACCGGAACCGATGATGAGGACGGGCGCATGTTTGGCGGTCATCGAGGAGCCTTCACGGTCAATGGAAACGGGCCCACGCCCGCTGAAACAGGGCGCAGAACGCTCCTAATCTAGGGGTTCACCCCCTCCCCGTGCAAGGCGACAAGATGTTACTCCCCCGAAAGCTTGCATTTGGCGCGGCGCGGGTGCCGTGGCGAAGCGGGTCCGGTGCCGCTATGGGGAACAGCCATAGCATCGCCCGGTCGCATTTCATGGCGCTCGGGTTTCCTGGGTTCCCCGACGGCTCGCCACGCCTGAAGCCGGCTTTTAGCGCGTGCATTTCCCGACCGTTCGGACCTCGCCCCGAATGCGGCGTCATGTTGCAGCCGCTCGGGTTTCCGAAGTTCCAGGGGGGCTGTCGCTCGGCGGAAAGCAGGCGTCGAGCCCGAGCAGCGTCGGTTCGGCCCCACTCCAGAAATCGACGCAGTTTGCGGTGCTCGGGTTTCCGATGTTCGAGGGCGGCTTGCCGTTCGCAGGAAGCCGGCATCCTGCGGCATCGCCTCGCGGCGGTTCGTGCCTCACCTACGCGGCAGCATTTTGCGGCCATTCGGGTTTCCGAAGTCCGACGGCTGGTCTATTGACGGATGCACGAAAGATTCTTGCGCGAATCCGGGAGCGCACATGGCTATCAAAGCCGACCTCGACGCCATCGACTGGAAGATCCTGCGCGAGCTGCAGGACGACGGCCGCATGACCAATGTGGAGCTATCGCGCCGCGTCGGCATCTCGGCGCCCCCCTGCCTGCGCCGCGTCAAGCGGCTGGAAGACGAAGGCATCATCCTGCGCTATCGGGCGGCGCTCAACGCGCCGGCGCTCGGCATGGACGTCGTCGCCTTCTGCTTGGTCGGCCTCAACCGCCAGTCGGAAGCGGACCTCCGCTCCTTCGCCGAGCGCACGCGCAACTGGCCGATCGTGCGCAGCGCCTGGATGGTGTCGGGCGAGAGCGACTTCATGCTCCACTGCGTCGCCCCCGACCTCGGCAGCTTCCAGAGCTTCGTCATCGACGAGCTGACGTCCTCGCCCAACGTCGACACGGTGCGCACCGCACTCACCATCAGGCAGGTCAAGGACGAGGGCCTGGTGGGGATTTAGGGGCGATGAATCAGATTTGCTCCCGTCAGTCCCTGCAAAAATACGGCTACCCGGCTTGAACTTGGCCGTCGCCAAGCATAGTGCGGCAGTACGTTCATTCACGATCTGGAAGCGGAGGCCACATGGCATTCGAAAATTTGAGAAGGAATTTGGCTGTTCGACTGCGCAGAGTGCGCAGTGCACAGACTGCGACATTTGATAAGTCGGCAATCGGCCAGTTTCACTTCTATCAATTTAAGGCATCTACCGCGGACTTTTTTTTCAGGCGGCTGCAACGAACGAACGTGCAGGTGGTAGACACCCCGCACTTTGCATTGGCCAGCGCACTGGCCACGGGAGATAAGGCCGCGATCGCAACGGCGTCCGACTACTATCTGGACTACCTGAAGGCCAGCTGGGCCACCGACGACAAAAATCGTATCGAACGCCGTCTGGCGGATTTTCGCAGTCACTTTGAAGCATATCGTGCAAGCAACAAATCGCGGCCTCCGATCCTGACGCGCCTCGAACCGAACGGAAGCTTGTTTGTCGTCGACGGCAACCACCGCACTGCGTTCGCGCTAGCGCTCGGCCGCACCATCAAGGCCGAGATTTGGCCGATCGATTTGGCGTTCCTCAAGTATTCGCACATGAAGGAGTACTACGGCACCGGAAACAGGAACCTGCCGTATCAGAGTCTGTTCTTCAATCGACAAGAGATCATCAATGGACGGCGCAATGACGCCATTCGTCGCCTGCAAATGATCCCTTCTCATGTGCTGAACGGATCTAGGATACTTGACGTGGCGAGCAACGTGGGAATGAGTTCGCTTCTGGCACGCTCACTTGGAGCCGGTTCATCGCTCGGCCTTGAGATTTCGCCGGCCATGGTGGACGTAGCCTCTCGCTTCGCCATGTTCGAGGGGCTGCATCCGACTGTCGAATTTCGTCGCTTTGACGTGGACAACGATACCTTGCCCGCGACCGAGACTTTCGACACGGCTTTCATGTTCTCGATCTACAGCCATCTGCGGAAACCGGAAAATCTGGTCCGCATTGCGCGAGAAAATGTAAGCCGCTATGTCGTCTTTGAGGCGCATCCTGGCCATCAGAAGGAGAGATATAGCTCCTTCTTCGACAGCGGATTGTTCAGATCAGTCACGGAACTCGGCGTACTCCCGCAATCCATTTTCAGGCAGAAGCCCGACCGCATTCTGTGGCTTTGCGAGAAATAGAGTTTACACGCGTCGAAAACGCGCTGCAGAAAAGCCTACAAGTTCATTAGCTTGAAGGAACTCTCCAGCGCATTTTGCCGCTTCTCCACCACGGATCGCTCCGAGCGCACTGCCTGATCTTCCAGTTTGCGCAGATCGCCCCCCAAGGAGATGGGGGCTGGCGCCTCCCTCTCCATGCTCAGGAAATAGTCCCTAAACTTCCAGTCAACCCCAAAGACCTTATCTCCGACCTTTGTCCATAGGTGAGGAATTCCAAGTGCATCGGCCGCAATGACACCATGCAAACTTGACGACACAATAAAGTCACACGACATTATTTGTCTGATTGTCTCGAGAAGGTCAGGATTGCGAAGATTTATTACAATGGAATTTTCCGTGCCATTGCTGACCTCGGATATGATGGAGGCATCAGCATCTACGACATGAGGAATAATTCCCCATCTGTACCTTTTTGCAACCAAAGGCTGCAGCCGATCGATGAGCAGTCCCGGGTCGCCAAGGGGTAGATCAGGGTCAAGGTTCATGGCATCCCGCGTCAGTGGACCGCGGACGGCAAATACGTCCAATCTGCGATGCTTCCGCACGCGATGCGGCTTGAATGAACCCGAGCCCCAGACTTTGATCCTGCTCAGTCGAAACGCAATGTCTCGTCTCCACTGCTTGCGTACGACGGTGTCGATTAGGCTACCTACCGCCACGACGTCGCAGTGTGGAACGGTTCTATGCACCACTTCCTTGCCCGACAGGTGGCGAACGATGAGCGGCGAAATGCTGTCACCAAAGTTGATCCCACCCGTATCACCGCCCCACCAGAATAATTTAATGGGCATCGTATGCTCTCCACCCCTAATCATACATCAAGCTGCCCATGCTCACGTGGGCGCCACATCAACAGTGCCTGCCGGAGTCTCCAAGCGATGAACCAGGACCGCCTGCCAATATCCGCCTACATTGTCTGTCGCGACGAGGTGGACATGATCGGCCCTTGTATCGAAAGCCTCGCAATCTGCAATGACATTGTCGTTGTCGACTCGGGCTCCACCGACGGGACCCTGGATCTGCTGGAGTCTTACCGTCAGCAAGGATACCCGATACGCCTGTTTCACAACCAGTGGCCTGGTTACGCACGCCAAAAACAGTACGCACTGGACCAAGCCAAGGAAGAATGGTGCCTCAACCTCGACGCAGACGAGCGCCTCGACGCAGCCTTGGCGAATGAATTGAAGGCGCTGGTACGCGCTCCAAGGCATGTGGGCGCTTGGCGCATCAATTTCAGGATCTTTCTGTATGGATATGGATACACGCCTGAATCCGTGCGGTACGGAGGAAGCGTGCGACTGATGCGGCGAGGTCGCGCAAAATACAATATCGAACAGCTAGTTCATGAAGGGGTAATCATCGACGGAGAGATTAAAACGTCAAAAAAAGGTCACATCCTTCACGCAAGGTCAATTTCAATCGCAGAACAGATTCAGAAGGAAAATCAATACTCAAGCCTGAAGGCCGAGCAACTATTTAGGAGCGGAAATACTCCACGAATATTCCGACTTTTCACAAGTCCTATTTTCTATTTTATCAAGATATTCTTCATAAGAAGATATTTTCTATGCGGCATGACAGGATTCATACATGCAACGATAGGATCAATATACTCATTTATGACAGAATCAAAACTATATCAGATTCACTACAACAGTAAACTTCCGAAATCATAATGATCACTATAATTACCTATTTTGGTGCAACGTCGACACCTCGACGCACAGCAAAGCGATAGATTGAACGCTTTATTTCTCGAGCAAGAACCTCGCCAATTCTCTTGCCTTTGTTTTGAATCATCGAGCCACCGAACGCGGAACTCACTTCTCGAACACAGATAGGCCGCGAAGACAGCACGCGAATCGGGTGCAGCCGCCGCAATTGGATTGTAGTGTCCACCGGACGATCGAATTGGCACGTGGTCTCGAGCAGGCCGGCCGCAGCGCCTGGGCCAACAAGTTGCATCACCATTCCCAGACCAGGCAACCTTGGCTCGAAAACTAGAGATGCGCCCATTTCGGCATGTATCTGTCCGTTCTCGTTCATTTTTTGGGGAAAGCGAAGGTAGTCGGCACTACCGAACGTCTGCTGAACAGCCGAAAGGATCTCAACGAGCTTGGCAACGTCGACATCAACGTCATCCTCTACGATCAGGCCCGCGTCCAGTCCTTTGTCGAGGATCGACTGCCATGCCTTGCGGTGCGACAGGAAGCAGGCGATCTCGGTTTTCCGCAACTCGAAGGGGTATCTCGGGCTGTGCAAACGACGACGATAGACCTTGGCAATGTCGTCGTCGGAGAGGGTCAGTCCATCGACTGCATCGACGATGTTGGCCGGCATGGGCAACGCCGCCGCGAGCGCGTCCACCTGCTGCCGCCGCGCGGTCGCACGCTCGAGGTGAATGATGAACGCCTCAATTTTCAATTTGCACAAGCTTCCCGACAGCACAAAGACATACCCGCAAGAGCAAGTTTCACCTCAAGCTGCATTTCCACAAAAGACAATATTGGGTCAGAAGGAAGGCGTCTGATCCAATGAAAAATTTTGTGATGCCTTGCCCAATACCTTCCAGAGATCGGAAAGTACTTCTTGTTGGCGACGAAAATTACTGTCCCCATACCCGCTCATACACTTCGCGCAGCCCGGCCGCCTCGCCCTCGAGCCGGAACCTGACCCGCACGTCGTCCAGGCCGCTGGCGCCATGCGCCACCGCCAGTTGCGGATCGGCGAGATAGGGGCGGATCGCCTCGCGCAAGGCGTCGCCGTCGCCGGCCGCCACCACCGTGCCGGTCACGCCAGGCGTGACGATCTCCGAATAGGAGCCGGCGTCGCTCGCCACCACCGCAGTGCGCGACGCCATGGCCTCGAGCGGCGTCAGCCCGAAGCCCTCGTTGCGGGACGGGGCGACATAGAGCGTCACGCGCCGGTACCACACCGCCACGTCGGGCACCTCGCCCAGGAAAAGAATGCGCTCCGAAAGCCCGGCCGCAGCGATCCGCCGCCTGAGCTCGTCGGCGAAGCCCTTGTGCTCGGCCGTCACGCGGCCGGTGATCACGGCGGTCCAGTCCGGATGGTCGGGCAGCAGCGCGATCATCGCATCGACGAACAGGTCGGTGCCCTTCGAGTGGCGGACGCGGCCGAAGCAGCCGATGGCGTATCTTCCGGGCAGGCCGGCGGCGGCGAACCGGTCGTCGGCCTCCCGCGCGGGATGGAATTTCTCGAGGTCGACCCCGTGCATCACCACCTTGTGCGGCACGTCGAGGAAGCCCCCCGAGAGCCGGCTCGTCGCGATCACGCCGTCCATGCGGCGGATCAGCCACTTGGTAAACGGCCTGTGGTCGCGCTGGGCGGCGGAGGTGAAGACGAGCCTGAGCGGCGCCCGGCAGACGTGCCGCAGCGCGAGCCCCGCCACCATCTCGACGTTGCGCCGCGCATGCCAGATGCGCGGCCGCCCCGAAGCCGGGCGCCGGAGCAGCGACGGCAGCTGCCACCAGCGCATCTTCGGCAGGTTGTCCGGCAGGCCGGGACCGACCACGGCAATGCCCAGCTCGCGCGCCTGCAGCGGCACCAGCTGCACGATGGTGCTGGTCACCCCCGACAGGCGCTTCTTCAGGTTGGGGGCGATCACCTCCACCCGCGCCATATCGACCGCGCCGGCGCGTCCGGCCGGGGCGTCGATCACGGTCATGTTTGCCTGTTCCGGCCTCGCAAGGCCCATCCGCAACGACCTCAGATGAACTGGATCTGGACGATCTCGTAGCCGCGCGCGCCGCCCGGCGCGTTGACCTCGATGGCGTCGCCCACTTCCTTGCCGATGAGCGCGCGCGCGATCGGCGACGAGATCGAGATGCGGCCCGCCTTCACGTCGGCCTCCTGGTCGCCGACGATCTGATAGGTCTTCTCTTCCTCGCTGTCCTCGTCGACCAGGACGACGGTCGCGCCGAACTTGATCTTGTCGCCATTGAGCTTGGTGACATCGATCACCTCGGCGCGCGCGATCAGGTCCTCGAGCTCGTGGACACGGCCCTCGTTGAGGCTCTGCGATTCCTTGGCCGCGTGATATTCGGCGTTCTCGGAAAGGTCGCCGTGCGAGCGGGCCTCGGAAATCGCTTCGATGATGCGCGGCCGCTCTTCCTGCTGGCGCCAGCGCAGCTCTTCCTTCAACGTCGCGAATCCACCCGCCGTCATCGGAACCTTGTTCATAGTCGACCTCTCCTGGCCCGTGCCCCGCAGCCCGCCCTGGGCGCCGCGAGGCACAAAAAAAGAAAACGGTCCGGAAGCCTCGGCTAACGGAACCGTTTCACCTCAATCTCATCCGAATATAGCAATCCTGCCGCAGAATTCACGTCAAAAAATGCGCCGGCTGCCCGACAGCTGTTGGCAAGTCGCATGCAACGCCGCGGCAGCTCACCCGCTTGTGATTGAAATGGCGCCGCTTTGTTGCTCTGCTGCCGTTGTCCGTCCGGTTCGTTCACCTATGTCCCGATCATGACGATGAAATCATCCCTCCTCGCCACAGCGCTACTGTCCGTGCCCCTGCCGGCCGACGCGCAGGTCCGCAGCTTCGAAACGGATGTCGTGGCGCTGCGCGCCGACATCGTCGCCGGCGGCCTCGAGAACCCGTGGGGCCTCGATTTCCTGCCCAATGGCGAGGCGATCGTCACCGAGCGGCCGGGCCGCATCCGCATCCTGACCCAATCGGGGCTGTCCCAGCCGGTGGAAGGCGTGCCCGAGGTGTGGGCGCGCGGCCAGGGCGGGCTGTTCGACGTCGCCGTGGCCCGCGATTTCGCCGGTTCCGGCACGATCTTCTTCTCCTATGCCGAACCGGGCCGCGGCGGCGCCGGAACGGCCGTGGCCCGCGCAAGGCTGGTACGCGATGGCGCCGCCGCCAGGCTGGAGGATGTCAGGGTCATCTATTCCATGGCGAGGAAATCCTCGTCCGGGCTGCAGTTCGGCTCGCGCATCGTCGTCAACGACGACGGCACGCTGTTCGTCACCACCGGCGACCGCGGCCAGGCGAAGCGGGCACAGGACATGCAGGACACCGCAGGTGCCGTGCTGCGCATCGAGGCCGACGGCTCGATCCCGGCCGACAACCCCTCGCCCGACGGCAAGAGCATGGCGGCGGAAATCTGGTCCAAGGGCCACCGCAACATCCAGGGCGCCACCTTCGACCCGGTGCTGGGCGGCCTCGTCACCGCCGAGCATGGCGCCCGCGGCGGCGACGAGATCAACCGCCCGCAAGCGGGCAAGAACTATGGCTGGCCGGTGATCAGCTACGGCGTCGAATATTCGGGCGCAAAGATCGGCATCGGCACCGCGGCGCCAGGCTACGAGCAGCCGCTCTACTACTGGGACCCCTCCATCGCCCCTTCGGGGCTCGCCAGCTACCAGGGCGCCATGTTTCCCGAATGGAAGGGCGACCTTTTGGTCGGTTCGCTGAAATTCGGCCTGCTCAGCCGGCTCGACCGCGACGCCAGGGGCAGGATCCTCGACGAGGAACGGATGCTCGACGGCGCCTTCGGCCGCATCCGCGACGTCGACATCGCCCCCGACGGCTCGGTCTGGCTGCTGACCGACGAGGCCGACGGCGCCATCATCCGGCTGTCGCGGGGCGATTAGGGCATTTTGCGGCCAGCGGAATCGCCTGGCGTCGCGCGGCTCAAGCGGCGGGGCTGCACCCGTCGGAATGCCCGCCGCCCTGCCCCATCCACCCTAAGCAACAGGCAAGGTCAAACGTTCAGAGCGCGCCGACAAGCGCGCCGAAGGCGGCCAGTATGGCGGCAGCGTTCTTCATGCCCGCAATGGTCTTCCTTGCCTGCTGGTAGGCGTCGTCGAGCTTGGCCCTTGCGCCCTTGAAGGCATCGGTCAGGGGTTGGTAGTTCTCGCTGTCGAGCGCAATCTGGGTGAGTTTGGCAAGTTCGACGAGGACGACGTCCATCAGGCGGTTGTAGTGCGGCCGCATGCCGGGATTGCGGCGCGAAAGCTCGGCCAATGCGGAATGGGTGGAAGCCAGCGCCTCCCGAGCCGCCTTGTTGGACAGCGACCGCTCGACGACCAGATTGAGCGCCGCGGCGCGCGCATGTCCCGTGGCGGCCTCGAACGCCTCGGGCGCCACGCTGACGCCGTGCAAAAGCAACCGACGTATCTTTCGGTTCCGGTTGGCTATCAGCCTGCCTATTTCGTCCGAGTTCATTTGCTGGACCTCGCTTCGTTGACGGCCTTGATGAGGGCGGCGAGATCATTTGCCACCGACGCGAATGCCTGGACCTGCTCGCTTGGGTCGCCTTCGCCGGTCGCCAAGGCCTTGTGGGCGGCCGCCAGCCTGGAAAACACCTCGTCCAAGCCTTCCAGCTTTTCTTGCAAGGCAAAAGCACCGTCCACATCGCTGCGGGCGACCAGGTACTCCTTGTAGAGTTGCAGCCGGTCAAGCCGGCGATCGCGCCTGATTGAATCAAGCGTCTCCAACCGCTTTGTCTCGTAGCTTTTGGTCTGCTCTCTTGTCTCGAGCGCAACCGTGCGCACGCTTTCCGGCATCCTCGCTGCGAGGTCCTGCACCGCAGGATCGACCTGCCTGATCACGTTGCGGACCGACCGGGCGTACCGATCCTTCAGGCCCAGCCCGATCAGGTTGCCGCCGAGATTGAACGCCGGCTCGACGATCGGAGCGGCGGAGGGCGACGCCGCCGCCGCGAGGCCGCCCGCTGCCGACGCCATCTCCTTGGCGGCGCTTGCCAGTTCCGCAGTCACGCCTTGGTCCGCTGCCCGGCTGAGCGCCCTGGCATAGGCGCCCAATGCCGCGAGCACGGCCAGTTGCGCGTCGGCGGTCACGATCAAAGCCGCGTCCTGGTCATTCAACCGCAGCTGGTAGTTCGGATTGCCCGACGCATACGCGAGGCTTTCGCGCTCGCGGCTGATGCCGACCGCCAGCATGCGATTCGTTTCGAGGGCATTTTGCATTGCAGACGAGGACACCGACGCCGCATTGGCAAAGGTTTTGACGTCGTCGTCCTGCGGCAGCGCGGCACATGAAGCCACGCCCAAAATTGCTGCAATGAAAAATGCCCAATGACTCAATCGACTACGACTGGTCATCGCCCCGCCCCCGGATTATTGCAGGCAGGCTAATACTATTTATGGTTGAGTCAACACTACATACTCGAAATTTGTTAGAGAACGTCGAAAGAAAAGGGCGTAGGGCAGTAAGGGAGTAAGGGAGTAGGGGAATAGGGCGGTTTACGGTCCGACCTACTCCCCTACCCCCTACTCCCTTACCCGCGCAGATAGGCCTCGATCTGCTCTGCCAGCATGCCGTATTCGCGGCAGCCCTTGCCGCAGCGCTTCTCGATCTCGGACAGCTGCACGCGCGCGGCCGCCACGTCGCCCAGCATGAGCTGCGCCTCGCCCATGTACTCGCGCACCAGCGTGTAGTCGGGATCGTTGCGCAGGGCCTCCTGGTAGTAGCCGAGGCCGACCAGCACGCGGCCGGCCTTGCGGTGCGAATAGCCGAGATAGTTGAGGATGCGCGGGTCGGTCTTGTCGGCGGCGAGCGTCAGCACCTTGATCGCCTCGTCGTACTTGCCGTCCATGGCCAGTGCCCGGCCGGTCTCGTAGAGGTCGTTGTCGTCGATCATGCCCGATTTGGGCGGTTCGCACTTCTTCGTCTTGCTGTTGTAGACAAGGCCCGTGCGGCACTTCGGCGGAGCGTTCGAACTGCCGCTCTCGCCCGCGGCGAGGACCGGACCAACCAACAGCGGCAGCGACACCGTCGCGCCGGCCAGCAACTTCGCAAATCGGGACTGCATCGCCACCTCCTGTGCTCTGCCCACGCAGATTAACGCAACGGGAAGGCGATTTCATCCGGAGCTTCGAGGCGCGACGTTCGTAGGAGAGTAAGGCAGTAAGGGAATAGGGGAGTATGGAGGGCGGAAGGAAGCATCGTCGCCACGTACTCCCTTACTCCCCTAACCCCCCTACTCCCCTACTCCCCCTACTCCCTCACCCTCGCAGATAGGTCTCGATCTGCTCCGAAAGCAGGCCATATTCGCGGCACCCCTTGCCGCAGCGTTTCTCGATCTCGGACAGCTGCAGCCTGGCCCCGGCGACGTCGCCGAGCGTCAGGTGGGCCTCGCCCATATATTCGCGCACCGGCATGTAGTCGGGATCGTTGAGGATCGCCTCCTGGTAGTAGCCGAGGCCGACCAGCACGCGGCCCGCCTTGCGGTGCGAATAGCCGAGGTAGTTGAGGATGCGCGGGTCGGTCTTGTCGGCGGCGAGCGTCAGCACCTTGATCGCCTCGTCGTATTTGCCGTCCATGGCCAGCGCCCGGCCGGCGAGATAGAGGCTGTTGTCGTCGATCATGCCGGACTGTGGCTTCTGGCATTTCTTGGTGCGGGTGTTGTAGACGAGGCCGGTGCGGCATTTCACCTGGGTGCCGTCGTTTCCGCCACCGCCGCCCGACGTTCCACCGCCTCCGCCGCCGCCGCCGCCGCTATCGGCCGGGAATGCAGGCGCCGCAAACAGCGGCAGCGACACGAGCGCACCTGCGATGAGCTTGAGATAACGGGACTGCATTGCTACCTCCACCATGCGTTTTCCTGCGAGGCAAACGCATGGGAGGCGCGGTTTCGTCCGGCCTCAGCCGCGGAAGATCAGCCCGGCCCCGCCGGCGATCAGCACGAAGCCGGCGACGTGGTTCCAGGTGATTCCTTCCTTGAGGTAGAAGACCGAGAAGATGACGAAGACGCTCAGCGTGATCACCTCCTGCATCGTCTTCAGTTCGGCCGCCGAGTAGACCTCGTGGCCGACGCGGTTGGCGGGTACGGCGAGCCAGTATTCGAAGAAGGCGATGAGCCAGCTGAAGATGACCGCCGCATAGAGGGGCGCCGCCTTGAACTTCAAGTGGCCGTACCATGCGAAGGTCATGAAAACATTGGACGCGATCAGCATCAGCACCGGAAAAATCTTCGGCGACAGCAGCATAGCCATGTGAGGGTCCGCATCTGGGGAAGGAGGCGCGCTTTTCCGACCTGTCCGGCGCCATGTCAAGATGCAGGTTCCGCCCGAAACAACGAGTTGATGACGTGGCTGCCAAATGCGCTATCATCAGCGCGGGAGGCAGACCTGAGGCGATACCTGGAGCACGGTCGTGCAGCAGCGGCGCGAGAAGGATTGGGAACTGGCAATCGGCCCGGACACGGTTAGGCTGTTCATCCTCAAGGCCAAGGCCATCAGTGCCGCCGTCAACGAAGACTACGAGGACGGTTCCGAGCACGAAATCGAGTTCGACGGCGACGTGCGCGACAACCACCATCACGACGGCCTTGCCGAGGAGGAGGAAGAAGACCTCACCGAGAAGGAGCTGCGCGAGCTGATCGACGACCTCAATGTCGACGAAGCGGCCGAGCTGGTAGCACTTGCCTGGCTGGGGCGCGGCGATTTCGACGCCACCGAGTGGACGGACGCCGTCGCCGAAGCCCGCCTGCGCGGCAACCGCCGCACCGCGAAATACCTGCTGGGCATGCCGATGCTCGGCGCCTATCTCGAGGAAGGCCTCGAGGCGCTCGGCGCCTGACCCGGCATCACCTCCCGCTCCGGTGACAAGTGCGTCACCGAATGTGATCGCCTTCGGCGCGTTCCCGGGCAACCCTTCCGCCAGGTCGCCGTTGTCGGCGATGCATTTCCGCAAGCCTTTCCCCCCGTCTCTGCCGGTCCTGACATTCGCTATCGCCAGCTTCGCGGTCGCGAGCGCTCCGCTGCCGGCGGCAGCCGTTGCCGTCGAGCTTCCCGAAAGGGCACCCTTGCCCAGCGCCGCCCCCGCCCCGCCGCCTCCCGAGCCGAAGCCAGGCGAAGGTCGGCAGGCCGCCATCCCGATCCCGCAGCCGCGCCCTCCGCGCGCCGACCGCCTGCCGCAAAAGCCGCGGGAGCCGCGTGAGCCGTTCGGCCCGCCGGCACCGCCGAAGATGCTGCCCGACCCACGCTCCGACGCTGTCAGGCCCGCCAAGATGCCGCCGGCCGAAGTCGCGTGCCGCAGCCGCCTCGAGGCGCTGGGCGCCGCTTTCGACGAGGCGGCGCCCGAGGTCAGCGCGGACGGCTGTGCGCTGCCCTTCCCGATAAAGTTGTCGCGCCTGTCGAAGTCGGTCGGCGTCGAGCCGGATGCGATCGTCAACTGTGCCACCGCCGAAGCCACCGCCCGCTTCACCGCCGATGTCGTCGCCCCCGCCGCCAAATCCACCTTCGGCCAGGACTTGGCCGGCATCGTCCAGGCCTCGGCCTATGTCTGCCGACCGCGCAACGGCACCCGCAAGCTTTCCGAACATGCCTTCGGCAACGCGCTCGACATCGCCGGCTTCGCCTTGGCCAAGGGCAAGGCGATCGATGTCGAGCCTGCCCCGCCGGAGGAAAACGCCAAATTCCTGATGCTGGTCCGCAAGGCCGCCTGCGGCCCGTTCAAGACGGTGCTGGGCCCGGGCAGCGACGCCGACCACGCGCGCCACGTCCACCTCGATCTCGCGCCCCGCCGCAACGGCGGCACCTTCTGCCAATAGATTGACCGCGCAAGCAAATCCAAGCTTCCAGCAAGGTAGAATCCAGACCGGCCGGCCGCATTTCGGCCCCAGCCGTAAATCGCGGCGCTGATCTTTCCTTTACCCTTGCCGGTTAGGCTCGGGGTTTAGGGGGACAGGAGCCCAAGATGGCCGCAAATCTTCGCGCTATCGCCACATTGGCCGGCGAAACGAGAAGCTTGGTGCGCGCGCGCGCATTTCGGCTGGCGGCCTCGCTTGCCTTCACCAGCGTCGTCGTCGCGGCCTGCACCACCGGCGACGTCTTTGCCCTCAAGCCGGCGGTCGACGTCGGCACCCGGACCGCCTCCCTGCCGCCCGTCGAGGTGGCGCCCGTCGAGGTGGCGCCCGTCGAGATGGCGCCCGAGCAGGCCGCGGTTGCGCCGGAGCCCGAGGGCGCGATGATCGCATCCGCACCCGAGGCCGGCCTCGATCCTGTGCTCGACGCGCAGCCGGTCGAACCGACGCTCGACGCCCAGGCCGCGGAGATGGGTGAGATCACGGCCGAATCGCCGCCGCCGGTCCAGACCGCCTCGCTGGTGCCGGCGCGGGGACTGCCGACGCTGGTTCCGTCCAATCCGCAGACAGTCGCCTACCCGCGCCTCGACGATCCCTCCGCCCTGCCGCAGGCTCCCCAGCCGCGCGTACCCGCCGTCATGCCGGCCGACGAGGTCCAGTGCCGCAGCGATCTCAGGGAACTCGGCGTGAAGTACCAGGACCTGCCGACGATCCAGGATGGTGCTGCCTGCGGCGTCGACTATCCGGTCAGGGTTTCGTCCATCGGATCGGTGAAGATGCAGCCCGCCGCCACCGTCAGCTGCGCCATGGCGGCCAGCTTCGCCGCCTGGACCAAGCGCGAACTCGTGCCCGCCGCGCGCCTGCGCTACTTCTCGGGCGTCAAGACCATCCACCAGGGGTCGAGCTATTCCTGCCGCAAGATCGCCGGCACGCGAACCCTGTCGGAGCACGGCAAGGGCAACGCCCTCGACATCATGCGCATCGAGCTCAACAGCGGCCGCGACATCGACGTCAAGAAGCCGGGGCTGTTCGCCTTCCGCACCCGCGGCTTCCTCAACACCATCCGCGCCGACGGCTGCAACTACTTCAACACGGTGCTCGGCCCCGGCTACAATTACGACCACCGCAACCACTTCCATTTCGACATCAAGCAGCGCCGCAACGGCTACCGCGCCTGCCGCTGACCATTCGTTGCGGCACCACTTGCCGGCAACCTATGGGCGCATTAAAAGGCGCGATACATCCGAAGATTTGCACCCTGTACCCGTTCGGAGTTACAATGGGATGCAACTTGGCGGCGGCATTCCATGGCTCGGGGCAAACTGCACAGACAGGCCACTCTGTGGTTCGCGGCCCTTTGCGCCAGCTATATCGGGCTTGCCTATTTCGCGGCTCCCGAATTCTGGTCCTTCCGCATCCTGCGCGACGGCATCACGCCGCCCACACTGGTCACGACCACGCCGCAGGGCATCCCGGGTGACCCGATCAACATCGCGCTGGTCGGCTCGGAGCAGGACATGGTCGATGCCTTCGAGGCCGCCGGCTGGAGTCGCGCCGACGCCCTGTCCCTTGGCTCTTCCGTCGAGATCGGCGAGAGCGTCGTGCTGGACAGGCCCTACCACGACGCGCCGGTGAGCACGCTGCTGTTCGACGGCCGCCCCCAGGACCTGGCCTTCGAGAAGCCCTCGGGGCGGAGCCCGGACACCCGCCATCACGTCCGCTTCTGGCGCACCTTCGTTCGCAGTGACAGCGGCCGTCCCACCTGGTACGGCTCGGCTACCTTCGACCGCGGCGTGGGCATCAGCCACGACACCGGTGCGATCACCCACCACATTGCCGCCGACATCGACGCCGAACGCAAGCTGGTCATCTCCGACCTTTCGGTCGCCGGCCGCATCCTGTCGTCACGGATCGAGCCCGGCAGCGGCTACACCCGCAACGGCCGCAACGGCGCCGGCGACCCCTATTTCACCGACGGCAAGATGGTCGTGGCGGTACTTGCCCCAGCCAAGTAGCGGCACCGCGCCGAAAGAGTTGTGCGAGGCATCTTTTCGAGCCTGCCGGCGAGATGCTATTGAGCGGCGGCTATGCTTTACGCTGAAATCGGTATCGTGGTCGTCCTCATCTGTGTGAACGGCCTCCTGGCAATGTCTGAACTTGCCATCGTTTCTTCCCGTCCGGCGCGCCTCAAGGCGATGATCGACCGCAACGTCAAGGGTGCCGGACGCGCCCTCGAGCTCGGCGCCGACCCGGGCAAATTCCTGTCGTCCGTGCAGATCGGCATCACGCTCGTCGGCGTGCTGTCGGGTGCCTTCTCGGGCGCCACCCTCGGCGAACGCCTTGCAGGCGTTCTCGTCGCCAACGGCATCAGCGCCGGCGCCGCCAACGCGCTCGGCGTCGGCATCGTCGTCGCCATCATCACCTATGCCTCGCTGATCATCGGCGAGCTCGTGCCCAAGCAGATCGCCCTGCGCGACCCCGAAGGCGTCGCCGTACGCGTCGCCCCGGCCATGGCGATGCTCGCCAGGATCGCGCTGCCGCTGGTCTGGCTGCTCGACCTTTCCGGCCGCGCCGTGCTCTGGCTGCTCGGCCAGCGCGGCGAGAGCGAGGAAAAGGTCACCGACGAGGAAATCAAGATGCTGGTCGCCGAGGCCGAGCATCACGGCACCATCGAATCCGACGAGCGCCGCATGATCGCCGGCGTGATGCGGCTCGGCGACCGTGCCGTCCGCGCCGTGATGAGCCCGCGCACCGAAGTCGACTGGATCAACCTGCAGGCCGACGAGGCGGCCGTCCGCAAGCTCTTGATGGAGACCCAGCATTCGCGCCTGCCGGCGGGCGAAGGCTCCGTCGACGCCATGGTCGGCGTGATGCAGACCCGCGAGCTGCTCGCGGCCCTGCTCGCCGGCCGTGCCTTCGACCCGCGCAAGCATGTGCGCAGTGCACCCATCGTCCACGACCAGGCCGACGCGCTCGACGTGCTGGCCACGCTGAGGCAGTCCGACGTGCCGATGGCGCTCGTCCATGACGAGTACGGCCACTTCGAAGGCATCGTCACGCCGGCCGACATCCTGGAAGCCATCACCGGCGTCTTCCGCTCCGACCTCGACGAGGACGAGGCCGACGCCGCCGTGCAGCGCGACGACGGCTCGTGGTTGCTCGCCGGCTACATGCAGGCCGACGAGATGGCCGACCAGCTCGATATCGACCTGCCCGAGAACCGCGACTACGAGACGGTGGCGGGCTACGTGCTGTCGCACCTGCACCACCTGCCCGCGACCGGCGAGTGCGTCGACGCACAGGGCTGGCGCTTCGAGGTGGTCGACCTCGATGGCCGCCGCATCGACAAGGTGCTGGCCTCGCGCCTGCCCGGCACGCACCGCGGAGCCCGGTAGGAAGCGTCCGCACCTCACGAAAACTACCCCTCATCCGCCTGCCGGCACCTTCTCCCCATGAACGGGGAGAAGGATGAAGCGCCGACGCTTACGCCCCCCACTCCCCGCCTGCGGGGAGTGGGTACCGGTGGGGGGCAGATCTTGGCATCGGCCCAAAAGAAAAGGGCGGCTTGCGCCGCCCCAGTCCCTGGGAGGAATTTCAGGAATTCGCCGCTCAGGCGGCCTTGGCCTCTTCGGCGATGAGGTCGGCCTCGCGGGCAAGCTTCAGCGCCCTGGCCCACCAGGTGATCTCCTCGATCAGCCCGTTGGCGGACTGGTTGAGATGCTCGAAGTCGGAGAGCTGCTTCTCGCCCTGGCGAACGGCCAGGAAGTCGGCCCAGACGATGTGCACGGCGGCCTTGGTCGGCGCCATCTGCAGCTCGACGGCATGCATGCGCAGCTGCTCGACGGCGCGCGCACCGCCGACACCACCATAGCCAATGAAGCCGGCCGGCTTCTTGTTCCATTCCTTGGCAGCGTAATCGAGCGCGTTCTTCAGCACCGCAGTCGGGCCGTGGTTGTATTCGGCGGCGGTGAAGATGAAGCCGTCGAACGAGGCCACCTTTTTCTGCCAGCGCTGCGCCACCGCGTTCTGCGACGGCGCCCAGGCCGAGGAAGCCACCTCGTCGAAGAAGGGCAGCGGATAGTCGCGCAGGTCGACGACTTCGAACTCGGCGTCGGTGTGGGTCTTTGCGATCTTGGCGAACCATTCCACCGGCACGTCGGCGAAGCGGGCCGCGCGCGTCGAGCCGACGACGATGGCGATCTTGGGTTTGGACATGGCAGGAACCTTTCGGTATGAAACTTGGTATCCGGGGCGAAACTGGTATATGATCGATACCGACACTATATTGGTAACCGGATAACGCCTGCACAAGGAGGCACTTTTTTGAAACCGAGGCACCCGCACCGCACCGAAGACTGCCGGGCCATAAGTGACATCCTGCAGCGGGTCGGCGACAAGTGGACCGTTCTCGTCGTCGGCAAGCTCGGCGCCGGCCCGATGCGCTTCAACGAGCTGCGCCACGCCGTCGGCGGCATTTCGCAGAAGATGCTGACCACGACCCTGCGCGGACTCGAGCGCGACGGCTTCGTCACCCGCACCGTCTTCCCCACCATCCCGCCGCGCGTCGACTATGAGCTGACCGAGCTC
This sequence comes from Aminobacter sp. Piv2-1, assembly GCF_037625995.1. Lineage (NCBI taxonomy): Bacteria > Pseudomonadati > Pseudomonadota > Alphaproteobacteria > Hyphomicrobiales > Phyllobacteriaceae > Aminobacter > Aminobacter sp. Piv2-1. Next base: position 179,823 of record NZ_JARKMU010000007.1, read on the forward strand.
GGCTGCGAGCTCCTCGTGCCCGTCAACGCGCTCGGCGAATGGGCGCGCAGGAACCAGGGTCGCGTGGCGGAAGCGCGCCTGAAGTTCGACGCCGCGGCGCAGTAAACGGAATTGCCATGCGCGTCGGATGGAACGAAGTGTTAGAAGCCGTGCATCAACTGCACTGGTCAAAGGAACGCGAGTTCTCGCCAGAGACGATCAGAAACGCTGAGGATTTCATCGCAAATGCGAGAGTGCGACTGGCACCGCCTGAGCATATCGGGCCGGGGTATTGGCCAACGCTCCAGCTCGGATGGGACTGCTCACCTCCGATATCGGTAGAGATATTCGACGACTCGTACGAATTTTATCGGATACATGAAGGTAGGACCGATATCTTCGAATACGCCCATGGCCCTGGCCAGCCCTTCCCCGAGAAGCTGAACGAGCTGCTTGTTTCAACCTGCGCCCAGCTTCCGAAATCAGAGTGAAGCCTACTCCGCCGGCACCGGCTTCGGCCGCCCCTGCCCGTCCAGCGCCACCATGATGAAATCGGCGTCTGTCACCTTCTCCATCAACTCCGACAGGTAGCGCTGCGCCCAGGCCTCGACCTTGAGCGTCATCGAGGTCCGCCCCACCCGCTCGACATGGGTGTAGATGCACAGCGTGTCGCCGACCTTCATCGGCTTGGCGAAGGCCATCTCCTTGACCGCCGCCGTCACCACGCGGCCGCGGGCGCGCTCGGCGGCGCGGATGCCGCAGGCAAGGTCCATCTGCGCCATGACCCAGCCGCCGAAGATGTCGCCGGCCGCGTTTGCGTCGGCGGGCATGGCGAGCGTCCTCAGCGTCAGTTCGCCCTGCGGCCTGCCGTCGGCATATTGCACCATCTGCGTTCCCCGGATTCGTTCTTGTCCCACCCGTATCGTCGCAGCCGCCGCTGCGTCAACGAAACATCGCGAAAACGACACCGGTCGCATTTTTCACAGGCCATGCCGGAACCGCCGCCGTCGCCGTCCCGTCACGGGATAGTCTGGCCGAGCGATCACACAGGACAGGCCACGGCCCGCATGCAGACTTTCGATTTCATTGTCGTCGGCTCGGGCTCGGCCGGTTCCGTCGTCGCCGAAAGGCTGTCGGCGAGCGGCCGCCATTCGGTGCTGGTGCTGGAGGCCGGCGGCACCGACCGCCGCTTCTTCGTCCAGATGCCGCTCGGCTACGGCAAGACCTTCTTCGACCCGGCGGTGAACTGGAACTATGCGGCCGAGCCCGACCCCGGCCTTGCCGGCAACAAGGACCACTGGCCGCGCGGCAAGATCCTCGGCGGCTCGAGCTCGATCAACGCCATGGTCTGGATCCGCGGCGCGCGCGAGGACTTCGACGCCTGGCGCGATGCCGGCAATCCCGGCTGGGGCTTCGACGACCTCTTGCCCGCCTTCAGGGCGATCGAGGACAACGAGGCCGGCGGCGACGCGCTGCGCGGCACGGGCGGCCCGGTTCACGTCACCGACAACCGCAAGAAGGTGCATCCGCTCACCCACCGCTTCCTCGCAGCCGCGCAAGCTGCGGGGCTGCCCTTGAATCAGGACTTCAACGGCGAGGCCCAGGAGGGTGTCGGCGTTTATCAAATCACCACCAGGGACGGCCGCCGCATGTCCGCCGCCCGCGCCTTCCTGCGCCCGGCAATGAAGCGTGCCAATCTCCGCGTCGAGACCCATGCGCTGGCCACCAGGGTCCTGTTCGAAGGCACGCGCGCGATCGGCGTCGAGTACCTGCAGAACGGCCAGAGCAAGACGGCCCGCGCCGGCCGCGAGGTCATCCTCTGCGGCGGCTCGGTCAACACGCCGCAGTTGCTGCAGCTGTCCGGCATCGGCCCAACCGCGCTGCTGCGCGATCTCGGCATCGGCGTCGTCCACGCCGCCGAGCATGTCGGCCGCAACCTGCAGGACCACCAGGGCATCAACTACACCTGGAAGGCCAAAGTACCCACGCTCAACCAGCTGCTGCGCCCGTGGTGGGGCAAGATGCTGGCCGGCATGCAGTACCTGCTGCTCCGCTCCGGCCCGCTGTCGATGAGCATGAACCAGGGCGGCGGCTTCTTCCGCACCGACGGCAGCCGCGCCCGCCCCAACATGCAGCTCTATTTCCAGGTCTTCTCGACCGTCCTGCCCAAAGCCGGCGAGCGCCCGATCCTGACCCCCGACCCCTTCCCCGGCTTCTCCATCGGGCTGTCCAACTGCCGTCCCGCGAGCCGCGGCGAGATCATGATCCGCTCGGCCGACCCGACCGTTCACCCGCGCATCACCGTCAATGCGTTTTCGGCCGAAAGCGACGTCGCCGAGATGCTCGACGCGGTCAAGTTCCTGCGCAGGCTCGCGTCGCAGTCGCCTATCGCCGACATCGTCGCGGCAGAAGTTTTGCCAGGCCCGTCAATCACTTCCGACGCCGACTTGATTCAGGATTTCCGCAAGCGCTCCGGCACCGTCTACCACCCGGTCTCGACCTGTCGCATGGGACCCGACCCCGCGTCCTCGGTGGTCGACCCGCGCTTGCGCGTCCACGGCGTCTCTGCCTTGCGCGTCATCGACGCCTCGATCTTCCCCGACAACATCACCGGCAACACCAACGCCGCCGCGATCATGACCGGCTGGAAGGGCGCCGAGTTGGTGCTGGAGGACGCGGGGTGAGCAGTTTGAGTGTCAGCGCCGCCCCTCACCCTTACCCTCTCCCCGTTCAAGACGGGGAGAGGGAGACGTCAACGCCGGAGCTGCTTCCTTCTCCCCGTCATTGCGGGGAGAAGGTGCCGGCAGGCGGATGAGGGGCGGCACATGGCGAGCCTAGGTCACCGGGAGGAACCCGCATGAAAATCACCGACGTCAAAACCTTCGTGGTCGACAACCCGCCGCCGCAGACGGGCGGGCGCTACTTCATCTTCGTCAAGCTGACCACCGATTCAAACGTCGTCGGCTACGGCGAGGCCTACAACGCCACCTTCGGCCCCGACGTGACCGCCAGGATGATCGAGGACTGCGCCGCGCGCTACCTCGTCGGCCACGATCCGCACGACATCGAGACCTTCTTCCGCCGCGCCTATTCCTCCGGATTCAGCCAGCGCCCCGACATCTCGATGATGGGCTGCGTGTCGGCGCTGGAGATGGCCTGCTGGGACATCATCGGCAAGGAGGCCGGCAAGCCGGTCTACAAGCTGCTCGGCGGCCAGGTGCACGAGCGGCTGCGTTCCTACACCTACCTCTATCCGAGGAGCGGCAGCGTCTTCCCCGGCGAGACCGAGAGCAGGAAGAACGTCTACAACGACCCCGACCTCGCCGCCGAAACGGCGCTCGCCTATGTCGCCCAGGGCTTCAACGCGCTGAAACTCGACCCCGCCGGCCCCTACACCGCCTTCGACGGCCACCAGCCGCGGCTCGAGGACATCGATCTCTCGGTGCGCATGGTCAAGGCGATCCGCGAGGCGGTCGGCACCTCCGCCGACATCTTGTTCGGCACCCACGGCCAGTTCACCGCATCAGGCGCGCTGCGCATGGCGCGCGCCATCGAGCCCTACGACCCGCTGTGGTTCGAGGAGCCGGTGCCGCCGGACATGCCCGAGGTCATGGCCGAGGTGGCGCGCGGCACGAAGATCCCCATCGCCACCGGCGAGCGGCTGACCACCAAGTGGGAGTTCGCCCGCGTCATCGAGAATCGTGCCGCCACCATCCTGCAGCCGGACCTCGGCCGCTCCGGCGGCATCCTCGAGACCAAGAAGATCGCCGGCATGGCCGAGGCCTATCACGTCCAGGTGGCGCCGCACTGCTATTGCGGGCCGATCGTCGGCGCGGCCAACATCCAGCTCGCCGCCACGCTGCCCAACTTCCTGATCCTCGAATCGATCAAGACCTGGGACGGCTTCCACGCCGATCTTTTGAAGCAGAAGATCGAGTGGCAGGACGGCTGGGTCATCCCGTCGAAGGAGCCCGGCCTCGGCGTCGAGCTCGACGAGGCGGTGTGCGAGGCCCATCCCTGGACCGGCGGCCCGCTGCATCTCGAGATGACGCCCGACCCGCTGTTCCCGTGAGGGGCGTCTCCGTCCCACCCCCCTCTGCCCTGCCGGGCATCTCCCCCTCAAGGGGGGAGATTGGCAGCTTCGGCCAATGCGTCTCTACTGCAACGTCGGCGATTGCCGAAGGCAGCGATGACGGCCGATCTCCCCCCTTGAGGGGGAGATCGGCCGTCAGGGCAGAGGGGGGTGGGACGGATCGCGATCTATCAAGACGGGAGCGGCACGGACCCGCACCCCCCGCAAAATCAGCCCCTTGCGCGGCCTTTCCGACTCAACCTCCGAACCGCCTCGCTTAGCACCTCACCTTGAGCGCCATGGGCACCATCTCGTAGGTCGCCGGGATATGCCCCGGCGACTCGCCGTCGATGTCGACGAGTGCCGCGTTCGCCAGCGGGTCGCCCAGCGGCTCCACCGTCACCTTGCGGCCGCGCAGGATGGTGATCGCCGGATGGTTGCGGTGGCGCCCGCCATAGAGCAGGCGGATGTCGAAGATGAGCTTGAGCTTGCTCGCCGCCCGCAGGATGACGATGTCGAACAGCCCGTCGTCGGGTACGGCATCGGGCGCGATCATCATGCCGCCGCCGAAGAACCTCTCGTTCGCCACCGCCACCAGCGCCACCTTGGCCTCGACCGGCACCCCGTCGTCGACGGTGATGCGCACGTCCTGGAAGCGGTAGCGCAGGAACTCCGTTACCGTGCGCCAGAAGAACAGCGCCTTGGCCGACACCCTGCCCTTGCGGCGGTCGTTGTTGACCGCCCGCACCGTCGCGCCCGACATGCCGAGGCTGGCGATGTTGACGAAATGCCGGCTGGCCAGGCGGCCGTGATCCTCGATGAAGGAGATGCGCCCCGCGTCGATCACCCGGTCGGCGCCGTCGGCGATGCGGTCGACGGCCGACTTGGCGTCGACCGGGATGCCCAGCCCGCGCGCGAAGTCGAGCCCGGTGCCACAGGGCAGCACGCCCAGCACAGCACCCCTGCCCGTTTCGGCCTGCATCTGCAGGATGCCGTCGGCGACCTCGCTGATCGTGCCGTCGCCGCCGGCGGCGACGACGACCTCGCAGCCGAGCGCCACCAGGTCGCGCGCCAGCACCGCGCCGTCGCCCGGCTCCTCGGTCTCGCGGAATTCGACGTCGTCGAAGCGGTCGGAAAGCGCCGCCGCCACCTCCGCCCAGTGGGCGTCCAGCCGCCCGCCTCCAGCCACCGGATTCCTGACCACCCCTAGCTTCACGAACCAAAACCCTCCCCGGCAGCCGATGCCCCCCATTGTTGGCCGTCGAAAGAATTGCGCAAGAGGCGAGCGCGCCGCCCGGCCGACTTTCCCCACCCGTTCACCTCGCCCGGGAATCGGCTAGTATCGCGCCACGAAATGGGGAACGGGCACATGTCGCTGATCCAGAAGCTGGCCGTCGCCTACGCGGCGCTGTTTTTCGTCGTCGTCGCGGTCGGCTACGTGCCGGCCTTCAACGACGCTGACGGCAATCTCTTCAGCCTGTTCTCGCTGCAATGGTACGACGACCTGCTGCATGCCTTCTCCGGCGTCTGGGCGCTGGTCGCCGCCTTCGTGTCGCACCGCCAGTCGGTGCTCTATTTCAAGCTCTTCGGCGCGGTCTACCTGTTCGACGGCGTGCTCGGCCTGGTCACCGGCTCCGGCTACCTCGACGGCGGCATCTTCATCAACGGCTTCCGCTCCTTCGACGACATCGAGCTGCCGACCCGCTTCTTCGCCAATGCCCCGCATCTGGCGATCGGCGGCTTCGCTGTCTTCGTCGGCTTCTGGCTGTCGCGGCGCGTGCGCGCGTCCCTCGCTGCGGGCTGAGCCGGCACGATGTTCCTGCTCCGCCTCCTCAAGCGCCTCGTCAAGGCGGTCGTCCTTGTCGTTGTTCTGATTCTGCTAATCCCGGTCATCGGCCTCGCCTACGGCTTCCTCACCACCGATGCCGTCGACAGCGAGCCCCTGCCCGGGACCGCCGAGGGCGCCCCGCCCGCGGCGCTCGCCGAACAGGTCCGCGCCGAGATCGCGGGCTACCAGCGGCCCGAGGAGTCGACCTTCCTCACCTATCCCGAGTGGGCGATCGTCTATGCGGCGCGCGAATATGCCGGCTTCGTCGACCGCGGCAATCCGGGCGACTTCCCCTACTGGGCCTATATCGGGCGCTTCTGGCAGGACTATGCCACCGTCATCCGCGCCTCGGACGAATACCCGTTCAACTTCGCCAACCACCAGATGCTCGCCGTCATCGGCACCAGCCACACGATCGAGCATGTCCTGCAGTGGGCCTACGAGAACACGGTCGGCCGCATCACCTACATGACCGGCGGACCGTCGAACCCGGCCGACCGCTACCTCGCCCGCACCGCCGGCGAATATGCCGCCTTCCTCGACCAGGTGCCCTGGTACGAATTCCCCTATGCCGAAAAGCGCGCCGGGCTGATGGCGCTTGCCGCCGGCCCAGGCGACGATCCGGTCCGCATGGCCGAGCGCAAGTTCGCCTTCGGCCTCGCCTACTCCGTCAAGCAGACCTATGCCGACCTCATCGAGGCCGGCCTTTCCGCCACCTCGGATCCCGCCCAGCTCGATATCCATGTCTGGGCCAAGGGGCCGGTTGCCGAGGCGATCGCCGGCGAGCCCGACACGCGCCTCGAAAAGGATTTCGGCGACGACGGCGCGGTCTTCGTCACCCGCCGCTACCAGGTCTTCACCGACATGATTCCGCGCCTGCTCGGCAAGGGCGTGCGTTTCGTCGAGATCGGCGGCAACGACGAGATCCTCGTCTCGGTGCTGAGCGGCGATGCGCTGGCCACGCCCGAGGGCGCGCGCCAGCTCTTCGCCTACCAGCTTCCGGCCGAGCCTTCCGCCCGCCGCACCGGCCTTGTAGTGGCCGTTCGCAAGCTCGACACCGTGCTGCCCGCGCTCGCGGCCTCCGGCGCCCGCCTCGAGCACGTCTACGACTACTGAGCCCTTGCGCCTCAGTCGACGGCGGCCATCGCCTTGATGGCGCGATAGAAGGTCGAGGTGAACAGCTCGTCCGGATCGTAGCTGCGCTTGCGGGCGAGGAAATCCGGCAGTTCCGGATAGGACGCCAGCAGCTGCCGGCCGGTGTAGTGCAGCTGATAGGGCAGGAAGAAGCGGCCGCGGTGGCGCAGCGTCAGGTCGATCAGCGCCCGGGTCAGGCCGCGCATCGCCTGGTTGCCGGCCTCGTCGGCGCTCTGGTTGACGTAGAGCACCAGCGCGAAGGCCGGCTCCGTCGCATAGGGAAGTGCCACGTCCTCGCCGTGCACCACGCGTACCGAGGCGTTGAGCAGGGCGAGCGGCTGGGCAGCCAGTATCCTGCGCGCCGCGGCCAGGAACAGGTTGAACTCGCCGCGCGGCACGAAATACTCATGCAGGATGTCGGTCTCGTCCTGGAGGTCGTTGAACAGGTACGGCACCGAATCGTGCATCGGGTTGTTGCGCGTCACCAGGCACGCCTCGCCCTCGCTCATCGCCGCCGTGCGCGCCACCGTGCAGGTCTCGGACCGCGGCTCGAGATATTTCTCGGCCAGCCATTTCGCCCATTGGAAGAAGCCGCCCTGCTTGGCGAGGTTCATCACCAGCCGCTTGGTCCCCACGCCCTCCGGCTCGTCCAGCGCCGCCTGCCCCGCCGGCGCGGCGTCCGCCGCCTTGTCGTAGCGGTAGACGATCATGTCCTCGAGGAAGTTCAGCGGCGACGTCGACAGGTGGCCGTAGAACAGCCCCAGCCCCTTGTCCGGCTCCATCTGCCGCTCGAACACGCGTGGGAAGCGCTCGGCGCGGATGATCTCGCGCGAAGTCCGGTAGACGGCGTTGTCGACGATCTCGATCACCGCCGACACCACCACGCCGAACAGACCGTAGCCGCCCACCACATGGCGGAACAGGTCCTCGTTCATGGCGCGCGAGGCGGTCACCACCTCGCCGTTCGCCAGCATCACCCTCAGCGAGCGGATCGAACCGGCCACCGAGCCGGCCTGGTGGTCCATGCCGTGGGCATTGACGGAGATCGAGCCGCCGACGGTGAAGATGTCGGTCGACTGCATCGCCTTCACCGCAAAGCGCGGATGCAGCAGGTTCTGGATGTCGTGCCAGGTGGCGCCCGGCTCGACCGTGATCGTCTTCAATATCTCGTTGACGCTCACCTTGTTGAACTTGCGCATGTCGAGCACGAGCGCGTTGTCGTCGAAGGCGTGGCCGCCCATCGAGTGCCGCACGCCGGCCATCGACACCTTGAGGCCGTTGTCGCGCGCGAATGCCAGCGCATTGGCGACGTCGGCCTCGCTCGCCACCTCGACCACGCCGTAGACCGGCGTCGCCGACAGCGCGCTGGCGTCGTTGATCTCGCCGCCCTTGGCGAGCCATTTCAATGCCGGGTCGAAGGCGGGCGCGGCGTCGAGCGGTTTCGTCGCCAGCGCCATGCCGTCGACATCGGCGATGCGCCCCAGGCTCTTCGGACCCGTGGGAGCGCGGGCGAGCCGCGCCAGCGCGTTACCTGTCCAGTAGACCGCCCCGCCCATGGCCACAGCCCCGAGCAGCAGCCGTCGCGAAATCCCCCGCCGCCTGCGATGGATCGCCATCATTCTCCTCCGCACCACCTGTCAGCATAGACCGTGATTCGACAAAAATCCAAAAGAGGAGGAGAGCAACTTCGGCGTGCATAAAGTCGATTATGTCATCGTCAGTAGAAAAAACGGCCGCCTCCAAGGAGACGGCCGAGTTGTACAGGTGCGTTGATCTTGGAAGGTGTCGCGCAGTCCGCTCCGCGCGGCGCATGGCAGGGCCGGCGGAGCAGGCATGCGTCTAGTGCAATTCCAGGAAAAGTGCGGAGCGGTTGTCCGTCCGGAATTGCGCAAAGATGGAGCGTTTCCGCGATGCGAAGAAAAGCGGAAACGCTCTGGTCCTTAGGACGCCTTGTCGATCGCCGTCACGGCGCCGGTGGTGTCGTCCACGGTCACCTTCACCTTGGCGCCGGCCGCGAGGCCTTCCACGGAAATGCTCTCGGGCACGACATAGGTCTTGCCGTCTTCCAGCGTGATCGAGCGCGTCGCCGGATCAACCGACTGGACCGTACCCTCGACCTCGGCGGCATAGGCCGCACCCATGATGGCAAGCGAGGCGACGGTCGTTGCAAGGAACTTCTTCATGTCATCTTACTCCCGTTCTGTCTTTGCCCTCGCGGACCTGGCGTTTGGCGCCATATCCGCCGGACGAGATGGAAACTGGCCGTCGACGCCCAGCAACGCAAATCACGTTGAGTGAAATTATCGAACATTATCATAGGCTTATTTCTGCCGCATTTGAACGCAGCCAAGCCTGGACGGGGCGCTTCGAAGGTCGCTCGGACGCCGCCAGTCCGTGTCGCGCAACGGCTCGGACCCGTCATATGCCCGTCACCTCGGGGCCATCGCGGCGCCCGAATTGCTTTCGGGCGATCACGAACGGGCCGGAAAAACTTGCCGCGGCAAGTCCTGGCGCAAGATCATCCGCTCCGGCCCGCGGCGATCTGCTACATCCAAATACTTGGTCCAGGCCATCACCTCGGCTTCACAGACAACCCCGATTCTGGCATAGGTCCCACCGCACGCTGCATGCGCCCGGAACCCCTGCCTTGAACCCGTTGTTCGAAATCGTCGGCGCCCTTGCCGCCATCCTCACCACGCTTGCGTGGCTGCCGCAGATCCTCAAGATCCTGCGGGAGCGCAAGACCAGCGACATCTCGCTCGGCACCAATGCCGCGCTCGCCACCGGCATCTCGCTGTGGATCGTCTACGGCGTCGCCATCGGCTCGCTGCCGGTGATCCTGTCCAACTCGATCACGCTGGTGTTCATCCTCGCCATCGTCGGCCTCAAGCTGCGCTACGGCTGAAGCCGGGCCGCAGCGCCTCAGCTGCCGATCTTGCGCACCAGCGAGGCCGTCGCCAGCATCGTCGCCATGTCTGCAATCATCGGCTCGATATGCGCCTTGTAGTCCAATGGCACATTCGAAGCCGGTAGCTCGAAGAAGTTCCTCTTGTCCGGCAGCAGGAGGAAACCGTCCTTGCCCTTGAGCGCGATACGCGCCGGTTCGCCCGGCCAAGCCTCCCTGAGCCAGTTCAACGCCTGCGCCATCTGGCCTGACACCACGGGCTGCGCTGCCTCGACATTGCCGGTTCGGAATTCATAGGCCATGTCCAGTTCTTGCACACCCGACCTGACCTCCATCAGTCCGCCGCCGAAGATCTCGCTGAAAAAGCTCAAGACCGCATTGGTACGGACCGTCGCAATCAAAATGCCGGGAAAGGGCTTCTCCAGTCCGAATGCCACGATCACGCCTTGGAAAGTGGTCGAATCGAACTTTTCGGTCCGCTGTATCAGCAGGGTTTCGTAGAGCTCGAAGTAGAAATCGTCGAATATGCCTGAAATGGAGTCGTCGATTTCCATCACATTGTACTCGCCGACCGTTGCTTTCGGCAGCACCGCAAAGGACGGCGGCATCACTGCCTTCTCATGGCGAAAATTCTTGATGAATCCGAAGGCGATCGGCAGCAGCCTGTTGCGAAACGAGGCGTTGGCGGCGTCAGCAGGCTTCATCGCACGGTAGTAGACGACGAAGGCAGCGATAAAGGCTACCACGTAGAGATAGACATGCAGCGTCGACAGCCATTGCTCGTTGACATCCGAAATCAGGTTGAGCACCAGCGCCAAAACAACAACGGCGGCGATCAGTCCACCAAGACTGAGCGGCAACCGCCACATCGTGGCACGCCTGATCGAGGTGCGCTCGGCTTCATAGGCCGCCAAATCTTTCCTGATACCCGCGATGACCGCCTCGTCGGGCATGAAACCGGCTGCGCTCATTCACCCCTCCCCAATGCCGGTGCGCCCCGGCAGGCGCCGATGATAGCGGTTTTTCGGCAAATGTCGCGGCGCTGCCCCGCCGCATCCGCATCGCCGGTCGCCGGTCGCCGCGAACCTGCCATAGCGAATCGTTCGGAAACAAGGGGATGGCCGCAAGACCGGAATCGAAATGAGAAGCAGCGCGCTCAGCCGAACAGGCCGGCCCATCGCGCCCGCGCCTTGGCGCCGAGGCGCCCCTCGACCGCCTCGAGCGGCACCAGGCGCTCGCGGTCGCCGTCCCGCTCGCGAAACAGCGGCACCATGCTCCAGCCGGCGACCTGCCCGCGCGTCCCGGCATCGGCGCTCACCTCGACCGTCAGGATCGCCCCGATCCGTCCCGGCCAGGGCTGGCGGGCGAAGGCGGTGCCGAAGAAGTCGCCGAGCCCGTATGCCACCAGCGCGCCCCCGATCCGCTCCATGGGCTGGACCACATGGGCATGGTGCCCGGCCACCAGGCCGACGCCGAGATCCGCCAGCCGCCGTGCCTCGGCGCGCGTCGCCGCGCGCGGGAAGTGGCGGAACTCCCAGTCCCAGTGCGGCACCGCGCAGACGAGGTCGACGCCCTCCGCGCCTTCGATGCCGCCGCGGTTGGCGGCGAAGAACGCGTCGGCCATGACTGCGCGGCCGCCAAAAGCGGCGGCATCGGCGTTGCGCCATTGCGTGTAGGCCGCAAGGCCGATCCGCAGCGGCCCGGCCGCCACCGCAAGCAGCCCGGCCGCCGTCCCGATCGTCGCAATGCCGAGCCTGGCCAAGGCCGCGCGGGTCTCGTCGTAGCCTTCGATCCCCTGGTCGAGCACGTGGTTGTTGGCCAAAGACAGGACCAGCCGGGCGGGCGCGATGCCTGTCGCCGCAAGCGCGTCGGCCAGGAACTCGGCCGTCATCGCATGGCGGGTGCCGAGCCGCGTGCCGAGCCTGGCGCTCGGTTTGCCGACCACGGGGCTCTCGCAATTGCCGATCACCAGGTCGGCCGAGGCCAAAAGCGCGGTGAGCTGCGCGTCGCAGGCCGGCGCGCGCCGGTTGGCCACCGCCGAAATGTCGCCGACGAAGGCCAGCCGAACGCATCTTGCCGGCCTCGGCAGCAACGCGCCTTCGCCCGGCAGGTACCCGGAGGCATCGCCGGCCGCCGACGGCTTCAGGAAGCGCGCCGGCCACGAGATCTTGTAGGAGAGCGGATAGTTCGACACGCAGCGCCCGGCAATTCGATCGGGCACCTCATGTCCTGGACGGACTGGCGGGTCCCGCAAAATCGCACAGTAGCAGCAATTCATTGCCGCAAGCTGGCCCCGACCGGCCCGCGGTCATTTTTGCGCAGGTTTCTGCCGCGCGCGTGCGGCCGCCAGCCGGTAGACCTGCTCGATCCGCGACACGATCGCCGGCGGCTCCAGCCGGGCCACCGCCCGCCGCGCCGCCGCGCCGATGGCGCCGCGCAAGGTTGCATCGCCTGCCAGGGTGGCGGCCGTCCCGGCCATGGCGTCCACGTCGCCATGGCCGAACAGATGGCCGCTCTCACCGTCGACGATCAGTTCCGATGAGTAGCCGACATCCACCGTCAGCACCGGCAGCTCGGTAGCCATGGCCTCGAGCGTCGCGATCGGCCCCTCCTCCATGCGCGACGTGCACAGATACGCATCCATGGCGCCCATCATCGCGACCCCGTCGTTTCGCTCGCCCACCAGATGCACCCGGCCGGCCACCAGCGGATCGCGGAGCGCCGCGCCCCACAGGTCTTCCCGCGCCGTGTCCGCGAACAGGCCAATCAGGAGCAGCTCCGCGTCGATGCCGGCCGCCACGAGCCTTGCCAGCACCGTCACCATGTCGAGCTGGTTCTTGCGCGGACAGATGTCCCCGACCGAACCGATGACGAACGCCTCGGGCCTGAGCCCCAGGCTCGCGCGCGCGGCGGCCCGCAGGGGGTGGCTGACCGGCGCCACGCTGCGGATGTCGAACATGTGCGGCACCACATGCATGTGTTTGCGCCGCACCAGCAGGCGGGACAGGTAGTAGTCGGCCGTCTGCGCGCTCGGCGCGATGACTTCATGCGCGAAGGCCCAGGGCAATTGCGGCTGCCTGGTATGCGCGGTCATGACGATCGGCGTTCCGGCCGCGCATCGATACACCATGGCGTGCTTGTTGCCGCGGCTGCCATGCGCATGCACCACCTCATGGCCCCAGTCGCGGATGGCGTAGCCGACACGGCGGATCTCCGCCGGCGTGGTGGCGAGGTCCGACGCCAACATGTCGATGGGCCCCGTGAAGGCCTGGCGTTCGATCCAGGAGTTGCGCGAATGCACGAGCAGCACCTGGTGTCCGGCGTTGAGCTGCGCCTGGATCAGCGTCCGCGAACTCGTCGCGACGCCGTTCAGCGCGGCATGCGACACGAGGTGCGCGATCCTCACGCGGCCCTCGCGTCAGCCGGGAGATGGATGAGCGACGAACGCCGTGGAATCACGCGCCTGGCACCGGTTCGAGAATGACGCAGCCTAGGTAGCACTCATCAGACGCCACTAAAACAGGTATCGCCACAGCAGCACGCAGTGCACGGCCCGCCCGATCCAGTACTGTTACGCAGGCATAAAGGATAATGACATCAGGCCAGTAACCACAATCTTGGCGAACGCCAGCCTTCCCTGCCTGAGTTGAGCACCACTTCCTGACAACCTGTTGTCAGGAACCCGTCCGACGACTGGCACGGATGCCGGCTTTCCGGCGCCGCGCCCTTTCCATTTCGGCGAACTCCGCCCATATTCCGCCCATGGCCAAATCTCCCGACAAGATCTCGCCTTCGGCGACCCCTGGACGTGCAGCGAGCAAGCGCGGCGGCAACGGCGTGACCGCCTATCTCGACGCCTCCGAGCCCTTGCATCGCCCGGGCTTCGGCGAGGCGCCGCAGGCCGAATTCTCCGGCGCGCCATTGTCCGGCTCGATCTCCGACTGGGCCGAGGAGATCGCCCGCGAGGCCGAGCGCAGGGAAATCTCCCCCCTTGAGGGGGAGATGGTCGCGAAGCGACCAGAGGGGGTCGGCAAAGGCAGCGCGGGACGAAAAGCAACGTCGAGCACGGCCGCGACGACCCTACCCCGATCCGCTGCGCGGATCGACCCTCCCCTCAAGGGGGAGGGAAAGGCGCCGCGCAAGATCCCCGAAAAAAGCTCCGCCCCCACCCGCTCGGCGCGCGGCACCTCGATGGGCGGCGCCGCCTCGGCCAAGGAGCGCGCCGCCGCCGGCCTCAACCCGGTCGCCGGCCTCGACATCAGCCTCGAGGACGCGGCCTCGCTGTCCAATTCAGGCGTTACCGCAACCGTGGCGGCGCTGTCGGCCCTCATCGAGAGTGGCAACCCGCTGCACAAGAACGGCGAGATCTGGGTTCCCCACCGCCCGGCCCGGCCGGAAAAGTCGGAAGGCGGCATCCAGATCGTCATGCAGTCGGAGTTCGAGCCGGCCGGCGACCAGCCGACAGCCATCAAGGACCTCGTCGAGGGCGTGAACTCGACCGAGCGCACCCAGGTGCTGCTCGGCGTCACTGGTTCGGGCAAGACCTTCACCATGGCCAAGGTGATCGAAGAGACGCAGCGCCCGGCGCTGATCCTCGCGCCCAACAAGACGCTGGCGGCCCAGCTCTACAGCGAGTTCAAGAAATTCTTCCCCGACAACGCGGTCGAGTATTTCGTCTCCTACTACGACTACTACCAGCCGGAAGCCTACGTTCCGCGCACCGACACCTATATCGAGAAGGAATCGACCATCAACGAGCAGATCGACCGCATGCGCCACTCGGCGACGCGCTCGCTGCTCGAACGCGACGACGTCATCATCGTCGCCTCGGTCTCCTGCATCTACGGTATCGGCTCGGTCGAGACCTATACGGCGATGACCTTCCAGATGCAGGTCGGCGACCGGCTCGACCAGCGCCAGCTGCTCGCCGACCTGGTGGCCCAGCAGTACAAGCGCCAGGACATCAACTTCGTCCGTGGCTCGTTCCGCGTGCGCGGCGACACCATCGAGATCTTCCCGGCCCACTTGGAAGATTCGGCCTGGCGCATCTCGCTGTTCGGCGACGAGATCGAGCAGATCACCGAATTCGATCCCCTTACGGGACAAAAGACCGGCGACCTGAAGTCCGTCAAGATTTACGCCAACTCGCACTATGTGACGCCGCGCCCGACCTTGAATCAGGCCATCAAGTCGATCAAGGAAGAGCTGCAGCATCGCCTGCAAGAGCTTGAAAAGGCAGGCCGCCTGCTCGAGGCCCAGCGCCTGGAGCAGCGCACCCGCTTCGATCTCGAGATGCTGGAAGCCACCGGCTCCTGCGCCGGCATCGAGAACTATTCGCGCTATCTCACCGGCCGCCGCCCCGGCGATCCGCCGCCGACCCTGTTCGAATACATCCCCGACAATGCGCTGGTCTTCATCGACGAAAGCCACGTCACCGTGCCGCAGATCGGCGGCATGTATCGCGGCGACTTCAGGAGAAAAGCGACGCTGGCCGAATACGGCTTCCGCCTGCCGTCCTGCATGGACAACCGGCCGCTGCGCTTCGAGGAATGGGACGCCATGCGCCCGCTTTCGGTCGCGGTCTCGGCGACGCCCGGCAGTTGGGAAATGGAGGAGGCCGGCGGCGTCTTCGCCGAGCAGGTCATCCGCCCCACCGGCCTGATCGATCCGCCGGTCGAAGTGCGCCCGGCCAAGACCCAGGTCGACGATGTCGTCGGCGAGATCCGCGCCACGACGGCCGCCGGCTACCGCACCCTGGTCACGGTTCTGACCAAGCGCATGGCCGAGGACCTGACCGAATACCTGCACGAGAACGGCGTGCGCGTGCGCTACATGCACTCCGACATCGACACGCTGGAGCGCATCGAGATTCTGCGCGACCTGCGCCTCGGCGCCTTCGACGTGCTGGTCGGCATCAACCTGCTGCGCGAGGGCCTCGACATTCCCGAGTGCGGCTTCGTCGCCATCCTCGACGCCGACAAGGAAGGTTTTTTGCGCTCGGAGACCTCGCTGATCCAGACCATCGGCCGCGCGGCGCGTAACGTCGACGGCAAGGTCATCCTCTATGCCGACCAGGTCACCGGTTCGATGGAACGCGCGATGGCCGAGACCACGCGCCGCCGCGAAAAGCAGATGTTGTGGAACCAGGCCAACGGCATCACGCCGGAAAGCGTCAAGTCGCGCATCGCCGACATCCTCGAGTCCGTCTACGAGAAGGACCACGTCCGGGCCGACATCTCGCAGTTCACCGACGATGCCGGCGCCATGGTCGGCAACAACCTCAAGGCCCATCTCGACGCGCTCGACAAGCAGATGCGCAATGCCGCCGCCGATCTCGACTTCGAGAAGGCCGCCCGCATCCGCGACGAGATCAAGCGCCTGCGCGAGATGGAGCTCGCTATCTCCGACGATCCGCTGGCGCGCGAGGTCGAGGGCCAGAGCCCGGCCTCCGGCCGCGAGAAGGGCAAGCACAACAAGGGTGTCGCCAGGCATCGCACGGCCGAGGAGCAGGAGCGTTTCCGCAAGCTCGACGAGGCCCGCGCCGCCGAGGAAGCCGCCAAGGCCGCGCGGCCCAACCTGTTCCGCAAGCCGCATATCGACGACATGGGTCCGGGCACGGACATGGCGACGCCGGCGGGTGCGGTCTCGCGCTCGCTGTTCAAGAAGCAATCGGCCGCCGAGGCGCATGGTTCCGACTACGGGGTTCCCGACGACGGGCGAAGCCCGAGCGGCCGACCGGCCGCCGCGCCTGTTGGCGCGCCCCCGCACAGCGGCGACAGCGCGAGCGAAAAGAACCAATCGCTGTTCCGCAAGAACGACCTCGACGAGATGACGGTGCGCCGCACCGAAAAACCGGTGGAAGGCGTCAAGCCGATCAAGCGCGCCAAGATCGGCGCGGGGTCCTACGAAGACCCGGCCGAAGCCGCGCGTGCAAAAAGGAAGCCGGGCAAGTCAGGTCGTCCGGGAGAGTAGCGCCGCGACGATCCATGGGCTGGGTACCCCCACCCCTAACCCCTCCCCACAAGGGGGAGGGAGACTCTGGCGAGGCCGTTCCGGCGGTATACAGCGCAACCACGTGTTCACGACTGCGGGTGGCACGCAGCAAAGTCCCCCTCCCCCTTGTGGGGAGGGGTCAGGGGTGGGGGTAGCCATCGCGGTACCCCGCGCCTGACCAAAAATCTTCGCCGGCCATGTCGGCCTCGGCCGGCGTCGTTCGTCTTCAAGGCGAGGCATCGGCCCATGGCAGCCAGCGATGCCCGGAACATGCGCCGCACGTCGCGGCGATTGGCTTCATGCGAGGAATGGAGAAAGAAATGTCGGAAGCTCAGAAAGTCGAATATCCCTCCCCGAAGGTCCTTGGCGGCCTGATCGCCTATCTGCAGGTCGACGGCGCCTTCAAGGCGGCCGAATTCTACAAGCGCGCCTTCGGCGCCGAGCAGGTCTTCGCCTACCCGCCGGACGAGCAGGGCCGCTCGATGCACGTCCACCTCTACGTCAACGGCAGCTCGCTGATGCTGTGCGATGCCTATCCCGAGCATGGCCACCCGCACGAGAAGGCGCAGGGCTACACCATGCAGCTCATCCTCGGCGACGACATCGACGCCTGTTGGAAGCGCGCCGTCGAGGCCGGCTGCGAGGTGGTCGTGCCGCTCGACGTCATGTTCTGGGGCGACCGCTGGGGCCAGCTGCGCGACCCGTTCGGCGTCGCCTGGGCGATGAACGCGCCGGTCAAGCCGGCCTGATCCCCACCTCTCGAGAGAAGCTGCGCGTCCCTGAGGCGCGCAGCAGCACGCTCCGCTACTCCCCCCGTCGATAGCGGCGTCGCCGCCACGGATGCACCGCGGCCCGACGCGAGCGGCACGCGCAGCGCGGCCCGGACCGCCGGCCTTTATGCCTTCCCTATAAAACTCCTCGCCCGTCCGTCTCGAACCTTCATGCGGTGCTGACCTATCTCTGTCGCACCATGAAGCCAGACCCCACATTGGCCGACCGCGTCGCCGCCGTCAGGATCCTTCGAGAGCATCATGTCTGGGCAGCGGCCCGGAGCTTCGCTGCGGTCGACGACCGCTCCTCGCCAGCGCGACGGCGCTTCCGGTCGTTGATGGCGGCCGATGCGCTGCTCGACGCGGTGATGCTGCTTGCCCAAAGCGCCGAGCCCCCGCGTGCCATCGACACCCTCGCGCGGCACGATGGCCGCTGGCATTGCGCCATGCGCGCTGGCTTGTCGCGACGGTCGCACAAGGCCGATCATGCCGATCTCTCTGCGGCGGTGCTGATGGCCCTCCTGAAAACCTTCCCACGCTCGTCCCGGCGGCGGGCGAGCCGCACGTCCACCCTCCAGACCATCGGGAGTTCGCTCCATGACCACTGACCTGCTTCGCCAGCGCCTATACGGCGCCATGTCCGCGCTCGTCACCCCGTTCCGCGACGGCGACGTCAACCTCGCCTCGCTCGCCCGGCTCGCCGAATGGCAGATCGGCGAAGGCATCAATGGCCTTGTGCCCTGCGGCACGACAGGCGAGGCGCCGACCCTCTCCTGGCACGAACGCATCGCGGTCATCCGCACCTGCGTTGCCGTTTCGGCCGGGCGCGTGCCGGTCATCGCCGGTACCGGCAGCAACGGCACCGATGCCACGATCGCCTTCACCGCCGCCGCGCGCGATTTCGGCGCCGACGCCGCGCTCATCGTCACGCCCTACTACAACCGGCCGACCCAGGCCGGCATCGTCAGGCATTTCGAGGCCATCGCCGCCAAGGTCGACATCCCGATCGTCGTCTACAACGTGCCGGCGCGCACCGGCGTCGACCTCACACCGGCCATCATCGCGCGCCTCGCCGACATCCCCACCATCGTCGGCTTCAAGGATGCAACGGGCGACCTGCCCCGGCAGATGGCGCTGTCCCGGCAGTTCGGCAGCCGCTTCGTCTCCCTGTCGGGGCACGACGCAACCGCCTTCGGCTTCAATACCATGGGCGGCAGCGGCACTATCTCGGTCGTCGCCAACGTTGTCCCGCGCCTCTGCGTCGACATGCACGATGCCTGCCGCAGCGGCGACACGCACGCCGCTCGCGCCATCCAGCAGCGCCTGCGCCCGCTGATCGACGCGCTCGAACGCGAGACCAACCCGGTACCGGTGAAATTCGCGCTGCATGCAATGGGCAAGATCGCGCCCGATGTGCGCCTGCCGCTGGTCGAGGTCGAGCCGGACACGGCTGTAGCGATCGGCAACGCACTTTCCGGCTTTGCCCCACAGCCACGCATGTGTACCCCGCATCCGGCCCGCTCCGCAACCGCGTTGGTCAGGCGGCCGAATTCCTGATGACGTCGTCCTGCGCCCCTAGCCGGAATCCCCATGGCGCAGGCCTCACCTCCCAACCAGCTCCGCCGCGTTTCCGGGAGCAGCCACGAAAGGTTCAAGATCATGGGCAGTCTTGCTCGCGACATCCACCCGGCCCTTCACAGCCATCGCTTCATGGTCGGCCGCGACGCGGCGGGCCGCTGGCTGGTCAGCGACGAAAAGGCAATGGTCGGCGGCATCTTCGCCGACAGGGAATCGGCGGTGCGATTCGCGCTCGCCGAGAGCGACCATATCCCCGGCGCGGTGTTCTGCGCCCCAGCCGAGATCATCTTGAGCCTCGACCGGCTTTCGCTGCCGCTCGACAGCAATACCGACACCGTGGGCACTGTCGCGAAGGTTCGCACTGCCAGGCACGCCTGACCGGCTCTACCCCAGCGGCACGGTCAGCCCGACCTTCACCCGGTCCATGGCCACCAGCGTTCGGAAGCGCCTGATGTTGGGATTGGCGAAGAACAGCCGCCTGGTCAGCGCCTCATATTCGGCCATCGACGCAACCGTCACCACCAGCACGAAATCGGCCTCGCCGGTGACGTAGTAGCATTGCTGCACCTCGGGCGCCGCCGCGAAGCTCGCCTTGACCGCGTCGAGCAGGTCGACCCGTTCGCTCTCCACCGCAATCTCGACGATGATGGTGATCGGCCGCCCGGCCCTGTCGGGATCGACGACCGCGACGTTGGCGGCAATCACGCCGGTCTCCTCCATGCGCTTGATGCGCCGCTGCACCGCCGGCGCCGACAGGTTCACCGCCTCGCCGATCTCGCGCTGCGGCGTCGTGTTGTCCTGCTGCAGGATCGAAAGAATCTTCAGGTCGAACGCATCGAGTTCCGTCGCCAACATCGCCTCACGAAACAAACTTGCACAAATTCCACCGGAATAGAGCGCTTTTCTCACCCTCCTTGCAATATCAATGCGCTGCAACAGGAGGCCTCGACCATGCTCATCCGCAACCAGCACCCCGACCATCGCCAGCCGCCTATGCCGGAAGACGCCGAGACCCTCGGCGTCGAGGCCGCCGAGACGGTGGCGCGCTTCCTGTCGCACCGGCCGAACCACCGTGCCACGCCGCTGCGCGCCCTGCCCGCGCTCGCCGGCGAGCTCGGCATCGGCGCCATCCATCTCAAGGACGAGGGCTATCGCCTCGGCCTCGGCAGCTTCAAGGCGCTCGGCGGCGCCTATGCGGTCATCCGCCTGGTTCTCGAGGCCGCGGAAAGGGAACTCGGCCGGCCGGTCGCCGTTTCCGAGCTGCACAGCCCCGCGGTGGCCAAAATCTCGGCGGCGATGGCCTTCGGCTGCGCCACCGACGGCAACCATGGCCGCTCGGTCGCGCAGGGCGCACAGCTGGTCGGCGCCCGCTCGGTGATCTTCGTCCATGGCGGCGTCAGCGACGCCCGCGTCGAGGCCATCGCCCGCTACGGCGCCGAAATCGTGCGCGTCGCCGGCACCTATGACGATTCCGTCGCAGAATCCGCCCGCGTCTGCGAAGCGAATGGCTGGACCGTCGTCTCCGACACGTCGTGGCAGGGCTATGAGCGCATCCCCGGACTGGTCATGCAGGGCTACACCGCCATCATGCGCGAGGCGCTGGAGCGGCTGCCCGCGCCGCCGACCCATGTCTTCGTCCAGGCCGGCGTCGGCGGCATCGCCGCCGCCACCGCGGCCTATCTCGCCTGCCGCTTCGGCGATCAACGCCCGACCTTCGTCGTCGTCGACCCGGCCCGCGCCGCCTGCATCTTCGAGACCGCGCGCGCCGGCCGTCCGGTCAAGCTCCAGCACGGCGAGCCGACCGTCATGGCGATGCTCGAATGCTACGAGCCGTCACTGCTCGCCTGGCGCATCCTGTCGCGCACGGCCGACGCCTTCATGACCGTCGAGGACGAGGATGCGGTCGAGGTCATGAACCGGCTCGCCCGCCCGGTCGGACACGATCCGGTCGTCGTCGCCGGCGAGAGCGGCGCGGCCGGCATGGCCGGGCTGTTCCGTGCCGCGCGCGATCCGGAAATGCGCCAGGCCATCGGCCTCGACGCCGGCTCGCGCGTGCTCCTCATCGTCACCGAAGGCGCCACCGACCCGGACCGCTATCGCGAGCTGGTCGGCATCGGCCCGGCCGACCTCGCCGCCAACCTTGCCGCGGTCGCGGCGAAATAGGCTCGCCCGGGGAAATTCGCCGTCGAAGGCCGGCTCCCTCTCCGCCATGGTCATGCAGGCGCAGACGCCGCACCGAGAAGGCCGCCACATGCCGGCGCACGGGATCGGCAAATGAAAAGGCCGCCCCGGGGGCGGCCTTTCGCATCTGTCGGCAGCGGGCCGGCCTACTCGGCCGCCAGCGCCGGCCGGTGCGGAATCTCGGCGACGTTGCCGCGGTCGCCGTCTTCCGGCTCGCTCGTGGCCTTCTTCGGCTCCTTGCCGAAGAACAGGGCGTAGCCGGCGGGCAGCACCAGGATGGTCAGCACCGTCGCCACCAGGATGCCGCCCATCATCGCGTAGGCGAGCGGCCCCCAGAACACGCCGCGCGAGATCGGGATCAGCGCCAGCACCGCCGTCATCGCCGTCAGCATGATCGGCCGGAAGCGGCGCACCGCCGCCCCCACGATCGCCTCGGAGCGCTCGATGCCGGCGGCGATGTCCTGGTCGATCTGGTCGACCAGGATGATCGAGTTGCGGATGATGATGCCGAGCAGCGCGATCACGCCCAGGATGGCGACGAAGCCGAAGGGCGCGCCGCTGATGAGCAGCGCCGCCGCCGCCCCGATGATGCCCAGCGGGCCGGTCGCCAGCACCAGCATCGACTTGCCGAAGTGCTGCAGCTGCACCATCAAGAGCAGCACGATGACGAGCAGCATGATCGGCGCCTTGGCGGCGATCGAGGCCTGGCTCTCGGCGGCGTCTTCGGCGCCGCCCTGGATCTCGACCTTGTAGCCGGGGGCGAGGCTGTCGCGCAGCGGCTTCAGATCGTTGAACAGCTTCATCGTCAGGTCGTTCGGCTGGATGCCGTCGGGCAGCGTCGCCCTGACGGTGATCGTCGGCAGGCGGTCGCGGCGCCATTCGATGCCCTGCTCCATCACCGGCACCACCTTGGCTACCTGCGACAGCGGCACGAAACCGCCGAAGTCGGTCGGGATGTAGACCGAGTCGACCGCCGACAGCAGGTGCCTGTTGGCTTCCGGCTCGCGGGCGACGATCGACACCGTCTCCTCGCCGTCGCGGAAGTCGTCCAGCGGCGCGCCCGACATGGTCGCCTGCAGCATCTGGCGGATGCGCTGCGAGGTCACGCCCAGCGCCCGCGCCCGATCCTGGTCGACCACCAGCTTCATCGCCGGCACCGGCTCCAGCCAGTCGTCGTGGATGGCGCCGAGCTCGGGGGTCTCAGCGAACTTCGCCTTCACCTGGTCGGCGATGCGGCGCACCTCGGCCCGGTCCGGGCCCATGACGCGCAGCTGCACCGGCCAGCCCGTGGGCGGCCCGAGGAACAAGCGGTCGACCTTGCCGCGCACGGAGGGGAAGTCCTCGGCCAGGATGGTGCGCATCTTGGTGATCAGCCGCTCGCGCGCCGGCTCGTCATTGGCCATCACCAGCAGCTGGGCGTAGTTCGGGTTGCGCAGCTGCTGGTCGAGCGGCAGGAAGAAGCGCGGCGCGCCCTCGCCGATGAAGGTCGCGATGAACTTCTTGTCCGGGTCGTCCATCATCCTGGCTTCCAGCGCCTCGGCCTGCTTCTCCACTTCCGTGATGCTGGTGCCTTCCGGCAGCCACAGGTCGACCAGGATTTCCGGCCGCGACGACTGCGGGAAGAAGTTCTGCGGGATGAACTGGAAGGCGAAGAGCGAGCCGAAGAAGGCGACCAGCGTCAGCGCCAGCACGATGATGCGGTGCCTGACCGCCCAGCCGACCGTCGAACGCAGGCGGCGGTAGAAGCGCGTGTCGAACACGTCGTGGTGGCTGCCGGCGTGCTTGCGCTGCTTCAGGATCATGTTGCCCAGCCACGGCGTGAAATAGACTGCCACGAACCACGACGTCACCAGCGCTATGCCCACGACATAGAACAGCGAGCGCACATATTCGCCCGCCGTCGATTCGGCGAAGCCGACGGGGATGAAGCCGGCCGTGGTGATCAGCGTGCCGGTCAGCATCGGGAAGGCCGTCGACGAATAGGCGAAGCTCGCCGCCTCGATCTTGACCAGCCCCTCCTCGAGCTTCCGCTCCATCATCTCGATGACGATCATCGCGTCGTCGACCAGCAGCCCCAGCGCGATGATCAGCGCGCCCAGCGAGATGCGCTGCAGGTCGATGCCGAGCTCGTACATGATGGCGAAGGTGGCGGCGAGCACCAGCGGGATGGTGATCGCGATCACCAGGCCCGAGCGCCAGCCGATCGACAGGAACGACACCACGAGCACGATCAGCAGCGCCTCGACCAGCGCCTTCATGAACTCGCCGACCGCCTCGGTCACCACCTCCGGCTGGTTGGAGATCTGGTCGACGGAAACGCCGTAGGGCAGCGTGGTTTCGAAGCGTTCGTAGGTCGCCTCCACCGCCTTGCCCACGTCGGTGACGTTGAAGCCCTTGGCCATCACCACGCCGACCTGGACGCTGTCCTTGCCGTTGTAGCGGAACTTGCGCGAATACGGGTCTTCGAGGCCCGCGGTCACGGTGGCGATGTCGCCGAGCCTGGTCACCTGGTTGCCGGCGCGCAGCCTGAGTTCACGGATGTCGGAAGCCTTGCTGAGATCGCCCTCGACCGAGATGCGCACCGAGCGCGTGCCGGTGTCGACCGTGCCCGCCGCGTCGATGTTGTTCTGGCCGGCAATGGTGTTGCGCAGGTCGTTGAGCGTCAGGCCGCGCTCGGCCAGCGCCTTGGACGACACCTCGATGTAGATGCGCTGCGGCTGGTCGCCGAGGATGACCGCCTTCTCGACGCCCGGCGTGGTCAGCAGCACGTCGCGCGCCTGGATGGCGAACTTCTTCAGTTCCGGATAGCTGTAGCCGTCGCCGCTGATCGAATGCAGCGTGATGAAGGTGTCGCCGAACTCGTCGTTGAAGAACGGCCCGATCAGGCCCTGCGGCAGCTCGGCCGAGATGTCGCCGACCTTCTTGCGCACCTGGTAGAAGGCGTCCTTCACCTCGGCGGCGTCGGTGTCGCCTTTCACCTGCACGGTGATGATGGCGCTGCCGGCGCGGGTGTAGGACTTCACCCAGTCGAGATGCGGCGTCTCCTGCAGCTTGCGCTCGATCTTGTTGACCACCTGGTCCTGCATCTCCTCGATCGAGGCGCCGGGCCAGACTGCCTGCACGACCATGACGCGGAAGGTGAATTCCGGGTCCTCGCTCTGGCCCATGCGCATGAGCCCGAGCGCGCCGGCGATGATGATCAGCCCGAACAGGAAGCGCGCGATGCTCGGATGGCCTATCGCCCAGCGCGACAGGTTGAAGGGCTTCTTTTCCTCGGTGGAAGTGGCCATGGCCTTGGTTCCGATCTGGCGCACGACGCCGTCGACCGGCACATGTGCGCAGGTTCAAGGGTTGCGGCACGCCAGTCGGCGCGCCGCTCCGCGAAATTCCTTGTCTCAGCGAACCGCGTGGTTCGTATCGTTCGACGCCGCGCGCTGTTCGGCGGCCGGCACCTTCACCTTCAGGTTCTCGGCCATGAACTGCGTTCCCGCGGCCACCACCAGGTCGCCCGGCTTCAGGCCGTCGGCCACCTGGACGCCGTCGTCGACGAAGTTGGCCACCTTGATGGGCCGCGCGCGCACCGTCTCGTCGGCCGCGTCGACAACCCAGACGATCTCCTTGCCCTCCTGCTTGGCGAGCGCGCTAAGCGGGATCGACACCAGGTTCTCGCCGCTGTCGACCGTCGCCGCGATGGTCGCCGTCATGCCGAGCAGCACGCGGGCATCGTCGGGCAGGCTGACGCGCACCGGGAACGTCCGCGACTGCGGGTCGGCGCTGCCGGCCACCTCGCGCACCTTGCCGTCGAGGATGAGCTTGTCGTCCGACCAGAAGCTGACCTTGACCGCCTTGCCGGGCGAGAACTTGCCGATGTCGAGCTCGGGCACGGCGATCTGCACTTCCTTCTCGCCGTCGACGGCGACCGTCACCACCGGGGTGCCGGCGCCTACCACCTGGCCGGTGTCGGCATTGATCGCGGTGACGATGCCGCTCTGGTCGGAGCGCAGCTCGGCATAGCCGACCTGGTTCTTCGCCTGCCGGAGCGACGATAGTGCCGCGTCGCGCTGCGAGGCAGACTGCTTGTAGGCGAGTGCCGCCTGCTCGCGCTGCGCCTCGGAGGCGAACTTGCGGGCATAGAGCTGTTCGGCGCGCTGGTCGGCGAGCTTAGCCGTCTCGACCTGCTTCTCGGCGGCCGCGAGGTTCGCCTCCGCGCTCGCGACGCCAAGCTGGTAGTCGGTCGGGTCGATGCGGGCGAGCAGGTCGCCCGGCTTCACCCGGTCGCCGATGTTGGCGACGCGCTCGGTGATCTTGCCGCCGACGCGGAAGCCGAGATTCATCTCGGTCCGGGCCTTCACCGCGCCCGAATAGTTGAGTTCGCGCGTCGTGTCGGTCTTGGCGATCTCCACGACCTTGACCGGGCGGATCGCCTCGACCGTCTCGGTCTTCGCCTCCGAACAGGCCGCAAGCCCGGCGCCGATCAGCGAAACGATCGCGAGGCTGAAAAGAGGACGCAAGCTGGTATTGAAGCTTCTGAACGAAAGCATCGTTCGCACTCCCGATGATGTTCGATTGTGGTTGGCCCGTGGGCCGCTTCTAGTTCCTCTTGAGCGCCGCGATCAGGAACTCGACGAGTTCCTCCGCGGACGCCCGATTTTCCTTGGAAAGGCACTGCGCCACCATCTGCGGGTGGCACAGCGTCACGGTCGCGGCGCCGAAACAGCGCGCCGCCACGGCCGGGTCCTGTTCGACGAATTCGCCCGCGGCGATCCCCTCGGCGATGACTTCCGCCATGAGATCGTGGATGCGGTCGACGTGTTTTTCGATGACGTGCCAGTCGCGCTCCATGGCGACGATCACCATCTCGTGCACCTTCTGCTGGTCGAGCAAGGTGTCGACCGTCAACTGGTGCTGCTGGTGCACGTAGCGGCGCAGCCGCTCCTCGGCGCTGCCTGGCCCGCGCATGGTGTTGCACGCCATCTGGTAGACCGCGCCGAGCATGCGGCCGCAGATCGCCTGGTGGATCTCCACCTTCGAGGCGAAGAAACGGTAGATGTTGGCCGGCGACATGCCGAGGTCGCGGGCGATGTCGGCCACGTTGGTCTTGGCGTAGCCATAGTGCCGGAACAGCCGCTCGGCTGAATCGAGGATGCGCGTCACCGTTTCCTGGCGCGCCAGATCCACGGTATTTTCGGCGACTTCGTTCATTCCAGGTGTCCAGTTAACGAATGACGAATTTCTAATTTCGTCAGTCGTAATCCTTTAGCAGCTCCCGGTCAAGCGCGAATCCGCGCAGCCGTTGGGCGTCTCGTAGTTCGGCCATGGGATGATCGACCGGGCGGCCGCCTCGCCGAACCCGAAATAGACGATATTCTTGAACACATGGTTGTGGCCGTCTCTATGAAACCAACCATGACGATTGGCGCTACCGTCCGGCGCCTCAGCCCCCGCTTCTACGAAACCCACGGCATCGCGGTCGAGCCGCTGCCGATTGCCGCGCCCAGTCCGATGAGCACCGCGCCGACTGCCGAGGCGACGCGCGGGCCGTGCGCAAACAGCTTCTCGGCGAAGACCACCAGCGTGAGCAGCAGCATCCAGGCCAGGCTCATCGTGCCCGCCGCCACCAGCACGGCAAACAGCGCCCAGCAGCAGCCGAAGCAATAGGCGCCGTGTCTCAGCCCCATGCGCAGCGCGCCCAGCCTGCCGTCGCGCCAGTGCAGCGCCACGAAGGCGAGCGGCGAGCGGCAATGGCTGAGGCACACCCGCTTCGCCGGCAGGAACTGGTAGAGCCCGGCAGCAGCGATGGTCGCCCCGAGCGCCAGCGGTGCCCATCTTGCCCTGGCGTCCGGGGCGAGAGCGGTGGCGACGTCGCTGCCGATCTGCACCGCCACATAGACGCCGAGCCCGGCCGCCGCCCAGACCAGCATGTAGCCGGCCGCGAAAATCCAGGTCGGCACCGCGACGGACGGGTCGCGCCGCGCCTGCGCCTGGGCAAACATGAAGATCATCGGTGCCGCCGCCGGCAGCATCATCGCCGCCATCATCACCGTCCACAGCGCCACGAACACCGCGGCTCCCTCCGGCGACCAGCCGCTGGCGGCGATGCCCGACATCGCCATGCCCGACATCTCGCCGGAAGCCATCCCGTCGCTGCCGCCGCGGACGGCGAGCCCCATCGGCATGTCCATGCTGACGGCCTGGTAGAGGGTCAGCCACCAGGCTGCGACGGTCAGCACCAGCAGCGACAGCAGCAGGCCGAGCGGCACCCGGCCGCGCCGCTCAAACTGCTTCAGCCGATCGAGCCAGCCTGCCTGTGACGGCATGGCCATTGCCTATGCCGGGCCGGGTCCGGTCCAGTCGAACGGGATGTGCTTGCTGGAGCGGTTCTCGCCCGTCCAGTCGAAGCCGAAGCCGTCGGTCCTGACCTTGGTCGAATGGCCCCAGGTCGCGACCTGGCCGGGACCGACCTCCGATCCGGGCGGGTTCAGCGTCTGCACGCGCATGCCGGGCGGCGTGGTCGGACCCGAGAGTGCCTCGGCCCGCCCGATGACGCGGCCGGGCACCTCGGCGTGCCAGTAGGCGAGGTCGTCGGCGACCTCGAACGTGATCGGCACGAACTCGACGCCGCGCATCTCGCCGATGTTCGAAGCGAAGGCCGCCGGCCAGCCGCCGGCCTGGCCGCCGAAGATCGTCTGGATCGCCTCGCGCTGGCGCTCGTCCGCCCGCTCGTCGATGAACAGGCCCATGCGCGCCTTGCCCTCGCCGGCCCACAGATTGCCCTCGAACGCGCCGAGCGCCACCAGGCTGAAGCCGTCGAGCATGACGTCGCCGAAATGCCCCTCGCGGATATGCCAGGCGAGCATGCCCTGGCAGGCGTTGTTTGTGGGGGCCTGGGCGAATTCACAGGGACAGGGGATGTCGCAGCTGCAGATGTCGAACCAGTCGCCGACGAGATGCCATTCAGGGACGGTATTCATGACACCACCTCCGTGAATATTGCCCCGGGATTCTACCGCAAGTCACCTCGCCGCTCCAGAAGGGAGAGCGGCAGAGCGGCTTTCACTTCGGCTTGGCGGCCTCCGCCGGCGGCCGCGAATTCAGGTGCCCCAGCAGGTCCATCGGCACCGGGAACACCACCGTCGACGAGCGCTCGCCGGCCACGTCGTGCAGGGCCGCGAAATAGCGCAGTTGCATCGCCTGCGGCTCCTGCGCCAGCATCCGGCCCGCCTCGACCAGCTTTTCGGCCGCTTGCTGCTCGCCCTCGGCGTTGATCACCTTGGCGCGGCGCAGCCGCTCCGCCTCGGCCTGCTTGGCGATGGCGCGCACCATGCTCTCGTTGAGGTCGACGTGCTTGATCTCGACATTGGTCACCTTGATGCCCCAGGCGTCGGTCTGCTGGTCGAGGATCTCCTGGATGTCGGCGTTGAGCCGGTCGCGCTCGGCCAGCAACTCGTCGAGTTCGTGCTTGCCCAGCACCGAGCGCAGCGTGGTCTGCGCCAGCTGGCTGGTCGCCGCCAGAAAGTCCTCGACGCGGATGATCGCCCGCTCGGCGTCGACGATGCGGAAATAGAGCACCGCGTTGACCTTCACCGAGACGTTGTCGCGCGAGATCACGTCCTGCGGCGGCACGTCCTGCACCACCACGCGCAGGTCGACCCGCACCATCTGCTGGACGAAGGGGATCAGGATGATGAGCCCGGGGCCCTTGACGCCGGTGAACCGGCCAAGCGTGAAGATGACGCCGCGCTCGTACTCCCTGAGGATACGGATCGCGGCGGACAGGAAGGTGACGATGACGAGCGCGAGTGCAAGGTAGCTCACATATCCGATGATCATGGCCGTTCTCCGTCGCCTGGCTGGCGCAGCTTGCGCCGCTCGACCTGTAGCACCAGGTCCTCGATGCCCGTGACCTCGACGGTGTCGCCCGGCGCGAGGTTGTCTGCGGCGCGCGCGCGCCAGCGCTCGCCCTGGGCGAGCACATGGCCCTCGCCGCCGGACCAGTCGAGGATTTCTGCCGGCAGCCCGCGCATCGCCTGGGCGCCGACGCGCGACGGCCGCCGGCGCGCCGTCCAAAGGTAGCTTCCCGTCAGCAGCGCAAGTCCCAGCGACAGCGCCGCGGCGGTGCCCGTCACGACCCAGGACAGCTCGAAGCCGGGGCTGTCGACCTTGAGCAGCATCGCCGCCCCGAGCAGGAACGCCGTCACGCCGCCAAGGCCAAGCACCACGGTAGGGTTGAAGGCCTCGATCACGAGGAAGATGAGGCCGAGCAGCATCAGCCCCAGCCCGGCGTAGTTGATGGGCAGCAGGTTGAGCGCATAGAGCCCGAGCAGCAGGCTGATCGTGCCGATCACGCCGGGCGCCACCGCTCCGGGGGTCGAGAACTCGAAGACCAGGCCGTAGATGCCGATCAGCATCAGGATCACCGCCACGTTGGGGTCGGTGATGACCGATAAAAGCTCGATCAGCCAGCCCGGCTCGACCTTCTCGACTACGGCGTCCCTGGTCGCCAGTGGCCGCTTCGCCCCGCCCGCCTCGACGATCCTGCCGTTGCTCATCTGCAGCAGTTCGGCGGTATCGCGGGCGACGAACTCGATGACGCGCTGCTCGAGCGCCGCGTTCGCCGACAGGCTGGCCGCCTCGCGCACCGCCTTCTCGGCCCACTCGGCGTTGCGGCCGCGCAGTTCCGCCAGGCTGCGGATCAGCGCCACCGCATCGTTGGTGATCTTGGCCGTCATGGCGTCGCCCGAAGCCGGCGCGGTCTTCTGGTCCTTGCCCGCGTCCTTGCCGTCCTCGCCGGGCTGCGACGGCGTCAGTCCGCCGAACTCGACCGGCGTGGCCGCGCCGATATTGGTGCCCGGCGCCATCGCCGCCACATGGGTCGCATAGAGGATGTAGGTGCCCGCGCTCGCCGCATGGCCGCCGGACGGCGCGACATAGCCGATCACCGGCACCGGCGACGCCAGTATGTCGGCGATCATCTCGCGCATCGAGGTGACCAGCCCGCCCGGCGTGTTCATCTGCAGGATGACGGCCTCGGCCTTGCGCTCCTTCGCCTCGGCCAGCCCCTCTTCCAGCAGCCTGGCGCTCGCCGGGCCGATGGCGCCGTCGATCTCGACGGTCAACACGAGCTGCCCCCGGCCGCCCTCCTCCGCTTTCGGGGGAGAGAGGCCCAGGACCGCGGCGACGCCAAGGGCCGCGGCGAAAAGGGCCATACGCGCGCGTTCCACGCTCAAAGCTCCATACCGAAGATATGGGCGCGGCGATCTCAAAATCCAAGGTTGCAGGCCGGGCGGCCGGCCTCAGAGGGTCTTGTACATGATGGTCGTCGGGTCGAGCCGCTCGCCGCCCATCGGGTCGCGGGCGAAACCGGGGATGATGCCCACCGTCCGGTAGCCGAGCCCGGCATAGAGCGGCTCGGCCTTGTCGCCGCTGCGCGTGTCGAGCGTGATCAGGCTGCGCCCCGCCGCGGCCGCCCTCTGCTCCAGCTCGGCCATCAGCCTGCGGCCGATGCCAGAGCGCCGGAAATCGGGATGGACCAAGAGCTTGTTGACCTCGGCCCGGTGCGGCTGGTTGGGCGGCATGTCGCCGTTGAGCTGCACCGAACCGGCGATCCGCCCGCCCTTTTTCGCCACCAGCAGCAGCCGCGTCCCGTCGGCTACCCCCGGCAGCACCTTGTCGAGCCAGAATGCCTCGCTGTCGGCCTGCGAATGGGGCAGCACGAAGCTGATGCTCGCGCCGCCATGCACGCAGGCATTGAGCAATCCGCCGAGCTCGCCCAGGTTTTCGCGCAGGTCCTCAGCCGCGAAGGCCGAAATGCCGATGTCGTCCGTCATCGTGCCTCACACCATGAAGAGGAAATATCTCGCCCCGGTTCCTTCGGGCGTCGAAAAGGCGCTCGGCCCGAACAGCTGGTAGCGCAGGCAGTCGCCCGGTCCGAGCGCATGGCTCTTGCCGTCGACAGTGACCTCCAGCTGCCCTTCGACCAGCACCAGATGGTGCTCGAGGCCCGGGCGCGGCGGCGCGTCATAGCCGATGCGCGTGCCCGGCCCGAGCCGGCATTCCAGCGCCTCGCCGGCCAGCGTCTGCGCCGGCGGCGACACCGAGCGGCGGTTGAAGCCCGTCTCCGGATCGACCCAAACCGGCTGCGCGTCGGATGGCACCAGCGGCGCGAAATCGCCCTCCACCATATGCATGAGCCGCGACAGGGTGAGACCATAGGCGGCACACAGCCTGCCGAGCGAGCTCGCCGTCGGGCTGACCTCGGCATTCTCTAACCGCGACAGGCTGGCGCGGCTGATGCCGCTGCGCCGCGCCAGCTCGTCAAGCGACCAGTTGCGCTCGGCCCTCAGCCCCCTCAGGCGCTGCGCGATGCGCTCGTCGATCCCGGCAACTTCGATCTTTTCCATATATGAGAAATATTCCCACATATGGAAGATGTCAAGCCACGCCGTCAGGCGACGAAAGCATAGACCGCGCCCGGCACGGTTCCCGTCCCGCTGGCCAGGCCGACGTCGGCCACGTCATATTCCGCGACCGGCCGCAGGCGCTGCCGCGGCAGGCCGGACCGGCCGGGATCGCCGACCAGCACCGCGACGCCCGCCGCCAGGCAACGGTCGAGGAAGCCGGTCACCCGGCCCGCGAGGCCGGCGTCGTAGAACACGTCTCCGGCCGCGACGAGGTCGACGGCGGGCGGCGGCCCGCCGAGCAGGTCGTCGGCCAGCACCGTGAGCGCGACGCCGTTCAGCGCCGCGTTGAGGCCGATCGCGGCGACCGCGTTGGCATCGATCTCGGCCGCGATGACGCTGCGCGCCCCTGCCGTCATCGCGGCGATGCCGACGAGCCCGGACCCGGCGCCGAGGTCGAGCACCCGGCGCCCCGCGACCGTCTCGGGCCGCGCGTGGAAATGCCGGGCAAGCGCCAGCCCGCCGGCCCATTGATAGGCCCAGTAGGGCGGCGGAGCGTCGTCCCCCTGCCCGGCCGCCAGCCGCCGCAGCCCGCTGCCCGGATGCGCCGCGTAGAGCCGGATGCCGGGCAGCGCCGGAACCGCGGCGATCCGCATGTTCGCCGCGATGAAGGCTGCCGGATCGGGCCTTTGGCTGGAGCCGTGGTGGTTCAATTCGATGCCGCATGCGCCTGAGGACGCCGGACCATCGTCCGAACCCAGGGCGAACGCAAGCGCCCGCTCGCGCGTTCGGCGTTCAGGTCACGCCGGAAGGATCGTCGTTGCGGCAATAAGACGGCGGAAGCCTAGGAAAAACCCGGCTTCCGCCCCGAGAATGGCTCAGGCCATCTTGGCCAGGATCTTGTCCATTTCCGCGGCATCGAAGGCCCGCAGCGTCTGGGTCTTGACGTTGCCGCGTTCCGATATCGACAGGCTGAGCGCCGTCGCGACCGCATCGTCGGGCGCCTCGACGACGGTCACCACGTCATGCTTGCCGAGGGTCCACAGCAGCGTATGCACCTTGCCGCCGAGCTTCTCGGCCAGGGCCCTGAAAGCTTCGGCCCGCTTGGTCGTGTCCTTTACGGTACGTACCCCTTGGTCGGTAAAGTTCACCAGGTAAACGTAATATGCCATTTCGACCTCCCTGGATTGCGGAAGGCGTGCGGGCGCATCTGGCGTTGCCGCCGTTTCTCCCGCGCGCAGACTATCACGCGCGGGCTGCAAATGATGCACGCAAAGACGTAGCTCTTGCGCCCTAAGACATAGGGTCTAGCGCCACCCAGGCGGGCACCGGCTCCCCGCCTGCAATCCGGCGGCGAAGCCGATCGTACCCTTGAAGCCGTAGCCGCCCGCGCAGGCGCATTCGCGCGCCATGGCCAGAAGCCCGTCGAAGGCATCTGCTCCGACCCCGCCAGGAAGAACCCGCCTGAATGCGAGAAAGCGCGCCGCGGAATTCTCCACGACGCGCTTCCCGACCCGGACTGCGGTTTCGTCAGGCTGCGCGCTGCGGCAGCATGCCGATGAGCCGCTCGATCGCGCAGGGGATCGGCGCGATGACGGGTGTTTCGAACAGCGGCTGCAGCTGTTCCGCCGCCTGGCCGAGCGGGCCGCCGCCGATGATCACCGCCTCGGCCCCGTCGAGCTCGATGCATTCGCGCACCGCCTCGCCCAGCGACTGCCTGAGAAGCTTTTCGTCGCCGGCCACCGCGATCGGATCGCCCGGCGTGCAGCGGATGCCGGTGTAGAGATGTGCCAGGCCGAGGTCGCGGGCGCGCCCGGCGATGGCGTCGGTCAGGTCGGGCGTCGAGGTTGCCACGCCGAACCTGCGGCCGCCGCGCGAGGCCTCGATCATCGAGGCCTCGCAGATGCCCACCACCGGCACGCCGACGCGCTGCCGGAGCGCGGCCAGCCCCGGATCGCCGAAGGCGCTGACCACGATGCCCATGCACTCGTCGTCGTGCTCGCAGCCGATCTCGATCACCTGCTCGGCCGAGGCTTCGAGCTGCAGGCCGTTGACGATCATCGGCGGGTTGCGGGTAGCCGTGGCGATTGCCACGGCCATCCGTCCTGTCGCCGCCTTGCGAGCGATCGCATGCATCATGTCGCTCGTTGCATGCGAGCTGTTGGGGTTGATCAACAGGATGTGGGACGTCTCATTCATCATTTACGCTCTTGCTTCGGCCCGCCGCACCGACGGCTCGGGCGTTTCCACCTCTGCCGGCTGCGTCAGGTCTTCCATGGACATTCCGTAGGTCTCCGGACCCATCTGGATGCAGACGGCGAAGACCGCGTACATAGCCGCCGCCAGGCCGAACACGCCGATCATGCCGTAGGCGTCGAACAGCGCGCCCGCGATGGTGGGCACGAACGAGCCGGCCGCCGAACCCGTCGCCAGGATGAAGGCGACGCCGAAGGCGCGGATGCGGGTCGGGAACAGTTCCGGCGCATAGATCCAGATCGAGGTGTTGAGCAGCAGCACGAAGAACTGGAAGATCGCGCCGAACATCAGCACCAGGTAGATGTTGGTGCCGAGATAGGCGATCGAAATGGCCGCCAGGCAGGCGAACACGGCACCCACCGTCAGCACCCGCTTGCGCGGGAAGTAGTAGCCGAACATCGAGGCTGCGATGGCGCCCAGCACGCTGCCGCTCTGGATGATCATCGAGTAGAGCAGGCTGCCCTGCAGCGTGTAGCCCATCGACACGAAGATGATCGGCATCAGGGTGAGCACCGACAGCTGCGCGCCGTAGCTCATCAGGATGGCGATGGCGACGGGAATGGTGCGGCCGATGAAGGGCGCGCGGAACAGCTCCTTCCAGGCGCCCTTGGCGGGGGCTTCCTGCGCGGTGTCGTCCTTGAGATATTCGCGCACCACGAGGTTCTTTGGCCGCAGCGTGCCCGATTCCAGGATCGACAGCACCTTGTTGGCTTCCGCTATCCTGCCCTGCGAGGCGAGGAAGCGCGGCGTCTCCGGCACGAAGCGGCGGTAGAACACCACCAGCAGCGCCGGCACCGCAAGTGCCGCGAACAGCCAGCGCCAGCCGTTGTCGCCCGGGAAGATGGTGAATATCAGCAGACCGAAGGCAGGGGCCAGGAAGTTGCCGAAGCCGCCGGCGCCGACATTGACCAGGCCCGCGGCGGTGCCGCGGAACTTCGGCGAGCAGAACTCGGACAGCATGGTCACCGCGGTCGAGATCTCGCCGCCGATGCCGAAGCCGACGATGCCGCGCGCGACGGCGAGTGCCGCGAAGTTCGGCGCCAGCGCGCAGGCCAGCGAGCCGATGGTGAAGAGCAGGAGGTTGAAGGTCAGCATCACCCTGCGGCCGTAGCGGTCGCCGAGGATGCCCGACAGCAGGCGGCCGATCGCCGCGCTGCCGAATGTGATCGTGTTGAGCAGGCCGATGTCCGCGCCGGTCAGCCCCCAGCTTGCCTTCAGCATCGGCCCCGAAACGCCGATCGTGTTCTGCTCGAAGGCGTCGAACAGGACGCCGATGAGCACCAGCGCGATGATCTGCTTGTGCGCGCCGGTGACGCCGATCCGGCTCAGCGACGTTTCCAATTGTCTTATGACCGGCGATGACTTGCCGGATTGCACCATACCTTCAGCTGCCATGGTTTCTCCTCCCTTGGCTGAACCAGATGTGAAAACTGATTTTCACAAACCTAGCATATGAAAATCACATTTTACAGCCTAAACTTGGGCCCACGGGTTCGGCCGGCCCGGAACTCGGGGTCGGGAGCCTATGTTCTTGTGATTCCTGGGCGAATGCGCCCCCGCCGATCGAGGCCCTGCCCGGCACGCACTTGCGAAGCGCCCCCGAGACGCGCAAATCTGCATCGGCAGCGAAGGAATCGAAGGCAGCATGATGGCATCCAAGGAACGGTCATTCCTCTTCCGCGTCAGGGAAGCCCTGGACGACCTCCATCCTGCCGAGCGCCGGCTGGGCGACTTCGTCTGCGACTTCCCCGGCGAGCTCGCCAGCTATTCGGCCTCGGAGCTTGCGACACTCGCCCATGTCTCCAACGCCACCGTGTCGCGCTTCGTCAAGCGCCTCGGCTACGACAACTACGAGGAGGCGCGCCGCCATGCGCGCGAGGAGAAGCAGACCGGCTCGCGCCTGTTCCTGACGACCTCCACCGACGCCGCCGGCGCCCAGTCGCTCGGCGCCCACGTCGCCCAGGGCATCGCCAACATCGAGGGCACCTTCGCCGGCGTCACCGACGCCCAGATCGACGCCGTCGTCGACGCCATGCTGTCGACCCGCAAGGTCTGGGTGCTCGGCTTCCGCTCGAGCCATCCCTTCGCCGATTACCTGCAGTGGCAGATGACCCAGGTGGTCGAGAACATCGTCGCCATCCCCGGCGGCGGCCAGACGCTCGGCGAGCACCTCGTCAGCGTCGCCAAGGGCGACGTCGCCGTCGTCTTCGGCATGCGCCGGCGCATCGCCCGCATGGACATGATTCTCGCGGCGATCGAAAAGAGCGGCGCGCAATTGCTCTACATCACCGACGAGGGCGTGCCGCACCGCCAGTCTGCTGCCTGGCACTTCCGCTGCCACACCCTCGCGCCGGGGCCCCTGTTCAATCATGTCGCCGTGATGGCGATCTGCCACCTGCTCGCCACCCGCGCCATCGAGCGCGCCGGGGCGGCCGGCCGCACCCGGCTCAGGGGTATCGAGGCCTTCGGCGACGCGCTCGAGGAACTCTAGCGGCGGGCC
Source organism: Aminobacter sp. Piv2-1 (assembly GCF_037625995.1). Taxonomy (NCBI): domain Bacteria; kingdom Pseudomonadati; phylum Pseudomonadota; class Alphaproteobacteria; order Hyphomicrobiales; family Phyllobacteriaceae; genus Aminobacter; species Aminobacter sp. Piv2-1. The sequence continues at coordinate 216,416 of NZ_JARKMU010000007.1, forward strand.
CGACGGCCCAAGAAAATTGTTCGCCCGCCAACCCCTTGGGAATGCTTGGGAGTGCCCGTCCGGCTGTACCAAAACGGGTCTGTTCGGGTCGTCCAGCGCTGTTTTCGGAAGAAACTGTTAACCATCGGTTCCTATTGCTCGGGAGGCGTTCAAACCGGCGAGTCTTGAGTATGGCATCCATGCGTTTTCCTCGGGCAAATCTATCGGGCACGGAAGCTGGAGAGGGCGAGCAGCAGCGCCGCGAGACCGCGCGCGATCAGGCCCATGCGGTCGATTTCGCCGGCCGCATCGTCAGCCTGCGCGGCAACGAACACAGCTACATGAAGCCCAGGGAAGGCGACGTCTTCCCGAATTTCGGCGGCAGCGAGGGTGAGTTCGCCCGCCCGGGCTGGCAGGACTATTTCTTCCTGGCGCCCAACGTGCGCTTCACCCGCACGCCCGACCGCGAGGTCAAGAAGATCCGTCCCGAGGATGCCGAGCACGCCGTCGAGGAAGGCGCCCAGCCGGCCGAGGCCCTTGCCCTGCCCGATTCGCCCGTTGCTGCGCCGGCCGCCGCCGCTTCGATGCCGAACGCTTCGCACGCCCGTCCGTCGCTCGACCGCGTCGTCGAACGTGCCCAGGTGCTCGCCACCGCACCGCTGCCCGCGCCGACCGCCCATGCCATGGCCGCGGCCCGCGCCGCCGCCGCCGCACGCCAGCCGGCCGCCGTCGCGGCCAGGCCCGCGGCAATGCCCGACACGCGCTGGTCCTATCTGTCCGATCACGCCTACTTCGAGTTCGGCGCCCCCTATGTCGTCGAGGTCCGGCCGGCGGAAACGCGGCGCGTGCCCGCCGCTACCGCCCCGGCGGCCCGCCGCCCCGGGCCGCGCCCGGTTGCGGGGCCCGAGATCACCGCGCTCTATCGCGTCATCGAACGGCCGTCGCCGGCGCACGGTACGCATGCCGCAAGCGCTGCGCCGGTCGCCGCCCCCGTCATCGCGCCCGCCGCAGCCATCCCGGCCGCCCCTGCCCCTGAACCGGTGGCCAAAGCCCCGGCCGTCGCGGCAGAGGCAGCCCCTGTCGAGGCCATACCCGCCGAGGTCAGGGAGCCGTCGCCGCGCGTCGCCGCCAACGACGTGGCGCCTGCCGCCCGGAGCGTCGAGATCACCATGCCGGCGCAGCGCCAGGCCCCGGCGCTGCCGATCGCTGGCAAGCTCGCGGCCGTCGCCTCGGGCGACGACTACGACCTGCCCTCGGAGGAACTGCTGCAGCTGCCGCCGGAGGGCCAGGGCTTCTACATGTCGCAGGAGCGGCTCGAGCAGAACGCCGACCTGCTCGAAAGCGTGCTCGAGGACTTTGGCGTCAAGGGCGAGATCATCCATGTCCGCCCCGGCCCCGTCGTCACCCTCTACGAGTTCGAGCCGGCGCCGGGCGTCAAATCCTCCCGCGTCATCGGCCTCGCCGACGACATCGCCCGCTCCATGTCGGCGATTTCCGCGCGCGTCGCCGTCATCCCGGGCCGCAACGTCATCGGCATCGAGCTGCCCAACGAGACGCGCGAGACCGTCTATTTCCGCGAGCTGATCGAGTCCGACGGTTTCCGCAACACCTCGTGCAAGCTGGCGCTCTGCCTCGGCAAGACCATCGGCGGCGAGCCCGTCATCGCCGAGCTCGCCAAGATGCCCCACCTTCTCGTCGCCGGCACCACCGGCTCGGGCAAGTCGGTCGCCATCAACACCATGATCCTGTCGCTGCTCTACCGGCTGAAGCCGGAGGAATGCCGCCTCATCATGGTCGACCCCAAGATGCTGGAGCTGTCGATCTACGACGGCATCCCGCACCTCCTCACCCCCGTCGTCACCGATCCCAAGAAGGCGGTCACCGCGCTGAAATGGGCGGTGCGCGAGATGGAGGACCGCTACCGCAAGATGGCGCGCCTCGGCGTCCGCAACATCGACGGCTACAACCAGCGCGCCGCGACCGCCCGCGACAATGGCGAAACCGTCGTCATGCAGGTGCAGACCGGCTTCGAGAAGGGCACCGGCGAGCCGCTGTTCGAGGAGCAGGAGATCGATCTCGCGCCGATGCCCTACATCGTCGTCATCGTCGACGAGATGGCCGACCTGATGATGGTCGCCGGCAAGGAGATCGAAGGCGCCATCCAGCGCCTCGCCCAGATGGCGCGCGCCGCCGGCATCCACCTCATCATGGCGACCCAGCGTCCCTCGGTCGACGTCATCACCGGCACCATCAAGGCCAATTTCCCGACCCGCATCTCCTTCCAGGTCACGTCCAAGATCGACAGCCGCACCATTCTCGGCGAACAAGGCGCCGAGCAGCTGCTCGGCCAGGGCGACATGCTGCACATGGCCGGCGGCGGCCGCATCGCCCGCGTCCACGGCCCATTCGTCTCCGATGCCGAGGTCGAGCACGTCGTCACCCATCTCAAGGCGCAAGGGCGGCCCGAGTATCTCGAGACCGTCACCGCCGACGAGGACGACGAGGAGGAGGAAGCCGACCAGGGCCCGGTCTTCGACAAGGGTTCGGTGGCGGCCGAGGACGGCGACAACATCTACGACGAGGCCGTCAAGGTCGTGCTGCGCGACAAGAAGTGCTCCACCTCCTACATCCAGCGCCGCCTCGGCATCGGCTACAACCGTGCCGCCTCGCTGGTCGAGCGCATGGAAAAGGATGGCATCGTCGGCACGCCCAACCATGTCGGCAAGCGCGAGATCCTGCTCGGCAAGCGCGACCAATCGGCCGGCCGCGACGACAACGACTGACGCCGTCAGACGGAGCGCCCCGCGCCCTCGACCGCCGCCTCACATCCTCTCGCCGGGCAGGGCGCTTGCCTGCCTGACCCAGTCGGAGAACTGCCGCTCGTCGAACGGGCGGTCCTCATAGATGTCGAGATAGCGCACCTCCGCCTGCTTCGAGGTGCCGGGCGGCAGCGGGGTGAGATGCGCGCCCTTGAAGAACGCGACCTTGACGTATCGGGTCATGCAGTGGAACCCGAGGAACCAGCTTCCCTGCTCCACGCCATAGAAGGGCGAGTTCCACTTCACCGCCTTGGCCACGCCCGGAACCGCCTCCGAGATCAGCGTGTCGAGGCGGCGCCCGACGCCGGACTTCCAGCCGGGCATGGCCTCGATATAGGCCTGCACGACGGCGTCGCCGTAACCCTTGGCGATCTGCGGATTGCCGCCGGACAGGAGTTTTGGACTGCCGGTCCCCGCCATCAGGCATGGCCCTTCGCGGCCGGCACTCCCTTCGGCTGGCCGCTGAAATAGGGCAGGAAGAACATATGGATGCCGGTCGGGATCAGCACGGCGAGCGGCGGCAGCGGCAGGTAGTAGAACCATTCGGGCGGCTGGGTGACGGCCATGCCGGCGAATATCGAGGCGACGGCCAGGCTGAAGACGAGCGACGTCCAGCGATGGATCGCCCTGATCGTTGAGTTCATGTCAATGCTCCCGGTATTCGATTGGGGTCAGTCCAGCCTCGAGACGACTTCGCCCAACTGGGCGATGAAGCGCGGCCAGCCGACCGTCGCGCCCTGGAAATAGGCCTTCTGCTCTGGCGTGAAACCGCGCTGCTCCATCCGCAGGCTCGTGCCCGTCGCGGTGGGGGCGAGCGTCCAGGTGACGATGCTGCGCAAATCCTTGGTGTCCCAGCGGTAGGACAGCGAGCGGTTCGGCTCGACCGCCTCGACCTCGCAGTCGACCTGGCCCCAGTCGGCGGACAGTGTGAAGCGGCGGCCGGCTTCCGCGCTGAAGTCGTTGCGCATCAGCCATTCGGCGATCAGATGTGGCTGCGTCAGCGCCCGCCAGAGCTTTTCCGGCGGATAGGGAAAATCGCGCTCGACCACGACCGCGCGCGTCGTTTCCATCGTTTCGGTCATTGGTCCATCCTCCTGAGCAGATTGTCGAGATCGTCGAAGCGGTCGTTCCAGAAGCCGGTCATCCGGCTCGTCCAGTCGATCAGCGACCTGAGCCCGTCGCGCTCGGCGCTGTAATAGGTGTAGCGGCCCTCGTGCCGGTCGTGCACCAGGCCTGCGGCCTTCAGTATCTTGAGATGCTTGGAAACCACCGGCTGCGAGACGCCGGCCCCGGCCAGCAGCCCCACCACCGTCGTATCCCCCTCGCGGCAGAGCCGCTCGAACAGCCCGCGCCGCGTCGGATCGGCAAGCGCGCGGAACATTGCATCCTGAAGCTGCGGCATGATCCATACCCGATTGGCTATGCGACGACACATAGCCAATCGGGTATGGGTAGTCAATGCGCGGCGGCGCTGTCTCCGAAAAAAATGTCTCCGGCCTCGACGCGGCGCGCGCCCATCCTGAACGCGGAGCGCCCTCATCCGCCTTTCGACGCGGCGGTGAAAACCGCCAATTGGGCGTCAAAAGCACGCTTGAAGGCCGGCCGCGCTTCACCGCGGGCGACATAGGCGGCGAGGTTCGGGTACTCGTCCAGCAATCCCGATCCGTTCAACCGGCGCAGCACCATCACCATCAGAAGGTCGCCGGCGCTGAACGCACCGTCGAGCCAGTCGGCATCGCCAAGGCGAGCCGACAGTTCGCCGAGCCGGCCACGGATGCGATCCTCGACCAGCGGGAGGCGCTTTTCATGCCAGGTCTCGTCGCGCTCCACGAGCTTGGCGATTTCCCTGTCGACGATCGGCGGCTCCAGCGTGCTGAGTGCGGCAAACATCCAGGTGATCGCGCGCGCCCGGGCATTCGTCTCGTCCGGCAGCAGGCCCGCATGGCGCTCCGCTATGTGCAGCACGATCGCGCCCGACTCGAACAAAGCGAGATCGTCCTCCTCATAGGTCGGGATCTGCCCGAACGGATTGAGCGCGCGATGCGCCGGCTGCTTCATCTCGCTGAACGAGACGAGACGGACGTCGTAGGGCTGGCCCACTTCCTCGAGCGCCCAGCGAACACGCATGTCGCGCGCCTGTCCCCTGCCGCGGTCGGGCGACCGTTCGAAGGCCGTGATGGTGGGGATCATTGGGAGCCTCCGGGTGATTGCATGGTGCTTTTGCATCCAAAGGACGAACGACCGGCGCGGTTCCCGACAGCTTACCTTTTTCTTTGGCCATGGAGAAACTCGGCCTCACCGGCAGACGCAGCTCCCTGCCCGCACCGTGGGATAAATTCCCGCGCCCATCTCCACCAAACATTTGATCCGGTTGGGCTTTAAAAAAAAATCTTCGGCCGGCTTTTCCACCGCCTGGAGCGCCCGGCCTATACTTCAGGCACTGTCCTCACGGGAACCTGGTGCGCACCGGGTATCAGGGAGGGCGGCGGTGACCTCCCGCCACGGCTGCGGTAGCCGTGGCTCCGAGGGCCCGACGACAGGCCGGCGTTGCTCCGGCACGCGCCGCAGATGGCGGGTGCCGGGCGATGCGGAGAAGCCGCGGGTTCAGGCCACGAAAAGACCGTGGGACAGACCTGTGACCGGCCGACCGAGGGACAGACACCGGACGGGCGGTCGGTGGACCGCACATTCCACTACTGACGAGCGAGCTGCCGACCGCCCGTCTTCCCACCCCATGATCCGGCCTCGCGGGAGGCGCGGTGCCGCACCGGCACGCCTCGCGGTCCCGGACTTTTCACCAAGGAGCCCGCATGCACCCCATGACCGACCACGACCATTTCCTCCTCTCGCTCGAACTCGAGGAAACTGCGAGAACCCTGCAGGAGCAGCTCGCCGGCCTGTTCCCCGCGCCGCCTTGGCCGCGCGCCGAGATGCTGGCGCTGGCGCGCTACATCGCCACCGAAACCGGCGTGCCCGAGCTTTGCACCGACCCGATGTGCCGGCGCGGCCGGCTCTGCCGCGCCGAAACCATAGCCGAGGGCGGCCCGCCATGCGCCGCCTTCTGGTCGAGCGAGGCTCTCGCCCGGCTCGAGGGTGGCTTCGAAGCGCTGGCGCTCGGCTGGATAATGGCCGAGCGCCGCCAGGCGGCACTGCGCGACGCCGCCGCGGCCGCGGCGGCAAAGCCAGGCGCTCGCCGGCCGCGCGAGCGGCGCAGGCGGTGAGGCTCGAGCAATTCCAGGAAACGTGCGCAGCGCCTTTCCGTCCGGAATTGCGCAAAAACAAAGAGATAGAGCGTTTCCGCGATTCGAGGAAAAGCGGAAATGCTCTACGCCACGTCGGCGCGCCCGTAGGCGGCGTTCCGCACGGCGGCGATGCGGTCGTTGAGCACCTCGCTGGCATAGCCGAACTCGGAGAGCGCTCGCCCCGCCAGTTGCAGCCCCGCCTCGACGGCGTCGGGAATGACGAAATCGGCGCCGGCGGCGTGCAGCTCGCGCGCATGCTCGGCGTCGCGGGCCCGCGCCAGCACCGGGGCGTCGGGGCGCATCCGCCGCACCGCCCGCACCATCGCGGCGGCATCATGGGCATTGTCGACAGTGACGATGAACATGCTGGCGCCGGCCGCGCCCGCATGGCTCAGGATCTCCGGGCGGGCGGCATCGCCGAGATAGACCTTGCGCCCGGCGGCACGCTCGCGCGACACCACGGCCGCATCGCGCTCCAGCGCCACGATGTCGGCGGCCTCGGCGTCGAGCATATGCGCGATGGTGCGGCCGACGCGGCCGAAGCCGGCGATCACCACATGGCCTGTGAGGTCGGGAAAGCACGCGGGGTCGACGTCTGCGCCGGCCGCCTCCTCGAAGCGGCCGGCGAGCCTGCGGCCGAGCCGCGCCATCAGCGGGCTGGCGAGCATCGACAGGCCGGCGACCCCGGTGACGGTGGTGGCGGTGGCCGCGTCGAGGATGCCGCCGCTCGCCGCCGTGGCCACCACGACGAAGGCGAATTCGCCCGCCGGCGCCAGCAGGAAGGCGGTCTCCACCGCATGCGCGGGGCGGACGCCGAAGGCGCGGCAGGCGGCGACGGCCACCAGCGCCTTGAGCGCCAGCAGTGCCGCAAGCCCCGCAAGCACCGCCGGCAGCCCGGCCAGCATGGTGGCGAGGTCGAGTCCGATCCCCACCGTCATGAAGAACAGGCCGAGCAGCAGCCCCTTGAACGGCTCGAGGTCGACCTCGGCCTGGTGCTTGAATTCGGTTTCCCCGAGCAGCAGCCCGGCAAGGAAGGCACCGAGCGCCAGCGACAGGCCGGCGGCTGCGGTCAGCACCGCGCCGCCGACGATGGTGAGCAGCGTCAGCCCCATCAGGAAATCACGGCCGCCGGCCCTTGCCGCGAGCCCGAAGGCGTCCCTCAGCACGAAGCGGCCGAACAACAGGATCACCGCCACCGCGATGCCGCCCTGGATAAGCGCCTCGAGCAGCGCGCTGAACAGCCCCCCGTCCCTGCCGGGCGCGAGGAAGCCTATCAGGATCAGGATCGGCGCGACGAGCATGTCCTGGAACAGCAGCACGGCGAGCGCCGAGCGCCCGACTGGCCCGGTGGCGCGCTTCTCCTCGGTCAGCGTCTGCATGACGATCGCCGTCGACGACAGCGCCAGCGCCAGGCCCACCGCCAGGGCGGCATGGCCGTCGAACCCGGCGAACACCAGCGCGACCGCGATCGCCGCGACGCTCGCCACCGCCTGGAAGGTGCCGGCGCCGAACACCAGGCGCCGCAGCATCCACAGCTTCTCGAACGACAGCTCCAGCCCGAGCAGGAACAGCAGGAACAGCACGCCGAGCTCGGCAAACGGCTTGGCGGCTTCGGGGTCGGAAAAAGCCAGATGGCCGAGCCACGGCCAGCTCTCGGCCAGCGCGCCCATGCCGAAGGGGCCGAGCGCCAGCCCGGCCAGGAGGAAGCCCAACACCGAGGGAACCCGTACCATGCGCAGCAGCGGCACCAGCACGCCGGCCGCGAACAGGAAGACCAGCGCGTCTTTCAGCCATATCGAGTGGAGGTTGTCGCCCATGAGTCGTCCCCGGTTCCGAGGCCGCACCATATCCGCAGCCGCATCGAAATGCAGGCGCGGCCTTCTCACGAAGGCGTGCGGTACGGGCCTTGCCCTGGCAACCGCGCGCTAACCCTGACTCCGCAGATTTGTCCCGCTGGGGCGGGCCGCCCTTGCGGCGCGTCGGTCCCGGTGCATAGCTCGGGACCACAGCCAGGAGGCTCAGATGAAGTTCTCGTCCTTGCCGTTGATGCTCGCCCTCGTCGTGGGCGCCCTCCCTGCGACGGCCGCGCCGATGCCACAGCCGCCCGCCGCGCCGGGCTTCGTCATCAAGGTCGGCGGCTGCCATCGCGACGTGCGCGACGGCTATGTCGAGGAGATCGGGCGCCGCGCCGCGCACTACCATCGTCCGGAGACCTGCCGGCCGGTGCTCGTCGAAGTCGACCGCCTGCCGCGCCGCCAGCCTGTGGATTGCCACCGCGACGTCCGCATCCACCGCATCGAGGGCCTGATGCTGCGCCACCGCCACGTCGGCGACGACTGCCGGGTGCGCGAGGTCAGGCGCGCCACCGAGTTCCCGGCCAACTGACGTTTCGGCCGGTCGCCTCCCGGAGCTTCGGGCCGGGAGGCCTGCCGGATCGCCTTCTTCTAGCAGGGGCCCCTGTCGACGACACGGAAGCCGGCGGAATCCGCCTCGCAGGCATTGGGGAAGGTGCGCAGCTGGCCGCCGCGCTGGCCGCAGACCGGCCGGTACTCCCTGGTGCAGAACTGCTGCCCGCCCTCGTCGTCCCAGCCGCCTTCCGCCCGGCAGGTGCCGCCGCGGATGATGCGGTAGCCGGCGGCTTCGGCCATGCAGGCATTGGCAAAGGTCTGGCGCTCGCCCCCGCGCCGCGCGCAGACCGGATCGTACTCGCGGGTACAGAACTGCGGTCCCGGGCCGGGGCGCGGCGGCCGCGGCCCCGGACCTTCGTCGACGACCACCGTACAGGCCACCGCCACGACCGCCAGCAGCGGCAGGAACCCTGCCCTGCGGGCAAATCTGCTTGCCGAAAATCTCATGTCACTCTCCCTCGTTCCCCCGTCCCCCGGCGAAAGATTGCCGCCGGCACGATCCTTACAAGACTTCCAGCGATTGTAACCCCCATGCGCGGCTTGTCCCCATCGTTGCCGCCGTCTGGCCGATGGCGGCCTGGCCGCAGGCGGGCATTCGCGATTTCCATGGCGGCGGCGCCGGCTGCTGCGACATCTTGCAACCTACACGTTTCCATGCAATACAAGCATTACTCGGGCATTTGCTGTCCCGGAGACTGGAACGTTTGGCACGACCCTTTCCCCGATACTGTGAATCTCTGACGACCCCGTTACTCGGCGGGGGGTTTTACCGTGCGCGAATGCATGACCGCCAAGCAAAACCACCGATCTGCCGCCGACGCCAGGCGGTCGGCAGGTCCAGACCACTGATAGGGTGAAGGAGTTCTCCCAATGGCCCAGACCGGTACCGTAAAGTTCTTCAACGCAACCAAAGGCTTCGGCTTCATCACGCCGGATGGCGGTGCGAAGGACGTGTTCGTGCACATCTCCGCCATCGAGGCTTCGGGCCTGCGCACGCTCGTCGATGGCCAGAAGGTCACCTTCGACGTCGAGCCTGACCGCATGGGCAAGGGCCCCAAGGCGGTCAACCTCCGCGCGGCCTGAGTTTCGCCTGTTCGCTTGAACGAAGGGCGCGGCGGGAAACCGCCGCGCCCTTTGTCTTTGCATCGCCTCTCCTGCGTCCGCCACAACCATAGGCTGACGACGCTGGCTGAACCTTCCATTTGATGGCATAGTTTGCCCGGGGGCACAGACCGCCCCCGCACAGGAGGAGGCCGACTATGAAATTCCTGAATTCCCTCGGCGCCGCACTGCTGGCCGCCGCACTTGGCTATGGCGGGCCGGCGTCCGCCCTGCCCTCAGGCGAGCCGCAGTCGGACAGCGGCCTGGTCGTGCAGGTGCGCGGCTGCCACCCGGAGGTCGTGCGCCACTATGTTCCGGAATATGGCCGGACGGCATGGCACCGGCACCGCCGCCCCGACTGCCGGCCGATCATCGTGCGGCAGCCGGTCGTGAGGGATTGCCATCGCAGCGTCGAGCGGCACTATCTGCCGCAATATGGTGCGCGCGTCACCCATCGCCATGTCGGCTCCAGCTGCCGGGTCAGGGTCTACGACCGCTACGATCCGTACCGGCCGCGGCCCGGCACGTGCATCCAGATCGGCCCGATCCGCTACTGCGAATACTGAGCCGGTGACCCGGTTTTGAAAGGGCGCGAAGCCTGCAAATCCCGGCAATGGCGCCGCTTCGGAGCGGCGCCGACCAGCAAAAGTTTCGCTTGCCGATCACCCAAAAATGAACGACAAATTTCACCTTCGGGCATTTGCCGGCCCGGAGACTGGAATTTATGGGATCAGAGGAGTTTCCCATGCCGCAGACCGGCACCGTCAAGTTCTTCAATCATGCCAAAGGCTTCGGCTTCATCACGCCGGACGACGGAGCGAAGGATGTCTTCGTCCATATCTCGGCCGTGCAGGCGTCGGGTCTTCCCGGTCTTGAGGATGGGCAGAAAGTTACGTTCGATACCGAGCCGGACAAGCGCGGCAAGGGCCCCAAGGCCGTCAATCTGACGGTAGGCTGAGCCCCGGGGCGGCCGGAGCCCATGGCGCCGGCCGATCGTCCATAAAGCGTCCGAAACCGGTATGCCGGAGAGGTACCGTTTGGCCTTCGGCGAGCCGCGTCAACGTCGGTAAATCCGTTCAGCTTGCGTTCAGGCTGGGTCCCCTAGACAGCTAGTCGACGCCAATCTCCCGCCCTTCGATACGGGCTGGACGGCGAAGGAGACCGAACATGAACCGCATCATCAAGACCATTGTCCTGTCGGCAGCTGTTGCCGCCACCACCCTTGCCGCCCTGCCCGCGGCCCAGGCCAGCGACGGCTGGAGGCACTACAAGCATCGCCGCGACAACACTGGCGCGATCGTCGCTGCCGGTGCGCTCGGGCTGATCGCCGGCGCGGTCATTGCCGGCAATGCCAACCGCTCGCGGCCGGTCTACGACGACTATTACGACTATGATTACCAGCCGCAGCCGCGCCGCATCTATCGCCAGGAATACTACCGCCCGGCGCCGCAGCAGCGCGTGATCTATTCCGAGAATTACGGCCGCGGCTATTCGTCGGTCGAGCCGTGGACCCCGGAATGGTACGAGTACTGCTCGGACCGCTACCGCAGCTTCAAGCCGCGCACCGGCACCTTCACCGGCTATGACGGCCAGCAGCACTTCTGCGTCGCCAACTGACGCCTTCGACACGGGTTCCCTGCCCCAGAAACAAAAGCGGCGCCACCTCGTGGCGCCGCTTTCGTTTTCCGGATGAGGCAGGCTGCCGTCAGACCAGGTAGGGATTGCCGCGCCGCTCGTCGCCGAAGCGGCCGCCGGGACCGTGGCCGCAGATGAAGCCGACGTCGTCGCCCAGCGGCAGGAGCTTGTCCTTGATCGAGCGGATCAGCGTTTCGTGGTCGCCGCCATAGAGGTCGGTGCGGCCGATCGAGCCCTGGAACAGCACGTCGCCGACATGGGCGAACCTGGCGGCGCGGTTGTAGTAGACGACATGTCCGGGGGCATGGCCGGGGCAATGCAGAACCTCGAAGACATGACTGCCGAACGACACCGTCTCGCCTTCGGTCAGGAACCTGTCGGGCGTGCAGTTGCGCACACTGCCGGCCAAACCGAACTTCTGGGCCTGCACCGCAAGATTGTCGAGCAAGGGCTTGTCGGCCTCGTGCGGGCCGACGATCTCGACGCCGAGCGCCTCCTTCAGCTCCATCGCGCCGCCGGCATGGTCGATATGGCCATGGGTGAGCCAGATCGCGGTGATCTTGATACCGCTGTCGCCGAGTATCGCCAGAATGGTCTCGACGTCCCCGCCCGGATCGACGACCACGCCGGTCTTGTCGTCGTTGTCGAAGAGGATCGTGCAGTTCTGCTGGAATGGCGTGACCGGCACGACGCCCGCGTTGAGCTGTCCCATGGCTGTCCCTTTTCTGATGCTGGCACCGAGATAGGGGCGCAGGCGCGCGCCGTCCATGCCTATTCGCGCCGGCCGCCGTCCGCGCAAACGAAAAGGGCGGCCGAAGCCGCCCAGTCGAGAGAACATTGGGATATTGTCAGGCCTTCTTCATCGCGCCCATGACGGCGCCGACGATCGCCGTGAGGATCGCGCCACCGCCAGCACCGCCGACGACGTCGCCGAGAATGCCGCTCAGTGCGCCCGCCGTGGCCGGATCGGCCGCGCCGCCCATCAGGCTGCCGAGAATCTGGCCGCCCGCGAGACCGCCGATACCGCCGGCGAGCAGCTTGCTCAACTGCCCCATCGCGGCCTGCTTGACGGCCGCGCCTACTGCCTGTCCACCGATTACGCCGGTCACGATTTGCACAATGATCGGAAGAAGCGTTTCCATTTACAATTCCCTCCAAAATTGCTGGCCGACCTCCGCCGGCCGACGACCACATGAGACCCCGAATTCCGCGAAAGTCAAATTCGCCTCAAATCAAACAGAAAGGGCGGTCGCAAGACCGCCCTTTCCTCAGATCAAGTCCTTGAACTTGCTATTTATTCTGCCGCGATCGCGCGCTTGGGCTGAACCGCCGCCGAATAGTCGTTCATCAGCGTCTTGGCGATTTCGCCGACCTCGAATCGGTACGGCCCGATCTCGGAAACGGGCGTCACTTCGGCCGCCGTGCCGGTCAGGAAGCACTGCTCGAAGCCTTCCAGCTCCTCCGGCATGATCGCCCGCTCGTTGACCTCGAGGCCACGATCCTTCGCAAGCCCGATCACGGTGCGCCGGGTGATGCCGTCCAGGAAGCAGTCCGGCTTCGGCGTGTGGATCTTGCCGTCCTTGACGAAGAAGATGTTGGCGCCGGTGGCTTCCGCCACCTGGCCGCGCCAGTCGAGCATCATCGCATCGGCATAGCCCTTGGCCTCGGCCGCATGCTTGGACAGCGTGCAGATCATGTAGAGGCCGGCCGCCTTCGACTTGGACGGAGCCGTGCGCGGATCGGGGCGGCGCCATTCGGCGAGGTCGAGGCGGATGCCCTTGAGCTTCTGCGCCGGGTCGAAATAGCTCGGCCACTGCCAGATGGCGATGGCGACGTTGATGCGGTTGTTCTGGGCCGAAACGCCCATCTGCTCGCTGCCGCGCCAGGCGATCGGACGCACATAGGCATCCTTGAAGCCCTGTTTCTTCAGCAGTTCCCGGCAGGCGTCGTCGATCTGGGCGACGGAATAGGGAACGGTGAAGCCGAGGAGCCGAGCCGATTCATGCAGACGCTCGGTGTGCTCGGTCAGCTTGAAGATCTCGCCGCCATAGGCGCGCTCGCCTTCGAATACGGCGCTTGCATAGTGCAGGCCATGGGTTAGGACGTGAATCTTGGCGTCTGCCCATTTGATGAACTCGCCGTTCATCCAGATGTGTCCATCGAGCTGGTCGAAAGGAACGGATGCCATGGTAAACCTTCCCGCAGGCCGGAGCCTGCCAATCGTTTTCGTATCGGGCTTGCCGGCCCAGAGGGCCGAAAGGGTAAAGCGTCGACGGCCAACAATACCAAAGCAAACTCACGATGTTTCGGAAAAAACCACCGTACCTTGCCTTTTCGTTCGCAATCCGCCGAAAAGCTTGGCAAAAATTACCATCGCACCTAATTTATGTCAACAGTGCTGACATAAATTGACGAGCAGGACTCCTATGGCACCACGCAGCGGCGCAGCCGCCCAACCGATCCGCACCGCAGTGACGGCCGACGACGGCGTCGACTTCACCATCATCGAGCTCTTGTACTTTGCCTATCGCGACTTCACGTCCGACCCGGACCAGATCCTCTCCGAATACGGCTTCGGCCGCGCCCACCACCGGGTGCTGCACTTCGTCAACCGCATGCCCGGCCTGACCGTTGCCGAACTGCTCGACGTGCTCAAGATAACCAAGCAGAGCCTTGCCAGGGTGCTCAAGCAGTTGATCGACGCGGGCTACATTATCCAGGTCCAGGGGCCGCGCGACCGCCGCCAGCGGGAATTGTATCCGACGGCGAAGGGGCGCACGCTGACGCTTGAACTCGCCCGGCCACAGTCGCGCCGCATCCATGCTGCATTGGAAGGCGCAGGTGAGGCCGAACGCGCCTCGATCGAGCGATTCCTCAAGGCGATGGTCAACCCCGAGCTTCGGGCCCAGATCGATCATCTGCCCGGAAACAAGCCTGGGAGAGACGATGGAAAATAGAGACGGGACGGGAGCCGCCGCAGCGATGAACGACGACGCACCGCATCTGCTCGTGGTTGACGACGACACGCGCATCCGCAACCTGCTCAAGCAATATCTCACGGAAAACGGCTTCCGTGTCACGGTCGCCGGCAACGCCGACGAGGCACGGCGCAAGCTGGCCGGCCTCGACTTCGACCTGCTCGTCCTCGACGTCATGATGCCCGGCGAAAACGGCGTCGACCTGACCAGGTCGCTGCGCGACGAGAAGGACGTGCCGATCCTCATGCTGACCGCGCTGTCCGAGACCGACAGCCGTATCGCCGGTCTCGAGGCCGGCGCGGACGACTATCTGCCCAAGCCCTTCGACCCGCGCGAGCTGATCCTGCGCATCAACAACATCCTGAGGCGCGGCGGCCCGGTGACCACGCCCAAGGTCGAGCAACTGGTGTTCGGACCCTACACCTTCCAGATCGCGCGGCGCGAGCTGAAGCGTGGCGGCGAGGCGCTCAAGCTCACCGACCGCGAGCAGGAAATCCTCGCCATCTTCGCAGCAAGGGCCGGCGAGACGATCCCGCGCCACGAGCTGGTGACCGGCGATGCGGAAGTCGGCGAGCGCACCATCGACGTCCAGATCAACCGGCTCAGGCGCAAGATCGAGCGCGATCCGGCCAATCCCGTCTGGTTGCAGACCGTGCGCGGTATTGGGTATCGGCTGAGCGTCGAATAGGAGTGCCGCGGGGCCAGCCTTGCAGGGCCGGGCGGCGTAGATCGAAGTTGTTGGAGTGCCTTTGCGCGTCCTGATGGAGGCGCAGCACTCCAGGCGGAAGGGCGGATGGCGACCACGGAGATGCAACGGCCGGACGGAAGCGGTCTCGGCGGACGCGTGTGGCGCGCGCTGGCGGCAGTACCGCGGAGCTGGAACCGCTTCTGGCGGCTCGTCTCGCTCTACATGCCGAAGCGGCTCTACGCCCGCTCGCTGCTGATCGTCATCACCCCGATGATCCTGCTGCAGTCGGTGGTGGCCTTCGTGTTCATGGAACGCCACTGGCAGACGGTCACGGTCCGCCTGTCGCAGGCGGTGACGCGCGACATTTCCGGCATCATAGACCTTCTCGACACCTTTCCTGGGCCGGAGAACTACGCCCAGATCATCCGCATCGCCCAGGAGCGCATGTCGCTCAAGATCGACCTGCTGCCCGCCGATCCCCTGCCCCCGCCCGGGCCGAAGCCGTTCTTCTCGATCCTCGACCAGGCCTTGTCCTCGGAGATCCGCAAGCAGATCAACCGGCCGTTCTGGCTGGATACCGTCGGCAACTCCAACATCGTCGAGGTCCGCGTGCAGCTCAACGACAAGGTGCTGCGGGCCTTCGTCCGCCGCAGCCAGGCCTATGCCTCCAACACCCACATCTTCCTGCTCTGGATGGTCGGCACGTCGCTGGTGCTGTTGACCATCGCCATCCCCTTCCTGCGCAACCAGATCCGGCCGATCCTGCATCTCGCGGAGGCGGCCGAGAGCTTCGGCAAGGGCCGGCCGATGCCGCCCAACTTCCGGCCGCGGGGTGCCGAGGAAGTGCGCCGCGCCGGCTTCGCCTTCATCCAGATGCGCGAGCGCATCGAGCGCCAGATCGACCAGCGCACGGCCATGCTGACCGGCGTCAGCCACGATTTGCGCACCATCCTGACCCGCTTCAAGCTGCAGCTGGCGCTGTCGGGCAACAAGATCGACCGCGAGGCGCTGAGCCAGGATGTCGACGACATGCAGTCGATGCTCGAGGCCTACCTCGCCTTCGCCCGCGGCGAGGCCGCCGAGGATCCCGGCCGCTTCGACCTGGGGTCCTGCCTCGACCGGCTGGGCGACGAGGCCAAGCTCAGGAAGCGCAAGCTCAAGGTGACGCTGGTCGGCGAGCCGGAGGTGCATGTGCGCCCCAATGCCTTCACGCGCCTCCTGCAGAACGTCGTGGGCAACGCCTTCCGCTATGCCAAGGAGGTCGAGATCAAGGCCGTGCACGACCGCGGCATGCTGGTGGTGATGGTCGACGACAACGGCCCCGGCATCCCCGAGGAAAAGCGCGAGGAGGTGTTCAAGCCCTTCTACCGTCTCGACGAGGCACGCAACCTCGATGCCACCGGCACGGGCCTCGGGCTGTCGGTGGCGCGCGACATCGCCCGCAGCCATGGCGGCGACATCAAGCTGAGCGACAGCCCGCTCGGCGGGCTGAGGGCGATCATCCGCGTGCCGGCCTGAGGCGTCAGCCGCGGTGGTCGAGCCGCGCCACCAGTCTGTCGCCGATCCACTGGATGCCGCAGACGAGCACGATCAGCACCACGGCGCACCGTCATCCGCACGTCATTGAAGCCTGCTCAAAGGCCACTCGCAACGAACGCGACCGCCGCTGATTCCCGCGAGGCCCGAAGCCAGGCAGGACACGGCCCGAGGGGAAGACGATCCGTGCGCATCCTGATGGTCACCGACGCCTGGCGTCCGCAGATCAACGGCGTCGTGCACACGCTCGAACGGCTCGCCGAAACGCTGACGGCGTTCGGCGCGGAGGCCGATTTCCTCACCCCGAACATCTTCCGCACCCTGCCGATGCCGACCTATCCGGACATTAGGCTGGCGCTGACCACGCCCGGCAACGTCGCCCGCATCATCGAGGAACGCCGGCCCGACCATATCCACCTGGTCACCGAAGGCCCGCTCGGCATGATGGCGCGGCGCTATTGCCGCGCCAACGGCCGGCCCTTCACCACCAGCTACCACACCCGCTTTCCCGAATATGTCAGCGCCCGCCTGCCGCTGCCGGAAAGCTGGACCTACGGGCTGTTGCGCAACTTCCACAATTCCGGCCAGGGCTGCATGGTGGCAACGCAATCGCTCGCCGACGACCTCGCCGCGCGCGGCTTCGAGAAGCTGCGACCATGGACACGCGGCGTCGACATCAACCACTTCCACCCCGACAAAAAGGTCGAACTGGATTTTCCGCGGCCGGTCTTCCTCTGCGTCGGCCGCATCGCGGTGGAAAAGAACCTGCCGGCCTTCCTCGACCTCGACCTGCCCGGCAGCAAGGTGCTGGTCGGCGACGGGCCGGAGATCGAGCGCCTGCGCGCCAGATACCCCGACGCGCATTTCCTCGGCCGCCGGCCGAGCGACGAACTCGCCCGGATCTATGCCTCGGCCGACGTCTTCGTCTTCCCCAGCCGCACCGACACTTTCGGCAACGTCATCATCGAATCCCTGGCGAGCGGCACGCCGGTCGCCGCCTATCCGGTGACCGGCCCGATCGACATCGTCGGCGACGGCATCGGCGGCGTGGTTTCGGAGGATCTGCGGGAAGCAGCGCTGGCGGCGCTCAAGATCGACCGCACGGAAGCACGCGAGCGCGCCATGCGCTACACCTGGACGGCCTGCGCCGAGATGTTCCTGGACAATGTGCGGGCGGCCTACGCGGCGTGAACCTATCCGGCCAAGCCGTATCGAGATTCAGGTCAGGCCCGGTCGAAAATGGTGGATTCCGAGAACCGGAACGGAGCGTACGTTTGGGTACGTGAGTACCGGAAGCGCAGGAAGCCACCATTTGCAGACGGGCCTCACCTGAATATCGGTACGGCTTAGAACAGCCTGACGCCGTCAGGCACCTTGCGCTCGATGGCGCCGAGCACGACCTCGCCTTCGGTGTCGGGGAAGCCGAGCGTCAGCACTTCCGACATGAACTTGCCGATCTGGCGCGGCGGGAAGTTGACCACGGCAAACACCTGCCGCCCGACGAGCGTCTCCGGCGAATAGTGCCTGGTGATCTGCGCCGACGACCGCTTCACGCCGATCTCGGGGCCGAAATCGATCGTCAGCTTGAAGGCCGGCTTGCGCGCCTCCGGATACGGCTGGACCTCGACGATCGTGCCGGCGCGGATGTCGACCTTGTCGAAATCGGCGTAGGTGATCTCGGGCTTGCGCCCGCCATGTGCACTCATGGGAATTCTCTGGGCAGTTCTCAGGCGTTGCCTTGCGTCTCGAACAGCACGCTGGCGAGCGCGTCCTTGGCCGAGGTGCCGGACCAGACGACGAACTGGAACGCCTGGAAATAGCATTCGCAGGCTTCGAGGGCGGACGACAGCAGCACTTCGACCTGCTGGCTGGTGGGCTCGACGCCGCCGGCGAGCAGCAGCGACTGGCGGAACATGATCGCGCCCTCGCTCTCCCACAGGTCGAAATGGCCGAACAGCATCTGCTCGTTGATCATCGACAGCAGGCGCAGGACCTCGAGCGTCCGGTTCTCCGGCACCTTGATGTCGAAGGCGCAAGCGAGATGCAGCGCCTCGAAATCCTCCATCCAAGAGAAGGAGATCTGGTAGTCGGTCCAGTTGCCGACGACCGAAATGGAAATCTCGTCGTCGCCGGCCCGCTCGAACGACCAGTCGTTGTTGTGCGCCACCTGTTCGATGACATCCACCGGGTGGATTTCGCGGGAGAACTCGAGTTCGAGAAGTTCCATCAATTCTTCCTGTCGTTTCGGGCACGCCTTCGCGCTCCGCGCGGGGGACACACACGACGAACATTATTCTTGAACTCGGACGACCAGCGCTGCCGGACTCAATACCCCCCAGCCGGACCGCGCCATCCGGTGCACGATTCCGTTTCGAATCGTGCAGTAAATTCAGTGTATTGATCGGGAGTCTCGTGAACAGCCCAATTTTTCGCACTGCCGCATTCGGGTGTGGAAACAGGCTGCGGCGCAAGCTCATCAAGCGCCGGTAAGCGATTCACGACAAAGCACTTTTTCGATTGGCGCTTTGTGGAAAAGTTAATGAATTATTTCTTCGCGCGGGGCTTCGGCGACGCTGCCGGTGTAGCCGCCTCGCCGGGCTGACCGGCGAGCGAAGCGAGCTTGGCCTCCAGGGCCTCGATGCGAGCCGCGAGCGCCTTGTTTTCGGCGCGCGCCTTGATCGCCATCTCGCGCACGGCCTCGAATTCCTCGCGCTGCACGACCTCGAGCGAGTTCATCACGCGCTCGGCCTGCGAGCGGAAGGCGGTCTCGACCTCGCGCTTGACGCCCTGCGCAGCACCGGCGGCATCGGTCATCAGCTTGGCGAACTCATCCAGGATACGGTTCGGTCCGGTCGTCATGGCAAAACCTCGCGTTGTGGTTTCGACGTAGTGGGGCAAGGCAGGGAATGCAAGGGCGTTGCCGCCACGCCGGCATTCCGCCGCACCCTCGTCGCGACAAGTATAGTGTCAACCGCTGACCAATGACATCTTGGTGAGCGACATCGGCCCGCCTTGACCGTGCCAAAACCCTGCCCCATGGTCCGCGCGCGATCGCTTATGTCCGGAGATTGAATTGAGCGAATATTTGGCCCTGCAGATGGCTGCCCTGACCTTCCCGAACATCGATCCGATCATCTTCCAGATAGGTCCGCTGGCCATACGCTGGTACGGCCTGGGCTACATCGTCGGCATCCTGTTCGCCTGGTGGTACGGCAAGCGGCTCCTGACCAACCCGAAGCTCTGGTCCAACGGCCAGGCGCCGATGAAACCCGAAGCCCTCGACGACTTCGTGCTGTGGGCGGCGATCGGCATCGTGGCGGGCGGCCGCATCGGCTACATCCTGTTCTACGATCTCGCCCGCTACCTCGCCAACCCGATGGACATGATCGCCGTCTGGGAAGGCGGCATGTCGTTCCACGGCGGCCTCATCGGCGTGACGATCGCCATGGTGCTGTTCGCCCGCAAGCACCGCATCCACGTCTGGTCGCTGATCGACGTCATCGCCGCCGGCGTGCCGGTCGGGCTCGGCCTCGTCCGCATCGCCAACTTCATCAACTCGGAACTCTGGGGCCGGGTGACGAATGTGCCGTGGGCCTTCGAGTTCCCCACGGGCGGCCCCTTCCCGCGCCATCCGAGCCAGCTCTACGAAGCCCTGCTCGAGGGCCTCGTGCTGTTCCTGGTGCTGCGCATCCTCACCCACTCCCGCCTCAAGCTGAAGACGCCCCGCTTCGTCGCCGGCGCCTTCATCTGCGGCTACGGCCTGTCGCGCATCTTCGTCGAGTTCTTCCGCGAGCCCGACCAGCAGATCGGCTTCCTGTTCGGCGGCTGGCTGACGATGGGCATGGTGCTGTCGACCCCTATGGTGCTGATCGGCATCTGGGCGATGATGTCGGCGAAGCCGGTGGCTCACGCCGCCAGCCCGGCATGACGGCGCTCAAAAAGCGCATAGCCAGACTGATCGCCGCTTCCGGTCCGATCAGCGTCGCCGACTACATGGCGACGTGCCTTTTCGACCCCGAAGACGGCTACTACACCACGCGCGAGCCGTTCGGCGCCGCCGGCGACTTCACCACCGCCCCGGAGATCAGCCAGATGTTCGGCGAACTCGCCGCCGTCTGGCTCTATGCGGCCTGGCAGGCACTGGGGCGCCCGGTGCGCCCCACCCTGGCCGAGATCGGCCCCGGCCGCGGCACGCTGATGCGGGACATGCTGCGGGTGCTCTCCAAGCTCGACCCCGCCTTCGTCGCGGATGCCTCGGTCGCCTTGATCGAAACCAGCCCAAGGCTGCGCGAGGTACAGAAGGCCACGCTCACCGCAAGCAGCATCGACATCGCCTGGCACGAAAGCGTAGCCACCCTGCCGGAAGCGCCGCTGCTGATCATCGGCAACGAGCTGTTCGACGCCATCCCGATCCGCCAGTTCGTCAGGGTCGGCGCGGACTGGCGCGAACGCGCCATAGGGCTCGACGAGAACGGCGACCTCGCCTTCGTCACCGGCGTCGCATCGCTGGAGCCCGGCTTGCTGCCGCCCGGAGCCGCCGCTGCCGCGCCGGGCGCCGTGTTCGAATTCGCGCCCGCACGCACCGCCGTGATGGAGGCCATCGCCGAACGCATCGCGGCCTCCGGCGGCGCCGGGCTGTTCTTCGACTATGGCCATCTGGTTCCCGGCATCGGCGACACGCTGCAGGCCCTGCGCCGACATCGCTACGAGGACGTGCTCACGAGCCCGGGCGAGGCCGACCTCACCTCGCATGTCGACTTCGCCGCCCTCGCCGGCGCGGCACGCGCGCACGGCCTCGACGCGCATCTCGCCACCCAGGGCGAATTCCTTCTCGCCATGGGGCTGCTCGAGCGCGCCGGCAAGCTGGGCGCCGGGGGGAGCGACAATGCACGCGACAAGATCCGCGCCGAGGTCGAGCGGCTGGCCGGGCCCGACGCCATGGGCACGCTGTTCAAGGTTCTGGCGGTCGCAACGGCGGGGACCAGAGTGCCCTTCCCCGGCGCCGGTTGACAGCTTGCTTGCCGCGGCTCCACTGTCCGCGCTCAACGATGAAGCAGGACCGAGACAAGCGGCCCTGCCTTGACGAAACTGCCCTGGGGGACGACAAGGCGGCAATGCTGAACGACTCGAAGCCGGATCCGGTCCGGTCCAACTTGCTCGCCAGCGCGGAAGCCCAGGGCATCCGCCACGGTTACTTCACCCGGGCCGGCGGGGTCTCGCAAGGCATCTACAAGGGCCTCAACATCGGCACGGGCTCCGCCGACGACCAGGCGCTGGTGGCCGAGAACCGGCGCCGCGTGGCAAGCTGGATGGGCGTCGCGCCCGACCGCCTGCTCACCGCCTACCAGATCCATTCGCCCGACGTGATCGTCGCCACCGGCCCGTTCGCCGGCGAGCGCCCCAAGGCCGACGCCGTCGTGACCGACCGCCCCGGCATCGCCGTGGGCGCCTCGACCGCGGACTGTGGGCCCGTGCTCTTCGCCGACCCCGAGGCGCGCGTCATCGGTGCCGCCCATGCCGGCTGGAAGGGCGCCTTGAGCGGCGTTCTCGAAAACACCATCACCGCCATGGAGGGCCTGGGGGCCAGGCGCGAGCGCATCCTCGCCGTGCTCGGTCCTTCGATCAGCGCCGCCAACTACGAGGTCGGGCCGGAGTTCGTCGCCCGCTTCACCGGCGAGGACGCCGACAACACGCGCTACTTCACCGCCTCCGCCAATGCCGGCCACGCCATGTTCGACCTCAACCAGTACACGGTGGATCGACTTCGCCGCGCCGGCATCGTGGCCGACATGCTTGGCCGCTGCACCTATGCGGAGGAAGACCTCTTCTACTCTTTCCGGCGCACCACGCATCGCAGGGAGCCGGACTACGGACGGCAGGTTTCGGCAATCGCATTGGAGGAATGACCGTATGGCGCTGCATTTCGAACGATCCGAATTCGACGCCCGCCGCGACCGGCTGATGATCGAGATGGCCGAGAAGAAGCTCGACGCCATCGTGCTCTTCGCCCAGGAAAGCATGTACTGGCTGACCGGCTACGACACCTTCGGCTTCTGCTTCTTCCAGGCGCTGGTGGTGAAGGCCGACGGGGCGATGACGCTGCTCACCCGTTCGGCCGACCTGCGCCAGGCGCGCCAGACCTCGATCATCGACAACATCGTCGTCTGGACCGACCGCGACAACGCCAACCCGACGCTCGACCTGCGCAACCTGCTCAACGATCTCGACCTGCTGGGCACGCGCATCGGCGTCGAATACGACACGCACGGGCTGACCGCCTTCAACGGCCGCCGCCTCGACGAACAGCTGCAGACCTTCGGCCAGATCGTCGACGCCTCGGGCATCGTCGGACGGCTGCGCCTGTTCAAGAGCCCGGCGGAAATCGAGAAGGCCGAGAAGGCCGCCGCCCTCTCCGACGACGCGCTCGACGCGGCGCTGCCGCTCATCAAGCAGGGCGGCGACGAGGCCAAGATCCTGGCGGCGATGCATTCCGCGATCTTTTCCGGCGGCGGCGACTACCCGGCCAACGAATTCATCATCGGCTCCGGCCCCGACGCGCTTCTGTGCCGCTACAAGTCCGGGCGCCGCAAGCTCAACAAGAACGACCAGCTGACGCTGGAATGGTCGGGCGTCTACAACCACTACCACGCGCCGATGATGCGCACGATCCTGACCGGCAAGGTGTCCAAGCGCCACCAGGAGCTCTACGACGCCTCGCTCGCGGCGATGGTCGCGGTCGAGAAGGCGATGACCCCGGGCAACAGCTTCGGCGACGTGTTCGACGCCCATGCGCGCACGCTCGAGGCGCACGGCCTGACCAAGCACCGGCTCAATGCCTGCGGCTATTCGGTCGGCGCGCGCTTCACCCCGTCCTGGATGGACATGCCGATGTTCTACCAGGGCAATCCCGAGCCGATCGCGCCGAACATGACCCTGTTCGCGCACATGATCATCGCCGACTCGGAGACCGAGACGGCGATGACGCTGGGTCGCACCTACCTGACCACCGAATCTGCCCCCCGGCCACTTTCCCGCCATGATCTCGACTTGATCGTGCGGTGATTGGCGATGGGCGCTGAGGGGCGTTTGCCAGGGAGATCACGGCAGATGAGACGTTGGTTCGGAGCCGCGGCATGCCTGTCCGCGCTTGCCGCCCTTTCCGCATGCAACAGCTCCAAGGACGTGCTCGAGCCATCCGCCATCGCGCCGACGGAACAGTCGAACGCGCTCGCCAGGACGGAAGGCACCGACACCCCGCCGGCCCCCGCGACGGCCGCGGAAGCCGGCGCGCCCCAGAATGCCGCGCAGGTGGCGGCGGTCGTCGCCAGGACGCGCGTGCAGTTCGCCCCGATCGTCGGGACCCCGGTCGAGGCGGCCACGCCGCTGACCGAGCGGCTCGGCGTCCAGGCCCGCGCCCGCGGCATCACGCTTGCCGGCAGCACCGACACCTCGCCTCCGGGCATCATCATGCGCGGCTACTTCTCGGCAATCACGGAAGGCAGCGACACCACCGTGGTCTACGTCTGGGACGTCTACGACCCGGCCGGCACCCGCCTCCACCGCATCAACGGCCAGCACAAGGCGGCCTCGGCGGGCGGCGGCGACGGGTGGTCGGCGGTCGCCGCCTCGACCATGCAGGCCATCGCCGACAGCACGATCGACGACCTCGCCAGCTGGCTGGCGACGCGATCGGGCTGAACCGCGCTCCCGCTCGGGAAGGTCGGTTTTTTAACATTTCGCGCGGACTCGGCTTGCAATACGGCTCAAGGCCGCTAAAAGCCCGCTCATATTCACTTCCAGGATCGGCGTATGAAACTCTTCGCGGGCAATTCCAACCGGGTGCTGGCAGAGTCTGTCGCACGTTATCTCAACATTCCCCTGGGCAAGGCGAGCGTGAAGCGCTTCGCCGACCAGGAAATCTTCGTCGAGATTCAGGAAAACGTCCGCGGCGAGGACGTCTTCATCCTGCAGTCGACCTCCTTCCCGACCAACGATCACCTGATGGAACTGCTCATCATGATCGATGCCTTCATGCGTTCGTCGGCACGGCGCATCACGGCGGTCATCCCCTATTTCGGCTACGCCCGGCAGGATCGCCGCGCTTCGGGCCGCACGCCGATCTCGGCCAAGCTCGTCGCCAACATGATCGCCCGCGCCGGCGCCAGCCGCGTGCTGACGCTCGACCTGCATGCCGGCCAGATCCAGGGCTTCTTCGACATCCCGACCGACAACCTGTTCTCGGTCCCGGTGATGGCCCGCGACGTCAAGGCCAAGTACAAGCAGCTCGACAACGTCATGGTCGTTTCGCCCGACGTCGGCGGCGTGGTGCGTGCGCGTGCGCTGGCCAAGCGCCTCGACGCCCAGCTCGCCATCGTCGACAAGCGCCGCGAGCGTCCCGGTGAATCCGAGGTCATGAACGTCATCGGCGACGTCAAGGGCAAGGACTGCCTCCTGATCGACGACATCGTCGATTCCGGCGGCACGCTCTGCAACGCGGCCGACGCGCTGCTCGCCAAGGGCGCCACCAGCGTCACCGCCTACATCACCCACGGCGTTCTCTCGGGCGGTGCGGCCGCCCGCATCACCGGCTCGCAGCTGCAGGAACTGGTCATCACCGACTCGATCCAGCCGACCCAGGCGGTGATGGACGCGCACAACATCCGCGTCGTCTCGATCGGCGACCTGATCGGCGAGGCGATCTCGCGCACGTCGACCGAAGAATCGGTGTCGAGCCTGTTCGACTGATCCGGCCTTCAGGCCTTTATCCGAATTGGAGCCCCATTCCGGAACACCGGGATGGGGCTTTTCGTTGCCGGGTCCGGTTGAACCTGCCGAGCTATGAGAACTGCCAGGCCATGCCGGCAAGCGCGGATACCGCCAGAACGACGATCATGTTGGCGTGGTAGCGGATCAGCGCCACGCCGGCGCCGAGCGCGATGATCGCCGCCGCCCAGTCGAAGCCCGTGAAATCGAGCACCGGCAGCGCGAACGGACCCCACGCCATCTCGCCGACGGTTCCGAACAGCACGTGCAGGCCGAACCAGACCGCGAGGTTGGCGATGATGCCGACGACCGCCGCGGTCACCGCCGATAGCGCGCTCGCCAGCCAGCGCACGTTGCGCACCGTCTCGACATAGGGCGCGCCGACGAAGATCCACAGGAAGCAGGGCACGAAGGTGAACCACAAGGTCACCGCCGCGCCGCCGACGCCGCCGGCGAGCGGCGCGAGCGCCGAAAGCCGCGCGCCGCCGAGGAAGCCGACGAAGACCAGCACGAGGATCAGCGGCCCGGGCGTGGTTTCGGCGAGGCCGAGGCCGGTCAGCATCTCGTCCGGCTTCAGCCAGCCATGCACCTCGACCGCCTGCTGGGCGACATAGGCGAGCACCGCATAGGCGCCGCCAAAGGTGACGGTCGCCATCTTGGAGAAGAACACCGCCTCCGCCGTGAAGACGTGACCCGCGCCGAGGAACTGCCAGAGCAGCGCCAGCGGCACCAGCCAGATGGCTAGCCACACCGCAAGCGTGGTGAAGAAGCGCCGCGCGCTCGGCCGGGTCCATTCCGGCATGACGTAGCCGGCGTCGCCGCTGGTTTCGGGCTTGGCCGTCCCGCCGTTGCCGACGCCCGCCAGGTGCATCAGCGCGCCGATCACCGCCGCCGCGAGGACGATCAGCGGGAACGGCAGCTTGAGGAAGGCGATGGCGACGAAGGCCGCGACCGCAAGCGCCACCATGAAGCCGTTCTTCAGCGCCCGCTTCGACACCTTGATCAGCGCCTCGAGCACGACGGCGAGCACCGCAGCCTTGAGGCCGAACAAAAGGCCTTGCACCAACGTGACATGGCCGACCGTGAGATAGATCGCCGAGAGTGCCGTGATGACGAGCGCGCCGGGCAGGACGAACAGCAGGCCGGCGACGAGCCCTCCCCGCACGCCGTGCAGCAGCCAGCCGGCATAGGTGGCGAGCTGCATCGCCTCCGGCCCTGGCAGGAGCATGCAGTAGTTGAGCGCATGCAGGAAGCGCGGCTCGTCGAGCCAGCGCTTCTCGTCGACCAGGATCTTGTGCATCAGAGCGATCTGCCCGGCCGGCCCGCCGAAGGACAGCAACCCGATCTTGCCGAAGACCCGTGTCGCCTCCCCGAACGAGGGATGCGCTGCCGCGGTCGGCGTGGTGTCCATGTCAGATCGCCTTTGCTGGCCAGTTGTGGGTTTCGGCCGTCGCATAGCGGCACCAGCCATAGAGCGCATCGTAGATCGGCATGCCTTTTTCCAGCTGGACGAGATCGTCTTCTTCAATAGCAGAAAGACCCAGCGATATGGCAAGCAGTCCCGCCGCCTGCGGTTCGAGATCGGGCCGCGCGGTATCGGCCCCGCGCACGATGCGCGCCAGGTGAAGCAGGGCCGGATCGTTCAGGCCGAACTCCGATATCAGCGTGTCGAACGTGCATTCGTCGCCGCGATGCGAGTAGTGCACGTCCTTGATGTCGAACGGGATCGCGCCTGTCTCGTCGGCGACGTCCTTGACCCACTCGGCCGTGACGAAGTGGAAGACGGCGAGCGGATCGACGAAGCGGCGGATGAGCCACGGACAGGCGATGCGGTCGATCTTCGGCCGCGCCCGCGTCACCCAGACGCTCGGCCGCGGCAGCCCCGTTTCCAGGCCGGGCGCCTCGCGCGCCACGACGGGGCCGCCGGCAGCCAGCCAGGCATCGATGCCGCCTTCGAGCATGAAGGCATCGGCGCCGGCGGCCTGCAGGCGGGCGAGCGCGATCTCGCTGACATTATGGCCGTGGGCGCAATAGACGACGATCGTGCTGTGCTGAGGCAGCTGCGGCAGCCACTCGTCGACCTTCATGTGATCGCGCCACAGGGCGCCGGCGATCCTTGTCGGCGCGGCCGCGAAGGCTTTCTCGCGGCGCACGTCGACGATCAGCGGGCAGCGGTCGGTGCCGACGAGGCGGATCAGGTTTTCAGATGAAATCATACGGGGCATGGTCTTTCCTCCGCGCAAGAATGCGAAGGCGGAACTTGGGCCACCTGGCCTCACGGGGAGTCCACCATGCCCCCGATATGCGAATTCTATTTGAAAGCGGCCCGGGCTTCAACGAAAAGAGTTGCGTCGGCCGGCAGTGCGCTACCGCAGTACGCCGTCCAGCACGGGCAGGCCGATGATCGCCGCGGTCGCGATCAGGCCGTAGCAGATGCGGCGGAACGTGGCCTCGTTGGCGCGGCTGAACAGGCGCGAACCGATGAACAGCCCCAGCGCGAAGGTCGGCCCGATCGCCAGCGACAGCCCCACCGTCTCCCAGGTCAGCAACCCGGCGACGAGGTAGCTCGAAATCGACAGCACGCTCGAGATCGCGAAGTAGAGCACGATGTTGGCGCGCACCGTCTGCGGCTGGAAGGCGCCGCCGAGCCAGTAGGCGACGACCGGCGGTCCGCCGACCTGGGCAGCCCCCGAAAACAGCCCCGAGGTCATGCCGACGACCGCCGTCAGGCTGGCGTGGGGCCGGCCGTGATAGCGCCAGCCCGACATCAAGAGCGCGAGCAGCCCGGCCACGATGGCGACGATGGCCCAGCGGATCACCACGCCGTCGACATGGGTGAGCAGGTAGGTGCCGGTCGGCACGCCGACTGCCGCGCCGAGCGCCATGACGCCGACATTGGCGCGGTCGGCGTTGCGCCAGGCCTTGGGGATCAGCCCCGGGGTCAGCACCAGGTCGACGATCAGGAGCAGCGGCACCGCAAGCTTCGCGCCGATCAGCGAGCTTGCAACCGGCACGAAGATCAGCGCGCCGCCGAAGCCCGAGAAGCCGCGCGCGCAGCCGGCGACGAACGCGGCCACGACCAGCACCAGGATGGTGCCTGCCGGAAAGTCGAGCGGGAAAAGGTCTGACATGGCTGACATCGGGTTCGCGAACGTTTCGAGCGGCGTGATACAAGCTCGGCAGCGCCTGCGCGAGCAGCCACGGCGGCGCCAAGACGGAGCCAGCCCCGGACTGCCCCGACAGTTGCACTTTTTGCCACCTTCCGTTATAGAGCCGCCACCCGCGTAGACACCCTTGGAGGCAACGCGGCGGAAGGCCGCCCGATCCGGCGGCTTTCGACGTTTACGGACATGGCGTCAAGCCAACCCGTAGGCGCTCCATACAACCGAAAGGAAATGCCATGAGCGAAACTTACGAGCTCAAGGCCGAAGCACGCGAACTGGTCGGTAAGGGGTCCGCCCGTGAAGTTCGCCGCAACGGCAAAGTGCCTGCAGTCATCTACGGCGACAAGCAGCCTCCCCTGGCCATCGCCCTGTCCTACAAGGACATCTTCTACAAGATCCATGGCGGCGGCTTCCTGACCACCGTGGCGACGATCGACGTCGACGGCAAGAAGATCAAGGTCCTGCCGAAGGACTACCAGCTCGACCCGGTCCGTGACTTCCCGATGCACGTCGACTTCCTGCGCGTCGGCGCAAACACCGAAGTCAACGTCCAGGTTCCGGTTCACTTCATCAACGAAGAGAAGTCGCCCGGCATCAAGCGCGGCGGCACGCTGAACATCGTCCGTCACGAAGTCGAGCTGCACTGCCCGGCCAACGCGATCCCCGAGTTCATCACCGTCGACCTCGACGGCACCGACATCGGCGACTCGATCCACATCTCGGCCGTCAAGCTGCCGAAGGGCGCCAAGCCCATCATCTCCGACCGCGACTTCACCATCGCGACGATCGCCGGCACCTCGGCATCGAAGTCGGAAGAAGGCGCGTCCGAGGCTGCTGCAGAGGCATAATCGGCAGCACTTCCGGAGGACCCGAACATGCTGCTCTTTGCAGGTCTCGGCAATCCGGGCGCGCAATACGCGAACAACCGGCACAATGTCGGCTTCATGGCGGCGGACGCAATTGCCCGCCGCCATTCGTTTTCGCCCTGGACGAAAAAGTTCAAGGCGCTGGTCGCCGAAGGCAACATCGCCGGCGAAAAGATCATCCTGATCAAGCCGCAGACCTTCATGAACCTGTCCGGCCAGTCGGTCGGCGAAGCCATGCGCTTCTACAAGCTCGCCCCCTCCGATCTCACCGTCTTCTATGACGAGCTCGACCTCGTTGCCGGCAAGGTGCGCGTCAAAGTCGGCGGCGGCGCCGGCGGCCACAACGGCATCCGCTCGCTCGACCAGCATGTCGGCAAGGACTATCGCCGCGTCCGCATCGGCATCGGCCATCCCGGCGTCAAGGAGATGGTGCACGGCCATGTGCTGGGCGACTTCGCCAAGGCCGACAGGGCCTGGCTCGAGGCGCTGCTCGACACCATCGCCGACAATGCCGACCTCGTCGCCAAGGGCGACGACAGCGGCTTCATGAACAAGGTGACCGTCGGGCTGCGCGACACGCTTCAACCGACGGGCGACGACGACACGCCGCCGCCGAAGGCCCCCAGAGCACAGGCACCCAAGGCCCAGAGCCACATCCGCCAGGCCCGCCCCAGCCAGCCGGCGGTCAAGGTTCCCGAGACCGGCCCGATGGCCGCGATGCTGAAGAAGCTGCTCGGCAAGGAGTGAAGGTTCCGGGGTCGCCTGGCAGCGCATTGACCGGCCGATCTTAGCCCTCTTCTCGCCAAGCTTGAGTTTTGCATCCGCCATCACTATATCACAGGAACACGAACTTCGTGTTTCCGTGTGGAGGCTCAGATGAAAAACGTCACAATCTCCATGAAGGATGAGATGCTCAGCGAACTTCGCGTTGAAGCCGCCAAGGCGGGGAAAAGCGTGTCGCGCTTTGTTGCAGATCTCATCGAGGCGAGCATTCACAAATCGGCGCCCGCCGCACCGATGTCTCGCAATGCCCAGATGGAAGCGCTGGAGCGTATCCTTAGCGGGCCCAAGTGGAGCGTGATGCGCGACGGCCGCATGCCAACCGCCGAAGAGCGCAATGAACGATAGGACTTTCATCGACAGCAACGTCTTCCTATACGCTGCGGAAGAAGGAACCGCGCCAAAATCAACTGTTTCGGGAGATTGGCTACGCTACCTCCTTCACACCGGTCTTGGCGTGGCCAATCTCCAGGTCCTGAACGAAGTGACCAACGTCCTCGTCAAGCGAGGCAACAAGCCTCCAGAGGCAATCTTCACGATCATCGACGGATTTGCCCTCTTCGGGACCAGTTCCATCAATCTCGAAACCGTCGCCGCGGCACGCCTACTGCACTTCGAGAACCAATATTCCTGGTGGGACTGCCTGTTGCTCGCATCCGCTATCGAATTGCAGTGCCGCTTCTTCCTGTCCGAGGATATGCGGAACGGACATCAAATACGTGGGTTGACGATCATCAACCCATTCCGGCATAGCCCTCCACAAATCCCGCTCCACTAGGACCAAAAGACCATGGGTTTCAAATGCGGCATCGTTGGCCTGCCCAACGTTGGCAAATCGACGCTTTTCAACGCGCTGACGCGCACGGCGGCCGCGCAGGCGGCGAACTACCCGTTCTGCACCATCGAGCCGAACACCGGTGAGGTGGCGGTTCCCGATCCGCGCCTCAAGCTGCTCGCCTCCACCGCCAAGTCGAAGGAGATCATCCCGACCCGCATCTCCTTCGTCGACATCGCCGGCCTCGTCCGCGGCGCCTCGAAGGGCGAAGGCCTGGGCAACCAGTTCCTCGCCAACATCCGCGAGGTCGACGCCATCGTGCACGTGCTGCGCTGCTTCGAGGACGACGACATCACCCATGTCGAGGGCCGCATCGATCCCGTCGCCGACGCCGAGACGGTCGAGACCGAACTGATGCTCGCCGACCTCGAGAGCCTCGAGCGCCGCATCGTGCAGATCCGCAAGCGCGCCCAGGGCAAGGACAAGGAAGCCACCACGGTGCTGCCGATGATGGAGCAGGCGCTCGCGCTGCTCCAGGACGGCAAGCCGGCGCGCCTGTTGCTCAAGGGCATCGCCGCCGAGGACCTCGCCATCCTCCAGGGCCTGAACCTTCTGACCTCGCACCCCGTGCTCTATGTCTGCAACGTCGCCGAGGGCGATGCCGCGACCGGCAACGAGCACACTGCCGCAGTGCAGGAGATGGCCGAGGCGCAGGGCGCGGGGGTGGTCATCATCTCGGCGGCCATCGAGGCCGAGGTGGCGCAGCTGCCCGACGAAGAGGCGCAGGAATTCCTCGCCGACATGGGCCTCGACGAGCCGGGCCTCGATAAGCTGATCCGCGCCGGCTACGAGCTTTTGCACCTCATCACCTACTTCACCGTCGGCCCGAAGGAGACGCGCGCCTGGACCGTCCACAAGGGCGCCAAGGCGCCGCAGGCGGCGGGCGTGATCCACACCGACTTCGAACGCGGCTTCATCCGCGCCCAGACCATCGCCTACAACGATTTCGTCACCCTCGGCGGCGAAGTCGCGGCCAAGGAGGCTGGCAAGGCGCGCGACGAAGGCAAGGAATACGTCGTCCAGGACGGCGACGTGATGCTGTTCAAGTTCAACACCTGAGGCCTTGGCGGGATGGTGGCGCAAGCTGCGTGCCCCGAGACCGATCTCGGGGTGGTGCGGGATGCGTCGGCAGCGATGAGGCAGGAGCGGGCAAGTTCTGCCGCCGGCCGCCGGAACAGCCTTGAACAGGCTGACGCCCCTTTAAACATTCGTTAACCATCCCCATATACACCGTCATGGAGATTGCAGATCGTCTCCTCCTTTGACCACGGATGTACTGGCACTGGATGTCGAGATGTAGAGAAAGGTCGGGTTAGCCCCGGCCTTTTTTGTTGCGAGGTCCATCGACTTTGCGCGGCACGCTTCCTGGCCCATGCCCGCGGGCTGGGACCGCCCATGTTCCGCCGCAATGCGCCGGCATTTGAACCAAAGGGGCTCAAGGAGAGGATTTGATCGTGAAATTCAATGGAATAGCTCTCGCTACCGCGCTGCTCGTGACGCTGGCAGCCTGTGCGCAGACGCCGCAGCAGCAGGGTGCCGGGACGGGCGCCCTCGTGGGTGCGGCCGGCGGAGCGCTGGTCGGCCAGGCCATCGGCGGCAACACCAAGAGCACCGTGATCGGCGCCGCCAGCGGCGCCCTGCTCGGCGCGGTCGTCGGCTCGTCGGCAGCACCCCGGCAAGGCCGTGAAGTGCGGCGCGGCGAAGAGATGTGCCGCTACCGCGCACCGGACGGCAGCATCTATGTCGACCGCTGCGACGACCGCTACTACAACGGCAACTATTGATCCCGGTCCCGATGCGGCAACGCATCGGAAAGCGATCCATCAGCGCGCGGCAGGCTGACCTGCCGCGCGTTTTTGTTTGGCGGTTGCCCGGCCATGCCGGAACTCAGATGGATGCTCGGCAACCCGATGGCGCTCGGGCTGATGGTGGTCTCGGCGATCTTGCCGTCATGGTGCTTCCGCAGCCGCGGCTGGCTCTGAGCCAATCGATCCCCCCGACCGGCCCCTGTCGGCCTTGCGCGGCATGCCGGGCCGGTCCATGGTGGATCGTACAAGTTTGAACAGGAATGCCGATGACCGCCAGAAAATGGGCTTTCGAGGATTTCGCCGAGGGCGTCGAGATCGACCTTGGGACCAAGACCGTCGAGGCCGGCGAGATCGTCGAATTCGCCAGCGAGTTCGACGCCCAGCCCTTCCACCTCGACGAGGAGGCCGGCAAGGCGAGTATCCTCGGCGGGCTCTCGGCATCGGGCTGGCACACCTGCGCCATGTTCATGCGCATGCTGTGCGACGCGTTCCTGCTCAATTCGACCTCGCAGGGCGCGCCGGGCGTCGACTTCGTGAAGTGGAAGAAGCCGGTGCTCGCCGGCGATGTGCTCGCCGGCCGGCTGACGGTCCTTTCCGGCCGTTTGTCCAGGACGCGACCGGGCATCGGCTTCGTCACCTGGCGGGCGGAACTGAAGAACCAGAAAGACGAATTGGTGTTCGAATTCCAGAACACCTGCATGTTCCTGACCCACGAGGCGGCCGCGGCATGACCCTCGAGTACTATCTCGGCATCGGCAGGACGATCACCCTCGGCAGCTACCTTTTCGAGGCCGAGGCGATCAAGGCGTTCGCCCGCAAATACGATCCGCAGCCCTTCCATGTCGACGAGGAGGCCGCCCGCAACAGTGTCTTCGGCCGCCTCTGCGCCTCGGGCTGGCACACGACCGCGGTGTGGATGAAGCTCAACCTCGCCTTCCGCGGCGAGGCGTGGGCGGGCCACGGCCCGGCACCCGAATTCGGCCCCTCGCCCGGCTTCAAGAACCTCAAATGGCTGAAGCCGGTCTATGCGGGCGAAACCGTGACCTTCACGCGCACGGCGCAGGATCTCCGTCCGCTGGCATCGCGCCCCGGCTGGCGTATCCTGACGCTGCACTCGGAAGGCTTCGACAGCACCGGCGACAAGGTCATCGAGTTCGACAGCGCGGTGCTGGTGAAGGCCGGGTAGCCTACTATTGTTGTCCAGGACGATGAGCGTAGATGCTTGAGCGCGCCCCTTCTCCATATGGACCGCCTCATTCCTTCCCGCCCCCTCTGCCCTGCCGGGCATCTCCCCCTCAAGCAGGGAGATTGGCAGCTTCGGCGGCAGCCGCTCAGTCCCCCTCATAGGCTATGAGGGTGCGGACCTCGACGCCGAGGGCCTCGAGCTTCCTGCGGCCGCCGAGGTCGGGCAGGTCGATGACGAAGCAGGCCGCGACGATGTCGGCCCCCATCTGGCGCAGCAGCTTCACCGCAGCCTCCGCCGTGCCGCCTGTGGCGATCAGGTCGTCGACGAGGATGACCCGTTCGCCGGGCGTCACCGCGTCCTTGTGCATCTCCATCTCGTCCAGGCCGTATTCCAGGCTGTAGGCGATGCGCACCGTCTCGTGCGGCAGCTTGCCCTTCTTGCGGATCGGCACGAAGCCGGCGGACATCTGGTGGGCGATGGCGCCGCCGAGGATGAAGCCGCGCGCCTCGATGCCGGCGATCTTGTCGATCTTCGATCCCGCGTGCGGATGCACGAGTTCGTCGATGGCGCGGCGGAAGGCGCGCGCATCGCCGAGCAAGGTCGTGATGTCGCGGAACATGACGCCGGGACGGGGATAGTCCGGGATGGTGCGAATGGACGAAAGCAGCGTCTGTTCGAGAGAGGTGTTCATGGTACGCCTTGTGAAGAGTCCCCTTCTTCTAGATGCTCGCTCGCGGGATGAAAAGTCGTGCCGGCGACGAATGCTTGACGCCACCCCCACCCCACCCCTACCTTCACATCGGCATCCGCGACATCTGGAGGCAGCCATGCTTATCGAGATCAAGGACGACGTGATCTGGGCGAAGCACCTGAAGGCAAGCCCGGCCCTGTACGAAACCGTGGTCGGCCTCGCTCCCGAAGAGACGATCAGCCTTTCGGTCGACGGCATCGTCGGCAAATGGGCCAGGATGAGAAGTGGCGCGGACGGCCGCCCGACGCTTGGGCTGAAGCCGGTCGGCGCCATGGCCACCGTATGGAAGCGCCTGCAGGAACGGCGTGGCGAGAAGGTTCACCTGACCTGGCCTGACGACGACACGGATGCCCTGCTGCGTCTCGCCGACATGACCTTCGATGAATGGTATTCGGCTGAAGACGAAGAGGCGTTCGGTGACCTACGACCGATTTGACGTCATCCTGGTCAACTTCCCCTTCACCGAAAAGCGCGGCCAGAAGCAGCGTCCGGCGATCATCCTAAGCAACCGCTCGTTCAATCGTGCGCATGGCCATTCACTGACCACGATGGTCACGACGGCCAGCAACACGAAATGGCCGAGCGACCTGCCGATCATCGACTTCGCCGACGCCGGATTGCGAACCCCGTGTGTCGCCCGAATGAAGCTGTTCACCATCGCCGACGACCTCATCATCGGCCGCCTAGGAACATTGTCAGGCGGCGATCAGGGCCGGCTGGCTGAAGCGATCGGCAAGATGATCAGCGCATAAAAGCAAAGGGCGCCTCGCAGCGCCCTTTCATTTCTTGGCAATCGCGCCCGGTCAGTGGGCGACGTTCGCCCACACCTTGCGCTTGGTCGCATAGAGCAGGCCGCCGAACAGCGCCAGGAACAGCAGGACCTGGAAGCCGGTCTGCTTGCGCTCCGGCAGGTGCGGCTCGGCCGCCCACATCAGGAACGCCGCGACGTCCTTGGCATACTGGTCGACCGTCTCGGGCGTGCCGTCCTCATAGGTCACCTGGCCGTCCGAGATCGGCTTGGCCATGGCCAGCGACTTGCCGGCGATGAAGGCCGGGTTGTAGTGCGTGCCTTCCGGGATCTCCATGCCGGCCGGCGGCTGCTGGTCGTAGCTGGTCAGCAGCGCGTGGATGTAGTCAGGACCGCCTTCGGCATACTGGGTGAAGATGTCGAAGACGAAGGTCGGGAAGCCGCGGATGACGCCGCGCGCCTTGGCGATCAGCGAGAAGTCCGGCGGCACCGCGCCGTTGTTGGCGGCGGCGGCAGCAGCGCTGTTCGGGAACGGCGACGGGAAGCGGTCGCCCGGCAGCGCCTTGCGGGTGAACATCTCGCCGTCGGAATTCGGACCGTCCTGGACCTCGTACTCGGCGGCGAAGGCCTTGACCTGCGCCTCGGTGTAGCCGAGGTCCTCGAGCGTGCGGAAGGCCACCAGGTTCATCGAGTGGCAGGCCGCGCAGACTTCCTTGTAGATCTTCAGGCCGCGCTGCAGCTGGGCCTTGTCGTAGGTGCCGAACGGCCCCGCGAACGTCCAGTCCATCTCCTTGGGCGCGTTGATCGGGAAGTGCGTCGGCTCCGCGAGGTTGTGCTCCGACGGGGCCGCCATGCCGGCCATGCCGGCCATGCCGCCCGTGCTGCCGGCGCCCATCTTGGACATGTCGTGCGGCTGGGTCGCGGGCGCGTTCTCCTGAGCCAGCGCTGCGCCGGCGGTTGCGGCGAGCAGCAGGCCGATGGCAGCCAGGCCGTTGAGAATCTTGTTCATTCGAAAAATCCCTCTCAGATTCTCGTTGGCTCAGCCGCGGGTTTCGGGCGCTGCGGTGGCACCGGCCGGGTGGGCCGAACCGCCCTTGTTCTTCTCGAGCACCGCCTCGGTGATCGAGTTCGGCAGGCGGCGCGGCGTCTCGATGAGGCCGAGCACCGGCATGACGATCAGGAAGAACGCGAAGTAGTACAGCGTCGAGATCTGCATCAGCGGGATGTAGACGCCTTCCGCGGGCTTCGAGCCGAGCCAGCCGAGGAAGATGGCGTTGGCGACGAAGAGCCAGAAGAACAGCTTGTACCACGGACGGTAGACGGCCGAGCGGACCTTCGAGGTGTCGAGCCACGGCACCACGAACAGCACCGCGATGGCGCCGAACATGGCGAGCACGCCGCCGAGCTTCGAGTCGATCGGCCCGATGTTGAAGGTGACGGCACGCAGGATCGCGTAGAACGGCAGGAAGTACCATTCCGGAACGATGTGCGCCGGCGTCTTCAGCGAGTCGGCCATGATGTAGTTGTCGGGGTGGCCGAGGTAGTTCGGGATGTAGAACACGAAGTAGGCGAAGGCAGCGAGGAACACGATCATCGCGAACGCGTCCTTGATGGTCGCGTAGGGCGTGAAGGCGACGGTGTCGGTCTTCGACTTGACCTCGATGCCGGTCGGGTTGGTCTGGCCGGTCACATGCAGCGCCCAGACGTGCAGAATGACGACGCCCGCGATCATGAACGGAAGCAGATAGTGCAGCGCAAAGAAGCGGTTCAGCGTCGGGTTGTCGACGGCGAAGCCGCCGAGCAGCAGCTGCTGGATCCAGTCGCCGACCAGCGGGATGGCGGTGAAGAAGCCGGTGATGACCGTCGCGCCCCAGAAGGACATCTGACCCCACGGCAGCACGTAGCCCATGAAGCCGGTGGCCATCATCAGCAGGTAGATGATGCAGCCGAGGATCCAGAGCAGCTCACGCGGCGCCTTGTACGAACCGTAGTAGAGGCCGCGCATGATGTGGACATAGACGGCGATGAAGAAGAACGACGCGCCGTTGGAGTGCAGGTAGCGCAGCAGCCAGCCGGAATTGACGTCGCGCACGATCTTCTCGACCGACTGGAAGGCGAGCGAGGTGTCCGAGGCGTAGTGCATCGCAAGCACGATGCCGGTCAGGATCTGCACGCCCAGCATGATCGAAAGGATGCCGCCGAAGGTGTAGGCGTAGTTCAGATTGCGCGGGACCGGATACGAAACGAAGGAATCGTGCACCAGCCGCGGCAGCGGCATGCGCGCATCGAACCAGCGGCCGATGCCGGTCTTGGGCGAATAGGTCGAGTGTCCGCTCATGGAAATAAGTCCCCCTGCCTCAGCCTATCCGGACCATGGAGTCGGAAATGAACTGGAATGTCGGAATTGCGAGATTTTCCGGCGCCGGCCCTTTGCGGATGCGGCCGGCCGTATCGTAGTGCGAGCCGTGGCACGGGCAGAACCAGCCGCCGAAATCGCCCTGCTGGCCGAGCGGCACGCAGCCCAGATGGGTGCACACGCCAACCATGATCAGCCAGTTTTCCTTGTCCTTGCCGGCGGAACGGTCGATGTCGGTCGCCTGGGCATCCGGCGCGACGTTGGCGTTGCGCGCGACCGGATCCTTGAGATCGGCGAGCGGCACTTCCTGGGCGGCCTTGATCTCTTCGGGCGTACGGTTGCGGATGAAGACCGGCTTGCCGCGCCACTTGACCGTCAGCGACATGCCCGGCGTGACCGACGAGACGTCGACCTCGATCGAGGAAGCGGCCAGGGTCGATGCGTCCGGGCGCATCTGGTCGATGAAGGGCCACGCCACGGCGCCAGCACCGACCACGCCGGCCATACCGGTGGCCACATAGAGAAAATCGCGGCGATTGGGCTCGCTCGTATCGGTTGCGCTCACGGGACCTGATCCTTCTGCCTCAATTCCACCGGAGGCCGAGCACGTGTCCCCGCTCAACGCCGCTGGCCCGACAGCGCATGGCAACCAGGCTAGCGAAATTCCTCCGGCATTTGGAGTTCGGTTTATGCGTGAAGCCCGTTTTTGTCCAGACAAGACAGGAGACGTGGGCAGATTGTCGCGGGGATGGCGATATCCGTGGAAAACCCCAGCAATCTGGCGGTTTCCAGCTTTTTTGCACATCTTTGCGCAGCCTTGGCTGCAGCTGCGCGACCGCGCCCGCCGCTGCCCCCTCCAGTACCGGCAAGGTTTTCCCCTGCGCCGTTCAGGCAGCGCCGAGTCGCGCCAGCACCTCGCGCGGGATGCCGTAGTGGCGGATGGCGTCGTCGTGACGCCGGTAGCCGCAGAGCTCGCGCTGGACGAAATAGCCGTAGACGGCGTCGGCCGCGGCCTTAACCAGGACACGGCGAGCCTCGGCATCGCCCGAATGGGCGCCGAGCCTGGCGAGCGCCTCGCCGACCCGTTCGCCGGCCCGGCCAAGCGCGGCGGCCTTCTCGGCCAGGAGCTCATAGTCGAGCACGTTGAGGCTCTGCTCCTGGCGGTTGGAAAACAGGCTGGGCGGGCGCACGGACATGAGGCGATCCTACTCCGCGGCGAGGCGATCGGCGAGGAACCCGCCCGACTGGCGCTTCCACAATTGCGAATAGAGCCCGCCCTTGGCGATGAGCGCGTCGTGGGTGCCCTCCTCGACGATGCGCCCCTCGTCGAGCACGATCAGCCGGTCCAGAGCCGCGATGGTCGACAGCCGGTGGGCGATGGCGATGACGGTCTTGCCCTCCATCAGCTTGTAGAGGTTCTCCTGGATCGCCGCCTCGACCTCGCTGTCGAGCGCCGAGGTCGCCTCGTCGAGGATGAGGATCGGGGCGTCCTTGAGCATCATGCGCGCGATCGCCACGCGCTGACGCTGGCCGCCCGAGAGCTTCACGCCGCGCTCGCCGACATGGGCGTCGTAGCCGCGGCGGCCGCGCGGATCGGCCACGCCGACGATGAAATCGTGGGCGGCGGCGCGCTTCGCCGCCTCGACGATCTCGGCCTGCGAGGCCCCTGCCCGGCCGTAGCCGATGTTGTCGGAGATCGAGCGGTGCATCAGCATCGCCTCCTGGCTGACGACCCCGAACTGGGCGCGCAGCGATGCCTGGGTGACCGAGCGCACGTCCTGCCCGTCGATCAGGATGCGGCCGGCCTCGACGTCAAACAGCCGCAGCGCGAGGTTGACGATGGTGGTCTTGCCGGCGCCCGACGGCCCGACGAGGGCGACGCGCTCGCCCGGGCGGATGTGCAGGTCGAGGTTGTCGATCACTCCGCCGCCCTTGCCATAGTGGAAGGAGACGTTCTCGAACACGATGTCGCCCATGGCGCGCGGCAGCAGCCGTGCGTCGGCCGCGTCGCGGATCGCCGGGCGGACGGAGATGGTGCGGGTGGCGTCCTGCACGGTGGCGTAGTTGCGCACCAGCCCGTTGATGTTGAACATCATCCAGCCCGACATCTGGTTGAGGCGGAAGACCAGGCCCAGCGCCGCGGCGATCGCGCCGGTCGAGATCTGGCCCTGGCTCCAGTTGACGAGGCAGATGGCGGCCACCGCCGCCATCATGAAGCCGTTGAGCAGGGCGACCGTCGAACGCACCGTGGTGATCGAGCGCGTCAGCCGGACGACGGCGCCGAGATAGCTCTCGAGCCCGTCGCGGACATAGGCGTGCTCGTGCCGGCCGCTGTCGAACAGCTTGACCGCCATGATGTTGGTGAAGGCGTCGACGAGCCGGCCGTTGAAGATCGAGCGCTGGTCGGCGGTGGCGCGGCCGGCCTGGCGCATGCGCGGCAACAGGTAATAGATGATCGAGGCATAGCCCGCGAACCACAGCCCCACCACCGCCCCCATCAGCGGGTCGAGCGATACCAGGATGGTGACCGACAGGAACACGAAGGTGAGGAAGCCCCACATCGTCTGCAGCACGCTGACCATGAAGTCGCCGACGGCCTCGCCGCCCTGCATGATCTTGGTGGCGATGCGGCCGGCGAAGTCGTTCTGGTAGAAGTCGTAGGGCTGCTCGATGACGCGCCGGAACGCCTGCCAGCGCACCATGGAGAAGAAGCCGGGCACCACGATCTGCTGTTCGACTACGGCCGAACCGACGATCACGACGGTGCGGACCACCAGGATCAGCACGAGCAGGCCGGCGAGCGCCGGCCAGTGGTCGGTGAACAGCCGCTGCGGCGAGCTGGAATCGAGCAGGTCGATGAGCCAGCCCACCGACCAGTAGAGCGCGGCGTCGACCGCGCCCGCGAGGAAGCCGGTGATCAGGAGAAGGATGAACGGCCCCTTCGCCTGCCGGGCGAAATAGAGGATGAAGGCCCAGGCGCTTTCGGGCAGCACTTCGCGGTCGGTATCCTGGAACGGGTCTATGGCGCCCTCGAAGCGGCGCCAGAGACGTTCCTGGAAAGGATCGGGGGTCATCGGGACGGCCCCCTAGGTTCGCGTGAGGCACCCCCCTCTGGCCTGCCGGCCATCTCCCCCTCAAGGGGGGAGATTAGCAGCGTCCACGCCTGCGCTCGTCTTGCACTCTCGGCGATTGGCGAAGGCAGAGGTGACAGCTGATCTCCCCCCTTGAGGGGGAGATGGCCGGCAGGCCAGAGGGGGGTACATAGCGCCATCGTCACCATCACGCCGGCCTCGTCTCTTCGAGCGGGTTTTCCTCGTGGAACAGGAAACCGCCGGACTGGCGCTTCCACAGCCGCGCATAGAGCCCGTCGAGAGCAAGAAGCTCCTCGTGCGTTCCTTGTTCCACGATGCGGCCGCGATCGAGCACGACCAGCCGGTCGAGCGCGGCGATTGTGGACAGCCGGTGGGCGATGGCGAGCACGGTCTTGCCGGCCATCAGCGCGGTGAGATTTTCCTGGATCGCCGCCTCGATGTCGCTGTCGAGCGCCGAGGTCGCCTCGTCGAGGATCAGGATCGGCGCGTCCTTGAGGAAGACGCGGGCGATGGCGATGCGCTGGCGCTGGCCGCCCGACAGCTTGACGCCGCGCTCGCCGACATAGGCGTCGTAGCCGGCGCGGCCGCGATTGTCTTGGAGCGCGCCGATGAACTCGTGTGCTTCCGCCTTGCGGGCGGCGGCGAAGACCTCGGCGTCGGAGGCGTCGGGCTTGCCGAGCTTGATGTTGTCGCGCAGCGAACGGTGGAACAGTGCGGTGTCCTGGCTGACCACGCCGATCTGGCTGCGCAGCGAATCCTGCGTGACGGCCGAGACATCCTGACCGTCGATGAGGATGCGCCCGCCCTCGAGGTCGTAGAGGCGCAGGATGAGGTTGGCGAGCGTGGTCTTGCCGGCGCCCGAGGGGCCGACGATGCCGACCTTCTCGCCCGGCCTGACCGTGAGCTCGATGCCGTCGAGCACGCCGCCGCCCTTGCCGTAATGGAAGACGACGCGGTCGAGCTTGACCTCGCCGCCATCGACCGCCAGCTCGCCGGCGCCCGGCCTGTCGGTGAGCCCCAGCGGCTGGGAGATCAGCGCCTTGGAGTTTTCGAGCACACCGAGGTTCCTGAGGATGCCGTTGAGCTGCATCATCAGGCGGCCGAGCAGCATGTTGAGACGCAGCACCAGGCTGAGCGTGAAGGCGACGGCGCCGACAGAGATCGCGCCCTCGACCCATAGCTGGATCGAATACCAGGCGATCAGCGTGATCATGACGCCCGACAGCGCGGTGAGCGCCATGCGCACGCCGGTGAGCTTGCGGGTGAAGGGCCTGAGCGCGCCGAGATAGATGTCGAAGCCGGAGCGGATATAGCGGTCGTCGCCGTCAGAGGCGAAGAGCTTGAGCGTCTGGATGTTGGAATAGCTGTCGACGATGCGGCCGTTGATCATCGAGCCGGCTTCGGCGGTCGCCTCGGCATGCTTGCGGATGGTGGGCAGGTAGCGCCTGGCGAGGAAGCCGAAGGCGACGATCCAGACCACCACCAGCGCCGCCAGCCGCCAGTCGAGGCCGGCGACGACCGCGAGCGTGGTGACGGTGTAGACGAGCATGAACCAGACCACCTCGATGAAGCTCTCCATCAGGTCGCCGGTCGCCTGCCCCGCCTGCCAGACCTTTGTCGCGATGCGGCCGGCGAAGTCGTTCTGGAAGAAGGAATAGGACTGGCGCGAGACGTGGCGGTGGGCCTGCCAGCGCACGAGGTTGTAGAAGCCGGGCGTGATCGTCTGCTCGTCGACCAGCGCCGACATGCCGACGACGATGGTGCGGATGACGAGCACGGTCGCTGCCATGAACAGCAGTTCCGGGCCGGCATGCTCCCACAGCGACGCCCAGCTGCGGTCGGCCGGCATCTGGTCAAGTATGTCGACGAGGCGCCCTACGAAATAGAAAAGCCCCGCTTCGACAAGCGGGGCGATGCCACCGATGACCAGCATGGCGAAGAAGGCGAGCCGCGCCTGGCCGACATAATGCCAGAGGAAGCCCCACACCGACGACGGCGGCCTGAGATTCTTCGGCTCCCGGAAGGGATAGACCCAGTTCTCGAACCAGTCGTAGATCTTGTTCATGAGCGCTCGGGACCAGGCCGGATGGACGCGACGCCACCACGAATACCGGGCGTCGACTCGCGATTGTCGGCCCAAACGGGCCGGCGAGGCAACCGCCGCCTGTCAGCAGCCTGCCTGCAACCGGGCGATTTTCGGGCGGGGCGGTCACATTGAGATGAGGACGGAGAAGGGCCGAGGCGTGAATGCTTCCCACCTTGCCGGCCGGCGGCAACCTCGCAGCAGCCCTTGCATTAGCGGTCTGTGTGAAGGTGGTTCATCCTGAGGGCTACGGAGGCGCCTCCGCCAAGCTTCGACGCAGAGCGCGCGGGATCCGGAACACTGCAGACCGACGAGAGCGATCCCCTCCCTCTTAGGCAGCCGCGCAGCAGGGGTGGGGGTGATTCAAGACACATGGGCAGAATGTGATGAACGCAACTTGCGACGAAACGGTCGAGGATACCCACACCCTCAATCCCTTCCCACAACGGGGAGGGAGGCCGGGCGGTGGCGCTACCGCCTTGCCGGGCAACACAGCCCCCGATCCAGGCTGCGACGTAGCAGGCCCCCTCCCTCTTGTGGGGAGGGGTCAGGGGTGGGGGTAATTCCCTCCCCATAGAAGGAGCCCCTACTCCGCCGCCTGGGCCTCGACGCCATCGGCCTCTTCGAGCAGGAAACCGCCGGACTGGCGCTGCCACAGCGAGGCGTAGAGCCCGCCTTTGGCGACCAGCTCGTCGTGGCTGCCCTGCTCGATGATACGGCCCTTGTCCATGACCACCAGGCGGTCCATCGCGGCGATGGTGGAGAGCCGGTGGGCGATGGCAATCACGGTCTTGCCCTCCATCAGGCGATAGAGGTTTTCCTGGATCGCCGCCTCGACCTCGCTGTCGAGCGCCGAGGTCGCCTCGTCGAGGATCAGGATCGGCGCGTCCTTGAGCATGACGCGGGCGATGGCGATGCGCTGGCGCTGGCCGCCCGACAGCTTGACGCCGCGCTCGCCGACATGTGCCTCGAAGCCCTTGCGCCCCTTGGGGTCGGCCAGCGTGGCGATGAAGTCGAGCGCCTCGGCGCGGCGCGCCGCCTCGACCATCATCGCCTCGGACGCATCGGGACGGCCATAGAGGATGTTGTCGGCGACCGAGCGGTGCAACAGCGACGTGTCCTGCGTGACCATGCCGATCTGGGCCCGCAAGCTGTCCTGCGTGACCTTGGCGATGTCCTGGCCGTCGATCAGGATGCGGCCCTTCTCGAGGTCGTAGAAGCGCAACAGGAGATTGACCAGCGTCGACTTGCCGGCGCCCGAGCGGCCGACGATGCCGACCTTCTCGCCCGGCTTCACGTCGAGCGTGAGATTCTCGATCACCCCCTTCCGCTTGCCGTAGTGGAAGCCGATCTGGTCGAACGAGATCGCGCCCTTGTCGACGACGACGGTCTCGGCGTCGGGTTCGTCCTCGACCAGGCGCGGCATCGAGATCGAGGTGATGCCGTCCTGGACGGTACCGATGCTCTCGAACAGGCCCGAGACCTCCCACATGATCCACTGCGACATGCCCCAAAGGCGCAGG
Source organism: Aminobacter sp. Piv2-1 (assembly GCF_037625995.1). Taxonomy (NCBI): domain Bacteria; kingdom Pseudomonadati; phylum Pseudomonadota; class Alphaproteobacteria; order Hyphomicrobiales; family Phyllobacteriaceae; genus Aminobacter; species Aminobacter sp. Piv2-1. Next base: position 260,757 of record NZ_JARKMU010000007.1, read on the forward strand.
ACGAGGCCGAGCACCACGGCGACCGCACCGATGGTGACGACCTGGTCGAGCCACAGCCAGATCGACAGCACGCCGACCGACAGAAGCAGCGTCGAGTTGAGCAAATAGAGCACGCCGTAGAGCGAGGTCACCAGCCGCATCGACCGGTAGACGGTGCCCATGAACAGCGACATGCCTTCCTTGGCAAAGGACGCCTCGCGGCGCGAATGCGAGAACAGCTTGACCGTCTGGATGTTGGTGTAGCTGTCGACGACGCGGCCGGTCATGGTCGAGCGCGCATCGGCTTGCTCTTCGGCGAGCTTGCCCAGGCGCGGCACGAAATAGCGCAGCAGAAGCACGTAGCTGACGAGCCACACCACCAGCGGTGCTGCAAGGCGCAGGTCGGCCGAGCCGACGATGATCAGCACGCCGATGAAATAGACGATGACGTAGTTGAGCACGTCGATCAGCTTGACCACGCATTCGCGCACGGCGAGCGCGGTCTGCATCAGCTTGGTGGCGATGCGGCCGGCGAATTCGTCCTGGTAGAAGCTCATCGACTGCTTGAGCAGGTAGCGGTGCACCTGCCAGCGGATGCGCATCGGATAGTTGCCCATCAGCGTCTGCTGGTTGACCAGCGACTGCAGCACGACCATGCCCGGAAGGATGACCATGACGATGAAGGCCATGCCGGCGAGCTTCCAGCCTTCGTTCTCAAGGAAGGTCTCGCGGTTCTGCGCCGACAGCCAGTCGACGATGTTGCCGAGGAAGCCGAACATCCACACTTCGGCGAGCGCGATCAGCGAGGTCAGCAGCGCCGCAATGATGATGTAGGGCCACGCGCCCCTGGTGTAGTGCAGGCAGAAGGCGACAAGCGTCTTCGGCGGCTCGACCGGTTCCTCCGACGGGAACGGATTCAGTCTGTTTTCAAACCAGCGGAACATTTCAGTCTCTCATTCGGTATGGCACGCGGCGGATCCGCGTGGGCTGTGCATCAGAGGGGCCGCTGGTACGGCCACTGGGCGCCGCTTACGGGTCGAAAACCGGTGCGGCGGCGGCCACCAAAATGTAGGTGGCCGCTGAGGATTCGGCGAATCTTCAGCGGTTGCCTCCTGACATCGTCCTGGCAGCAGGCCGGGCAGCGCCCGACCGGCCGGCGAGCCGACCGATCAGCTTTGCCAGCCGCTTGAACAGCGGCCGGTAGTTGGGGTCGGGCACCACCCGCGACATGTCGACGTCGGGCAGCATGCCGCGATGCGGGCGCCGCGGCGCGGCTGGCGCCTGCGGGACTTCGCCCATCGACAGCGCCCAGGCCGCATGCCTCGCTTCGGAGAGTGCGTTCGACCGGACTGGGCTTACAGAGTCGCGTTGGCTACGGGCAACTTGCCCGTTGAAGATGTTGGCAAACATCGGAATTGTCCTTCGAAAACCGGAACAGGAATTCGGCGGATCGCGATGCGAGGATGCCTGTATATGTCAGGAATGTCGTCGAACCGGGCCGCCGCTCAGGCAGTTCGTCGCCCACAGAGGGGGCGGTGAATGTCTATGGCCATCATGTGTCCCATGCCCTCCTCCTTCGGTTCGAGTTGACAATGGCGGCCGTATACTCCCATTCGCGACAGAACGCCACACGAGCCCATTCACTTTCTTCTTTGGCGGAACTTGCTGTTGCCCTGCAGCCACAGATTAGGAAAGCCAAATGAACGAGAAGCTGCGCATCGCCCTCTACCAGCCGGACATCGCCGGAAACACCGGCACCATTCTCCGCATGGCCGCCTGCCTAGGGCTCGGCGTCGACCTGATCGAGCCCGCCGGCTTCGACATCTCCGACCGGGCTCTCAAACGCGCCGGCATGGACTATCTCGAAATGGCGGCCCTGACCCGGCACATCGACTTCGACCGCTTCGAGCACTGGCGCCAGAGCGAAGGCCGCCGCTTGATACTGATGTCGACCAAGGCCGCGCTGCCTTATGCGGATTTCCGCTTCGAAACCGGCGACATCGTCATGCTTGGCCGCGAATCGGCTGGCGTGCCGGACCACGTCCACGATCTCGCCGACCAGCGGCTGATCATCCCGATGCCCGGCGGCGGCCGCAGCCTCAACGTCGCGCTGGCTGCCGCGATGGTGGCAGGCGAAGCGCTGCGCCAGATCGGCTGAGGCCAGCGCCGCAAGATCGCCCGGCGCCGCGCCGCATGAACTCCGGTTCCAGTGTGTCGCCATGCTCTGTATCCTTCTCTTGCAACGTCATGGCCTATTCCGTACAACCTCAACTAAACTTGAGGTCAAGCGGGAATTTCATGGCGCAGGAACTGACTGTCGGCGAAGTGGCGCGGCGCAGCGGCGTCGCGGTTTCGGCGCTACATTTCTATGAGACGCGCGGGCTGATCCACAGCCATCGCACGGCGGGCAACCAGCGGCGCTATGGGCGCGACGTATTGCGCCGCGTGGCGGTGATCCGGATCGCGCAGGAGGTGGGCATCTCGCTCGCCGACATTGCCGTCGCATTGGCCACCCTGCCCGACGGACGCACGCCGACGCGCGAGGATTGGAGTCTGCTTTCAACGGCTTGGCGACACGACCTCGACCATCGCATCGAGCAGTTGAAGAAGCTGCGCGACGGGCTGACCGACTGCATCGGCTGCGGCTGCATGTCGATCGACAAGTGCCCGCTGCGCAACCGCGAGGACAGGCTGGCGCGCCAGGGCCCGGGACCGAGAAGGCTGATCGTGAAAGAGTAGGGCGTGTCGAGATTCAGGCTGGGTCGAGCCGGGAACGTTGGGTTCCGGGAACATCGGAACGGAGCCTACATTCGAGTGCCGCCTGAATACTCGCTAGTCCGACGTCGGCAGGCGGCGGATGGTAAATTCGATGACGTCGCCGGGGCGCTCGAACCAGCTTTCGATCTCGGTCCAGTAGGCCTGCTTCGGCCAGCGGGTGAACCACTCCTGCGCCTTGGCGCGCGCATCGTTGCGCGGCAGCACGAACGTCTCGCGCAGGAACCCGTCGCGCGGCTTGCCGGCACGTTCGGCGCGGCTGCGCTGCAGCCGCTTCCTGAGGTCGTCCAGCGGCGGTCTGGTCGGGGTGCCCATAAAGAACTCCTTGACCCTGTCGAGAAGGAGATTAGGGATCGCGCCGGAAAATTACGAGTCATTTGTACGGAGCCCAAATTGCAGCGCCCAGAAATACCGGCTGGACTTCCGGCCGACATAGAAGACCGCAAACTGCGCGCCCGCGCCTGGTTCGAGGAACTTCGCGATCGCATCTGCCAGACCTTCGAGACGCTGGAAGATGAAGTGCAGGGACCGCTGGCGAGCTGGGCGCCCGGCCGCTTCGAGCGCACGCCGTGGCAGCGCGACGAAGGCAAGGGCGGCGGCGGCACCATGTCGATGATGCACGGCCGCGTGTTCGAGAAGGTGGGCGTGCACACCTCGACCGTGCACGGCGAGTTCTCGCCCGAGTTCCGCCAGCAGATGCCCGGCGCCGAGGAAGACCCGCGCTTCTGGGCCTCGGGCATCTCGCTGATCGCGCACCCGCAGAACCCGAACGTGCCAGCGGTGCACATGAACACGCGCATGGTCGCGACCTCGCGCTGGTGGTTCGGCGGCGGCGCCGATCTCACCCCGGTGCTCGACCGCCGGCGCACCCAGGAGGACGCCGATACGGTCGCCTTCCACAAGGCCATGCAGTTCGCCTGCTCCAAGCACGGCGGCGTCGCCGACCACCAGAAATACAAAGACTGGTGCGACGAGTATTTCTTCCTGCCGCACCGCAACGAGCCGCGCGGCACCGGCGGCATCTTCTTCGACTGGCAGCATTCGGCCGAGGAGAAGGGCGGCTGGGACGCCGACTTCCGCTTCGTGCAGGATGTCGGCCGCGCCTTCCTCGTCGCCTACCAGCACCTGGTCCGGCAGAACTTCAACTCGAACTGGACCGACGCCGACCGCGACGAGCAATTGGTGCGCCGCGGCCGCTATGTCGAGTTCAACCTGCTCTACGACCGCGGCACGATCTTCGGGCTCAAGACCGGCGGCAACATCGCCTCGATCCTGTCGAGCCTGCCGCCCGAGGTCAGGTGGCCGTAGGCGGCGCGCGACGTCTCATTTGACTCCACGACGCTCGTACAGCTTTCGGGGACGCCGGTTATTTTTCCAGTTATATTTTGCATTGATTTAGCTCAAGATTTGGAGCAAGGTTTGGCTTCGAATCATGGAGCACGCCATGCTTGATCGTGAGACAGACCAGAACGAAGCGATGGAGGCCGCAGCGCCAGTTCTGCCGCTTGTCTACCGCATTCTCGACGAATCCGTCTCTTTCTACTTCAGCGATGCCTATTCGAACGAAGCGCGTGCCGAGCATGACAATCGCGCAATGGCGAATTGCATCTACTCACACGCAGAGAAACGCATGATCGGGGCATCCGACGAGATGGCAGGTCTGCATTCGATCAAGGTAAAGGGCCTGCACGTCCTGAACTACATGGATTGCATCCTTACTCGCTTCAAGAAGGTCGGGGCAAACGGAAGGCACAGCAACTACCCGACCCGCCAGCAGCAGGATTACGACGATCAGAGGACGCTGCCGGGAATCCCCGAGCCGGCCTATCGGCTCACCGCCGGTTATCAGATGGACGCCTCCGGTAGCGCCTTGGAGCGTATCATGATCGCGCGACCAATGGGCCGCAGTATTTTGTGGACGGCGCAAGTCACGATGATCGAGGGCGTCGCTCGGTGGGATGACATTACGCCGAGGAGGTTCGGCGGCATGGAGGGGGTAGACTTCGATGCAGAGCGAGCAAGAGAGAGGCGCGGTGGGTAGCGAGGTATTCAACCCTGATATGCTCAAGCTTGCGCGGGATGCGCGCCAGCTTACGCAGGCCGAGTTGGCGCAAAAATCTGGAATAACACAGGCATTCATTTCCAAACTTGAGCATGGCCTAAACACTCAACCAGGTGACGATGCCTTGGACCGCATGTCGGCGGCACTGGGCTTTCCGCGAGCCTTTTTCTTTCAACGCGAGAGGGCGTTGGGATTCCCTCACTTCCATTTCAGGAAGCGTGCCAAGCTCGGCGCTAAACCACTCGCGCGGATTGGCGCTGTGATCAACATCCGCCGACAGCATATTGCAAAGCTTTTGCGCTCTTATGAATTTGAGGTGGCAAAACCCATTCCTCAAATAGATCTGGACGAAAGTGGGCTGACGCCGGAGAAAGTTGCCGAGCGGCTTCGCGAATACTGGATGGTGCCGCGCGGCCCAATACAAAGTGTTGTCGAACTAATCGAGAATGCTGGCGGGATAGTCATTCTCGCGCGCTTTGGCACCAACCTTCTAGACGGTCTAAGCTTCCGCCTTGAAGGAATGCCTCCCCTGTTCTTCATGAACAAGGACGTACCCGGTGACCGTTTCCGTTTTTCCCTTGCTCACGAACTTGGGCACATGGTGATGCACTCGGTTCCTGATGAAGACGAGAAAATGGAGAGTGAGGCGCATCGTTTCGCCGCCGCCTTTTTGATGCCCGCCGCTGAAATCAAACCGTACCTCGCCGGTGCAAAAATCGGAAACCTTGGCCGGGTAAAGGCTTATTGGAAAGTTTCGATCAAGGCTCTCATCCGGCGAACACACGATCTTAAGATAATTACCCCATCCCAGTACAAATTCATGAGCATTCAGTACAATAAGATTTTCCATGGCGAGGAGCCAATAAGCATCGAAATAGAGGCGCCTACCCGCCTCAGGAGGATCGTAGAATTTCACCGGGAAACGCTAAGGTATTCAACCGACGATCTGGCCGAACTTTTAGCTTTCAGGTCTGAAGACGTTGAGCGGCTCTATCTCGGAGGCCGCCAAGGTATCCGCCTCGTCGTTTCGAACTGAACGTTTTCGAACGACCGTTGCAAGACGTGGACGTTACTGCACCAACAGCGTGGTAGCCGGAGTTATCAAGCGGAGGTACCACGGAAGGCCAACGACCGGGAGATAGCAAGATATGGTCGATGATGCAGACAGCCGCGACTGGACAGAAGCGAAGACACGCGCCCTCGATGCGGCCGCCAAGCTGAAGTTCGTGCGCGGACTGCTGGAGATGAGCCAGGGCGACTTCGCGACCCTGCTCGGCATCCCCGTCGCCACCCTGCAGAACTGGGAACAACGCCGCACCGAGCCCGATGCGGTGGCGCGGACGCTGATCGACCTGATCTACGACGACCCGAAGGAGATGCGGGCGCGGATGCTGCGGCGCAACGCGGCTTAGACCTCGCTGACACTCGCCCCCGCAAGGTTCGATTTTGGTACCCCCACCCCTACCCCTGCCCATCAAGGGGGATCCTCCCCGACCTGCCTCTCGAAGGCTTGCTCGACCTTTATCGTCCGGCGCCAAATCCCCCTCCCCCCTTGTGGGGAGGGTTAGGGGTGGGGATATTCTAAAACTAGCCGGAACGCCTCCAAAGCCACGGCAAAACCCGCCGTCGCATTGACGCGGCGGCGGCGAGCCTTTAGAGAGCGCGTTTTCCTTGGCCCTCCCCATGTGACGGGCCTTGCTCTCATTGGAAGAATTCGGTGACGATTTTCGACAACATGGTTCCGGCGCTGGCCGGGGCACTCGCCGCGCGTGGCTATGAAACGCTGACCGCGGTGCAGACGGCGGTGCTGGCTCCGGAGGCAGCCGACGTCGACCTGCTGGTCTCGGCCCAGACTGGCTCGGGCAAGACGGTGGCCTTCGGCATCGCCATTGCGCCGACGCTGCTTGCCGACCGCGAACGCTTCGAGCCGGGCAGCGCGCCGAGCGCCGTCATCATCGCTCCGACGCGCGAACTGGCCATCCAGGTACGTCGAGAATTCGAGTGGCTCTATGCCGGAACCGGCGCGCGCATCGCCTCCTGCGTCGGCGGCATGGACATGCGCAAGGAACGCCGCGCGCTCGACGAGGGTGCGGACATCGTCGTCGGAACGCCCGGCCGTCTGCGCGACCACATCACTCGCGGCTCGCTGGACATCGCGGCACTTCGCGCCGTCGTGCTCGACGAGGCCGACGAGATGCTCGACCTCGGCTTCCGCGAGGACCTCGAGTTCATCCTGGCGGCCGCTCCCGAAGAGCGCCGCACGCTGCTGTTCTCGGCCACCGTTCCCCCGCAGATCGCCCAGATGGCCAAGCGCTTCCAGCGCAACGCCCTGCGTATCACCGCGGCCGGCGAGAGCCGCCAGCACGACGACATCGAATACCGCACCATCCTGGTGGCGCCTGCAGACCGCGAGAACGCCATCATCAACTCGCTGCTCTATTTCGATGCGCCGAGCACCATGGTGTTCTGCTCGACCCGCGAGGCGGTGAAGCATCTTGCAGCGCGCCTCGCCAATCGCGGCTTCCACGTGGTGGCGCTGTCGGGCGAGTTGAGCCAGGCCGAGCGCAACAACGCGCTGCAGGCGATGCGCGACGGCCGCGCGCGCGTCTGCGTGGCGACCGACGTCGCCGCCCGCGGCATCGACCTGCCCAATCTCGACCTTGTCATCCACGCCGACCTGCCGTCGAACCCCGAGACGCTGCTGCACCGTTCGGGCCGCACCGGCCGCGCGGGACGCAAGGGCGTCTGCGCCCTGATCGTGCCGTTCCACCGTCGCGGCAGCGCAGCGCGCCTCCTGAAGATCGCCAAGCTCCAGGCGGAGACGCAAGCCGCGCCCGGCCCGGCGGAGATCGATGCGCGCAACCACGAGCGCATGCTGGCCGAGCTTGCCGGCATCGAAGCTGCGGCCGAGGACGAGGCCGCACAGGTGGCCGAACTGCTCGCCGCGCATTCGCCCGAGACGCTGGCGCTCGCCTGGCTGCGCCAGCAGGCAACCTTGCGCCCGGCCGCGGAAGAACTGTCCGACGGCCCCACCCCCACCTTCGACGCGGGCAAGGCGGAGCGGCCCGACAACCGCTTCGAGAGCGGCGTCTGGTTCTCCGTCTCGGTCGGGCGCAAGCATCGCGCCGAGCCGCGCTGGCTCCTGCCGCTGATCTGCAAGGCCGGCCGCGTCACCAAGCGCGAGATCGGCTCGATCCGCATCTTCGACACGGATTCGCATTTCGAGGTCATCGCCGAGCGCGCCGACGCCTTTGCGCGTGCGGTCGAGGAACAGGGCACGCTGGAAAAGGGCGTCGCCATCCGCCGCGTCGACGGACCGCCGGCGCCTGAGACGCCGCGTGGCCCGAAGAAGCCGCATCGCAAGGGCCAGTTCGATCCGTCTGCCAAGCCGCCGTTCAAGAAGAAAGCCTTCGAAAAGGCGCCCTTCGACAAGCGCTCGGGCGACAGGTTCGACAAGCGCGGCACCGACAAGGGCGGCTTCGACAAGCCCAAGGGCGAGAAGCCCTGGAACGACAGGCCGAAGGGCGACGGGCCGAAGGGCGACGGACCGGCGAAAAAGTTCAAGCCGAAGAAGAAGCCGGCGAAATTCGACCGCTAGGACATGCCAGGGGATGCGACTTTTAGCTGCATCCGCTGCCGCCACAATCGACGCCACAATGTGCAATTTCGGCGAAGATTGTGGCTAACCGACTGCGAATAAATATCTTTTTCGTCTAATATTCCCGGCCGGGGGCAGGTTTATCTCTATTGCCGGGCCGGGAAACGCCGGCGGTTCCTTACACCCCGGAGCCGCGACCCGACGTGACCTGACGGCCCAACACCCAGGCGGGCACCAGGCCCAAATGGTGCCCGCACCTCCGGAGAGCATTGCCATGCGCAAGCTTTTTGTCCCGGCAGTAGCAGCTGCCGTCCTCGCCTCCTCCGCCCTCGCCTTCGCAGCCTCGGCCCAGCACACCAACGGAACGATCAAGACCGTCGATATGAAGGCCATGAGTCTGGTGCTGGACGACGGCTCGACATATGTCCTGTCAAAGAAGTTCAAGGACCCCGGGCTGAAGGCCGGCGAGAAGGTCGCGGTGACCTGGGACACGAGCGGCAAGGACAAGGTTGCAGAGGTCGTCAAGATCCTCAAGTAGCGCTGCTGCGGCGAAAGCATGCCAAAGGGGGCGGGACGGTTCGTTCCGCCCCCTTTTTCGCGCATCGCCCGAGCAAGCGGAATCACCTTATCGACGTTTCAACACAAGCCATTGAAGAAGCTTGATTTTTGCCAGGACAAGAGGTCTCTTCACGGCGAATTGTCGCCGTTCCGGCGAGCCGGGCAACCAATCGCTCCCTCGCGTGTTATAGTTCGCCCCCGAACAGAGCGAGGACGTAAGGAAAGGAGACCTCCGATGAAGGAATTTCAATGCGGGTCGCTGGTCCCCGGCTGCCAATGGCATACCCGCCACGAGGACGAAGCCGAGATCATGCGCCGCGTGGCCGAGCATATGCGCGAGACGCATGGCGAAACCGTCATCCGCGAGACGATGATCGAAGCGATCCGCTCGCGCATCGAGAAAGTGCCTGACGCGGCCTGACGCCTCAGGCCTTGGCCAATTCCGCGGCGCGTTCGAGCAGCGCGTCGCGCTCCAAAAGGAACCCGCCCTCGACCCATTCGGCCTCCAGCGCCTTGAGCAGCGCGCCAAGACGCGCGCCCCCGACCCCAAGCGGCGCGACGTCGCCGCCGCGCACCGGAAACTGCGGCTTTTGCCATTTGCCGGCGAATGCGAGCAGGCGGAAATAGCCGCCGGCCTCGACCATCGCCTTGTCGTCCTGCACGGCGCGCCCGCGCGCCGAAGCCAGGTCGAGGCGCAGCCGATCGACATGCCCCTGGAGGTCGCCGCGGTAGAGCCGCTTGGCAAGCCCGCCCTCGGTGACGGTCGCCTCGACCCTGGACGTAGACGCCCACTGTACCAACCGCTCCGCTTCGGCGTTGGACAGCCTGAGCCTCTCACCCAGCGCCTTCATCCGCGCCGCATCCGGCGGCACGATCGCCGCCAGCCTGAGCAGCGGATCGGCCGGCCAGCCGAGATCGGCCTCGGCGCGGACCAGCGCGTGGATGGCGTCGATGCCCCACTTCTCGGTTTCGGGAAGCACTGCCGTCAGCACGCCGACCTGGCGCATCCAGAGCAGCGCCCGCGACGGGTCGGGGGCCGAGAGCATCTTCTTCAGCTCCGACCAGACGCGCTCGGCCGAAAGCCGGGAAAGTCCCTCCTTGAGGCGGGCGCATGCCTTGAGCCCCTCGGCATCGGGCCGTCCCGAGCCGTACCAGGCAAAGAAGCGGAAGAAGCGCAGGATGCGCAGATAGTCCTCGCGGATGCGCGTCTCGGCGTCGCCGATGAAGCGCAGCGTGCGGCTCTCGAGGTCGGCGAGGCCGCCGACGAGATCGACCACCGTGCCGTCGGCCCGGGCGTAGAGCGCATTGATGGTGAAGTCGCGCCGCTCGGCGTCGAGTTTCCAGTCGCGGCCGAAGACGACCTTGGCGCGGCGGCCGTCGGTCTCGACGTCGGCGCGCAGCGTGGTGACCTCGAAGGGCCGGCCGCCGGCAATCACCGTGATGGTGCCGTGCTCGGCCCCGGTCGGCACCGTCCTGAAACCCGCCGCCTCGGCGCGGAACACCGTTTGCGCGGGCAGATTGGTGGTCGCGATGTCGATATCGGCGACCGCCTCGCCGAGCAGCGCGTTGCGCACGGCGCCGCCGGCGATGCGCGCCTCCTCGCCGTCGGCCTCGAGCGCCGCAAGCAGCTGCTGCAGATGGGGGTCGTCCAGCCAGCCGGCCTTGTCGGCGATCGAAGCGCTCACGCGTAGAGCCTTTCATAAAGCGCCCTGATGATGCCGGCAGTGACACCCCAGATGTAGCGCTCCTCGTAGGGCATGGCGTAGAAGAAGCGTTCCTGGTCCTGCCAGACGCGGCTGGCGCGGTTGTGGTTGAGCGGGTCCATCAGGAAGCCCAGCGGCACCTCGAAGGCATCGTCGACCTCGTCGGCGTTGAGGGTGAGCTCGAAGCCGGGACGGACGATCCCGAGCACCGGCGCGATGCGGTAGCCCGAGCCGGTGACATAGTCGGGAAGTCGGCCGATCACGTCGACGAATTCGGACGTCAGCCCGATCTCCTCGACCGTCTCGCGCAGCGCGGCGGCTTCCGGCGAGGCATCGGTCGGATCGATGCGGCCGCCGGGGAAGGCGATCTGGCCGGAATGGCTCTTCAGCTTGTCGGCGCGCTTGGTCAGGATGACGGTCGAGGCATCGCCGTGGTCGACGACGGGGATCAGCACCGCGGCGTCGCGCAGCCGGTCATGGACGAAGACCTCGCGCAGGCCGGGATTGAGCGTGTGGTCGCCATAATCGGCGGCGGCATCGTTGAGATGCTCCTGCGCGGCGCGCTGGCGGAAATCCTGCGCCGAATAATGCGCTGCAGGAGCATGGACCATCACGCGCTCAACCGCTCCAGCCGCTCCCAGGGCATGACCGGATAGATCTCGCCCTTCGAGCGGATCGCGAACATCGCTTCGCCGCCGATCTCGATGCGTTCGCCGATGCCCGCCATCTCGTACATCACCGGCCGCGCCACCAGCGCCTCGAGCCGGCCGCGCACCAAAAGATAGGGCTTGAGCCCGCCGGTCTCCGGCTCGTCGACGAAGCGCAGCGGATGGCCGGGGCCGGCCTCGACGACGTCGCCGACATTGGTGCGGAAGGTCAGCACCTGGTCGGCACCCTCGCCCGCGACATTCATCTCGACGGCGACGAAGGGCGCGTCGACGACGCGGATGCCGACGCGCTCGACCGGGGTGACCAGGTAGGTCTTGCCGTCGGAGTCCTTGCGCAGGACGGTGGAAAAGAGTTGCACCAGCGGCGCCCGGCCGATCGGCGTGCCGAGATAGAACCAGGTGCCGTCGGCGCGGATTTCCATGTCGAGATCGCCGCAGAAATCAGGATTCCAGCGCTCCACTGGCGGCAGGCCCTTGCCGGCGCGGGCGGCGCGCGCGATCAGCGCCTCGAGCCCGGCCGCGTCCCCGGCCCGGGTGAGCCCGGTCTCGGCGATGGCCTCGCGGCTATGGTCCAGGTCGGCGGTCATGGTCACGAAATAGTCACTGTTGTTGCGCTTGTCAGCATAGGCGAGTGATTTAAGTTGAACATGAAGACCTCGCCAAGGTGCGAGTCGGGAGTTGCGACGCCCAGGACGTTTGACCTTCGGGAACTGGGCGGCAGGCGCCACGTCCGAACGGACGGCGCAGTAGACCGAAGGGGCGGATGGTCTTGAGCCTGGCACTTCGATAGTTTGAGTTGGCGCATGCTTCCTTCCGCTGTCGGAAGCGATTCTGGGATCGATGCGCGAGTAGAAGGATCGGGCCCCGCATGAGCGTGATGATCAAGGAAACAGCTGTCAGCGAACGCGACATGATCGCCGCGGCCGAGCGCGCGCTGGCCGACATATCGAAGGTGCGCCAGGGCGTCGGCCGCGTCATCTTCGGCCAGGAAAGCGTGGTCGAGCGCGCGCTGGTGGCGCTGCTCGCCGGCGGCCACGCGCTGCTGGTGGGCGTGCCCGGTCTCGCCAAGACCAAACTGGTCGAGACGCTGGGCGTGGTGCTGGGGCTCGACGCCCGCCGCATCCAGTTCACCCCGGACCTGATGCCGTCCGACATCCTCGGTTCCGAGGTGATGGAGCAGGACGAGCAGGGCAAGCGCTCCTTCCGCTTCATCTCCGGCCCGATCTTCGCCCAGCTGCTGATGGCCGACGAGATCAACCGCGCCAGCCCGCGCACCCAGTCCGCGCTGCTGCAGGCGATGCAGGAATATCATGTGACGGTCGCCGGCGAACGGCACGACCTGCCCGCCCCCTTCCACGTGCTGGCGACGCAGAACCCGCTCGAGCAGGAAGGCACCTATCCCCTGCCTGAGGCGCAGCTCGACCGCTTCCTCATGCAGATCGACATCCTCTACCCCGACATCGAGGCCGAGCGCCGAATCCTGCTGGAGACCACGGGCATCGAGGACGCCAAGGCGCAGAACGTGCTCGATCCGGAGCGGCTCAAGGACATCCAGAGGCTGATCCGCCGCATGCCGGTGCCCGAAAGCGTGGTCGAGGCGATCCTGAAGCTGGTGCGCTCGGCCCGCCCCGGCCAGGGCAATACAGATACCGACAAGCACGTGTCGTGGGGGCCGGGCCCCCGCGCCAGCCAGGCGCTGACTTTGTGCGCCCGCGCCCGCGCGCTGTATGACGGGCGGCTGGCGCCGTCGATCGACGACATCAAGGCACTGGCAGAGCCGGTTCTGCAGCATCGCATGGCGCTGACCTTTGCCGCCCGCGCCGAAGGCATGAGCGTGCGCGACGTGATCGCAAGGCTGGCCAAGGACGTGTGATGGCACGCATCGGCGAGGCATCCGCACCAGTCGCGACGAGCGATGCACTCGCGCGCGGGCGGCTGCGCGCCTCGCTGGTGCCGGACCTTTTGGTCGAGGCCCGCCGCATCGTCAACACCGTCATCGCCGGCTGGCACGGCCGCAAGAAGCGCGGCATCGGCGAGAACTTCTGGCAGTTCCGTCCCTATGTGCAGGGCGAATCCATGGCGCGCATCGACTGGCGCCGCTCGGCCCGCGACGATCACACCTATGTGCGCGACCGCGAATGGGAGGCGGCCCACACCGTCTGGCTGTGGGCAGACCTCTCGCCGTCGATGCTCTACAGGTCGAAGACCGCCTCGGTGTCGAAGGAATCGCGCGCGCTGGTGCTGATCCTCGCTCTGGCCGAGCTTTTGTCGCGCAGCGGCGAGCGCATCGCCTGGCCCGGCCTGACCGACCCGTTCTCGGCGCGCAACGGCGCCGAGCGGCTCGCCTCGCATCTCGCGCAGGCGATCGGCATGCCGGCGCGGCCGGACCTCGCCGCCATCCGCCGCTTCTCCGACGTCATCCTCGTCGGCGACTTCCTCGATCCGGTCGAGGAGACGATGGCCTGGCTCGACACGCTGGCGCGCCATGGCGCCCGCGCGCACCTGGTCGAGGTGGCCGATCCGGCCGAGGAGAGCTTTCCCTATTCGGGGCGCACCGAATTCACCGACCCCGAGACCGGCGACAAGCTGACCGCCGGGCGGGCCGAGCAGTTGGCCACCGCCTACCGCAACCTCTATCAGGCCCGCCGGCAGGAGCTTGGCGCCTGGTGCAAGCGGCTCGGTTGGAGCTACACGGTCAACCACACCGACCGGCTGGCCTCGGAGGCGCTGGTGCATGTCCACATGGCGATGACCGCAGAGGGCCACGGGCCGGGAGGCCGCCGATGAACTGGCTGCCGCTCTCCTTCGGTGCGCCGGCGGTGCTGTGGGGCCTGCTCACCCTGCCCGTCATCTGGTGGCTGCTCAGGCTGACGCCGCCCAAGCCGCAGGCGGAGATCTTCCCGCCGCTGAAGATCCTGGCTCGCGTGTTCAGGAAGGAAGAGACGCCGCACCGCAGCCCGTGGTGGCTGACGCTGCTGCGCCTGCTGATGGCGGCGCTGGTGGTGCTGGCGCTGGCCGAGCCGATCTTCAACCCGCGCGAGAAGCTGCCGACCGGCGGCACGGCCCTGGCACTGGTGGTGGACAATGGCTGGGCGAGCGCGCCCGACTGGAAGCGCCGCGTCGCCACCGCCGAAAGGCTGATCGCCGATGCGGGTGCAGCCGGCCAGCCCGTGGTGCTGGCGCTGACCGCCGAGAAGCCTAACGCCGAGGTCGGCCCCTTCAACGCCCAGGCCGCACTCGACCGGCTGCGCGCCGCAGAACCCCGGCCGGTGCCCACCGACCGCCGCGCCGTCTTTGCCCGCGTCGCCGGCGTGCTCGCCACCCTGCCCGGCGCGAGCCTCGCCATCCTCGACGACGGCCTGGCCAGCGAAGGCGACGAACAGGCCTTCGCCGCGCTGCTCGGACAGAACCCGGCGAACCTGCTCTGGGCCTCGCCCGAACGGATCGACGTCGCCGGCCTGACGGCGGCCGAAAACGAGATGGACGGCTTCGCCCTGACCGCCATCCGCGCGCCGGGCGACCCGGCGCCGGGCGCGGTCACCGCCGGCGCCTTCGACGACAAAGGCCGGCGCATCGCCGACGCCACGCTTTCCTTCGCCCCAGGCGAGACGGTGGCCAAGGGCACGATGGCGGTGCCCTTCGAACTGCGCAACGACTTCGCCTCCATCGCACTCGACGGCCAGCCCCAGGCGGGCGCAGTGCGGGTGCTCGACGACAGCTCCAAGCGCCGCCGCGTCGGGCTGCTGTCGCAGGTGGATTCCGAGGAATCCCAGCCGCTCCTGGCGCCGCTCTATTACATCCGCCGGGCCATCGAGCCCTTCGCCGACCTGATCGAGCCGTCGACGTCGGACCTCGCCGAGGCGATCCCGCAGCTGATCGAGCAGAAGCCGGCGATGATCATCATGGCCGATGTCGGCACCATTCCGCCCGCCGCCCGCGAAAAGCTGATCGCCTGGCTGAACGAGGGCGGCACGCTGGTGCGCTTTGCCGGTTCGCGGCTGGCCGCCGCCGGCAACGACGAGGAACTGTTGCCCGTGCGGCTGCGGCTCGGCGAACGCTCGCTCGGCGGGGCGCTGTCCTGGACCTCGCCGCAGCCGGTCTCCGACTTCCCGCCGTCCGGCCCCTTCGCGGATCTCTCGCCCCCCAACGAGGTGACGGTGAGCCGCCAGGTGCTGGCCGAGCCGACGCCGGACCTCGCGCAGAGCACCTGGGCCAATCTCGCCGACGGCACGCCGCTGGTGACCGGCGCGCGCCGCGGCAAGGGAACGCTGGCGCTGTTCCACATCGCGCCGCAGGCGACCTGGTCGAACCTGCCGATCTCGGGCAGCTTCGTCGAGATGCTGCGCCGCATCGTGCAGCTGTCGCGCAACCAGGGCACCGCGGCCGCCGGCGTCGAGGGCCAGCCGGCCTCGCTCGCCCCCTACCGTATGATCGCCGCCGACGGCCGCCTGGTGCCGCCGACGCCGGACGCGCGGCCGCTGGTCGCCGGCCGGGGCGCGGTGCCGGTGACGCTCGAGAACCCGCCCGGCCTCTACGGCACGGCAGAAGGCGTGCTCGCCCACAACCTGCTCAAGGCCGACAGCAGGCTTGAGCCGCTGGTGCGGCCCGAGGTCAGCGTGCCGGTGACCGGGATCCGCTACGCCTTCGACGAATCGCGCGACCTCAAGGGCCCGCTGGTCGCCGCTGTGCTTGCGCTGATGGTGCTCGACACGCTGGCGGTGATGTGGATGGGCGGCATGTTCTCCCGCCGCGGCGGCCGGGGCGCCAGGATGACCGGCACCGCGGCAGCCGTGCTGCTCGCGCTCGGCACCGTGCTCATGCAGCCCGGCCTCGCCCGCGCCGACGATTCCAAGCCGGGCGACCAGGAGGCGGTCGAGGCGATCTCCAAGACCCGCATCGCCTATGTCATCACCGGCGAGTCCTCGGTCGACGCCATCAGCCGCGCCGGCATTGTCGGGCTGACGCGCTTCCTGATCGAGAAGACGGCGCTGGAGCCGGGCGAGCCGGCCGGCGTCGACCTCGCAAAGGACGAACTTGCCTTCTATCCGCTGATCTACTGGCCGATCGATCCGGCAGCCCCGATGCCGAGCGAGGCGGCGATCGCCCGGCTCGACGCCTACATGAAGCAGGGCGGGACGGTGCTGTTCGACACCCGCGACCAGTTCGCCAACGGCATCGGCGCCGATTCGGCGAGCCCCGCCACCGAGCGCCTGCGCGACATCTTGGCCAACCTCAACGTGCCGCCGCTCGAACCAGTGCCGCCGGACCACGTGCTGACCAAGGCGTTCTTCATCCTTCCGGAGTTTCCGGGCCGCTTCAACGGCAGCCCGCTGTGGGTGGAGGCCTCGCTCGAAGCCTCGAACGCCGAGGGCCGGCCGGTGCGCACCGGCGACGGCGTGACCCCGATCATGATCACCGCCAACGATTTCGCCGGCGCCTGGGCGATCGACGAGAGCGGCGAGCCGCTGCTGCCGACCGTGCCGTCGGACCCGATGCAGCGCATCTACGCGCTGCGCGCCGGGGTCAACATCATGATGTACATGCTGACCGGCAACTACAAATCCGACCAGGTGCACGTGCCCGTGCTGCTCGAGAGGCTGGGGCAGTGATGCTTGTTTCGGAATTCCATTCGCGCCTCTTCGCACCTTCCTCTGGTCCTGAGCTTGTCGAAGGGCCGGACATCTCCCCCGCAAGGGGGGAGATCAGCGGTGGCGCCGCTGCGTCCCCCTCCCCCTTGTGGGGAGGGTCGGCGAGCATGCCGAGCAAGGCGAGGCTTGCGAGACGGGGTGGGGGTGGGAACCCTCGCCCTTGCCGGAGACCCCCGCTCCGCGACGCGGAGCGACCCTCCCCACAAGGGGGAGGGTAAGCCATGAACTGGTCGGCAACCTTCGAGCCGCTGCTGGCGTGGCCGCTGCTAGCGATCCTGTTCGTGCCCTTGGCGCTGCTGGCGCTCGCCAGCCTCTGGTCCCGCCAGCGCGGCGCGTGGATGCGCCTCGCCGCCGTCGGAGCCCTGGCCGCGGCGCTGGTCAACCCGGTGCTGCTCGACGAGGAGCGCGAGCCGCTGAAGAGCGTGGTGGCGATCGTCGTCGACCGCAGCCAGAGCCAGGACATCGGCGAACGTAACGCGCAGACCAACGCGGCCGTCGAGGGGCTGAAGGAGCGGCTGTCGCGCTTTCGCCAGTTCGAGGTGCGGGTGGTGGAGGCCGGGCGCGCCGCGGCCGGCGACGACAGGACCCAGACGCGGCTGTTCGCGGCGCTCGAAAGCGCTTTCCGCGACGTGCCGCCCTCGCGCATCGGCGGCGCCGTCATGGTGACCGACGGCCAGGTGCACGATGTTCCGGGTGCCCCCGCCATCGGCGCGCCGCTGCACGCCCTCATCACCGGCCAGGAGCACGAGCGCGACCGCCGTATCCGCTTCGAAAGCGCACCGCGCTTCGGCATCGTCGGCAAGCCGCTCGACATGACCTATCGCGTGATCGACACCGGTGGTGCGGCCGGCGAGGTCGACGTGCGGGTGTCGATCAATGGGCAGCAGGTTTCCGTCGAGCGCGCCTTCGTCGGCCAGCAAATGCCGCTGCAGATCACCGTGCCGAGTGCCGGCCGCAACATCGTCGAGCTTGCCATCGACCCCGTTGAGGGCGAGCTGACCGACACCAACAACCGGGCGATCGCGCTGGTCGACGGCATCCGCGAGAACCTGCGCGTGCTGCTCGTATCGGGCGAACCGCATGCCGGCGAGCGGACCTGGCGAAACCTCTTGAAGTCGGATGCCTCCGTCGACCTCGTGCATTTCACCATCCTGCGGCCGCCGGAGAAGCAGGACGGCACGCCGATCAACGAGCTGTCGCTGATCGCGTTTCCGACGCGCGAGCTGTTCGTCGAGCGCATCAACGACTTCGACCTGATCATCTTCGACCGCTACCAGCACCGCGACGTGCTGCCGATCCTCTATTACGACTACATCGCCGAATACGTCGAAAAGGGCGGCGCTCTGCTGATCGCTGCCGGCCCCGAATATGCCGGCGACCAGTCGATCGCGCGCACCCCGCTGATCTCCGCCCTGCCCGCCATGCCGAACGGCGAGGTCATCGAGAAGGCTTTCTATCCGCGCCTGACCGAGCTCGGAAAGCGCCACCCTGTGACCCGCGGCCTGGAAGGCTCGGCGCAGGAGCCGCCGCGCTGGAGCCGCTGGTTCCGCCAGATCGGCATCGAGCAGCCGGAAGGCCAGGTTGTGATGAAAGGCGCCGACGACAAGCCGCTGCTCCTGCTCGACCGCAAGGGCGAAGGCCGCGTCGGCATGTTCCTGTCCGACCAGGGCTGGCTCTGGGCGCGCGGCTTCGAGGGCGGCGGCCCGCACGTGGCGCTCTACCGCCGCATCGCCCACTGGCTGATGAAGGAGCCCGAGCTCGAGGAAGAGCGGCTGACGGCGGAGGGGCGCGGCATGGTGCTCGACATCCGCCGCCAGACGATGCGCGACGAGGCCGGCTCGGCCCGCGTCATCACGCCTTCCGGCAAGACGCTCGACGTGCCGCTCACCCAGAGCGAGCCGGGAATCTTCTCCGGCAGCGTCGAGACCAGTGAGATCGGGCTCTACCAGGTCGGCAACGGCGATCTCACCGCGCTCGCCCATGTCGGCCCGGTCAACGCGCCCGAATTCGCCGACGTGGTTTCCACCGAAAACGTGCTGCGGCCGGCGGCGGAGGCGACCGGCGGCGACGTACGGCGGCTCGCAACGACCGGCATCGCCGGCGTGGGTGGCGGCATCTCGCTGCCCAACGTGGTACCGGTGCGCGGCTCGGCCGATGCCTCGGGGCGCGACTGGATCGGCTTCCGCACCACCGACGACAGCGTGCTGAAATCGGTGTCGCGCGTGCCGCTGTTCGGCGGCTTCCTCGGCCTCGGCCTGCTGCTTCTGGCGCTCGGAGCCATGTGGTACCGCGAGGGACGGTAGGCGGCCTGCGCCGCGTCCGCTCTGCAGCCTGCAGATTGCCCAACGTGAATGGCCTCCTACCCCCCCCCTAACCCCTCCCCACAAGGGGGAGGGGAATTCCTGGCCGCCGGGGCTGTTCCCGTCGCCACGAACCTTTGCGCCAGGATCGCCGACGGAGAACTGAGGCACAACCCGATCCCCCTCCCTTGTGGGGAGGGGGCAGGGGTCGGGGTAGTCGCCAACGCGCCAAACAAGAGGCGTACACCGATGGGACAGCACGCCCCTACTCCTCCGGCTCGGTGGTGAACTGCAGCGGATAGCCCTTGGCGCGGCCGGCCTCGGTGGCGCGGGTGGCCTTGGTCTCGGCGACGTCCCGGGTGAAGACCGCGACCACGCAGACGCCGCGCCTGTGGGCGGTGATCATCACCCGATAGGCCTGGTCCTCGCTCATCCGAAACTCGCCCTTCAGCACCGCAACGACGAATTCGCGCGGCGTGTAGTCGTCGTTGACGAGAATGACCTTGTGAAGCCGCGGCCGCTCGGTCTTGGGGCGGGTCTGCGTGCGCGGTGCGGTGATCGTGGCGGGCATGGCACTCGTGCCTCATGCGCTCATGCAAATATTATGGGATCGCCCGGCGCCGCGCGCAACGCTGTGGAACCGCTTCGCCGCTCGTTCATTGAACAGCCGACGGGAGCGCGGCGAAAAATCCGAGGGGCCTGTCGGATTCCCGCCCTGCCGTTCGTCCTTGGGAAGCCAAGTCCAAACCACGAGGAGAACAAGATGACCTATGTCGACGGATTCGTGCTCGCAGTGCCGAAGAGCAATATCGAGGCCTACAAGGAAATGGCGCGCATCGGGAGCGAAGTCTGGAAGGACCATGGCGCAATCGCCTATGTCGAGTGCCTGGCCGACGACGTGCCTTATGGCGAAGTCACCTCCTTTCCCCGCGCGGTGCAGGCCACGGACGACGAGATCGTCGTCTTCTCATGGATCGTCTACCGCTCGCGCGAGGAGCGCGACGAGATCATGAAAAAGGTCATGGCCGACCCGCGCCTGAAGAGCGATCCCGCATCGTGGCCCTTCGACGGCAGGCGCATGATCTATGGCGGCTTCAAGACGTTCCTCGAGCTATAGGGCCTGTTCGATTGCGACGACGCCCTGACCGCCGGCACCGGAGCTTTGACCTCGGTCAAATCCGGTGCCGGTCGTCGCCAGCCTGCGCTTCCGCCCGAGAACCGACGGCGATAGCCGGCGGCCGCGGCGTCCGCCTCAGCCGTTGCGCGCGGCGGGCGGCACGCCGCCGCCATCCCGGACGGAGGCAATGACGCTGGCCAGCAGGTCGTGCAACTGGTCGCGATAGCCGGACTGCGCCGACGGATTGCCGTCGTCGGAGGTCATGGCCACGGTGAGGCCGAGCGACGGCACGATGTAGAGCATCTGTCCGCCGTAGCCCCAGGCATAACGCACGTCCTCGCCGCCGATGCGGCGCAGGAACCATCCGTAGCCATAGCCGTCGCCGTTGAAGACCGAGGTGGTGCGCGGCACCCAGGACGCCGCGATCCATCCGGGCGAGACGATCCGGCCGCCCTCGGGCGTGGTGCCGCCGTTGCGGTAGAGCTCGCCGAAGGCCAGCAGCGAGCGGGTGCTCATGGCCATCTGGTTGCCGCCGAGATAGATGCCCTGCGGGTCGCGGTCCCAGCCGCCGATGCGGAAATCCCTGACCGGCGCCAGCCAGTCGCGGGCGAGTTCTAGCGTCGGGCGGCCAGTCTTGCGGGTGAGTATGGCCGAGAGCAGGTGCGAGGAACCGGTCGAATAGAGCATGCCGCCGCCCGGCTCGTCGACGAAGGGCTGGGCCAGCACGAAGCGGACCCAGTTGTGGCTCGAAACCCAGCGGCCGTAGTTGGGACCGGACGTGCGGTCGAGCCCGGCCTGCATCGACAAGAGGTTGCCGACGGTGATCCGGTCGAGGCGCGGATCGGGCTTCTCCGGCAGGTCGCGGGCGAGGATCGGCGCGATCTTCTCGTCGACGCCGTCGAGGACCTTGCGGTCGATGGCGATGCCGACCAGCAGCGACACCACCGTCTTGGACGCCGACTTGATGTTGGTGGGCGTGTCGGGCGTGTTGCCGCGATAGCCGCGCTCGGCCAGCACCTCGCCGCCGCGGGCGACGATGACGGCCTTGAGGTTTTCCAGCCTTGCCGCCTCGTCGAGCAACGTCGGCAGCGGCCGCGGCGGCGACGACGGTGCCTGCTGCTGCGAGAACGCCGGAGGCGCAAAGGGAAGCATGCCCGCAAGGGCGAGGAAGAGACGGCGATTCATGCCGCCGGATTAGCCCGGCGGCATGTCGGAATCATGCGCAATGCGGCGAGGTCACGACGATTTGACCGCCCGCCCGCTCGGGTTCGGGCGGACTGGTCGTCGCGGTGTCCAGACTAACGCCTGAGCACCGCGCTCAAGACGTCGCGGACGCCGATGGCGCCGACGAAGCGCGACTGGTCGTCGAAGAGTCCCACCGGCGAGGTCTGCGAGCGGTGCATGGCGAGCATGACCAGCTTGAGCGAGGTGCCGGGCTTGGCCCAGAACACCTGCGCCACGTCCTCGGGCTGGCCGTCGATCTCGTCACAGGAAACCCAGATGGCCGGCTTGCCGTTGCGTTCGGCCGCCGTCACCATCCCCTGCCCGTCGATCTTGAAGCGCGTCGTCTTGCGCCGGTCGAGCCACAGCCAGCCCTCGCCTGCATCCTCGAGGTCGCGGCGGTCGCGCATGACGTTCCAGGCGGTCAGCACCGACAGCGGGTTCACGTTGGCGATGAAGTCGCGGACGTAGTCGTTGGCCGGACGCAGCACGATGTCCTCGGGCGCGCCGGTCTGGACGATGCGGCCGCCCTCCATGATGGTGATGTGGCTGCCGATCTTGAGCGCTTCCTCGAGATCGTGGCTGACGAAGATGATGGTCTTCTTGAGCTTCTTCTGCAGCTGCAGCAACTCGTCCTGCAGCTTGGTGCGGATCAGCGGGTCGAGCGCCGAGAACGGCTCGTCCATGAGCAGGATCGGCGCCTCGGTGGCGAAGGCGCGGGCAAGGCCGACGCGCTGCTGCATGCCGCCCGACAGCTCGTGCGCATACTTCTTCGCCCACGGCGTCAGGTTGACAAGATCGAGCTGCTTGCCGACGCGCGCCTTGCGCTCGGCCTCCGGCATGCCGGCGAGTTCGAGGCCGAAGCCGACATTCTCCTCGACCGTGCGCCAGGGCAGGAGCCCGAACTGCTGGAACACCATGGCGACCTGGTGCTGGCGCAGCCGGCGCAGCGTCGCCTCGTTGCAGCTGACCACGTCGACCATCTTGTCGCCGTCCTTGACCATGACCTGGCCGCGCGAGACGATGTTGAGGCGGTTGACCGCCCTGAGCAGCGTGGACTTGCCCGAGCCCGACAGGCCCATCAGCACCGAGATCTCGCCCTCGTTGACGGTGAGGTTGGCACCGGCGCAACCGAGCACGTTGCCGGTCTTCTCCAGAATTTCGGCGCGGCTCGCACCGGCATCGATCATGGCGAGCGATGCGGCGGCATCGGAGCCGAAAACGATGTCGACATTCTTGAAATCGACGGCAACGGTCATTTCCTGCCTCCCACGCCGATGCGGGTCATGCGGTCGAGAACGATGGCGAGCACCACGATGGCCAGGCCCGCCTCGAGCCCGAGGTCGATCCGGCGCGATCCGAGCGCGCGGTTGATTTCGGTGCCGAGGCCGCCGGCGCCGATGAGGGCGGCGAACACGACCATCGACAGCGACAGCATGATGCACTGGGTGAGCCCGGCCATGATGGTGGGGAGTGCGGCCGGCAGCTCGACCTTCCACAGCAGTTGCCGCTTGGTGGCGCCGAAGGCCTCGCCCGCCTCGATGATGGCGGTGGGCACCGAGGTGACGCCGAGATGGGTGAGGCGCACGGCGGTCGGGATGACGAAGATGATGGTGACGATGAGGCCAGGCGCGTTGCCGAGGCCGAACAGCGTCAGCACCGGAATGAGATAGACGAAGGTCGGCAGCGTCTGCATCAGGTCGAGCACCGGCAAGAGAATGCGGTAGACCTTGGGGTTGTGTGCGGCCCAGATGCCGAGCGGCACGCCGATGGCCATCGACGCGGCGGAGGCGGCGACGACGAGCACCAGCGTCTCGACGGTCTGCTTCCACAGGCCCTGGTTGATGATGAAGAGCAGGCCGAGCAGGACGCCGATGGCAAGCGCGCGCGAGCGCTGCAGATACCATGCCAGCCCGGCGATCAGCACGGCGACCAGGACCGGCGGGAGCAGGAGCAACGTGTCGACCAGCCCGTCGAGCACGAAGTTGAGACCGTTGGAGAAGCCACGCAGGATGGCGTTGAAGTTGTCCGTCAGGAAGGTGAAGAAGGCCTTGCCCCAGGCCCCGATCGGAATCTTGTAGGCAGCCAGAAATTGCGAAATCGGATCCATCTCTCCCCTTTCCTTTCGGACGCCGGTCGATGCCGGCGCTCACCTGTCGATCAAAAGATACGAAAAAGGGCAGCCATATCTCGCATTGCTGCCCTCCTTCGCTTCACATGCTCGGCAAGATGCCGGTTCAGCTTCCCAGAGCCGTCTTTACCGCCGCCGCGGCGTCGCCGCCGTCGAAGGTGGTGACGCCGTCCAGCCACTTGGTCGCGGCGTCCGGATTGGCCTTCAGCCAGTCCTTGGCGACGTCATTGGCATTTCCGCCCTTGAGGATCGCATCCATCATGGTGTTTTCCATGGACAGGTCGAACTTCAGGTTGGAGATGAACTTGCCGACGTTCGGGCACTCCTGCAGGTAGCCCTTGCGCACGTTGGTGTGCACGGTGGCCGCGCCGAAGCCGCTGTCGCCCATGCCGTCGAGATAGGTGATCTTCATCTCGCCCATGACCGGATGCGGCGTCCAGCCGAGGAAGGCGATCCACTGGTTGTCCTTCATCGCCTGCTCGGCCTGGGTGAGCATGCCGGCCTCTGAGGACTCGACCAGTTCGAAGCCGCCAAGATTGTTTTCGGGCTTCGAGATCATGTCGAGGATGATGCGGTTGCCGTCGTTGCCGGCCTCGATGCCGTAGATCTTGCCGTCGAACTTGTCCTTGAACTTGCCGAGGTCGGTGAGCGTCTTGACGCCGCCTTCGGCGACATAGGTCGGCACGACGATGCCGTAGCCCGCGCCTTCGAGGTTCTGGCTGATGGTCTCGACCGAGCCTTCGGCGGTGTAGTCCTTGATGTCGGTGGTCATCGACGGCATCCAGTTGCCGAGGAAGACGTCGAGATCTTTGTTCTTGAGCGAGGCGTAGGTGACGGGCACGGACAGCTGGATCACCTGCGGCTCGTAGCCGAGCGCGGTGAGCAGCACCGAGGCGACGCCCGTCGTGGCCTGGATGTCGGTCCAGCCGACGTCCGACAGACGCACGACCTTGCAGCTTTCGGAATCGCCGGCGAAGGCGACACCCGAAGTCAGAACCGCCGACACGCCAATCGCGGCGGCGAGTGATTTGATGCGCAACATGTAGATTCTCCCAATCGGTATTATAGTTGGCGACGCGTATGGTTGTTGGTCTTGATCGCGAGCCAAACACCATTTTTCTTTGGATTCAAGTGACATGACCCAACGACAGACGCCGCCGGCTATGCCATCCGCGACATGAATCCGGTTTTTTGCGGTGGACGGAGAAAGTCTTCCCTCCCCGCGTCGGGAAGGTTCGGCATAGAAGGGCGCCATGGCCAAGCTCTACTTCCACTACGCGACCATGAATGCCGGCAAGACGACCATGCTCCTGCAGGCGTCCTACAACTACCGCGAGCGCGGCATGAACACGATGCTGTTCGTGGCCGGCCACTACCGCAAGGGCGACACGGGCTACATTTCGTCGCGCATCGGGCTCGAGGCGGGCGCCGGGATGTTCCGCGACGGCGACGACCTCTATGCCCGAATCGCCGAGCACCACGACCATGCGACGGTGCATTGCGTCTTCGTCGACGAGGCGCAGTTCCTGGAGGAGGAGCAGGTGTGGCAGCTGGCGCGGGTAGCCGACAGGCTCGGCATACCGGTGATGTGCTACGGCCTGCGCACCGACTTCCAGGGCAATCTGTTTTCCGGCTCGCGGGCGCTGCTCGCCATCGCCGACGACCTGCGCGAGGTGCGCACCATCTGCCGCTGCGGCCGCAAGGCCACCATGGTCGTGCGGCTCGGCCCCGACGGCAAGGTGGCCAAGCAGGGCGAACAGGTGGCGATCGGCAAGGACGTCTACGTGTCGCTGTGCCGGCGCCATTGGGAAGAGGAAATGGGCAGGGTCCAGGCCGACGACCTCGTCGGCTTCATTGGCAGATGAGGCGCTTTGCGGCATCCGCGGGCTCGGCCTGGCCGGCCGCCTGGTTGCTGTTGGACGCCACCTTCGCCCCCGGCCCCGGGCGGAAGACGGCGTGCCCGTTGCGGCCACGATTCTTGGCCTCGTAGAGCGCGGCGTCGGCGGCCTCGATGACGGTCGCGAGATCGGTGCCGTAGGGCGGAAGCCACTCGGCGACCCCGATGCTCACGGTCAGCGCAACCGCCTCGCCCTTCCAGCCGAAAGCCGCCGCGCGGAAGCGCTGTACCAGCGCGTCCGCGACAACGCCGGCCTCCCCGGCCGACGTCTCGGGCAGGAGCGCACAGAACTCGTCGCCGCCGAGGCGGGCGAGCATTGCCTGCGGCGGCATCAGGGCGGCCGCGGTCCTGGCGAAATGTTCGAGCGCCGCGTCGCCGGCCGAATGGCCGCGCCGGTCGTTGATCGACTTGAAGTCGTCGAGGTCGAGCATCAGGAGCGAGAACGGCCGGCCGGTGCGGTCGGCCCGCAACGCCTCCGCCGCGGCGGCTTCCATGAAGCGGCGGCGGTTGGGGAGGCCAGTCAGCTCGTCGGCGACGGCCAGCGCCGCCAGTTCGCTGCGCAGCCGGTCGATCGCCAAGAGCACGAAGCCGAAATTCCAGACCACGGCGCCGAAGATGATGGTCAGCAGGCAGAAGGCGGCGAAATCGTAGTAGGAAGCGTCCGAGAGCACACCTCCGATGCGCATCAGGTTCATGACCGCCTCGGCGCCCTGCCCGAGCATGCCGACGATCATGGCGAGCGCCGCGACCCAGGCACCGAGGCTGCGCTCTTCGCGAAACAGCAGATGCACAGCGGCCAGTGACACCAGCACGATCTGCCCGGTGGCATAGACGACGTTGCGCGCCTCGGAACTGTCGCTGACGGCGGCCAGGACCAAAACCGCGACCAGCGTGACGAGCGCGCTCGTCCACCAGCCGCCGGGCCTGCCGTAGAAGCTCCTGACGCCGATCCAGACCAGGCCGAAGCCGAAGATGACCAGCGCATTGCCGGAAACCGCGAGGGCGAGATTGAAGCCATCGCCCTGCATGGCAAGCAGCCCGCCGCCGATGGTGGTGAGGATGCATGCGCCCAGCCAATGCCTGGCGGCCGGAATGGTGGCATGGACATATGCGATCGCCCCCCAGATGACGGTGAGCGTCAGCGAATTCAGCAGGATGACGAGGTAGAGGGTTGGGAAGTCGAGCTTCATGATGCGCCTGAATTGGACCTGCCGCGGGGCGCACCTCCCAGAAGCGCTTCGGCAGCCGTGCAATAGCCGAAATGACGGAGCAGTTGGTTAAGATTGCGGCGCGCCGCAATGAAAACTGAATTCTGCGTGTCGTCTTTCAATCGATAGATGCGCCACATATATTCCCCGCCAGTGCCCTGTATTCGAGACCGGAGGAACTCAATGGCAACGCTGCAGAACTTCGATGCCGAGATCGCCAAGACCAAGCAGGTCGTGGAGGAGATGCGCAGCAAGATCGAGCAATCCGGCACGGTGTTGGACAAGATCGCCAAGACCGACGAGAAGATCGGCGCCTCCGATTTCGACATCGAGAACGCCCGCATCCAGGACGTGATGAAGCAGCAGAAGGTGATGGAATCGAACATCGCCGACCTGATCATCGGCCTCGAGGACGCCACCAACGTGTTCGGCGCCGAGTTCGAGAACATGAAGAGCTTCACCGGCTGGGAGAGCTTCGTCGGCATCTTCTCCGACGAGAGCAAGCAGCGCATGCGCACCGAGCGCGTCCGCAACATGTCTCTGGCCGGCAATCTGCAGGAGCTGCTCACCAAGTCGGACACCATCGTCGGCATCCTCAAGGCGCAGAAGGCGGTGCTCGACCAGCGCTACAAGACCTCGGAGACCAGCCTTTCGCAGGTGATCGAACGCCGCAAGACGACGATGGCCAACCTCGAGGCAACCCAGAAGCGCATCGAGGAGTTGAACCCTCTGCTGCTCGACATCGAGAACAAGATTGCCGCCTCGACCAGCCAGAAGGAGCGCACCGACCTCGAATCCGAGCGCTCGAAGCTCGCCACCGAATACAACGAAAAGCAGGCCAAGGAGCAGGAACTGCTGGCCGAGAGCCAGACGCTGGAACGCTACACCTCGATGTTCCAGACCTTCGTCGATTCGCTCAACAACCAGATCGCGGCGCAGAACACGCTGATCAACAAGCTGACCATCGATACCGAGCAGCGCATCGTGCTTTATAAGGCGCTGGAGGATTCGCTGAAGACGGCGGCCCAGCAGGACGTGGCCCACAAGATCAACACGCTGGGCTCGAAGGTCGACAACACGGCGGAAGAGACGATGGCCGGCATCGGTGCTGCCGCCCAGAAGCACATCGGCGACCTGCTGGAGTTGCACGAGAAGAACATGGTGGCGACCGCCGACATCCAGCGCCGCAAGAAGCTCGCCGACGACGCCTTCGCCCGCCGCTTCGAGGAGGTGCTGAAGAAGCACAACGCGTCGGACTACGTGCAGTCGTAAGCGGCAGCATAGACAAAGCTTCGCGATCTATGGCACCCCCCTCTGTCCTGCCGGACATCTCCCCCGCAAGGGGGGAGATCACCTGTGGCCTCCGCCTCGCCCACTCTCGAACGCCGAAGATTGGCCGAGGCCGTACTGAAGGCCAATCTCCCCCCTTGCGGGGGAGATGTCCGGCAGGACAGAGGGGGGTGGAACGGAACGCAAGCACAGCAGGCACGTCAGCATGACCCCCACCGACGACCCGGCTGTCCGCTATTTCGATGCCATCAAGGCGGCGCTGAGCGGCCTCGAGATCTTCATGCGCGACGACCGCTCGCCGCTCTACCGGCACGGCATCGTCGCCAAGGTCGCGGCCGAATACATCTCCCGGCTGGAGAAATCCTTCGCCTGCTGGCGCAACCGGCTGGGCTTCATGGAGACCTTCAAGATCAGCCGCGCCGAGAGCGGCTTCCCGGTGTTCCAGAACGTGCTGGAGCTCGAGAACGACCGCCGGACCGCGGCGCAGCGTCTCGCCAGCATCCCGCCGGCCGGCGAATTGCGTGAGGAGATGGCCGACTTCATCCTGCGCCACAAGGAATTCCCCGAGGCGCTGCAGCGCTCGATGGCCGAGCGGCTCTATCTCGAGGACGTCAAGGACGGCGTGACCTTCTCGCCCTTCATCCTGGCGCAGACCGCCAAGGTCTCGGTCAACCCCAACACCGGGCGTCCCTACTACCTCGTCCACTGGGGCAGCTTCGACGGCACCGCCAACCTGCCGCTGATCTACATGGCCACCGTCGAGGATTCGTCCGAGGCGATGATCGACCAGCTGGTCGACCGCAACGGCAAGTTTAACGAGAAGGTCGACATCCCCCTGCCCGTCGACGGCCTGCTCAACCCGGAGCTCGCGCGTCGCTTCGACGACTTCACCGAGAAGAACTCGGCCTACACGCTGTCGCCGCTGACGGTGGCGACCAACCTCGACAAGGATTTCGAGGAGCTGCACCCCAAGCAGCTGAGGCGGCTGGTGCTCGGGCCGTTCTATTCGGCCGGCATCACCGAGCACAACTCGACGGTCGCCGAGGTGCTGTCCAAGGTGCGCAAGGCCGAGAACGCCTGGCTGCTGACCTGGACCGTCCAGGAGGTCTATTCCAAGGCCGAGAAACCCGGCCGCAGGGGCCTGTTCTCCAGCGAGAAGGCGACGCAGGAGTTCTACATCAACACCGACGACCTCGAGGCGACGCGCCAGGGCGTGTCGAGCTACGAGAAGCACGCGCTGATCCCGCACGAGGCCTACCAAGCGCTCTATGCCGCCGGCGAGGCGCAGAAGATCTTCGAAGGCTACAAGGTGCACATCCTGTCGAAGGGGCAGGTGATCTCGGATGTGTAGCACGCGATCGGCATGGGTTGGCTCAGCCCCTCACCCTTACCCTCTCCCCGTGAAGAACGGGGAGAGGGAGGCGTCGACGTTGCGGCCAGCCTCCTTCTCCCCGTCCTTACGGGGAGAAGGTCCGGCAGGGGATGAGGGGCAGCGCCGGCGCTCCCCGGAACGAGCGAGGGTTCAATGGACACCGGCCTGACCACGATTTCCGAAGCCGACATCGAAAAGCACCGCTCAACCGCGCAGAGCTTCATCACCCGCATCGTCGTGCTGGAGGACAGCTCCGGCCAGTCGGGCACGGCCCTTGCCGGAACCAACAGGCGCTTCGTCTCGACGGTCTCGACCGGCTCGATCCGCAAGACGCGCGAGGTCGAGCTGCAGAAGACCGTCGCAGCCATCCGCCCCGACGACCAGCTGATGTCGATTTCGCAGCACACGCTGCTCTACCGCGCCCGCCGCGGCATCGCGGTGGCGCTCGCCGTCTCGGACGTGTTCTCGCGCTCGACCGATCTCGAAGGCCTGCAGGCGAAGAACGCGCGCAGCCCGCTTGAGGGCGACGAGGCGAGCCACTTCAAGAAGCTGTTGTCGGCATCGGCCTACGTCGCGGCGTTTTCGCTCGCCTCCTATCTCGCCCAGCTGATCGACAGCGACGGCGAGGCCCCCAACGATGTGACCGAGCCCGACTTCCTGTTCGACACGCCGCAGGACGCGGTGAAGTCGCTGATCGCCGGGCTCGACCGGGCGTTTTCGGGCACCAAGGACGACGCCGACCTGATGACCCGCGCCCGCGCCTTCGCGCGCACGGCCATCGAAGGCCTGCTGCAGCGCAAGGGCCGTTTTGACGGGCTCGGCGCCTTCGAGAACGCCCATATCCGCATCGACGCCGACGATTTCACCCTCGACGGCTTCGACGTGGCGCCGGGCAAGAAGTCGAAGCCGCTGGTGATGACCTTCAAGAAGCCCGAGGAGGTCGTCGGCAACCACATCGCCAAATTCCAGTCGGTCAGGCTCGCCAAGATGCTGATGGCCTACGACTTCGACAGGGAGATGAACCCGTTCGTCGAACTCGGCGGTTTCTTGTTCACCTTCATCGGGGATGGTGCCCCCGGCACCGGCAAGACCACGCTGATCCAGATGATCGCCGGCCTGGTCAACGGCTACTGCCAGGTCGCCGGCTATCCCTTCGCCTACGAGAATTTCGGCGTCGACCAGATCTCGTCGTACCAGGGCAAGTCGGGCCAGAACTGCCGCCAGTTCATCAACAACGTGCTGAACCCGCGCGCCATCGGCTTCGGCACCGTCGATGACATCGACCAGGTGGCGGCAAAGCGCTCCGACGACCGGGCGTCGGCCGGCCAGCAGGAAATCACCGGCGTGCTGATGGATGCCTTTGCCGGTGCCGGCACGGTTGTGCGCGGCAACTGCTCCTTCGGCATGTTCTCCAACTACCCGGAGAATGTCGACGACGCGCTGCGCCAGCGCGCCGGCGCCCGCTGGCTGGTCGACGGCCCGCAGAGCCGCGACGACTACATCGACATCTTCGTGCTGCTCGCCGGCAAGAACCACAAGATACCGCTTGGGCAACACGAGCTCTATGCCGCGCAGGAAATCCAGCGCGCCGTGACCGAGGCCTATGAGGAGCACCGAAAGCCGCAGAAAGACGGGCTGATGAGGGTCTACGAGCGCTTCATGAAGGACAATGGCGCGCCGAAGACCCTGGCCGACGTCGGCACCTACCTGCACATGATCAAGGAGGCCGAGCCGCGCTTCACCGGCCGCGCCATCAAGAACGTCACCGACGCGATCAAGATGCGCGCCATGGACATCGAGCTGCCCGACGACTGGTTCGAAAAGCCCGAAGCCTTCATGCACAAGGGCTACGACGAGAAGAAGGCGATGATCGAGGAGCTGCGCGGGCCGTTCTCGATGGAGATGGTCATGCAGGAGATCAACCGCTACGGCGACAGCGAGTTCCGCTACTCCGACAAGTCCGACGATGCCGCCGTATCCAAGCTGCTGCGCGACGCAAGGCTGCGTGAGCGTGCGGCGAAGGAGATGGAGGAACTGAAGGCGAAGGGGCTGTGGAATGCGTGAGGGCGGACGGCCCCTCATCCGCCTGCCGGCACCCTCTCCCCGTCGTTCACGGGGAGAGGGTTAGGGTGAGGGGCGATCTGATGCGCGGACCGCAACCCGCCAAGACCAACAGAGCGCGTTCGCTCCGCAAGGCTGACAACGATGCCGAACAGGCGCTGTGGGCGGAGCTTCGCGACCGGCGACTAGGCGGCCACAAGTTCAACAGGCAGTTTCCGATCGGACCGTACTACGCGGACTTTGCATGCCGGGAATCGCGCCTAGTCGTGGAAGTTGACGGCAGCCAGCACGCTGGAAGCAACCGTGACAGGATACGGGACGATCAAATGCTGGCTGAGGGCTGGTCGGTCCTACGCTTCTGGAACGCGGATGTACTGAAGGAACGCGAGCCTGTCGTCGAGACAATCCTTGCAGCACTCGAGGGCCGGCTGGACCCGAAAATCATTGCCACCGACCTTCGTTTTGTCGCTGCTGCCGGATATGCCGGACATGGAGAAAAACGACATTGACCGCCGCCGCCGCCCCTCATCCCCTGCCGGACCTTCTCCCCGTAATGACGGGGAGAAGGAGGCTGGCCGCAACGCTGACGCCCCCCTCTCCCCGTCCTTCACGGGGAGAGGGTAAGGGTGAGTGAGGGGCAATTCTGATGGACCTTCTGCGCGACAACGAACTGATCTGGGGCCGGCTGCTGCCGGTCGACGAACCGCATCTGATCGAGCGCTACAACAAGGCGCTGACGGCGTTCGGGCTCAAGCCGACGAAGCTCGAGAGCTTCGACATCGACCGCACCGGCTTTTCGCCGCAGGTGGCCGAGGAGCTCGGCGACTACCAGTATCTCGACCCCAACGAGGTCAACCGCCGCTTCATCATCCTGACCCCGTCGCAGATCGACCTGCCGGTGGTGCACACGGCGTTTTCCAACACCTCGCAGCTCATCTACGAGTTCATGTCGAAGAACCAGCGCGCCATCGACGCCCTGACGATCAAGGACGTGATCTACGGCGAGATCGAGGATTCGGTGTCGAAGGTCGAGGACATCGAGGACCTTTTGTCGATCAACCAGGTCGAGTTCCGCGTGCTGTCCGCCGAGGACGTGCTCGGCAAGGCGGCCGAGTTGGGCAAGCTCGTCGACCGGCTGAAGCAGGAGCCGGATGCCTGGCGCGACGACGCCATGCTTCAGCGCATGGTCGAACTTGCCAAGGTCTGCGGCGACATCCGCGAGAACGCGCTGGTTCCCGACCAGGTGATCTTCCGTCACAACGCCTTCTGGACCAGCCATTTCGGCGGGCTCTACGTGTTCGTCGACCGCGACGTCACGACCGTTATTTCCGATCCCTCGGCGCCCGGTTTCCGCCGCTCGCGGCCCTGGCAGGTGAGCTACCTGTCGATCCGCGACGCCGACAAGGTGTTCAAGTTCCTGGCCTCCACCGGCCGGCTCGACCTGCCGCGCGCCTCCTGGATCGAAAGCTCCGGCTATCTCGAGCACCGCGCCGAGATGGCGGTGCGTGCGCTGATCCGCGCCGCCGAGCCCAAGCGCGATCTGGGCAAGGTCGACAAGGTGTGGCTGCAGACCTGGATCCACAGCCATGCGGACGCCATCACCAGCGACGGCACCTTCCCCTTCCTCAACGCCGCCAAGCGCGAGGTCGCGCAATTCGGGCAACTGAGGCTGGAAGAGGTGTTTCCGCCGCACCGATTCCTGGTGGTGCGGGCAAAGCCCGACCACCCCGACGCGTGGCTGACCAACCGGCTGGTCTCGGAATTCGTGCCCGCGGACTTCGTGTCGCGTTACGTCTTCAACAAGCAGGGTTTCTACAAGGACTATGAAAGTCTCAACGAGGTCTGGCGCGCCAACGTTGTCGACACGCTGAAAAACTCATATCTCAAGGACAAGGCGGCGTTCCGCGCACAGCTCTACGGCCTGACCGACTGAGGGGACCTTTGACAATGCTCTATCCGATCGTGAATTTCTTCACCCGGATATTCCAGCTGATCGGACGCGGCATCGGCCTCGTCATCGGCATCCTGCTGTGGCCCTTCATGTGGGTCGGCCGCTGGTACGGCAACCGCAACCTGACGCTGCGGGCGGTGCTTGGCCTGATCGTCGTCGGCATCGTCGGCCTCTATGCCTATTTCTTCTACGTGACGCAGTTCTGGAAGAGCTTCGATCCGGATTATCCGACCCGCGTCGCGGCGGATTCGGCATCCGCCCAGGCCACTAACGCGGTGGCCGGGGACCCGATCGCCGGGACGGCCGAAGGCAGCGGCCAGCCGGCAGCCGCGGCAGCCGGAACGACGGCGCAGACGGCGCCCGCGCCGCAGAGCTGCAAGCGCTCCGAGATCGCCGCCGTGGCAGCCGATCTGATCGACTTCAACGTCAACCAGAATGCCTGGATCTCTTCCATGCTGGCCTCGAAGCTCGGCTTCTTCGGCATCTCCTGGCGCAACACGCCCTTCTTCGACAACAAGGCCGCCTTCCAGCTCGGCATCAACCAGGTACTGCGCCGCACGACCACGGAACTCGTCGACACGCTCGGCCGCGCCCGCGGCACCTCGCGCATCGACCAGAACCTGCAGGACGCCCGCACCGCGCTCGCCTGGGACGAGGACGCCTGGTACATCGGCATGCGCGGCCCGACACGCCCGACGCCGAGCGTCTACCGCGAGGCGATCGGCAAGCTGCGTGGCTTCAACACCAGCCTCGAACAGTGCCAGGCGACCTTCGACGCCCGCGCCGACAACCTGCTGCAGTTCCTCGACCGCATCGCCGGCGACATGGGTTCCACTTCGGACATCCTGCGCAGCCAGATCGAGGCCTCGGACGCCGGCTGGTTCGACCCGCGCGCCGACGACCGCTTCTGGTTCGCCTACGGCCAGCTCTATGCCTATTACGGCATCCTGAGCGCGACACACACGGACTTCTCGGCGGTGATCCGCGAGCGCAACCTGGCAACGCTGTGGGACACCATGCAGACGCAGATGCGCGACGCGCTCGACATGCAGCCCTGGATCATCTCCAACGGCAACGAATCGAGCTTCCTGTTCCCGTCGCATCTGGCGACGATGGGCTTCAACCTGTTGCGCGCCCGCTCGCAGATCGTCGAGATCCGCAGCGTGCTCGACCGCTGACGGCGATCAGCCGTCTCCCGACCAGCTACTTGTGCGGCGCCTTGACGGCGCCGCAATCGCAAGGGCCTGCTCCGACCGCACGACCCTGTCGCAATCCGTGCATTGGGCGGCTGTTTTGAGACGGCGGCAGAAACCGGTGTCGGGCTTCTATGGGGTCATAGGACGGGCACAGCCCGCTTGTTTGCGACATGATTTTCGGAGGAGCCGCGATGGCCGAGTACAAGACCGATATCCAGATTGCCCGCGAGGCCAAGAAGAAGCCGATCCAGGAGATCGGGGCAAAGATCGGCATTCCGACCGAGCATCTTCTGCCCTACGGCCACGACAAGGCCAAGGTCTCGGCCGAGTTCATCGCCAACGCGCGCAAGGGCAAGGACGGCAAGCTGATCCTGGTCACCGCCATCAACCCGACGCCGGCCGGCGAAGGCAAGACCACGACCACGGTCGGTCTCGGCGACG
>NZ_JARKMU010000008.1:0-288914 GCF_037625995.1 Aminobacter sp. Piv2-1
TTCAGTTTTCAAAGAACAGACATCATCAGACGTGACGTCGCGGGCCAGTTCGCTTTTCGGCTTCAGGCCCTGTGAGTGTCGCTTGCGCGGCTCTCGTGATTTCGGTCAACTCGGGGTCGAAGAGGCTTCTTTCGAAGCGAACTCCGGGGCCGCCAGCGGCGCGCCGCCCTCGTTGTTGAGGCGTATATAGTCGCCGCCCCTTCAAACTGTCAACGACCTTTTTCCGACTTTTGCGAATTTTTTGCGACAAAAACCCAGACCCCTTAAAAACCCTGCGTAAGGCCCACCAAGAAAGTCCAGACACTCCCGATCCACCCAAAGACAAGCCGCAATCTGGACGGGAAATCAAAGACTTGAATCATCCCTGGACGGGAAACCGGCAAACGAATCCCGAATCCCGGGGCCGAAAAAAGTTCGGCCGGGCGCAAAAAATCTGCACCCGGCCGCCAGAAAAATGATTCAGGGCCGATTCACGGGGCGAATCCCCTGGTGCATCGCCCGATGAATCATTCGAGGGTTCACTCGGGACCGAATCCGCCCGGCGTCGGGGTGATCACCACCACCGCTTCGCCCGCTTCGAGTACCGTCTGGTCGCAGGCCTTGAGCACGTCGACCGAACCGTCGTTGCGGCGGACCTTGGTCGCGCCCTTCTCGCCGGCGCCGCCGCCGTCGAGCCCGAGCGGCGGACGCGAGCGGTGCGAGGAGAGGATCGAGCACTCCATCCTTTCCAGGAAGCGGATCGTCCGCTTGGTGCCGTCGCCACCCGGCCAGCGGCCCTTGCCGCCCGAACCCTCGCGGATGCGGAAATCCTCGAGCAGGACCGGAAAGCGCAGCTCGAGGATCTCGGGGTCGGTGAGGCGCGAGTTGGTCATGTGCGTATGAACGCCCGAGGTGCCGGCAAAGCCTCTGCCATCATTCATGCGGCCGGCGGGCGAGCCAGAGCAGATCGTCTCATAATATTGATAGGTGGCGTTGCCGAAGGTCAGGTTGTTCATCGTACCTTGGCCATTGGCGAGCGCCCCCATGGCGCCGAAGATGGCGTTGGTGACATGCTGCGAGGTCTCGACATTGCCGGCGACGACGGCGGCTGGATAGGCCGGGCGCAGCATCGAGCCGTCGGGGATGACGATGTCGATCGGCCGGAGGCAGCCGGCATTCATCGGGATCTGGTCCTCGACCATGACGCGGAAGGCATAAAGCACGGCGGCACGGGCTACGGGCTCCGGCGCATTGAAGTTGTTCTTCATGACCGGCGAGGTGCCGGTGAAGTCGACCGTCGCCTTGCGTGCGGCGCGGTCGACCGAGATCCTGACCTTGATCACCTGGCCGGTGTCGGTCGGGTATTCATATTCGGAGTGGTCCGGCAGGCGGTCGAGGACGCGGCGCACGCTTTCGGCGGCATTGTCCTGGACATGGCCCATATAGGCTTCGACGACGTCGAGGCCGAAATGGCTGACCATCTTCCTGAGTTCCGCCACGCCCTTTTCGTTGGCGGCGATCTGGGCCTTGAGGTCGGCGATGTTCTGACCCGGGTTGCGCGCCGGGTAGCGATGGTCGGTGAGCAACTGGTGCAGTTCCGCCTCGCGGAAGCTGCCGCGCTCGACGAGGCGGAAGTTGTCGAACAGCACGCCCTCCTCGTCGACCGTCGTCGCAAGAGGCGTCATCGAGCCGGGAGCGGTGCCGCCGACATCGGCATGATGGCCGCGGGCGGCGACCCAGAAGAGGATTTTCCGCGACTGGCCAATCTCCTCCCCTGTGGGGGAGATGCCTGGCAGGGCAGAGGGGCGCAACATGGAGAGCTGACCTGCGGGATTGGCCGACTGAGAGGATTGCGGGAAAGCGCCCCCCTCTGTCGCCTGCGGCGACATCTCCCCCACAAGGGGGGAGAACCGGCCCTCCTCCTCCTCGAACACCGGCGTGACGACGGTGATGTCGGGCAGGTGCGTACCGCCATTGTAAGGAGCGTTGAGGGCGAAGACGTCGCCGGGATGGATGTCGCCCTCGTTCAGGCGGATGATGCTCTCGACCGAACGGTCCATCGAACCGAGATGCACCGGCATGTGCGGGGCATTGGCGACGAGCGCACCGTGGCGGTCGAAGACCGCGCAGGAGAAATCGAGCCGCTCCTTGATGTTGACCGAATAGGCGGTGTTCTGCAGCGTCACGCCCATCTGTTCGGCGATCGACATAAACAGGTTGTTGAACACTTCGAGCATGACGGGGTCGGCGGCGGTGCCGATGGCGGCGCGGCGCTCCTTCTTCTCGATACGCCGCATCAGCACGTGGTCGCGGGCGGTGATCTCGGCCAACCAGCCGGGTTCGACCACGATCGTTTGATGACTCTCTATGATGAGGGCAGGTCCCGTCACCTTGTGGCCGGGCTTCATGGCGGCGCGGCGGAAGACGCCGGCATCGTGCCAGGCGCCCTCGGTGAAGATTTTTCTCACCTCGGAGGCCTTGGCCGGCTTGGCCTCCAGGGCGGCCTCGCGTTCGGAGAGCCCGCGGGCGCTGCCGTCACGGCCTTCGAGCGCCACAGCTTCGACCACCGTCGGCTTGTCTTTATATATGAAGCCGAACTGCGCCTTGTGGGCGGCCTCGAACGCGGCCCTGGCGGCGGCGATCGAGCCATGCTCGAATCCGACCGGCAGAGCGGTGTCGGTGCCGTCATAACGGATATGCAGGATCGGCCGCACGACGACGTCCTTTTCCGCGATCGCCTGCCCCGCGAGCTCGGCCAGAACCTCGGTGCGCAGATCGCCGATCAAGGCTTCGATCCGGCCACGCGACTCTTCGGTCAGCGGCTTGAGCAGCGCCTGCTGGCGCGCGGCGAAGACCGAGGACAGGCCGATGCCATAGGCCGACAGCAGGCCGGAGAAGGGATGGATCAGCACCGCCTCCATGCCGAGTGCGTCGGCCACCAGGCAGGCATGCTGCCCGCCGGCGCCGCCGAAGCAGTTGAGCAGGTACTCGGTGACGTCGTAGCCGCGCTGGACCGAGATCTTCTTGATGGCGTTGGCCATGTTCTCGACGGCGATGGTGACGAAGCCTTCGGCGACGGCTTGCGGGTTGCGGCCGTCGCCGATCTCGTTTGCCATGGCGCTGAATTTCTCGCGCACGACTTCGGCATCCAGCGGCTGGTCCTGGGCAGAACCGAAAATCGCCGGGAAGAAATCGGGCTGCAGCTTGCCGAGCATGACGTTTGCGTCGGTGACGGCGAGCGGGCCGCCGCGACGATAGCAGGCGGGGCCTGGATTGGCGCCGGCGGAACCGGGTCCGGCACGGAAGCGGCCGGCCTCGAAATGCAGCACCGATCCGCCGCCGGCGGCGACCGTATGGATGCGCATCATCGGCGCGCGCACGCGCACGCCGGCGACCTCGGTGTCGAAGCTGCGCTCGTAGTCGCCATCATAATGCGCGACGTCGGTGGAGGTGCCGCCCATGTCGAAGCCGATGACCTTGTCGAAGCCGGCGAGCTTCGCCGTCTCGACCATGCCGACGACGCCGCCGGCCGGGCCGGACAAAAGCGCGTCCTTGCCCTGGAACAGGTCGGCTGCGGTGAGGCCGCCGGAGGACATCATGAACATCAGGCGGGGCTGATCTGTCTCGCCCCCCTCTGGCCTGCCGGCCATCTCCCCCACAAGAGGGGAGATCACGCCTTCATCTCCTCCGCGCCCCAAGGCTACAGGATCGTCGGCGCCGGCCGAGCTGCCAATCTCCCCCATTGTGGGGGAGATGCCAGGCAGGGCAGAGGGGGGCAACGTGGAGCGCTGACCTTCGACGCTCTCCGGAGAGGCCGGCGGGACAGCGCCCCCCTCTGTCGGCTCCGCCGACATCTCCCCCGCAAGGGGGGAGATCGGCGTTGCGCCCAGCTCACCCGCCACCTGCTGCACATACCGCGACAGGATCGGCGACAGATAGGCATCGACGACAGTCGTGTCGCCCCGCCCGACCAGCTTGATCAGCGGCGAGACCTCATGGCTGACCGACACCTGGGAGAAGCCGCATTTGCGGCAGACGGCGGCGACGGCGCGTTCGTGCTCGGGGAACTTCCAGGCATGCATGAAGACGATGGCGACGGCGTCGATGCCGTCGGCCCTGGCCTGCATCAGGATCGGCTTGATCTCGGCGATGTCCAGCAGCCGCTCGACGCAGCCGTCGACCCGCACCCGCTCGTCGACCTCGACGACGCGCTCGTAGAGCTGCTCGGGCAGGATGATTTCCTTGGCGAAGATGTCCGGGCGCGCCTGGTAGGCGATACGCAAGGCATCGCGGAACCCCTTGGTAATGAGAAGAAGGACACGGTCGCCCTTGCGCTCGAGCAGCGCATTGGTAGCAACTGTCGTGCCCATCCTGATGTCGCCGATGCTGCCGGGCGAGATGGGCGCGCCGGGCTCGAGGCGTAGCAGGTCGCGGATCCCCTGGATCGCGGCATCGCGATAGGCCTCGGGATTCTCCGACAGCAGCTTGCGCGGATGGAGGCCGCCCTCAGGGTCGCGGCCGATGACGTCGGTGAAGGTGCCGCCACGGTCGATCCAGAAATCCCACTTGCCCGACATGACGCTCTCCCGACCTGCTGCGGCGCGCTCGTGCGAGCACGATACGCGCGGATGCGAGGAAGCGGGAACGCAGCCGATCCGTCAAGGGTAGCGGAGTTCCTGGCCTTGTTGTCGCGCATGCTGACCAAGCGCGCCCCGGGGGGCGGTTCCGCTTCTGCCGCAACCAGCCTCAGTCGCCGAACTTGGCCGTGGCGAGGGCCGCGCGGCCATGTTTGTTGTTGGCTTCGAGCAGGTTGATCAGGGTGGCAAGGAACGTCTCGCGCTCGTGCTCGCCGAGCGTGTCGAGCAGCCGCTCCTGGGCGCGGCTCATCGCCGGATGCATGGCCGCCACCAGCTTCTCGCCCTCGCCGGTGAGACGCGTCAGCACCATGCGCTTGTCCTCGGTGCTGCGACTGCGCTCGACCAGGCCGCGCTGGGCCAGCCGCGACAGCACGTCGGCGACATTGGTGCGGTCGATGCCAAGCGCCTGGGCAAGCGAGATCTGGTCGGAATCGGGATTGCCGGAGAGAATGGTAAGCAGCCCGTATTGCACCGGCGTGATGCCAAAGCCCTCGCACTCCTCGAAAAACAGCGCGTAGTGCACCTGGTGCAGCCGGCGGATGAGATAGCCCGGCCGCTTCCACAGAGGCAGTCGATCGATCAGCTGCTGCAGCTCGGAATTGGGCTGGCGCAGGTCGGCCGCCGCCGGCTTGTTCGCCCGTGTCGCTTCACTGCTTGCCGACTTGGCCACCTGGCGCTTCCCTGCTTCCGACCTGCCATTTGTCTAGCCCTTGCCGGGCCCGCGGGAAAGAGCGGTACCGCCTCATATTTTCGACCGCCCAGCATGCCCAAAGCCATTCGCCTGGTTGCAGCGAACGCCTTGTCCGGCAAGGCGTTGCACCTTGCGCACGCAATAAGCGCTTGTTGGGAAGCATGGAAAAGGAAACCTTCATGGCGCAGGAACCGTGGCGCCACAGCAGCCCTACCGGCCTTCGCCGCGGCCCTTCCGAGCCCTGCAGGCAGACGCTTTCTTGGAGCGACTGCCGCCACTACCGTTTGTGCGCAACGATATAGGGCCGGTTGTCGTTGCCCCTGGTCGAGTGGATTTCCGTCGCAACAATCTCGAAGCCCGCCGCGGAAATGAGGCGGGCCAGCTCTGCGGTGCTGAACGCGCCGGCATGGGGCGCCAGCCCGGTGGCGCGCATCGCAGGCAGCAGGACAAGGCGGATCAGCGGGTTCATGTCGCCGAGGCAGGGGGTCTTGGAGATGAACAGGCCGTCGGCGGCAAGCAGCGCGTGAATGCGCCGCAAGGTCCCGGGCAGGTCGCGCACCAGGTGGAGATAGTTGAAGCCGAGAACCGCATCGAACTGTCCGATTTCGAGCTCGGTCGACTCGGCGGTGGCGATGCGGAATTCGAGCCGCGGCACGGGGTTCGCGCGGTGCCTTTCCTCGGCAATTGCGATCATGCCCTCGGAAAAGTCGGTGGCGAGATAGCTCTTCACCTCGCCAGCCAGGCGAAGCGCTGTCGTACCGGTTCCGCACCCCAGCTCCAGCACCCTGTCGGCGGTCCCCAGCAGACTCCGGGTCCGGCTCAGCGTGCGGGCGTAGCCATCCTGGTCGGTTACGGCAGACTTGGCGTACTTCCTAGAGGTTCGATCCCAGAAGCGGGCGTCACTGGTTATGCTCATGGAGCTAGCGGGCCTTGTGCCGAAGAAACCGTCAAAGCTGTCGGGGCACTGATGAAATCAGACTCAGGTGCCGCAAATATCCCAAAACAACAACGTTGCAGCAACATTGCAGCCCGGAAAGCAGTTTGACCAGCACCGGCGCTTTTTTACGCGCGGCTCCCGCCACCGCGGATGCTGACGTCGTGACTATGCCGGCAATCCCGTCTCAAAGCAGTAGTAGAGCGTGCGAAATCCCGAGCGCAGGGCGAGCGCGCCCCGCTTCACGCTCTCCGGGCTCTCGCGGCGCACGATGACGCGTGCGATGAGACCTGCGATCTCGTCCATCTCGGCCTCCTTCATGCCGTAGCGCGTCATCTCGGTCGTGCCCATGCGCAGACCGCCCGGAAAATCCCAATCCCTGGGGGTGTCGCTCGGGATCAGGTTCTTGTTGACGATGATGTTGGCCCGCTCGAGCGTCTGGGCGCATTCCAGCCCGCGGCCGAAATCGCGCGCGTCCGCGATTGCCTGGTGCGTTGTCGTAAAGCCTTTGTGGCGGCCCAGCATCGGCAGGCCACGCGCGTCGAGCCCCCGGGCAAGCGCCTGGGCGTTCTTGACGACC
Organism: Aminobacter sp. Piv2-1; assembly: GCF_037625995.1. NCBI lineage: Bacteria > Pseudomonadati > Pseudomonadota > Alphaproteobacteria > Hyphomicrobiales > Phyllobacteriaceae > Aminobacter > Aminobacter sp. Piv2-1. Next base: position 6,822 of record NZ_JARKMU010000008.1, read on the forward strand.
TGCGCCATGAACATCTCGCCAAAGGCGATCGCCTCGGCGGTCGCGAGCGCCAGCGCCGCGACGCGATTGACCTGATGCGTGGCGGCCCAGATCGGGAACACGGCCGTCGTCACCTTCTCCGTAATCATCGGGTCGTCCCAGACGATGATGCCCGATTGCGGACCGGCGAAGGTCTTGCCAGCCGAACCCGTCATGATGTCCGCGCCCTCCTTGAGCGGATCCTGGAACTGGCGGCCGCCGATCAGGCCGAGCTGATGGGCAGCGTCGAAGAACAGGCGTCCGCCCCATTCGCCGATCACGGCCTTCATCTCCGCCAGCGGCTGCGGGAACAATGTCATCGACAGACCGAGCGCCACCAAGGGCGGGCGCACTGCCAGCGCAACCTTGCGAAACGTATCGACGTCAACGACCAGTTCGTCCGGGTCGATCGGGATGTCGACGACCTTGCGGCCCATGACCCCGACCGGTCCATCGAGGCGATTGGACGAATGCCCCCCCACCGGCTGCGCCGCGCTCATGACGATGTCGCCGGGCTGCGACAGTGCCGTGTAGACTACTGCATTGCCGATCATGCTCGCGCACATGCGGTGATCGGCGTAGTTGCAGCGGAAATAGCGCTTCAGCAACTCGACGCAGAGGGCTTCGAGCTCGTCAATGTGACGCGTGCCCGCGAACCAGCGGTTGACCTTGCCGATATGCCCTTCGGCCGCTCGCGTGCCGATCTCGGCCCCCAGCAGCGCGCGCACGCCTGGGCTGGTCGGCGCCTCGGGCGCCAACAGGTTGATGCAGTCCTGGCCGCGCCATTGCGCGTTGCGGGCGACGGCGGCCTTGACCGCCTCACCCATGTCGCGCGCATCTGCGCAGGCATCCAGTATGGCATTGGCGGCGGCAAGCGCGTCGCGGTCGTGCACTTCGATCCGGTTGTGGGCAAGGCGTGTGTCGGTCATGGCGGACGCTCCTCTGGATCGTCCCGTAGCCATCGCCTGCAAGTGTTTCTACGCGGACGCAATCGGATTGCCGAAGGCAATCGGAATCCTCGCAATTATAAATCCGCAAGGCCCGCGGGTCGACACGTTCCAAGGGTGCTGCTGCTAGCCACCAAAGTCCGAACCCGTCACGCCCGCCGGCGCGCGGCTACCGTGGCCTTGTCGTAGCCGGCGACCCTTCTTGTAGCTGTTCGACATCGCCGCCAGCTCGTCCTGGGAGATGACATCCTCCAGCCGGGCGAAGGGCTTGTCGCCGGTACGCTCGTAGACCTCCTTGAGGATGACGTCGGGCGGGTGGTGCGGTTGGCGCGCACCACCGATGCCGTCGCCTCCAGGCGCTTGTCCTCATAGGCCTTGAGAATACCTGCGACGTCGCCGCCCGACGCAAAGCTGTCAGCGAGCGCACGCGCATCGAGGATCGCCTGGCCGGCGCCGTTGGAGCGCGCGGATACATCGGATGTGCCGCGTCGCCGAGCAGCGTGATGCGGCCAAAGCTCCAGCGGGAAAGCGGATCCTTGTCGACCATCGGATATTCGAGGATCGCATCGGCGCCGCGGATCAGGCCTGGCCCAGTCCTGCTGGTGATAGTCGGACGTCTCGATCTCGGCCACCCAGTTAATCAGCTGCCGACCCTCGGCGTCGAGCTTGTTGCGGATCGGGTAGATGACCAGCTTGCCGTGGGCGAGCCAGCCGGCGCGGACGTAGGATGCGCCGGTGAGATAGGGCTTCCACCAGGTGGTGCCGCGCCACATGTTGACGCCGGAATAGATCGGCGGGCCGTCGTCGGGTACGAGCTTGCGGCGGACAATGGAATGGATGCTGTCGCAGCCGACGATGGCCTCGCCCTGCCGGGCGGGGCGGTCCTCGCCGGTGCGGCTGTCGACGAAACGGGCGGTGGCCTCGCCGTCGCCCTGCTCTACGGCCACGCATTTCCAGCTGGCAACGACGCAGTCCAGGCCGGCGCGGTCGACTAGGGCGCGATAGAGGATCTGCTGCAGATCCCCCCGATGGATCTGGAACTGCGGGTAGTCGTAGCCGGCGAAGGTGCCCACCGGCTCCTTGTAGACGAGCTGGCCGAAGCGGTTGAAGAAGCAGGATTCGCGCGCCGTGACCGCGACTTCGGCCAGGGCCTCCAGCAGACCGAGTTCGGTCAGCTCGCGGCTGGCATGCGGCAGGATGGAAATGCCCACACCGATCGGCCTGATCTCCTGCGCGCTTTCATAGACGCGGAAGGGAATGCCTGCCTTCTCCAGCATCAGGGCCAGCGTCAGCCCGCCTATACCTGCCCCGATGATGATGACGTCCATGCGGCTCTCCGCTCGACAAACAACGTATACTGATTATTTCTTCGCAATCATGTGTTCGAAGGCCGCGCTACACGGCTTCCCGGAACGGCAGCTCGAATTCCTGGCGGGCATTGCGGTCGAGAATCTCCTCGGCGAGTGCGGCGGCAACGCCTGTCGGTTCGTTGGCGGCACTGGTCAGGATGAACTCGACCTCCTCGAGTTGCGGCAGCTGCGAGGTGGTGGGCAGCACGACGAGGCCTGCCGACACTATGCTACGCGGCTGGACCATGATGCCAAGGCCGGCACGCGCTGCCGCCTGCAGTCCGCTCAGGCTGCCGCTGGTGCAGACGATGCGCCAGGCAATGCCCTTGCGGTCGAGCGCCTCGATCGCCGCGACGCGGGTGATGCCGGGGCGCGAGAACAGGATGAGCGGCAACGGCTTGCCCGGCTCCACCACCGAGGCGTCGCGCGCCGCCCAGACGAGCCGCTCGGTGCGGACGGCAATGCCGCTGCGGGCTTCGCGCTGCTGATTGAGCCCGACGCGGCGCTTGGCGATGACGAGGTCGAGCACCCCGTCGTCGAGCAGCTCGAACAGGGTGCTCGACAGCGCGACCGTCAGCTCGAGCTCGACCGAGGGGTGGCGCTCGGTGAATTTATGCAAGACATCCGCGAGCCGCGTGGTGACAAAATCCTCCGAGGCGCCAAATCGGATGCGGCCGCTGAGCCGCGCTCCCTGCAGATAGCTTCGCGCCCGCTCGTTAGCGTCGAGTATCGAACGGGCAAAGCCCAGCATCGCCTCGCCATCCGGGGTCAGCATCACCGAATGCGTGTCGCGAACAAGGAGCCGGCGGCCGGTGGCCACCTCCAGCCGCCTGATGTGCTGGCTCACCGTCGACTGGCCGATCCGCAGGTGCACCGCGGCACCCGTGAAGCTGCGGGCGGTGGCAACCGCTACGAATGTCTGCAGGAGAATCGGATCGAACATGATCCCTCCGCGTGTTCACGAACCTGCGCTTGTTCTCCCGTTTTCGCCCAGACGTCTTCATCCTGCTGATGATCGCCTCGGTCGTGCTGGCCTCGCTGCTGCCGGCGCAAGGCAGCTTCACGAGTGCCTTCGGCACCGCCACCAACCTCGCCATCGCGCTGCTCTTCTTCCTGCATGGGGCACGCCTGTCGCGCGCCACCGTCATTGCCGGCATGACCCATTGGCGATTGCACTTCCTGGTCTTCTCCTCAACCTTCGTGCTGTTCCCGATCCTCGGGCTGGCACTCGGGCTGCTGGTGCCGAGCGTGCTGCCGGCGGCGCTCTATGCCGGGGTGCTGTTCCTGTGCGTGCTGCCGTCGACAGTACAGTCGTCCATCGCCTTTACCGCTCTTGCCGGCGGCAACGTGCCGGCCGCCGTGCGCTCGGCTTCCGCATCGAACATCATCGGCATGTTCCTGACGCCGCTGCTGGTCGGGCTGCTCTTGACCAAGACGGGGAACGGAGCCGTGTCGCTGTCGGCGATCGAGGGTATCCTGCTGCAGCTGCTCGCCCCCTTCGTGGCGGGCCAGGCCCTGCAGCCCTTGCTGGCGGGGTGGCTTGGCCGACACAAATGGTTGACCACGGCGGTGGATCGCGGCTCGATCCTGATGGTGATCTATCTCGCCTTCTCGAAGGCGATGGTGTCCGGCCTGCGGCAGCAATTACCGGCGCAGTCGCTAGCCGTGCTCTTCGCCATCGCCGCCTTCTTGCTCTCGACCGTGCTCGCCATCACCATCTGCGCCAGCCGCTTCCTCGGTTTTTCCAGGCAGGACGAGATCACGGTTGCCTTCTGCGGCTCGCACAAGAGCCTCGCCTCAGGCGTGCCGATGGCCAATGTCATCTTCGACGGTCAGGAGATCGGCGCCATCGTGCTGCCGCTGATGCTCTACCACCAGCTGCAGCTGATGGTCTGCGCCTGGCTGGCGCGGCGCTATGCCGAGCGCCGTGCGGCGGAGAAGGCCTTGGTGCCGGGAACGCAAGAGGCGGCGGAGTAGAAAGGCAACCAAACACCTAGAGGGTGAAAGGTCTGGCGCCATGGCGGATGATAATGGGAACGTCTTACTCCATAGCCCTCCGTTGTGAAGGGCGAAGTCGTGCCAGGAACCACTGAAATTACAGGAAGATACCGGTCACGCCTTGTCTCTGGCGCACACAATGCGTCAGCATAGCTGTTAGCAGGCATCGGATAAACCTGCGCGCCAGTCAATATACTGCTGCTGAGCGGCGGCGGCTGCCTATCAGACCTTGAGGAGGTCGCGTAGGGGATCGAAGGCATAGAGTGCCGCGCGCCGCCCCGCTGCCGGTTCGATAGCTCGAAGCAGGCCTGCCTCAACTAGCCGGCGTTATAGTAGGCGTGCGGACGAGGCAGGAATGCCTGACCGCTCGACAAATCGATCATTCCGGAAGACGGGGCTGGCGAAAACGAAATCTAGCGCTTGGTCGTGGTATTGAGAATTCAGAGCTTCACGGAAACGCTCCCGCATCTCACTATGCAGAGCGAAAATGCTGTTCGCAGTCTGAATGTTGACGGCAACTTGCGCATGCATGGCTTGAAGGAAGAATACGGTCCATCCAGTCCAGTCGCCATCAGCGGAAACAGCTCGCATTTTCGCTATGTAGTCATCCTTATGTGCCTCAAAATATCCGGAGACAAAGAAATTTGGTTGGCTGATGATCCCCAGCTTCCAGAGCATTAAGGTAATGAGCATGCGCCCAATCCGACCGTTGCCGTCTTCAAACGGATGAAGAGCCTCAAACTCCACATGCATCAGGGCAGTGCGAATGAGCGGGCGCATCTTGCTTTCGTTCATGAACTTGACCAACTCACCCATAGCGGTGGCTAGCTGTTCAGGGGCTATCGGCGCGTAGTAGATTTTTCCTCGTCGATCATCACCGATATAGTTTTGTTCAACCTTGTAGGTGCCTGGGCGCTTACGGGCACCTCGCCCGATAAAGAGCAATTGTTGATGAGCCATCCTGATTAAGTGTTAGACTGAGGCGCGCCAGGAAATCCGCGAGTTCCTAGCTAGTGCACAAGCTGGTCGGCGACGAGCACGGCATGAGGTGTCACTCATGTCTTAGGCACAAACTGTTACCTATGTCTCCGGGGCATACAGGAAGAAGCTGGCGCACCCGACAGGATTCGAACCTGTGACCTCTGCCTTCGGAGGAAATTTTGGGGGCTTTCCGTTACGTTTCCCTTTGTACGCCGTAACTCGCCATCGCATTGATTCCGCATATTTTTTTTGACATCTGTGCCGAATTTCATAGGCTGCGGCAGGTCGAGATTTTCTCCCGGCTGCTTCCGTGGTGCTTCCGTGGAAGCCGATGAGGAGGCGCAAGAAAGGCAACTCATGACTAGGCTGACAAAGCGCGTTGTGGATGCTGCTGAAGTACGCGATGCGGATTACTTCATATGGGATGACGAGTTTCCCGGGTTTGGGCTGCGCATGTTTCGGTCCGGAAAGCGAAGCTACCTCGTCCAGTATCGCGCCGCCGGCCGGACGCGACGCTATACGATAGGGCCTCACGGCGTGTGGACGCCTGAGACCGCCCGTCGAGAGGCGCGGATGCTTCTCGGGCGAATTGCCCAAGGCGAGAATCCATCCGAAGAGCGGCGGCTTGATCACAGGGCGATCACTGTTAAGGAACTCTGCGAGCAGTATCTTGAGGACGCTGACAAGGGTCTGATCCTGGGCAAGGCGTGCCGGCCTAAGAAGATGTCGACGCTGACGATCGATAAGAGCCGGATCCGTCGTCACATCGTCCCCCTTCTCGGCACTCGTCGTGTGAAGGATGTTGCTTCATCCGACGTCAGTCGCTTTGTACGTGACGTCACCGCCGGAAAAACGAAAGCCAATGTGAAAACGAAGGCAAGAGGACGCGCGATTGTTCGCGGCGGGGCAGGAACAGCCGCGCGAGCAGTCGGCTTGCTCGGTGGCATCTTCACCTATGCAATAGAACAAGGGATCATCGAGAAGAACCCTGCTCACGGCATTCGGAAGCAAGCCGATCGCGTCAAAGACCGCCGCCTCACTGAGCAAGAGTATCGGGTACTCGGCGCGATTCTACGGAAAGCTTCGAAGAATGATGCCTTCGGCACCTCCGTCGCTGTCGGCCGTTTCCTAGCCCTCACGGGCTGTCGGCGAAGCGAAGCATTAAGCCTGAAGTGGAACGAGGTCGATGTTGAAAACAGCTGTCTTCGGTTCGAGGACAGCAAGGAGGGAACCTCAGTAAGGCCGGTTGGGTTGTCCGTCCTGGACATGACTGACGGTCTACGGATGGACGAGGCGAGCGCCTTCGTCTTCCAGGGCACGGTCGAGGGGAAGCCGCTGGTTGGCTTCCCTAAATATTGGAAGAAGGTTCTCAAGGGGACGACACTCGAGGACATAACACCTCACGTGCTTCGCCACAGCTTCGCCAGCATTGCCAACGATCTCGGTTTCACAGAAGCCACCGTTGCAGCGTTGCTTGGTCATTCCCGTGGCACAGTCACGAGCCGCTACATCCACACTATTGATACCGCACTGATCATGGCGGCCGACACAATCGCGGGCTACATCAATGGACTGCTGGACGGCATGGAGTTTAAGCGAACCTCCTATGCTCTCGATCGGGCGGCAAGGCAGGACGCGCTCTCTCGTTTGTTTTCCGAGGATGTGGCCGACGCGGATGCTGACGTCGAGGCGCTTGCCGCATAGCTTGGTGCAGGACGTGATGGCTATCGCGCGCCCGCCGAGAAGAACGGCGCAACGCCGAATTCTATCGCGCCAAAGACGAAATCCGCGGCCAGACTGGGGACGCACGCCATGCCGTGCGCCAGCAAAGAAGCCAGCCGATCCTGGAGGAACTCGAGCCGCGGACGCGCGAGAACCGGCAAGATGTCACCGGTCCCCGATGCGTTGCCGAAATACGCCTAGTTGCCTGGGCCATCCATTAGCTTCATGCGGGTCAGCACGTCCTGGATGACGGCGGGCTTCGCTAGCCAACCACCCAGCCCTCTCCCATGATGGCGTTCGCATCATCCGGATTGTCTTTGCATCGTCGACAGTCTCGACCCAGGCTCTTGTAGAGCCGGGTGCTGCCTTACAGGGAGTCAAACACCAATTTTGCTGCGACGAGATCCGCCAAGCCCGAACCGACTGCTTTGAAAAGCGTGATCTGGTTCGGGTTGCTCCTCCCCTTGATCGCAGCCGTTGCAAGCTCGGCGAGGGTGCCGCAAATATGATTTGGCGAGATGAGTCCGCTCGCGATCGGCTGTCTCAAATCTCCAGCCTCGTGTAGCGACTCAGGGGTGTCGACATAGACGGTCGCACGCAGCACCACCTCGGAGTCGGCTTCGCGCATGTGTGGTGTGAACCCGCCGATCAGGTCAACATGGGTCCCAGCTGAAAGCCAAGCGCCCTGAATCAATGGCGATGTAGCAAGTGTTGCCGCACTGATAATATCGGCATTTCTGACTCCTGCTTCGAGATCGTTTTCCACAAACGCCAAGAACCCCTTGTTGTTCAGATCGGTGACCATGCGGGCGGCGCCTTCAGGATTGATGTCCCAGACAGAAACCTCGGCAATCGGACGAACGGTGCGATACGCCTCAGGTATAAGACTTGCCACGCGGCCCGAACCCAGGACCAGCAGTTTGCGAGAGTCCTTGCGGGAAAGGTAACGCGCCGCGAGCGCCGAGGTCGCGACTGTCCGCCGTGCCGTGATGACATTGCCATCCAACATGGCTAGGGGGAGCCCCGTATCGCCATCGTAAAGGACATACGTTGAGGTGAGACCCGCCAAGCCTTTGGCCATGTTGCCAGGGAACACAGTCACAAGCTTGACCCCAAGAAATCTGACTTCGTCGGAGCTCTTGCTCCAGGCAGGCATCAGAAGCAACGTGGCGTCGGGCTGATTGTCCTTTTCGATGGTGTGATGGTGGCGCACAGGCACGACACAGCCTTGGGCGAACCCACGATCGAGCGCCTCCACCAATCGACTGTAGTCCAGGTGGCGCGACGTTGTTGCTGCGTCCGCGATCTTGAGCATGGCTATGTCTTCTCTTTTGAGAGCGGCAGCATCGTTTCAGTGCTCCGCCTTCGACGGGGTGGTAGCCCTAGCACTCGCGTGAACCCCACACTTGAGGCTGCCCAACTGCACTCGGCGGCTGTCTTGCGGACAGGTCCGTCGCGATTTTTCCCTGCGGCGGCAGATAGTCACAATACGAAGCGGAGGAAGCCTTTTTTGCACGCCAACACCTGCAAACATTCCCCAGTATTGTGTCGCATCTCGACAACTAACCACCTAGTTCACGCGCCCGCTCATGAGCGGCTCGGACAGCGCGTGCAAGCAGCAGGGCAAGCGTCTTTTCATGCTGAAGCACCGATAGACCTGCTTCCGTAGTACCCTTGGGGCTGGTCACTGCTACTTTTAGGCTCGAGGGTGGTTTAGTGCTGGAAACCAGTAGCCTTGCTGAGCCCAGCAGCATCTGGCGCACAAGCGTGTCAGCAACTTCGGGCGCAAGTCCTTCAGCGATCGCCGCCGAAATGAGGTCTTCGGCAATCGCGAAGACGAAACCCGGGCCGCTCCCTGAAATGGCTGTCGCCCTGTCGATATCGGACTCGCTGGATAACCATTCCACGCGTCCAATGCATGCAAGGAGTTCGGAGGCCAATATCCGGTCGTCCTTCGAAACCAGGTCGGCATCGGCGAATCCTACCGTCATGCTGTAACCGATCTCGGCGGCAAGGTTCGGCATCGTCCGGATCACTCGATCGGTCCGAAGCTTGGTACGAAGCGCCGGGGTCGTGATCCCGGCCATGATCGAGACAACCAACGCGCCTTCCGTGAAGCGCACGATCTCATCGACGGATTGGCTCAACATCTGCGGCTTGATCGCCAATAGCACAACGTCGAAGCGTTCAGCTTCCGACGCGGGCAACGTCTGGCGCAGCAAAACCAGTTCGGGACGCTTGAGAAGGGAGCGGGCGCGATCGACCGATGGGTCCACCGCGACAATCTCGACATTGGGATGCCGCTCGGCAATTCCGTTGATGATGGCCGCGCCCATGTTGCCGCAGCCGATGAAAAGCATACGTGACGATGCCAAGGTCATGTCAGGTCCTTTGGGAATTTGAGGGAAAGCTGGAGCTCACGGAAAGATCGACGATCCGCTCAAATACCGAAACGCCGAGTGGGATGAGATCGTCGTTGAAGTCGAAGTCCGGCGCGTGCAGGCGCGGCGAATTTTGACCTGCTCCGAGCCAGAAATAGGCGGAGGGCCATCTCTCAGCAAAGCAAGCGAAATCATCCGCCCCCATCGAGGGCTGAAGGCCAGTCACCAATTGAACGGCGGGCAGTTCTTGGGCTGCACGCCTCACTATCTCCGCACACTTGGGCGCATTCCGGGTTGCGGGACATCCGGGTTGGATTGCCACCTTCAGGTCGGTGTCATAGGCGGCGGCAATAGCCGCGGCCTTTTCGTCGATCCAACTCCAGGCCTCAGTTCGCGCCTCGTCGTTCAGGCAGCGTATGGCGCCGCGAAGCTCGGCGCGCGAGGGAATAGTCACATCCCCGCCACCGGCGATAAAATCGGTAATGCTGATCACAGCCTGTTCTTGGGCAGCACGTCGCCGGAGAAACGTCTGGTGCAAAAGGTCCGCGACCGCGCAGGCCGAGAGGATCACATCGCTCCCCTGCTGTGGCATCGCCGGATGCGACGACAGTCCCGATATCTCCAGGTTGAACCGGTCGGACGAGGCCATCAACGCATCATCAGGCGCAAAGACCGACCCAATCGCCATTCCTGGCATGTTGTGGAGACCGAACATCGCGCCGATCGGCAAATCGGAGAATGCAGGGTCGGCGAGCATATCACGAGCACCGGTGCCCGTTTCCTCTGCGGGCTGGAACACGAGAACCAGGTTGCAGCAGTGCCTGCCGGAGGCAGCCCGCTCGGCAAAGGCAAGAAGAATGGCCGTGTGGCCGTCATGACCACAAGCATGCATCACACCAGGGGCTTGCGACGCGTGATCCGCATCCGACGTTTCGCGGATCGGGAGAGCGTCGATGTCGGCTCGCAGCCCCACTGTGGGTGCTGTGGGATGATGATCAAGGCGTCCCACGACCCCGCGTCCACCAACGTTTTCGATGACTTTGTAGCCCCACTCCCGAAGCAGATGGGCAATGAGGACTGCCGTGCGTTCTTCCTTTCCGCTGAGCTCGGGGTGCTTGTGCAGCCACCGCCGAATGCGAATAGCGCGCAAGGTCTCCGGCTGCCGCTCAAAGAGGGAAGTGTCATACCCGTCCAACGGCGAGATGGCGTGCCCACAGGATATGTCCGTCGCGCGGTCCGACATCCTAGGCGACCTTGGAGTTGGACCTGATGTTGGCTTGGACCAATTGGGCGATGGTATCGATAGCGCGCTGGATGTCGTCGCGGCTGTGACCGATGAAGGGGATCGCCCGAATGGTGGTTTCGCCGAACGCTCCCATTCCGACGCCCTGCGCCTTGAGCCGAGCAACGAAATCGACGCCTTTCATGCCGGTTCCCGCGACATCGAAGAAGACGATATTGGTCTCGATGTCATCGGGATTGACCCGAATTCCCTCGATCTTTGAAAGGCCGATGGCGAGCATTTTCGCGTGCTCGTGGTCTTCTGCGATTCGATCGACATGATTATCGAGCGCATAAAGCCCCGCAGCCGCCAGAAAGCCGGCCTGGCGCATAGCGCCGCCAAGGCGTTGCTTCACACGCCATGCCGACTTTACGAAGTCCCGCTCGCCGGCGAGCACGCCACCCACTGGCGCGCCAAGTCCCTTGGAAAGGTCGATCCAGGCAGAGTCGAACTTCTCGGCATACCGTTTCGCGCTGATGCCGGACGCGATCTGGGCGTTCAGAAGCCGGGCGCCATCCATGTGCAGCTTGAGTCCCGCCTGACGCGCCTCGTCGACAACTTCGTCGATGGTCTCGATCGGCCAAACCCGCCCGCCGCCGAAATTCGATGTCTGCTCAACCACGACAAGGCGGCTTGGCTGGATGTATCGGCTGTCGGGTCGAATTGCCTTGCGCAAAGCCACCCTGTCGAAAATGCCATACCTGGTATCGATCGGATATATCGTCACCCCGGAGATCGCCGCAGGTGCGCCTGTCTCGGAATTCAGAATATGAGCAGTGCGGTCGCAGATGAGTTCGTCTCCCGGTCTGCAATGGACCGCGACGGCGGCTTCATTGCACATCGTGCCGGAAGGCATGAAGACGGCGGCTTCCTTGCCCAGCAGGTCGGCAACGCGTTCGCATAGTTTGAGAACCGTGGGATCCTCGTCCTTCTGCTCGTCGCCGACGACCGCCGTCATCATGGCTTTTCGCATGCCATCGGTGGGAAGGGATTTCGTGTCGCTGTAGAGGTCGATGAATGCCTGGGCCATGTATCCGCTTCCAACCGCTGGACTGTGTTCGATGGCGTCAGCGTAAGAAGCAGTACCCGTCAAATCCAATTCAATGTTAGGTGCATTCGATCCGGTTTTGATATGGTCACGACAAGGGCGGCGTCTTGCGCTGGCAAGGCACCATAACCAGCGTCGTCGTTCACCTTCGTCGTATCCTGGACGAAGCGCCTGCCCATCAGGCGGAGAGATATGCCTCGGCGCGGGCTAGGCCGTTGTCTCTAGCGGACTTCAACTCTGCCACGAACATTTCGATCAGCGGCGACGTCGGCCGATGCTTTGCCCGAAGCAGCGTCGAATGAAATGACTCGCCTGCGGAAAAGCGGCGCATCGCCAGACCTTGCTCGATATAGTCAAGCGCCGTCAGCGGATTTACCACGGCAATGCCGCATCCTCGCGCCGCCATTGCGCAGGCAGTACTTGTGTTCGGTGTTTCGATAACCAGGTGCCTTCGAATTCCGGCGGCCTCAAACACCCGGTCGAGTCTGCGGCGGTATGGATCGCGGTCGCTGAGAAAGATGGAACTGACGCCTTCCAGGTCGCCCGGATCGATGATCGACCGATTTGCCATTGGATGGTCGGAGGACATCACACACACTTCACGCGGCGCGCAAAATGGCTCGCATGTCGCGCCATGGGAGGTGACTTCATAAGCGGCAATCCCCAGGTCGAACTTTTGCTCGTCGATAAGCTCACTGATCGACCATGACATTTGGGTGTCGATGGTGAGGGACACATCGTTGTGCTTGGAAAGGAAGCTTGCAGCGACATCAGCGATGAAGCCATGAGAAAAGGCTGGTGCGCACACCACGCTGATGTTGCCGTTCTGGAAACTCTTCAGGCTCGCGCCGGCCCGCTCGAGATAATCGAGGCCGCGGAATGCCTTGTCCACGTCGGCCAAAAGTGCATGCGCGTGGGCCGTGGGCACCAACCGTCCCTTAACCCGGTCGAACAGGCGTATCCCCACCACTGTTTCGAGTTGGTTTATTGATCTGGAGACTGCAGGCTGTGAGGTGCAAAGCACTTCAGCCGCTGCTGTGACGGTACCTACAGCCATGACCGTCTTGAAGCACTCGACCATCTTGAAGGTCAATCTCATGTCACATCCCCATATCAAAATCGCATGAACGGTCCTCATATTATTATTTGCTGGGCATGCCTGTCTGCTGTCAATTAGCCTAGCAAGCAGGTGGAACCTAAACTTGCGGGAACTCACAACAATGGGAGATGGCTTCGATGACGAAGCGTGGTTTTCTTGCTCTGACAATCGGGACTGCGGCGCTGGCGCTGAGTGCGAATTTCGCTGCTGCGGGAACGCTTGAAAACATCAAGGCCAGAAACAAACTCATCGTGGCCGTACTGCAGGACTACCCACCTTACGGCTCGATGGGTCCGGATATGCAGCCGGTGGGGATCGACATCGACGTCGCAAAGTACATGGCAAAGAGGCTCGGCGTGGTCCTGGAACTGGTTCCGACCAGCGGCGCGAACCGGATTCCGTTCATGCAGACGGGCAAGGCCGACATCATCATCGCGTGTCTCGGCAAGACTGCCGAGCGCGAGAAGGTGGTGACCTACTCAAACCCATATATCGGCGAATACAACAGTGTGTTCGGAGAAGAGGGCAACACCGTCACGAAGCCCGAGGATCTCCTGGGCTACAAAATCGCCGCAAGCCGCGGCGGCACGGAGGACCTTGAGGTCACGAACATTGCGCCAAGCGGTACAAATATCCAGCGCTTCGAGGATACCGCCTCCGCCCTTAGTGCTTACACGTCCGGACAGGTTGACATGGTCGCAACCGGCACGGCAACAGCCAACGCATTCAACAAGTCATCGCCACGCAAGTTGTTTGTGAAGATCAAGATGGCTGCGGAGCCGGCCTATATCGGCGTGCCGAAGGGTGACGAGGAAATGAAGGACGTGGCGAATGAGACGATCGCCGCGATGGTCAAGGATGGTACGCTGGCGGAACTCGCCAAGACGCACATTGGGGACGTGTCCGCCGCCGACGTTGCCAAATAAAGAAATTGGGAGGCACCGCGTTTTAAAGGGATGCGGCGCCACAACTCATGTCACTCGATTTTTCATGGCTGTCCCCATACCAGGATGCGATCTTCAGCGGCATCCTAGTTACGATACGGTTGACGCTGATTGGCGGCAGCCTTGGATTTGTCTTGGGCGTGGCGACCGCGTGGGCACGGGTTCATGGCGGCCCAACGCTGCGTTGGGCCGCCATAGCCTATGTGGAGGGGATCAGAAACACACCTTTCCTTGTGCAGTTGCTGTTCATCTTCTTCGGCCTGCCCGCTTTAGGGCTGCGACTCACTGCGGAAATGTCCGGGATTATCGCGCTTGTTGTGAACACCGGAGCCTATATGGGTGAAATCCTGCGTGGCGGGATAGAAGCGACGCACAAGGGGCAATACGAGGCTGCATCAAGCCTTGCGATGAGTGGCTATCAAACGTTTCGCCACGTTATCCTTTTTCCTTCCATCCAGCGCGTATGGCCCGCCTTGGTCGGCCAGTTCATCCTCGATATGTTTCAAACATCGGTGATCTCGCAGATCGCGGTCGAGGAGCTGACTTTCGTCGCCAGCTTCATCCAATCGAGGAACTTCCGGGCATTTGAAACCTACATCTTCATGGCCGGAACCTATCTCGTCTTGGCGTTCCTCATGCGGCGGTTGCTCCTGATTGCCGGGCGATTTGTGTTCCGGATGGGGGTAGCAAGATGATCTCGTTCTCATTCCTGGAGATGGTGTGGGCGTTGGTCGTCGCCACGCGTTGGACGATCGTGCTCTCCGCGGTTGCCCTCATCGGCGGTGCATTGCTTGGCGCGCTACTGCTTATCCTGCGGATCGCGCATTCCAGGATCCTGCGTTGGGGCGTGGCAGGTATTATCGTCTTCGTCCAAGGCACGCCTTTGCTCATCCAGCTCTTCCTGATGTTCTTCGGCGTCTCGGCCCTGGGTTTCAACGTCAATGCCTGGGTTGCCGCGGCGCTCACCTTGATCATCTGGGCGGGGGCCTTTCTCGGCGACATCTGGCGCGGCTGCGTGGAGGCAATCGCGCGCGGCCAATGGGAAGCTTCAGCCAGCCTGGGCATGGGCTGGTTCCAACAGCTGCGATACATCATCTTCCCGCAGGCAATACGCATCGCCATTCCCGCCACCGTGGGATTCTCGGTCCAGGTGATCAAAGCCACCGCCCTGACGTCCGTAATCGGATTCATCGAGCTCACGCGGACGGCTTCGTTTGTATCGAACGCAACGTACCGGCCCCTGCTGACCTACGGCCTGGTTGCCATCATCTACTTCCTATTGTGTTGGCCGCTGTCGTTCTCGGCAGGACGACTGGCGAGGAGACTCAATGTCGCTAATCGAACTTCGTAACGTGGAAAAGAACTTTGGCAGCCTCAAAGTCATTCGGGGGGTCGACCTGAATGTCGAGAAGGGAGAGGTGATTTCAATCATCGGCCAGAGCGGATCGGGCAAGACCACCCTGCTACGCTGCGTCAATGGCCTTGAGACAATCGACTCCGGTTCGATCACGGT
Source organism: Aminobacter sp. Piv2-1 (assembly GCF_037625995.1). Lineage (NCBI taxonomy): Bacteria > Pseudomonadati > Pseudomonadota > Alphaproteobacteria > Hyphomicrobiales > Phyllobacteriaceae > Aminobacter > Aminobacter sp. Piv2-1. Next base: position 22,104 of record NZ_JARKMU010000008.1, read on the forward strand.
CTCAGGCGTGGTTTTGTCGCGCGAGCCGAAGCAGTTGCGGGCACTGCGTCTGGAGGTTGGCATGATCTTCCAGCAGTTCAACCTCTTTCCGCACCTCACGGCGGGTGAGAATGTTGCCTTGGCCCAGGTCGTGGTTATCGGCCGCTCCAAGGCGGAAGCTCACGAGATCGCGAAGCAGAATCTCAGGCGTGTCGGATTGTCGGAAAAGTTTGACGCTTATCCGCATCAGTTGTCGGGCGGCCAACAGCAGCGCGTCGCCATCGCCAGGGCTCTCGCCATGTCTCCAAAAGCACTCCTGTGCGACGAGATAACCTCGGCGCTGGACCCGGAATTGGTTGGAGAGGTCCTTGCCGTCGTGCGGTCGCTGGCCTCCGAAGGTATGACCCTCTTGATGGTCACGCATGAAATGGAGTTCGCGCGCAGAATTTGCGACCGAGTCGTGTTCATGCGCAACGGCGTCGTACACGAGATGGGAAGCTCGAGCGCCATATTCGAAGATCCCAAGACACCCGAACTGAAACAATTTCTCAGCGCCATGAAACATTGAAGTAGGCAGCGCCGTAAACACCCTGGCGAGATCGAGGCACCACGCAAAGCGGGGATTGCCCGCGCACCTCGGCTATTCCGATCGTCCGTCTTCGTATACCATTTGCAGTGACCCACGACATGAATTCAGCCTTACGACACGAAGAAGGGATCGCCGTCGTCCCCGGCATAGCGGCGGGGCCTATAGTCGTCGTGGAGGCCCTGAGCTTCTGGGGCGGCGTTGATCCTGCAACGGGAACGGTCATTGACGTGCACCACCCCTCGCACGGCGCCTCGCTTGCCGGCGCGGTCGTGCTGATGCCGACCAGCCGGGGGTCTTGTTCCGGCTCGGGCGTGCTGCTGGAGCTCGCGTTTTCGGGCAAGGCTCCCGCTGCCCTAATCTTTCGCGGGCCCGAGGATACGCTCACCTTGGGCGCCATCGTCGCCTCGGAGATGTTCGGGCTCGGCATTCCAGTCGCGCGCCTCCCGGAAAAGGCGTTCGCCGTCCTGTCATGCGCGGGCGAGGCGAATATCCTCCCGGACGGCATCTCAGCCGATGACGGGAAGATAAGGATCCCTCTTTGCGCAGCGGCGCACGACAACCTGCGGCTTTCTCCCGGCGACCATCGGATGCTCGACGGAGACGATGGGGTGGCAGCGCAACTGGCCATGCGCATCATTCTGGGCATGGCTTACCAGCAGGGCGTGAAGGCGCTCGTCGACGTAACGCGCGCCCATATCGACGGCTGCATCTACGCCGGTCCGGCCAACCTGGTGTTCGCAGAGAAAATGGAAGAACTGGGCGCGCGCGTTCGCGTCCCCACGACGATGAACGCGATCTCGGTCGACTACGCGAATTGGCGACGGCAGGGCGTGGCGCCGGAATTCGGCGAGCCCGCGGCACGCCTAGCGGACGCTTATGTTCGCATGGGCTGTCAGGCGAGTTTCACCTGTGCCCCCTATTCCCTGCCAGACCCACCGGGCTTCGGTGAAATGATCGGCTGGTCGGAATCGAACGCCGTGATCTTCGCCAATTCCGTGCTCGGCGCGCGGACGGCGAAACACCCCGACTTCTTGGATCTCTGCATCGCCGTTGCCGGCCGTGCGCCACTCGCCGGGGCCTTTCTCGACGAAGGCCGGCGCGCTCGGCGGGCAGTGGCAGTGGATTTGCCTGAAGGTGCGGACAGTTCGGCCTGGCCACTGATCGGCTATCTCGTGGGCCTGGCATCGCCCGACCGCATTCCGCTGATCAAAGGCCTTGCCAGGACAAGCCCGACACCGGATGACCTCAAAGCGCTCTGCGCGGCTTTCGGCACGACGTCGGCAGCAGCGATGTTGCACGTCGAGGGTGTCACGCCGGAAGCGGAAAAGATGGGTTGCCATACCGAAGACGGTGTCGTCATCACGCGCGAAGCTCTCGCGCAAGGGTGGCGAGCACTGAATGGCGGACCGGCCAGTGTTGATCTGGTGGCTATTGGAAGCCCCCACGCCTCCCTGGATGAGTGCAAGGCCATCGCAACACGACTGGACGGCCGCCCCCTCGCGCGAAACATCTCCGTCATCATCACAGCCGGACGAGAGGTCGTCACCGCGGCTGACGCCGACGGGACGATGGCGAAACTTCGCGAAAGCGGCGTGATCGTCATCCGGGACCTTTGCTGGTGTTCCATCACGCGTCCCGTTTTCCCGGAGTGGACCAGGGTGGTTTTGACCACTTCTGGAAAATACGCCCATTATGGACCGGGACTCTCGGGCTGCGCCGTCAGGCTCGGGACAATCGAGGACTGCATTGAAGCGGCTCTGACAGGCTCTGCTCCCGCCCGGCTTCCTGGCTGGCTCTGGTAATGGGCGCAGCCATCGCGTCGAGATAATCCTCAAGCGGTTAGGCCCACTTTTGGCCCGGGACCGGACCCTGCCGCGGGACCTCCAGTGCAAAGTCCTGCTAGGCAGCTGAACTGGCTTTTGCCTCGCGCACGCTGCGCATTGCGCTGGACCATGCGATCAGTTGGTCGAGCATGCTGACAACCGAGGCCGCAATGCCGTCGCTGGGGACAAAAACGCCCGAGGAGAACGTAGGAATCAGTGGAACGGCGGGTTGCGCCCGGACCGTGGCCACTTGAAGTTCCGCGAGAACCAGCCGAAGGGCCTCCGCCGCCCGGACACCGGCGGCCCATCCGCCGTAACTTACGATGCCGGCGGCCTTGTTGTTCCACTCTCGATAGACATAGTCCAAAGCGTTCTTCAGCGCGCCGGGAAACGAATGGTTGTACTCGGGGACGATGAACATGTAGCCGTCAAAGCTCTCGACCAGTTCGCCCCATTTCTGGGTGTGAGCGTGTTCGTACAGCTGGTGATTAGGGTTCCCAGCTTCGTCCAGGTTCCCGAGATTGTGGTCTGCGAGGTCAACCAGTTCGTACTCGGCGCTGCCATAGGCTCGTGCGGTATCCAATACCCATGAGGCGATCTGAATGCCTCGACGTCCAGGTCGGGTGCTGCCGAGAATGATACCAATGCGTAGAGTCATGATCGTCCCATCAACAAGTTGATGCATCAACTTATAAGACAGGAGTTGATACGTCAACATCCGGACGTTATCCTCTGTCGCATGATAGAAACTGACGTTCTCAAGCGCGAGGAATGGGACCTCTGGGACACGTGGATGCGCGCCCAACGCCTTCTTGCCCAGGAAATCGAGCGTGGCCTGCAGCGTGAATTCGGCATCTCGAAAGCCGAGTTCAGCGTGCTCGTCGCACTTCTCAGAGCATCCGGCCCGCAGGTGCGGGTCATGGCTTTGGGGGAGGCTCTTGGTTGGGAGAAGAGCCGTGTGTCGCATCAACTGACGCGGATGGAAAGCCGCGGATTGGTCGAACGAACCGAGGGTGGGACAAGCGGGCGACGCACCGGCATCGGACTGACGACGGATGGACGTCATCTGGCGGAGAGTGCCATTCTCGGCCACCTCGGCAACGTACGCCGATTCTTCCTCGATCCGCTCTCCCCTGAACAGGCGGCGGCTATACGGGCCTGGAGTGAGTCCATGATCGACCGCGTCGAACTTCGCGGCGTCGATACCACAGCACTCGATGCCGGGGCGTGATCGACAGTCATCGACGTTAATTCGATGCGGGCGGCCGCGCGCGATCCCGATTCGACAGTAGCGCGGCTCGATGAAAGCCGCTCTCATCAGGGAGCGAAAAAGCGCCTTACCAGATCAAGTACGGCTCTCGCATTGCCAAGCTCGGGCATCGATGGCTTTGGCCATCCCGTATCAGTGAGGCGCATGCGGCTGGAAGAGCTGCATTATGCCTCGCAACAGGCCGCGCGACGGGCGGCCGCCAGAATCCATGTCGATTAGAGTGATAGATGCGTGAGGGGTAAGGTGCCTGTATTCTTCACTTGGCTCATAACGACGCTGGATGTGACTTCGCGCACACTCGGCAGCTGAGAGAGTTTTTTGTAAAAGAACTCCTCATAGTAGCGCATATCGGGCACGACGATTTTTAGAAGAACATCTATGTTGCCGAGCAGGACGTAGCATTCCAGCACTTCCGGCAAGGTCTGGATTCGGGTTCGAAACGCCGTGGTCGCATCGCTGTCATGAGTGGCGAGCTTGACGCTGGCGTAGATGGTGACGTTCAGCCCAAGCGCCACCGGATCGAGATGCCAGGACTGTCTCTTCAATATTCCTTCGTCCTTGAGGCGCCTGACACGCCGCCAGCACGGTGGAGGCGTCATCGCCAACCGATCGGCCAGTTCGCTGATGGACAAGCTTCCATCGGCCTGCAGATGGTTGAGAATCTGGCGATCTATATGATCCAGGGTAACGGCTTTCTGCATTGTCGCCCGTATAGGTAATAATGTTACTCACAGCGGGGAAAGCCGTCGACCTAGCTCAGCTGTGTCAATCCGAGCGTGTCGAAGTTAGCCGCAGGTAGGCGCCTGCGGGGTGCCCATACTATGGCCAGATCCTGGGCAAAGGGCAGGGCGTTTACCGCCGCCATCTGGGGGCACCCGTCCGTTAGGTACAAGCGCATTATTATCCAAGGCTGACGCTGTCTGGGCTCACGCCACGCGGCAGTTCTGCTCGCTGACCGGCCAACAAGCCCCAGCGATTTCGCTCGCAGCGGTCAAGCGACACATCATTCGAAACCGGGAAACCGGGTGCACGGTCAACAGCTCTACCCAGGATGAGCGCCCGCACGTCCGCCGGGAACAAAGCGCGCCGTTGTTGGCTCCACTGCAAGAACGGGATCTCGACAAGCGTTACCCGCCTGTCGAGATCTCCGTCGTCAATCCGATTGGCTCGGCTTAGGCTGGGAGCGCTGAGTCCATCCCTCGATGACGGCATCTGAGACACAAACAATCCGGCCGAGAGCACCCTTTGCGGCTTTGCACTGGGCCGAATGTCGTAGCTCTGCGCCAGCTCCGCGAGGGCCGCGCCCATGGTCACGTTGAGCAAGAATGGCTCGGAAACGTGCTCGGCCGCATCGCTAACAATCCCACTGGACCGGCGCAAGAACTACTACCGTGGAATTGGCGATCCTTCAAAGCAGCTTGACCGCGGCATTCACCGGACGGTTACTACTAGGCGCATTTCCAGCCAAAAGGTGACAGGCGCCGAAATGGCCAGACGACAAGTTGATCAGCTCCGGCGCAACCGCACTGCAGTCGATCTTCCGTGTCTGCATAGCAATGTCGCGTACCGGACAACGTGACGCGAACTTGCAACCCTCATGCGACACCTTTGAGATTTCGCCCCTAATCGCCTGTGTGGTCTGATAACGCTTTCGTTCTCTGATCGGGTCGGGAACTGGCACGGCACTGAGCAGCGCCTTAGTGTAAGGGTGCTGGGGCGCGTCACAGATCTGCTCCGCAGTCCCAATTTCTACAATCTGGCCGAGGTACATCACCGCGATACGGGTGCAAATATGGCGCACCACCGCGATATCGTGTGCAATGAAGAGGTAGGTCAGTTCCATCGACTCTTGCAGATCCTGCAGGAGATTGATGATCTGCGCCTGAATCGACACATCCAGGGCGGAAATCGCCTCGTCACAAATGATGAACTTAGGATCCAGGGCCAGTGCCCTGGCGATGCCGACCCTTTGCCGCTGGCCGCCAGACAGTTCGTGCGGATAGGCTGCTGCAGCGCGCATGGGCAGCCCCACTCGATCCAAGAGATAGAGGACTCGTTCCTGTGTGGCGGCAGGGCTCATATCCGAATTGTTGCGCAGCGGGTCGGCTACGATGTCCGCAATCTTCATGCGAGGGTTGAGCGACGAGTACGGATCCTGAAATACCATCTGCATGTCGCGCCTAGCCTTACGCAGTGCCGCACCCTGCAACGCATGGAATGGCTGCCCTTGGAAGGTAATAGTGCCGCTGTCGAGCGACTGCAGTCGGATGATGGAGCGGGCCAGCGTCGACTTACCGCATCCGCTCTCTCCGACAAGGCCCAGCGTCTCTCCGGCACTGACCGAAAGCGATACATTATCGACCGCCTTCACCTTGTCGGCACCCTTGTTGAAGGAGACAGATAGTCCCGTGATCTCCAGAAGCGGCTGTCTTTCGACTAGTTTGGCCTTGACTTGGTTCATTGCCGGCCCTCGACAGAATAGGTGGGATTGGCGACGGCATGCTGGGTAACGACATCCCAATGGCATGCTACGAAACCGCTAATCTCGACGCGGCGGGTCTCTGGCATCAAAGATGCACAAATGTCCATTTTCTTATCGCAGCGTGAAAAGAAGGGGCAGCCTTCGATTGTCCGAGTGAGATCCGGTGGGAGCCCCTCGATCACCCTCAGTCTGCGGCGCTTCTCTCCGGCAATACTCGGCACCGACCTGAGTAGCCCCATCGCGTAAGGGTGATGTGGACGGTAGAAGAGGTCGTCAACTGCGGCGATCTCCACCGCTCGGCCAGCATACATCACGATCACCTTGTCGGCGAGGCCGGCAACTACTCCCAAATCATGGGTGATCCAAATTACCCCCATCTCGGTTTCGGACCGCAACCGATTAATAACCTCGATCACCTGCATCTGGATCGTAACGTCAAGCGCGGTGGTTGGCTCGTCGGCGATCAAAACTTTCGGATTGCATGCGATCGCGCTGGCGATCATGACGCGCTGACGCATGCCGCCGGAGAATTGAATCGGATAGTCGTTGAAGCGTTCCTCGGCGTCGACGATCCCCACCATCTTGAGCAGCTCGACCGCACGCTTATGCGCTTGCGCCGATGACAATTTGAAATGAACCTCGAGCCCTTCAGTGATCTGCCGGCCAATCTTCATTAGCGGGTTAAGAGCTGTCATTGGATCCTGGAAAATCATCGCGATTCCGGGACCGCGTACTTTCTGCAACTCCTTCGGCGGCAGGGAAAGCAAGTTCTGCCCGTTGAACATCACTTGTCCCTTGGTGACGAAACCTGGTGGGGAAGGTATCAGCCGTGTTAGGGCAAGCATGCTGGCGCTCTTGCCTGAGCCGCTTTCTCCCACAATGGCCAATGTCTGCCCCGGATTGAGATCAAAAGACAAACCGTTGACTGCTCGAACAGTTGACTTGCCCAGACGATACTCGACTTCCAGGTCGCGGACGGAGAGCACCGGCTCTTTGACCATACTACCGGTTTCGTTACTCTGTGCCATATCGGCATATACTCCCATTTTGTGTCCCCTCAAGCCCGACCGCGCTGCAGAGGATCGGTCGAACGCCGCAACCTGTTGGCGCAAATGTTGATGCTGAGAACTGTCAGCAAGATAAACAGGCCCGGGATGGTAACTGCCCAGTTGGCAGTAGCGACGTAGTCGTGTGCCTCCGACACCATCAGCCCCCAAGCCGGGTTAGGCGGCTGAACGCCCATTCCGAGATAGCTCAATCCGGCCTCGCTTAGGATGATGCGCGACAGTTCAAGCGTGGAAAGCGTGGTCAGCGGAGACAGGATGTTCGGAAATGCATGACGCACCATGATCGTCATCTCTTTGGCGCCTCCGACACGCGCGGCCTCGATAAAGGCCTGGCTCTTCAGCGACAGCATGATGGACCTGGCAAAGCGAGCAAAGAGCGGCCAGCTTCCGATCGACAGAACGATCACCAAGTTTCGAACGCCTGGTCCGATCGCCGCCATGATGGTGAGGGCCAGCAAGAAATATGGGATCGAAGTTTGGAAATCGATGTAGCGCATCACCGCCGCGTCAATGCGGCCTCCAAAGTAGCCGGTCAGCAGGCCAACAATGGTGCCAACCGCACCACCGATCAGGACGACAGCGAAGCCGATACCGAGCGACCAACGGCCGCCGTACATAACGCGGCTAAGAATATCGCGGCCGAGCAGATCAGTTCCAAAAGGGTATCTCCACAATCCTCCCTCGAAGCCCACCGGCGGCTTCAATCGCATCAGCAGGTTTTGCTGAAATGGGTCATGCGGCGCGAATGCATTGGCAAAGACCGACCCGACTATGATGACGACGAAAAGTCCAAGCGCTGCCGTGGCGAACCAATCTGCGGAGTAGGCCTTCAGCCAGCGAAAAAAAGCACGGTCGAACACGGAATTGCGCCCCGGGTGGATATGAGCGGAAGGGACTGTCTGGTTCATTTAATCGGCTCACTTATTCGTAGCGGATAGTGGGATTGATGATGACGTAGGCAATATCGACTAGGATATTGATGATCACCACGATCACGGCAGCGACGAACGCCATGGCACCGATGACGGGCATGTCGCGCGTCAGGATGGCGTGATAGCTGGCAAAACCAAAACCGGGCCAGCCAAACACGGATTCAACGATAATAGTGTAACCCGTAAGCAGTACCGCACTTTCCCAGCCGATTTCGGTAACGATCGGCGGAAGTGCGTTGCGCAAAGCATGGCGAAACATAATTCGCCGCTCGCTCAGGCCGCGCGCTCGGGCCGTCGTGATGTAGGGTTTCGCCATTTCATCGATCATGGCCGCCCGGGTTATCTGCACGGTGCGCCCCAGCGGAAGCGCCGCCAAAGAGACGACCGGAAGCACCATGTGCGCCCAGGTTCCATATCCAGCAGTTGGCAACCAGCCAAGGAAAACCGAGAAGACCAAGGCGAGCATTAGGGTGAACCAGATCAACGGCAGCGAAACGCCAACAATCGAGATCGACGTCGCCAGGCGATCAATCCAACTGTCAGGCTTGGCAGCCGCCGCAATGCCAATTGTGATACCGAAGACCGAGGCGATCAGCATGGCGACTAGGCCGAGCTCAAGCGTCGCCGTCAGTGGACGGACCGCAATGGTCAGCGCATCAGCCTTCTGCCACCAGCTCAACCCGAAATCACCAGTCAGCACGCCTGAGATGTAGTCGAGATACTGGACCAAGATTGGCCGATCAAACCCCATCTGAGCGCGGAAGGCTTCGACAGCCTCCTGTGGCGTGGAAGCTGGAAGCAAAACCCGCACCGGGTCGCCTAGAACGAAGTTAGTGAAGAAAATGACGGAAACGACACCAAAGATCAAAATGGCGGAATGCAATAGGCGATGGGTGACCAACTTAAGCATGACGTACCCTTTGAAACGAAGAGTCCTGGGTTCACCGAAGCAACCTCCGGTGAACCCAGCGGCACTTGGGAGTTAACCTATGCGGTCAAGTTGATGTCCTTGACGAACAGCAAGCCGTCGGCGCGCGGCGTGAAATTCACCCGCGGTGTCATGCCCCAAAGCGCCGCATGCTGGAACAGGAACAAACCCATCGGATCCTTCTCGCGTCCGATATCGAAGATGTTATGTAGCAAGCCTTCTCGCTTGGTCGAGTCCATCTCCTTGCGGGACTGGGCGAAGAGATCGTCGATCTCCTTGTTCTGGTACGCCGAGTACGACCCGTTGGGGGTGTAGTACGAGCCGAGCGTGCGGTCGGCATCGAAGGTCGAATTATCGTGACGCACGTACCAGCCTTCTGGCGGAACGGGTGTCTGGTTGCGGTCGCCGATGCGCACCCAGTTGTTGGGATCACGCAGCACCAGATTGACCCCAAGACCCGACTGCTCGATCATGGCAGCCAGTGCTTGCAATTCAACGGCGTCTCCAGTGTAACGCCCTTTTGGACCCTCGATCGTGATATGCCGACCCTGAGCACCCGCCTCCTGGACAAGGCTACGCGCCTTCTCCAAATCGTACGGATAGGGTTGCAGGTTCGGATTATAGCCAAACATGCCCGGTGCGGAAAGCTGGCCGTTCAGCAGAGCCCCCTGACTCTGATAGAGAGCCGCATGGATACCAGCTTTGTCGACGGCATAGTTGATGGCTTGACGCAATCTCGGATCGGCGAGACCGGAGCCCTCAAGATTGCTGAAGCGAATGAAGGAGAACTCCTGACCGATGCCGGCCGCATACTTTTCCAGTCCCGAAATCTGGTCCGGCAGCAGACCAAGGTAGAGATCCACTTCTTTGGTTTTGACCGATTGGTAGCGGGTTGCATCCTCCGGGATTATACGGAAGGTAATTGCCTTGATCGACGGCGTGCCGCCCCAATAGTCAGCGTTCGCCTCTAGGTCGACCGAAAGATTGCGCTTCCAGGCGATGAACTTGTAGGGACCAGTGCCATTCGCCTGTACGCCGACCTGATTGCCAACTTCTTTCGTCCAACCGGGTGCCATCATCGCGATGACCGTAAGACGGGCTTCTAGGACTGGATCTGGCTCCTTCGTGGATATTTCCACGACATCTGAGGCGATAGCTTTAGCACCCGTGATTGTGTTGACGGTACCGATCCACTGCGATTTCGTTTGCGGGTCGATGATGCGGTTAATGCTGAAGGCGGCAGCCTCGGCATCGAAAGCACTGCCATCGTGAAAGCGAATGCCGCTCTTCAACTTGACCTGCGCAGTCGTCGGGCTGGTTCGGGTGAAGGATTCTGCTAGCCCCGGGACGATCTTGCCGGTGGTATCGCGAGTTAGCAGCGGCTCGTAGACGTTCCAGGTCACCTGGGCCGGCACCTGCGACTCGATGGCCAGCGGATCGAGGCTTTGGGGGTCGTTGGCAATTGCAATCACGATCCCGCCAGCACCCTGCGCATACACGGGCCGCATGAGGCTCGGCAGAGAGGAGAGTGCGGCGAGGCCAGCGCTCGCGGTGACGAGCTTGCCGAAGGCGCGACGAGATATCAGTTGAGTCATGTCAATTCCCCATTATTTGTTTTATTAGAAGTGACCCTGCCTTGATGCTGCAGGGCGTGACCGCTGGATGGCGGCCATTCGAACATCCGAGACTGCGGGCAACCAGACCACCGAGCCCAAGCTCACGCGCCCGTTGATGAGCATCTCGGACGGCTCGCGAAAGCAATTGCGCGAGCGTATTTTCGTGCTGAAGGACCGACAGGCCAGCTTCGGTGGTGCCCTTCGGAGTGGTCACCGTGGCCTTCAGAATTGCAGCCGATTTCGTGGTTGAAGCTAAAAGCTTCGCTGAGCCGAGCAGCATTTGACGCACGAGTGTGTCAGTGACTTCTGGCGCGTGTTTATGCAGCCATCGCCGAATGCGAGTAGCGCGAGAGATTTCCGACTGGCGCTCAAACAGGGAAATGTCATAACCGTCCAATGGCGAAAGAGCGTTCCCATAGGTCTTGTCGATTGCTCCGTGCGGCATTCTAGGCGTTCCCGGCATCCAAGTTGCTGTCGGCTTCGTCCCACCGGTTCACAACGCCGATGGTGGCAAGACGGCGTTGCGGGTATGGCCAGTGATGGGGCTGCCCCGCAGCCGGCATGAAACGAATGAGTGCCGGGCCATGCGCCCGCTCCCTTAAATGCTCGACCGTTTCTTCGAAGAGACCCTAGAAAGTGAGGCCCAACAAATCCAATTCAATCTTGACCGGATGTAATCCGATATTGATATACACTTGGCGAAAACCGGCGGCTGTTCGCGGCCAACCCCGTAGGATCGGTCGCCTCCGCGGATTGGTCGAACGAACCGAGGGTGGGACAAGCGGGCGACGCACCGGCATCGGACTGACGACGGATGGACGTCATCTGGCGGAGAGTGCCATTCTCGGCCACCTCGGCAACGTACGCCGATTCTTCCTCGATCCGCTCTCCCCTGAACAGGCGGCGGCTATACGGGCCTGGAGTGAGTCCATGATCGACCGCGTCGAACTTCGCGGCGTCGATACCACAGCACTCGATGCCGGGGCGTGATCGACAGTCATCGACGTTAATTCAACGTTCTTTGCATGGATGGTCATGGTGCTGGTCCTTTCCCGTTACATGCCGAAGGCATGCCCCTCGGCATGCCTTCCGGGGGCGCGTGAGCGCGCGGCAGAGTGGGGGGGCGAATGCCGGCGAGCGGAGCTGGGCTGCGCGTCGAGCGGGGCGGATCGGATCAGTTCAGCCGATGGGAGGCAGCGCCGCCTTGCGAGCGGGCGGTCCCGCTCTGTCGCAGGCAGCATTCGCGGGGGAGAGATGGCCAAGACCATCTCTCCCCTGAATCACGCCGTGGAAACCTCGATTGGATGACCAAAGCACAAGCGGTCGGTGTCAAATTCCAGACTGCTTTTTATGCCACTTTCGAAGCACAAAAAGGAAGGTCGAGTTCCATATGCGATAACGCCAACCGACATTGTTCCGCGCGTCGTCGACGGGTTATCCGCCACCAAATGCGCGAACAATCTCGGTCCTAGGCGCCGGGCGTGACGGCCAGGTTTTTGATGAGTGCGCCGAATTCGGCTGGACGCCATGGTCCTCAAACATAGTCACTATCGTTTGGAAGGGCGGAGTACTGGAACGAACCATCTCGTGATCAACGTGCTCACCATCGCATTTGATGAAGACGACAAAGCCATGGCTGGACGGTGCGGCACTCCGGCGCAGCCTGATGGTTCCGGCTCGGTGAGTAGGCGCCGAGCCGCGTCACCTGCAGCTTAGTGTATTGTTGCGTTTTACAAGTTCTACAGTAGTCTGCAACTGACTGATTTAATGGGGCTGCGCTGGAATTCCAGGACGGTCGTCAGCGCAAGGCGGCAGTCGTGGGGGATAGTGCATGCCAACGAACAATTGGATCCGGTTCCTTCGGAACTACGGCCCCATCCCCACCAACGACAATATGTACGACGAGACCATCCAACGGGCTTTGGCCCGCTTGAAAATCGAGCCCATCGAGCTACCCGCCCAATATCTCGGATGGCTAGTCGACAACTTCAGATCAGACGAATGCCAGTCCATCATCCTCACGGGCACTGCTGGTGATGGAAAGACCTACCACTGCCGGCGTGTATGGCTTGAACTGGGCGGCACTATCGAAGAGTGGAACGCCGGAGAGAAGATCCAAAGGCTCAGCTTGGGCTCTCGACAACTCATCGTTGTCAAGGATCTAAGCGAACTTCGTTCCGATGAGAGCAAGCCGCTGATCGAGCAGATGGCGTGGGACGTCGCCAACCCGAATTCCCCAAGGGTCTATTTGATGGCGGCCAATCATGGACAGCTGCTTGAGAAGCTGAAGACCGCGGGCAGTGACAAGACCACCACCGCCCTCGTCGACGTGGTCGAGAACCTGCTGGTCGCAGGCCGCAGCGGAAATGCCGCCATCAAGCTCGATCTGAGAGATCTTAGCCGATCCGCCGCCGCAGTGATGATCGACCAGGTCATCGACGCGGTCACTCAGCACCCAGGATGGAACGGCTGCCCGGACTGCCCGGCCTTGGGGGAAGGAACCTGCCCAATTCGGGAGAACCGCGACCGGCTGATCGGAACCAATGACAATGGCCTCTTTCGGCGTCGATTGGGCAACCTCGTCGAAGCCAGCGAACAGAACGGAGGTCACTTCACCATCCGGCAGGTACTGTCGCTCGTCACGAACGTCATTCTCGGCCATCCCGATGCGAGGGACGGACTGATGGCGTGCACCGACGTCGCGGAGTTAGCGTCCGCCGGAACCGCGGAGCGGGCCAGTCCTTACCGCAACGTATTCGGGGGCAATTTGAGGCCAAGTCGGGCGGAAAGAACCGAGCCCTTTCGTAAGCTCAACCTATTCGGGATCGGCTCTGAGACGAGCAACAAAGTCGACAACATGCTGGTGTACGGCGCCGACGATCCTGCGCTGGTGGAGACCTATCGGGCCCTGGTGCAGTCGGATCAGGTCTATGGTGAGACGCCCGCCTACAAGCGCGCGCAGCAATCCTACCTGGAGGGCGACGATCCGGGAGCGGTCACGCGCTTTCTCGGAATGCTCCGCGGGCAACGTCAGCGGCTCTTCTTCACCATTTCCGACGAGCTGGCCGATACCTTGGACCTGTGGGATCTGACGGTCTTTCGATACGCGGGCCTGTATCTCGAGACCACCCGCGCTTTGTCCGAAAAACGGCCCTTGCCCCGGCAAGTGATGCCCATGCTCATGCGCGGCCTCAATCGCGTGTTTACCGGCATGCTGATCCAGAACCAGGACGAGCTTGTTCTGGCGAGTTCGGGAAGCCAATCTCAGTCGAGGACGAGTCCCCTGCTTGAGGAGTTCGTTTCCGTGGCCCGTCGTGGCGGCGAGGAAGTCGCGCTCCTCAGTGACGGCGCCGGTGGCATGAAGCTCGTAGTCAAGCTAGCGCGCGATGATCCGCCTGCGGTCACGCTGCAGCTATCGACGACGCGGTTTGAATTCCTGGGACGCGTCGCCGAGGGCGCACTGCCCACCAGCTTTTCGCTCGAATGTCATGAGGATCTTCTTGCATTCAAGGCGAGGCTCCTTAGTGCCGTCGAGCGGCGCCGCGAGTTCGATGGTGATGATCGCGGCGATGGAATCGTCCTCAAATTCATCGACCTCAATCCCGACGGCAGAGCGTCATCGCGTAGCGTTACAGTGAGGCTCTAGCAATGGAGATCTTGAAACGCCCGATCTCGCATGAGGATCGCACCGGACCAGCGTTCTGGGTCGACGAGGCAATCTGGGGGCACCGTCTGCACGACGAACAGACGCCGTGGCTGATCCTTCTTGAGTTTCTCGGAGTGCTGAGGTCGGAGCAACTCGCTGGCCGCGCATTGGCGGAGGCGGAGTTCAACGCACTCTCGTACCGGCCCCAGACCCAATTGCGGCTGCGCAATCTCATCTTCAACAATCCCTACCTGTTGACCATCGGGGCCGAACGTCTCTCCGACGATGCAGCCTGGACCAAGTGGCTGGAGCTGATGGAACAGAATGCCGGCGGCCTCGAGAGCCGGGACTTCAGTTACCTCCGCGGTCGGTTCGACACCTTTGACGATTTCGCATCCGTTGTGGGATTCTTGCAATCTTCGGCTATCGAAGGCGCCAGCAACAAGCGCTGGAGTTCAAAGTTCGTATTCCCGTTCGGTCCAAGCGCTCTCTATGAAGATGCCGCCGTGACGGCGTCTGGCGTCTCAACTGATAGACGCTTCTTTGCCCGCACCGGCGAAGTTCTCTATCTGATGCTTTGCCGGTCAAAGCGGGCCCCCGAGCTCAAGGAACGGCTGGTCGGAAAGCTTTTCGAGCAGCCCACCGTCTACGATCGATTGGTAGCAGCGCTGCAGGGCGAATCCCAACTCGCCGAGCGTGATCGCCCGGGCTCCTACCTGCCCTGCTCGACCCACCCGATCTTCGATCAACTCGCCGACGATTGGATCGCCATTCTCGACAGCCCCATATCGGTTTTCGATGCTCTGCCGCACATCGTGAACATCACGGGACTCAACCTTGTTCGATATCAGCTCGACCGCGCGCGCGAACTCCTCGATTCGGTACCCATTACGATGATCTGCGAGATTGTGTCGCCGCGAAAAACAGTGGTTCGCGACCTCGCGGCGGACTCCTTCCAGGCCAACAACGCGCTGCCAGGCTTGGCCATAGAGCGTTATGTCCGCAGTGCCGAAGCATCTCACGAGTGGCAAGTTGCCGTCGCGTCCGATGATGCCGTCCTCAGCGCGGCAGAGGTCTTAGCACGCCAATTCGACTGGCCGGACCCCGACGACCTCCCGACCGGGATGACTAACCCCGGGGAATTGATCGAGGAACTCGTCGGCAGGGCCAAGACCCGCCATGCTCAGCATGTCGGCAAGGTTCACTCCACCTGGGCGCGGCAGATCGGACTGAGCTCGCGACGCTCAAGCCGGCGCGTACGCTATGCACCGACCGACCGGCTGCTCAAGACATTGGTAGTGTGCTGCGTCCGGGAGCGGATGGAGTTCAAGGACTTCCTCGCCGAACTCTACGCCCGCTATGGATTTGTGATCGGAGACCAACAGGCGGCGAGCATCATCGGCGCCGGCAAAGCCGACCAAGAGGACTTTTCCGATAATGCCCGGCGATTGGAGGAACGGCTGATCAGCCTCGGGCTGCTCAACCGTCTGTCGGACTCGGCGGCCTATGTGGAGAACCCGTTCCGTCGCGAGGTGAGAGCATGAACGCGCTCGATCTCATCGGCACTGCGGGGGCTTCAGCGCTCGAGGAGCGCTTGCAGGGTCTCGGGCCTGACAGCGGGACTGCCCGCTTCATGCTTGATCGCCTTACCGGTCCGCAGGTTGCGGCAATCGTCAGGCAGCTGGTCTCAGACGCGTCCTTTCAGTCCCGCGTGAAGATCGCAGTTCCTCGCGCTTTGGTGGATGGCCAAGGTCTCCCCGAAGCGGTGATCACGGATGAGAGAACCGTCGCATGGCGGCACGCCGAATGCGACCGTCCTGCGCTGCTTATCGCAAACACCGACGATGACCAGGGCGCTTCACTCCATGATGTAGCATTGATCGGCGCCAAGGAGCTCAAGGAGGGCCCGGCCTATTGGGTTCTGCCCGCGTCCGACGGTCTTGGACTGCCGCAGGAGCACATCGATGCATGGCAGATCGCCCTGAAGGCTCTTTCCAACGTCGACGATTGGCCGCTTGCGCAGCTCAGCACTTATATTGCCATGACGCGAGATGCCATCGAGAACATGTCTCTCCCGGTCGCCGACGCCCTCGGCTGGGCGTTGCCGGCACTGCAATTGCCGCGTGATACCGGCTATTTCCGATCGCAACGGCCGAAGGATTTTCAGCAGCAGAGCCGTTGGCGGCGGCTCTACGACAAACTGATCAGCGACCGCAGACCACTGCTTTCAAAACAGCGCCCGAACCGTCAGCCGATCGAATCCGAAGAGCTGCGGGATCAGTTCGAAACCGTTCGCGATGAGATCGCAGCGGAACTGCATCCGACGATCGACGCGTTCATAAGTTCACCGGCCGGCTGGCGCGAGGAAACCGAAAAGCTCGCTGAACTCGAGTGGGAGCAGGACAACATCCTGCTCGTTTTCTCTGGCCTGAAGCTGAAGAAGCTGAAGCTCCCCGAGGAAACGGTCCAGTTTTTCGACTATGAGCGTCCTGACCGACTGAGCGAGCCTGACAAGGCGTACCTGAGCGATCTCAAAGGCAGGTCGCTCAAGGAGGCACGGGAGGACGACCGCGAGTTCTTCGAAGCGCATCGCGAGGACCTTGCCGCCAATCGGCAATTGCGGGCCAAATGGGAGAAATTCGTCTACGGGCGACCGATCGAGTGCACGGATTTTCTGGACGGGTTGGTTCGCGCCATCGAGCGGCTATTTGCGCAACTGGGCACACTCAAGATGCCCCGTCGGATCGAAATCCGGTCATCGCGCCGGACAAAGACGCAATGGCTCGACATGAATGCCGACGTCGCGCGCGCCTTTAGCCTCAAATACAAGGCGCTCCCAAAAATACTTCCAGCAGCGGTGAGCTGGGACACGCCGCACATATTTGAGTTCGAGGCTCTCCTCGAAGCCGCTAGGAAGAGGCGGAAGTTCCGCGAGAACGTTTCGACCTCGCGCGCCAATATCCAAATCAAATTCGACCTCACCCTCACGGTGGGAGCTGGCTCCGCGGCAGAGAAGAACGTCGTTCAGTTGATCTGGCGCGGCGAGCCGAATGCCATCGGTCTGGCCCTGCCCGACGACCTCGCCAGACTTGAGAAGAATCCGCTCGGCATAGCCGAAGTGTCGCGCATGCTGGTCAGCAAGAAGGGGGCGATGCAGTCGGTGTCGCTCGCTGACGTCGGAACGTTGCAGCCATCCTTCCGTCAGGATGCCGGATCCCTGGTTCCGCGTTCGACCAACGTCGAAGACTTGGGCAAGGCATTGCCCAAGGCCATCAAGGCAGCGGTTTCGGCCGGTCGTATTACCCCGCCTGCCGGCGCGGACCTTGGGGAGGCGTGGACTGCCTTCGTGGCGGCCTACACGACGGCCCTTGCAGATTGGTGGTCCAATGGTATGGGCGGAATACCGCAACTCGATCAAGCCGATCTTTACGGCAACCTTCTCGAGCAACTTCGAAGGTCGGCGCCGGGCGACTTGAACCGTCGCGACCTTTGGGGGCCCATCCTTAGGATCGGCTCTGTTCAGATAGCTGGGGCCCCCCCGGCGGCCATCGTAGCGCCTTGGCACCCCATGCGAATGGCGGCGACAGCAGTCAAGATGCGTGCCCTTTGTGGCCTCTTGGATCACCTGCTCAAGGCCGAAGAGGTCAACTTTGGCGACCAACGGCTCTTCTTTACCGACCTCCGGGCCGAGCTCGTTCACCCTTACTACCCTGAGGCTGTGCCCGGGTTCACGGGCGGCGAAGCCGTTCTGCTCACCGAGACGAGCACACTCAACGACTACAGCTTGATGGAGAGGCCGGTTCGTGACCCTTCGGAGGCGTCTACAGACGTCGACCCGGCGGAGGCCGCACGCGAGATCCGAGGCCTGATTGGCCGCTATCTCGACCTGCAGCCACACGAACGAGCGAACCTGAGTATCATGCTCTACAACTGCGACGCTGCTGGCCTGCCCTTGGCCACTGTCAACGCTCTTGGATCGGTGCATGAAGAGGAGGTTCACTGCAACGTCCTCGTACGCCACCGAGACCGCTCGAAGCTCAATAAGGTCTATACCGACCTGCTGGATCAATCGGGCAACGACCCCGACGCGATCGTCGTGAGTGAAACGTCGCTCAACTTCATGTCCAAGCTCAGGATCGGTGTGATGCTCGAGGGCGGCACCGGGCGGCGGGCCCCCGATGAGCGCAGCGTCGATGTGGCGTTCCTCCACGATGTCGTGTCGAGACAGGCCCGGGAGTCGTGGTTCTCCGTGCCCCGCAACGACGACGCCGACCCCTTGATCCTTGATCACGTTCCACCTCGCTGGTCGTACCGGAGAGTCGTGGGCGAGGAACAACTCACGGCGACCAGCTACTTGGTTTCGCCGCGCCAACCTCGGGTTGGCTGGTCCTACCTTGACGCCCTAGCAGCCGTAATCCGCAAGCAGTCGCATCGCGATAACGAGCACTACCTTCCTGCCCGGCAGATCTCGCTGCAGGACCATGGCCTTGAAGCCATGTTCAAGGATGTCCATGGGTTGGCAGAGTGGGTCGCGACGTATGACGACCTTCTCGATAAGCAGCAGCTCGCGGCCCAAGGCATCAAAGTCATTCGATATCGGCGTGAGCGGACACACGGCCGCAACATGGTGGTGTCCTCGACATCCGACCTGCGCGTCCTGCCCGTGCTCGTTCGTCGCCGCCTCGATCAGCTCAGCCTGGGGCTCAGCGATGATCGCCTAACCGCGCTCGCGGACCGGATGATAGCCGATGCGACGGCCATTTCCGGGGACGTCATATTGCGCGCGGCCAAGCGCGGCGTGTCGGCCGGCGAGCTGATCGGTCTGGTTCTCAGTCGCGCCCTTGTTGCCGAGGAGTTTCAGAAGCGTCCCGCGTCCTGGTTCCTTCTTGACGACTACGCGCAATGGCTGGGCCAGCGAGAGGAAGGGATTGCTGACATTCTTGCGCTAAGCGTGGATCCGGGCCTCGATGGCCGACCAAGGCTCCGCGCCGTTGTGACAGAGGCGAAGTATGTCGAGGCTAGTGGCCTGGCCGAAGCGAAACGCCATTCTGGTCAGCAGCTGCGACAGACGATGCGTAGGGTTGAGGATGCCCTGTTTGGCGATCCGGGACGCCTGGACCGCGACCTTTGGCTTTCTCGTCTCGCAGACATCCTGCTCGACGAACCCTCGGCCCTGAGTTCGGGTTTCTCGCTCGAGGAGGTGAGGAATGGTATCCGCAACGGCACAGTGGAGATCGACCTCAAGGGCTATTCTCATATCTTCGTCTCGGGGCCTGCCGACGCGGGAGGTTCGCCCGGCGACCACGACGAAGTGACCGAGGTTCGGGGTCTGCAGGAGATCTTTACGCGCGATGGTCTTCGGCAGTTGATCAAGGCCTATGAGGCGTCTGATGCATTGATGCCAATCAGGAGCGCCTTGGGCGATCGTAGGCCGTGGGAGAAATCGGAGTTTCGCGCTCCGGCGCCGCGTGTTCGGTGGACCACGAAGGGCGGCCCGGCGAATGGTCCCGGCCCCGCATCCAACGGCGGTCCCCCGAGCTCCCCTGGCGCCTCCTCGCCACCTCCGGCAGCGCCGAAAAGGAGTGCCGACACGGTGCTTGTCGGGGATACCGGTATCAATGAGGCTGCCAATCCATCGGCTGCGCCGTCCGGTTCACCCGAACAAAACGAGCAACCGACGCTGGGACCAGTCTCCCAGGGCGGCGAGAGTTTTGCCGGTTTGGTGTCCCGGCGGGCCGGCCAGATTCAATCGGCGGCCGGCGAGGACGACCAATGGCTTGAGGCCACTGCCAATCGGCTGCGCACGGCGCTCATGGGCTACAATCTGCAGGCCAAGATCGCAGGGATGCGATTGACGCCAAATGCTGCGCTCGTGCGGTTCGTCGGCAGCGATCGACTTCGCGTCGAAGACATCGAGGCGAAGCAATCAGCGCTTCTGACCACGCACGGGCTGAGACTGATTTCTGTCTCTCCATTGCCCGGCGAGATCGTCGTGGGCGTGGCAAGGCCAAAACGTCAGATCGTTTCGATGTGGGATCTTTGGGCGCGCCGCGCCTTGAACCGCAACGCGGCCGGGCTCAACACAAGCTTCCTGTTGGGGCTGCGTGAACTTGACGGCGAGATTCTCTATCTGAACCTGGGTGGGCCATTCGCTAGTGGATCCCAACACGACCCGCACACGCTCATCGCCGGCGCTACCGGCAGCGGCAAATCCGTCCTGATCCAGGCGCTGATCCTCGACATTGCAGCGACCAATCCGAGTGCCCTGGTCCACATACACCTGATCGATCCCAAGATGGGTGTCGATTACTCCGCGATCGAGCGGTTACCGCATGTGAAGGGGGGGATCGTCATCGACCAAGCCACGGCGATCAAAATGATGGAGGGGCTCGTCGTCGAGATGGATCGACGCTACGAGCTGTTCAGGGAGAACGGCACCCGCGACATCCGGTCGTTCAATATCAAGGCCGCGCCAGAAGCACGCTTGCCGATGAAGTTCCTGGTCCATGACGAGTTCGCCGAGTGGATGCTTACCGAAGATTACAAGGGTGCCGTGACGTCGATCGTCTCGAGGCTTGGGGTCAAGGCGCGGGCCGCCGGTATCCACCTCGTCTTCGCTGCACAGCGGCCTGATGCTGGCGTCATGCCCGTGCAGCTGCGTGACAATCTGGGCAACCGTCTCATCCTCAAGGTTGCGAGCGTTGGGACGTCGGAGATCGCTTTGGGCATGAAGGGTGCCGAGAATCTGCTCGGTCTCGGACATCTGGCCGCGCGTCTGAGCGGCGAGCCGTCGACCGTCTTTGCTCAGGCGCCATTCTTGTCGGACGAAGATATCGAGGACGTTGTGTCGGCCATCGCCGCTCAAGACGGCGCGCGCGGGGTCGACTAGGCAGGAGGCGCGCGACACAGGAGGAGGACGATGGCGTAGATCATTCCAGCAAGCGAAATGGCCGTGGCGACCCACAACAGGAACTGGATTATTTTCACTGTCGAAGGCGGCCACGTCTGGTCCTTTAGGGAGACCGCATATTCGCCGTCTAGCTTGTTGAGATTGGAAATGTAGCGGCTGAACGCCAGGCTAAAGCGTTTCATGATGAACACGCTGCAGATGCTCACAAAGGCGGCGAACAGAAAGATGCCGATCGCGATCAGCCGGTCGGATTTGAGCTGGGTCGCCGCGAAGTACCAGAGCCCGCCGATCGCAAACGAAAATAGCGGCGGGATTTTGTAAAGGATGTCATTCATCGCTCGGAAATGGGCGTACTGCTCCTTGTAGATTTCGTTGACTGTAACGTCGTTGTCGTCGGCCATGAAAACCTCTCTTAGTGGCTCCCGAGTTTATCACGAGATGGCGCTCTTCTCGATCGAGTGCTCACTTCGAATTTCAGTCGAGTTGGACTAGGTTCGGTCGACCCGACGACTCAGAGTTCCTTTGCGCCCATGTCGATCTATCTTGATGGCCACTCGACTACGCCCCTCGCCCCAGAGGCGTTGGAGGCGATGTCACCGTGGTGGCATGCTCAAGCCGGCAATCCCCACTCCCCTCACCTCGCGGGCATGTTGGCGGCGCAGGCGGTCGAGAACGCGCGTTCGGAACTCGCTTCTTTGGTCGGCTCTGATCCGCAGGAACTTATCTTCACTTCCGGGGCTACGGAGGCGAACAACATCGCGATAAGGGGTACCGCCCTCGCGGCGCTCGAGGGTGGCATCGACCGACGGGAAATCGTGGTGTCAGCCATCGAGCACAAGAGCGTGCTGTCGTCCGCGCACTCGCTTCGAAGCGCCGGCTTCCGGATCATTGAAGCGCCGGTCACCGAAAACGGCGTCATCGACATCTTGGCTCTGGAGCGGATGGTCGGCGACCGGACGCTGTTGGTGTCGGTGATGGCGGTCAATAACGAGGTAGGGTCAATCCAACCCCTCGCCGATATCGTCCGCATAGCCCGGGCAGCCGGCGCCCTCGTCCATGTCGACGCCGCACAGGGGATCGGGAAGGTTCCTTTTGACTGTGTAGACTTTGATTTTGCGAGCCTGTCCTCGCACAAAATGTACGGCCCCATGGGCATCGGCGCGCTGTTCGTGTCATCTGCGGCTCACGTCAGGCCGTTGCCGGTGCTGTTCGGCGGCAGTCAGGAGGCCGGTATCCGCCCTGGGACAGTACCCACCCCGCTCGTCGTCGGGTTTGGCGCCGCCGCGAGGGTCTCCAGGTCGCGGCTTGGTACGGATGCGACCCACTCTCGGACCCTGTCCGCCCTATTCCTCGAAGAGCTGCGCAGCAGGCAGGTGCAGTTTATTGAAAATATTCCTGAGCCAAGCCGCGCACCCGGTAGCCTTAGCCTCAGATTTCCTGGCAATGACGCGATGTCCATAATTGCGCGAGCCGGAGATCGGATTGCAATTTCCGAAGGATCAGCTTGTACAAGTGGGAAGATTACTGCATCTCATGTACTACTACAGATGGGATTAACTGAGGAACAAGCGTCAGAAACTGTTCGGTTGTACTTCTCGCGCTATAATACCGAGGCGGATGCCACGGAGGCGGCGCTCGTGCTGTCCCAAATAGTCGGCCGCTAGGGATTGCCAACTGGCGGCGGTCTCCAGTAGCATCCGCTCCCATGTTGCATGACCTTTATGACCCGGCCACCGCCATCCGCGTTTCCGGCCACGAGACATTTTCGCTGCGGCTCTTGTGGCTGAAGAAGGCGTTCGATCATGCGTCCGGCCCGGACGGGGTTGATCGTAGAACATTTCAGGAACAAGGCGCAATCGCTATCTTTGGTGTCGGCAAGAACATGGCGCTCTCGATGCGGCATTGGGCTTTGGCGACCAAGGTCCTAGAGGACGGCCCTACTCATCTTCGAGCCACCGATCTGGGCCGGCTGATCTTCGCGGACGGCACCGGGCTCGATCCATACCTTGAGCATCCGACCACCCTGTGGCTGATGCATGCCCACCTCGTGAGTGAGCCGCATGCGGCAACAACATTCTACTACGCCTTCAACCTCCTCAATCAGATCGCCTTTACCAGGGATGACCTCGTTAGGGCCATGGCGGCCATCGTTGACGCCCGCGCCACGGCGAGGGCGACGTCTGAGACGCTGAAGCGCGACGTAGAAGTGTTCGTGCGCAGTTACGCGCCTCGCCACTCCGATTCAGGGGAAGATGCAGCGGAACCGCTTCTGGTCGAACTCGGGCTTTTGCGTGAGCATCGGTCAACCGGGCAGTTCGAATTCGTGCGTGGGCAGAAGCCTTCGCTCGAGGACAGCATCTTTGCTCTCGTACTAAAGCGCTTTTGGGAGCGTCATCACCCGCTGTCGCCAACCGTCTCGGTGGAGCAGGCGCAGTATGGCCCTGGCTCCCCGGGCCGCGTCTTCAAACTTGATGAGGACAGCCTGGTTGCGCGCCTCATGAGCATCGACGACGCGACTAGCGGGAAGATGGTGTGGACCGATACGGCGGGCCTCCGTCAGGTCGCATTGAATAGCCGTCTCGAGGAGATCGACGACTTCGGCCTCATCAAGGCTGGGTACCGGGCTCGGAGGGCCGCATGACCAAGCTCGCCGACATCGTCAAGGTCGAGCGCCGGTTCGCCCTTTCCGCGAGGATCGATACGGACCTCAACGGCACTCCGCCGCTGACCGGCTACGTGCTGCAAGCGAGCGTGCGCAAATCGCTCGTTGCCATGCTGACCGGGATCGCCGATGGATCGCAATACGCCTTCACCTGGACCGGCCCCTATGGCGGCGGCAAATCCTGTGCTGCCCTGCTCGTCGCCAACCTAGTGGCCGGCAGCAAGAAGCAGCGCGCTCTCGCCGAAGGGATCGTCGGCACCGAGTTGGCGGAACAGTTTTCATCGGCCTTCCCCGGACGCGGCCGCGCTTGGGAAGTCCTCGCGCTGACTGGCCGGCGCACCAGCCTTGCAGATGCATTGGCAGACGTGGCCGCGGAGCAGTTTCAGTGGCCGCAATTGGCACTGGACGCTGCCCGTGACGAGCGCGTGCTGATTGATGAGCTCGAGGCTAGAGCTCGGCAAAAAGGCGGGCTGCTCATCGTCATCGACGAGCTGGGCAAATTCCTCGAGCACGCGACAAGCTCTGCCGGGGACGTACACATTTTGCAGGATCTCGCCGAGCGCGCGGCACGCTCAGACGGTCGGCTGGTCCTTGTCGGCATCTTACATCAGTCCTTCGAGCAATATGCCAATCGGCTGAGCCGCACCGGTCGGAACGAATGGGCGAAAGTTCAGGGTCGTTACCAAAACGTGCCCTTTGTTGCGCAGGCCGACGAGGTTGCGGCGCTCATCGCGCGGGCGATCGGCAGTGATCAAGCTCCGGCAACCGCCAAGACAATCGCTGCTCTCACGGCGGAAGCCATTTCGCACCGCCGGCCGGTCGATGTGGCAGGCCTCACGGAGGTTCTGACTCAGACGTGGCCCCTGCACCCGGTCTCGGCGCTCTTGCTCGGACCGGTATCGCGCCAGCGATTCGCGCAGAACGAGCGGAGCGTTTTCGGATTTCTCTCGTCGTCTGAACCGAACGGATTTCAAGCGCACCTGGCGCGGACCGAGGTCAGCGCAAACGCTTGGTATGGACCCGATCAACTCTGGGACTATCTGGTCGCCAACTTCGGCAGCGCCTTATCTGTTGGTCCTGAAAGCAATCGGATGACCCTGGCCATGGAGGCCGTGGAGAAAGCTGCCCTCCACGGCACGCTGTCCGCGAAGCTTGCCAAGGCGGCGGCCGTGGTCGAGATGTTCCGGAACGGCTCCGGACTCGCGGTTGCCGACGACATCCTCACTCTTTGCGCGCCCGAAGCGAAGAAGGCCGAGATCGCTGCGGCCATCGACGAATTGGTCAACCGCGCGATCCTCATCCGGCAGCCGCGGCTCGGCGGATACGCTCTATTCGCCGGCAGCGATTTCGACCTTGATGAGGCGATCAACAAGGTCGCGCTAAAGCTCGATGCGGATGTACTCGCCGATTTGCCCTCCCGGTTGGGCGTGGGACCGATCGCCGCGAAGAGTCACTACTTTTCGACCGGGGCGTTACGCACCTTCGATGTGATTATCCAGTTCGCCGAGGAGAGCCCTCAAAGTCCCGCAGCATGGGCAAAGAGAACCGCCGCATCTTTGGCGAAGACGAAGCGGCGATCGGCGGGTCTTCTCATCATGCTGCTTCCGGATGCGCGAAGCTTCGAAGCACCGGTCAAAGTCGCCGCGAAGCAGCTCAGCACCGAATTGGAGAATTTGGGCGTCCTCGCCGGTGTGGCCGCTAGCGAACAGGTCTACATGCTGAGGGACCACGCGACGGACCTTTATGCCCTCGATCGCATCGAAGTGACCCATCCGCAGCTAGAGGGTGATCGGATCGCTCGACGGGAACTGTCGGCCCGCAAAGCCTTGATCGCCGAAATTGTTAGAAGTGACCTGCTTAAGGCTTTCTCGTCGGCACGCTGGTGGGCTTTCGGCGACAGCGCGAAGGATTCAGCCGGCAAGAAGCTCGATGGCAGGGAGCTGACGGTCATAGCGTCGGCTCTTTCGACGGCTGCCTTCGGCAGCGCGCCCGTCATCCAATCGGAGTTGCTCTACCGGGATAAACCTTCGACAGCGGCCATGGCGGGCCTGCGCACGTTGATGCATGCCATGGCTTCGAAGGCCGACGTTCCGGACCTTGGTATTGAGAACTACCCCGTCGAGCGAGGGCTTTATCTGACCATCGTTCGGCCCCTGGGCCTGCACAGGCAGGACGAGAAGGGTGTTTGGCGCTTTACCGATCCTGGCGGCGACAAAGCAGGCAGGACGCTAAAGTCTGCATGGACGGAGCTCGGTGAGAAGCGGGTGAACCTGGCCGACCTTTTCGACACATGGGCTACCAGACCGTACGGCATCAAACGCGGCGTCATGCCGGTGCTGGTGTTGTCCTATCTGCTGGCGCACCGAAACGCAGTGGCGGTCTACGTCGACGGCGTTTTCCAGCCCGCTGTTGATGATATTGTAGCCGACCGCATTCTCCAGGATCCCGCAGCCATCGAGTTCCGGCGAATCTCGCGCTCGAAGCGCGACGAAGCCTTCGTTCAGCAGCTCGCCGCCCTTCTGTCGACCAAAGCAACTCCCGTTGAAGCGAAGGCACTTCCTGTCGCGTCGGCACTATATCAGCGCTTTCATGCTCTACCGTTGTGGGCACAGCGAACCCAGACCTTACCCGAGAAGGTTCGAAAGGTCAGGGACATCGTGCTGAAGGCTAGCGATCCGGAGGCACTATTGTTTTCGGATCTGGCGTCGGCGCTAGAGGGAGAGCCGGACCCCGGAGTGAGCGTGGTGACCGCTCTCACCAAGGCCGAGCACGCCTACCCGAAAATGCTCGAGGCGCTCCGCAAAAGCCTTGCGGAGCATCTGGGCGTCGACGCCGAGATGTTTGAAGGTGTCGGCCCGCGGTCGTCGACTGCTTCAGGAGTCTCGGCCGAGCTGCGGGTTGATGCCTTCATCATGCGCGCCGGCGCCTTTGAGGGCGGTGAGGGCGACATCGAGGGTTTGGCGAGTCTGCTCATACATAAGCCGCCGCGCAACTGGTCCGACCGCGAGCAGGAACAGGCGATGTTCGAGCTCGCGAAACTCTGCCTGCGCTTCCGCGAGGCGGAGACCTTCGCTGCGGTCCGGGACCGGTCACCCACGTCGCAGGCCATATCCGTAATGGTGGGCCTCGACCCGAAGGAAAAGCCCCTCTTCCATGCGTTCCAGGTGTCTAAGCAGGAGCTTGCCGCCGCAGACAAAGCGGCGGACGATTTGATGGCGCAACTCCGCGAAAAGGGCATGCGGCCGGCCGTCGAGCTTGCCGCTCTGGCGCGTATCGTAGAACGCCTTTCTGATGGCAAGGGGATGGAGCCAAGATGACGGCTGCGGTGCGTGAACGTCATATCCTCGGAATTTCCGGAGGGCGCGACAGTGCCGCCCTTGCCGTCCACATGCGGCAGACGCGGCCGGACCTCGATCTCGAATACTTCTTTACCGATACCGGCAAGGAGCTGGCAGAGGTCTACACGTTTCTCGACAAGCTCGAAGGGTTTCTTGGGAAGCCGATTACCCGGCTCAATCCGGATCGGGATTTCGACTTCTGGCTCAAGGAATACAATCACTTCTTGCCCTCCCCAAAAACTCGCTGGTGCACGCGGCAGCTCAAGCTGCGCCCGCTTGAGCATTGGCTCCGCCAGGACCTCGATGCCGGGGTGATCGTCCACTCGTATGTGGCGATCCGGTCAGATGAACCGAGTCGTGAGGGTTACCAGGCGACGCATGGCAATATGCAGGTTCATTTCCCCTTACGCGACGACGGCATCAATCGTGCCGGGGTGATTGAGACGCTCGAAAGCGCCGGCTTGGGCGAACCCGAGTACTATCGCTGGCGCACCCGGTCGGGCTGCACATTCTGTTTTTTCCAGCAGAAGATCGAGTGGGTGCGCCTGATGCGTGAACACCCGGAAGCCTTTGACGAGGCCAAGGGTTATGAAAAGACCGCGCGTGACCACGGCTCTCCGTTTACGTGGAGCCAAGGCGAAGGACTAGACGAACTCAGTGCACCGGCGCGCGTCGAGGAGATCGAACGCGAATTCGAGCAGCGTCGTGCCCGCCTCTTGGCTCGGCGCCGCGTGAATCCGCTCGCTGGCAATCAGATGCCCACGGTCGATGACGTCTACGGGATCGACGAAGCCTCGGCAGGGTGTGTGATTTGCCACAAGTGACTGCAAAAGAGCGTCACCGTTGCTCGTGCCAGCGGGTTGGCGTCAACTAAAGGGTGAAATGAGTGGCCGCCGATCCAACCACCATGGCTGACCCGAAGAGGGTTCAGCAACTAATGGCAAATGCAGACAGGCTTGGCGAGACCGCTCTGGTTCGCGCCTGTCAGCGGCGGCTTTATGAGCTCGGTGGCATGGACTACGAAGATCCAATTACCCGCAGGCTGTGGCAGGCAGTGACCGCCTACGAGGAAACACTACGGCGGAAGCACGGAAAGTCTCAGCGAGCTGGCTACACTCGCCGCAAGATCGCCGACAAGGGTCCGGTCGCAACGCTCTCCGATTGGGCACTGGACAAGAAAGTCACACCTGGATTTGAGGCTCTTCTCGAAGCCGGGATGGCCGAGTTCACCGGTGAATACGTCGTCATCGAGTTCGCTCGCAGTTTCCAACCGCACGTGGTCGCTGCTGCCAGAGCGCGACTAGAGGCTTTCGGGGTCACCCTTCCGAAGGACGATG
Organism: Aminobacter sp. Piv2-1; assembly: GCF_037625995.1. NCBI lineage: Bacteria > Pseudomonadati > Pseudomonadota > Alphaproteobacteria > Hyphomicrobiales > Phyllobacteriaceae > Aminobacter > Aminobacter sp. Piv2-1. The sequence continues at coordinate 50,683 of NZ_JARKMU010000008.1, forward strand.
AAGGTAACGAATAGCGGACCCTGGCACAGGGCATCCAGGCAACCGGGAGTGCGCAGGTTGGTTGTTGGCGGCGAACCGATCAACCTATGCCTAACTTTCTCCCTACATGGCCGATGAGGGCATGCCTTCTTGGATCGCTCATTACGATGAAGTGTATTCTGCCTTCGCCCGGTGCGAAGTCGGCGTGGTCGCTGAAGACACGCTCCACCAGATTTGCATCGTTGAAGCGGGCTAAGTTTTGGCGAGTGCGGCTCTCAGGACGGACGTTAAATGGGAAGGTCGGATAGCCCGTGTTTGCGACCCGCCACGTGCCGACAGCGATGTTGATTCCTGAAAGCCGTTCGACGATGGCCGGCAACTGCGGATCCCCGCTCAATAGAGTCTCAATTTGCGCGCGGGTCCGGGGTATGAACTCGAGATTTGGGAACAACTCCTCGCGGCGGCTCCATAGCGCGACCCCCGATTCCACCTCCGGTCCAGTCACCAACGATTGTGCATGATGATCTACATGGTCAGGTTCACTGGCATTTCGAGCGATAACTGCATCCGTGACCAGGTCGCCCTCGGCGGACAACTTGATCCGGTGCAGGCCGATCTCGGGTACGCTCCACGCCGCGTGCGAAGGCAAGCTCACCGCCAGGCCCTCAAGCTGATGAGCCAGCCCGAGCGCCAGGGCTACAGTCCCCGGGGATGCCTCGGCATTGTCTGGCAGCTGGTATTCGACGTCGTCCGCACCTCCTAGTTCCCCGAAGGCTACAGAGAACGGAGCCCGGTCCCTCACCGTTTTGAGGTAAATGCTCTCCTCTACGCAACCATGCAGATTCCGTAAAATGGGAAGCGGCCAATCGGGACCGAAGGACATCTGGGCGAGTGGTATCTCCATGTTCAGGATCATTCGTTTGTCTAGCGACGAGGCACGGCGCACCACTCCGCAGAAGTTCTTGAGTCTGGCCACAGCCTCGTTCGCAGAGCATTGTCCCAGCGGCGTCGAGAGCTCGTTCATGAACAACTGGAGCACGCGGAACCTCAGGTCAAAAGCTGATCCAGGCTCCGCTCCCACTGGTCGAAGAACCCGCTAGGCCAATAGGATAGGCGTCCATCTGATGCGATCGTCGGGGTTTCGTACGTTCCGGCTTCTCCCGGTTGCCTCGAGAAGAAGTGTAATAGCGTTCGCGACGGCTCCAGATGACCATGCTTGACGGCAAGTCGGATACCGTTGAGCACGTGGTCGCTGTGGGTCTCCACAATCACCTGCACGCCGAGGGCCGCTGTGAGTGCCAGGAGCCGGCCCATCGCTGCTTGTCCTAGGGGGTGCAACTGCGCCTCGGGATTCTCCACAACCACGAGAGTGCCCGGCACTGCTGCAAGGCAGCCCGCAAGGATTGGCAGGACATGTGTGAGGCCAAAGCCGACATTAGTGGGTCGGAGTGGATCGCCATACGACGCCTTCTCGCCACGGAAGGAATACGCAAGTCGAACCAAGTCAGTCATTGGTACACCGACGGGCTCCACACGCACGCCAGGACTGAAGTGCTGCATCCATGCATTGACTTGTGCGAGCAGGCTTGCGCCGGCATCGTCGATGGAGACCCGGAGGGAAGGCGCGACAACCAACTCGGCCCCAAATTTGAGAAGGAAGTGGGCGGTGTATTCCCCACGCGGCCCAAGGGACCGATCGTGCACGACCGTATGTTGCGACATCGGAAAAGTGACACTTGGCGTGATCCGATCCGCTCTTAGGAACTGAAACCCTCTACCAAACAGGTTGTGGCGGTCGAGGAGCTGCTCGCGCGCGAACTGGTCGCACAAAAGAACGTCCGCATCCGCCTCTGCTCTCGCCTTCCATTCCAAGCTCTCGACGTCGCCCGAAATGGCGAATTCGCACCAGATGCCTATCTCAGGATCGACGAACGATTGATGTAACGCATCTCGCCCCGTCCCTATCGAGACAAGAGGTCCGTTGAGGTCCAACTCCCCCCTTGTGAGGTCGTCTGAATCATAAGATTGGCGCAGAAGGCCGAGCGACTGCAAGACCGAGCTCTTGCCGCTTCCATTAAGACCGGACAACAGCGTAAGCGAACCGAATGGTAGTTCCAGGTCCGCAAATGCCTTGAAATTCTTGAGGCCTAAGTTCCTAAGCATGAGCGTCCAACTCATCCTGAAGTAGTTGCGCAACTCGTGCGAAACGGAACTGTACTTTGCCTGGGTCTCCAGTGCCTTGAGATATGGCGGATTCGAACTCTCTGTCCGCGCAGAGCGTCATGAACGCCGCCTTAAGTTTGTCCCGCCGATCGACAAGGCGCTGGATGCCCTCCGCGTCTAGTGTTGCGAGGTTGACCGAAAGCGCTTCGAACAACGCCTTGTTGATCGGAAACCGTCCATCAGCGGGAGAAACCCGCTTTCGGAAGGCATCGTTTTCGAAGAGTGAGTATGCACCCTGCATGGCTCGTTGAAACGCTTCCCTGGCCCGCGCCAAGTCCTCTCCGTTCAATCCATTCACCGCTTTCATCGCCTTGATGAGAAATCGATCCATCTCCGATTGTCGGTATGCCGACACGCCGAGTACAAAAAAGGCCAGAAACCGCAAAACGAGTTCGCGATCGTCCATCCTAATTGGATTGATACTGCTGTCGGTGGCGATCAGAAAGTCGGGCGACCTCGCCCAGTCTTCTAGGACTTGGCGAGCCGGACCGGGCGTAATGGCGTGCCTCAGCTCCTGAGGTGAAAGTGGTACACCGCCGGTGTTGATGCGCGCGAACACGTTGAACTTCACCTCAGGCGGCGTTCCCTTGCGGATCAGGTGGATGACGAGCTCTGTTTCCCGAAGGCGCATTTTGAGCCGATCGCTAAGATCCCCGAACGCCATACCCTCATACGAGTCCAGGTACTCAAGTCCCGACAGGAGCAGCGGGGGACGAGCGATGATGTCGGGCTGAATGAATTGGGCAATCGTAGAAAGCCTCTGGATGCCGTCCACGATCTCCCAGGACTCGTCATCATCCTCGGCAGCGTAGAGCACAGGCAGTGGTATTCGCAGCAGCAAAGACTCGATCAGCCTGCTCTTTCGGCGGTCATCCCAAATGCCCCACCTCCGCTGAAAATCTGGCTGGAGATCAATCATCTTGCTCCGCGCTCGCGAGAGCAGAAGGTCCACCGTCATGTTGCGCGTCACAACATCGATCGTCTCGGGGTCGAACGGCTCGGCAATGATTCCGCTGTCGAGGGCGGACGCGTCATCCTTCTCGACACCCACACCCTTATGGAAGAAGTCGAGTTGCTCGACAGCAGTTACCTCTGGTGATGGGTCGATCGGCCATTTGGCCGGTTGCAGCGCGGCCGCCGGATCCGCGAGCTGTCTAGAGAACGACCTAGAGGTAGCATCATCCATAGCCAGCATGCTGATCATGTTGGCGCGAAGGACCTGCCGCTGCGCGGCTGATCTCCAGGTCTCAGCTAAGAACTCATTGATGGCCAACCGGTCGAACTTCGGAAATAGGGCGGCCTTCGATCCTGGCTTGCCCTCGGGCCCAAAATCCTCTCGCGTTAGCGCCCTGGTGCCGGAAAAGAACGTCCAAAGGCCGTCGTTGCTCAGGTGCCATAAGGGCCGCCAACCTTCATCCGCCCGTTCCGGATAGCTCAGACCGACATAGTCCCTGAACTTCAACGCGATCGCGTGGGCATCGAGATCAGCGGGGTTTAATCTTTCCTCATTCGCAAGGTCGATCGCAGCGATGAGGCAGACCGGCTTGAAAAACCTCGCGCCTGGTGAGCGCCTCCGCCTTATGGACGAGACCAGCGATTTCCAAGGATTGTCCGCGATCGTGGTCATCAATAGGTTCACCCAGTCTTCACGCACCGGCTACAGCTCGACAATTTGGCAAGACGTGTAACAGTCTTGCAGTCGGTCGGGAACGGCAAGGGAGGAACATTGCTGGCGACTCCCTTCGCTCAAGGCGGAACTGTACGGCCGGGTGACGAAGAGGAAGCGGCTGTAGATTTCGGTCGCGCCTGTCCACTCGACGTTGCCCACCCCGGGAGACGCAGCGACTTTTGAACCCCTAGCTCTGCCCCAAAGAGACCAAGAACTCGGTGAGTTCAGCGTATTGGTTCGCGCTGCTGATAGGCACAATCTGGACCTTCAAATCCTTGAACCACCGGTCCTGTTCCACCGCCGTCAACTGCTCTTTCGCCATCACGGCATAGTGGCTTGGCCCTGAGTCCTGAGGGTAAGCGTCCGCGATATAATTCAGGAGCAACCTCGTCTCGGGGTCGTTCATTGATGCGCCCACGAATACCATGGAAAACATAGTGAACATGCCCGTCAGCAAATGTTGGTACGCCCTTTTTCTGTAAAGCGTTTCTCTGTAGTCCCGCTCCGTCAGGATGATCCCGTTGCCCGCGCGCTGAGCGTCGCCATGGGCTTTGAGGATGAAGAATTCCTGCGCAAATAGCCGGCGCTGGAGTTCACCCTCGTCCTGGTAGGTTAGCACCGAGACATCGTCGTCAACCTCAGCGCGATAGGAGCGCTCTATGATGGTGTCATAATTCGTTGTGATGATGAACGGCAATTTATCCAGTCTTACCAACGCTTTATGAAGTGCCGTTGGTTGGGGTTTCGGTGCCTTGAACGTGTCCTCCACGACCTTCGCGAAGTAACTGCCCAGATCCTCTTTTAGACCAGACGCTATCATGAGGTACTTACTTGGATCTGAGATCAGCGAGCGGTATTCGCCTGCCTTATCGGCGGCTACGACGTTCTGTTTCTCTGCGACGGCGACCATGGCCTCAAGGAACTGCGGCCAGGTCGGCAACCCGGCGCCCACTGAAGCACCGGCACCGACGAGAATAGCCGCTTTCTTGCCGCGATAGGTCGCCCGAAGATTGTCGGGGATGCTCTTTTCGTCGAATGCCATCACGACCTCGCGTCGATGTCGGGGCAGAATGCCCGAAGTGCCTCATTGCGGGTCCGAAGGCTTTCCTTCGTGCCGGCTTGGGTCCGAAAGGCTTCTATATAGTTGTACAGATGCCGATCGAGTGTCGGTTGCGCACTCTCGCGGTTCAGAAGGACATCAGGCTGCGCGTTGTGCATACGCCGCCTGGCCTCGAAGGATTCGTAGGCCTGAGCCAGCTTCACCGGGTCCACTGCGGCGCCCGCTCGCTGCCGCTGCGATATCAGCAGGGAGAGGTCCACGAAAATCCACTTTTGAGTTATCCGATAACCGAATTGCTGGTTCACCTCGTCAAGGACGTTGAGGACGGCACCGGCGCGGGAGGCCAACTCGAGTATCGAATCGGTGTTGGTCACCTCCACCACCATCCGTTTTAAGTCGGGGGCCTTCAGATCTCGATCGGTCCCATACTGCAGTACTGCAAACAGGTGGGTGATGTAGTCCAAATGCTTCGACCTCGCGGACGAGATACGGCTATGCCCAAAAAATTCGTGTGACTCTGCGATCGATGCCATGATGCGGTTCAGAGGATGCAGCATCGCATTGCGCAGCTCTGCCGGATTTAGGGGCACGCCCATCTGTAGGCGCGAGAACAATGCAGCGATGTCGTCGTTCGTACTGCAGATATTTCGGCGACGCTGACCTCGAAGGCGTCGAAACGGTCTTTTAGATCTTGGTGCAATTGACCGTATCTCAGTCCAGCTATCGCGTGCCCATCCACTGGCGCCAGCGGCTCGCCGTATTCAAGGGGTAGATCGCCGGTACGAAATTCCCACAAAGCGCGCAGTCGCTGCTGACCATCCACGGCATCATGAGTAAATACCGCATCGCCGTTGCGAACGCGCAGATAGACCTTGGGTATGTCCATGCCCCTCAAAATGGAATCAATCAAAAGGACCTGACGAGGCGGCTTCCAAGCCGGTCCTCGCTGCCATTGCGGATTGAGGTTGATGTTCTCCCGCTCGCTGAACAGTCGATCGACTGTCCAGGTTCCCTGATTGATTTGCAATTCCGACGCCCCCCGTCTGCACTTGTTAAAGATCTAGGTCCGCCGCGTCGCCTACGACAAGTCCAGTGTCAGGCCAAGCTTCGATTGCGGTTCGGTCCAACAGGGTATCATGGCAATTCAACGAGGGACCAGCAAGACAGGCAGCGCGCGTAGGAAAGAGGAAATTCACCCCCGCCGCAGGTGGTGAATGGGACAGTCGTAGCAGCGTCAGCATAGCGCTGGCCGCAGGACGGGACGGGGACCGACTGTCCCCGTCCGTGGCGGTCCGCGAAGGCTTGCAGCCTTTCGGCTTCCCTCAATTGCGTGACAGCTTGCTGGGACGAGCCTTGTTTCGGACATCATGGGTCGATGCCATCAACATATTCTCTTATCATGTCGACAGATATCCGAGATATCGACAGTCGATAGGCGTGGACAAAGGCGTTAGCGTTCGTGCGCTACGAGGCATCCTATCCATCCCGAAAACGGGGTTACCATTGGCGCCCCTTTCATTTCCGGTCAGACTTCAGCAACACTTTTCCACAGGGGCTGTGTCGAATTGGTACCATCTCTTGTGCTTCCGTAGTGCTTCCGCGCGAAAAGCGCGAGGCCACGTGTCGAAGCCGCGATCAACTAACCATCTGTTATTTATTATTAAATTGGCGCACCCGACAGGATTCGAACCTGTGACCTCTGCCTTCGGAGGGCAGCGCTCTATCCAGCTGAGCTACGGGTGCTCGTCCACGGCCACGCCGCGAACCACGCCCGGCGCACCGGACGACGCAGCCGTCATAGCCGAAGCGGCGGTAGGCTTCAACGGGAGAAATGGAGTTGCGCTGTCCTCCGAAGGAGGCGGGCGAGGACTGGAGTCCAAAGGGGTAGCGGTCACGGCAGGCTGCGGCGTTTCGCCTGGCGACATGAAGGCCTGCTGGCGATCGAGGCGTCGCTTGTGTATCGGGGAGACATGTTCACGCTGACGCGCCTCGAGAGCTTCTCCCAGGAGATCAAGAAGAGCCGCTTCCTGGCTGCCGCCGGGCCAGTGGCGGACGAGGCGGCGGCAAGGGAGTTTGTTGCGGCACGTTCGGAGCCCGCCGCCAACCACAATTGCTGGGCCTGGCGCATCGGCCAGAACTACCGCTTCAGCGACGACGGCGAGCCGAGCGGCACGGCCGGCAAGCCCATACTGCAGGCACTCGACGGCCAGTCGCTCGACAATGTAGCGGTGGTCGTCACGCGCTGGTTCGGCGGCGTGCTGCTGGGTACCGGCGGGCTGGTGCGGGCCTACGGCGGTACCGCCGCCGCCTGCCTGCGGGCGGCGGAGAAGACCGCGCTGGTGGCGACGACGGACGCCCGCGTCAGCTGCGACTTCGCCGACCTGGCGCTGGTCAAGGCAAGGCTCACCGCGTCGCCGGGCACAAGCATCCAAGCCGAGAACTTCAACGCTACCGGAGCCGAGCTCACGGTCAGGCTGCCGGAAGCAGATTCAGTGGCAATCGCCCGGCTGATCGCCGACCTTACCAGCGGGCGCGCAACGATCAGGTTCGCGGGCTGATCAAAGCCGGCCGCGCCGTTTGCCTTTTTCGGCCGGGCGCGAGCGGATAGGGTGAACTGGCTCGACCTATGTGACAGGAATCGGAAGGAGACATCAGATGGAGATCAAGCGCTGCGGATCAAGGCCGTCGGCCAAGCCGTCGCCCGACTACTTCACCGGTGCGGTGCGCCAGGATCCGATCATCGAGGCTCCTGCCCCGGCGCAGGTGCGTGCCGTGACCGTGACGTTCGAGCCCGGCGCGCGCACCGCCTGGCACACCCATCCGCTCGGGCAGACGCTGGTCGTCACATCGGGCTGCGGCTGGGCCCAGGTCTGGGGCGGTCGGATCGAGGAGATCCGGACCGGCGACGTCGTCTGGTTCGCGCCCGGCGAGAAGCACTGGCACGGCGCGACCGCCAGCACGGCAATGACCCACATCGCCATCCAGGAAGCGCAAGACGGCAAGGCCGTCGACTGGCTCGAACACGTGTCGGACGAACAGTACCGGGCGCCGGCCTGACACCCCCTCCCCGACGGACCTCGGCTGCCGGCACGGGCGAACCGTCCGCCGGCTCACCTTAGCTTGGCCGCCTACACGGAGGCCATCGGAGGTAGCACGGACAGCCGGCCGGCATCGATCAGTGCAGCGTTTCCGCGATGTGCTTCAGCTTGTCCGGATTGCGCACGACATAAATGCCGACGATGCGGCCATTCTCAAGCTCCAGGGCCGTGGTCTGGAGGATGTCGCCCCGCTCGACGGTGATGAACCCGGGCAGGCCGTTGATGACGCCATAGCGCACCAGTCGCGACCTGCTTTCGGCGAATGCGGACGCGAAGGTCGCAAACAGCAGCATGACGCTGTCGAGCCCGGAGAGCGGCGCGCCGTGAGCCGTCGCCTTGCCGCCGCCATCGGCATAGACGGTGACGTCCGCGGCAAGCAGCGCGCGCAGGCGCTCCATCTCACCGTCCCGGGACGCTGTGAAGAAGGCTTTCGCGATCTCGAGGCCCCATTCCTTCGGCACCGGATAGCGCGGACGATCCGCACGAACATGGGCACGGGCGCGACCTGCCAGCTGCCGACACGCGGTCGGGTCTCGCCCGATCGTGGCCGCGACCTCCTCGAAGCCGAGCCCGAACACGTCATGAAGCAGGAAGGCTGCACGTTCCAATGGCGACAGACGCTCCAGCGCCATCAGCAGCGGCAAGGTGACGTCGTCCACCACATCCTCGCCCGATTCCACAATTGGCTCCGGCAGCCACGAGCCGACATACGCCGCACGCTCGCGCCGGACCGACTTGAGCCGGTCCAGACACAAACGCGTGACGACTCGGCGCAGAAAGGCCGTCGGCTCGCGCACGGCACCCCGGTCGATACCGAGCCAGCGCAGAAAGGCGTCCTGGACCACATCCTCGGCTTCCGCGACCGAGCCCAGCATCCGATAGGCAACGCGCACAAGAGCCGGCCGAAGCGGATCGAAGACGGCGGCAGCGTCCTGGCTCGAGACGGGTGCCATCAGATTGCCTTTCGCCGCACCGGCTCGAGATCGGCTTTCGGGCCGTCTACCCGGCGAGCCCTTTCGGCAAGGTCGATGCTCGAACTCGCAAGCAACGCTTCGGCCGAGCCATCGGCCGGTGGATAGATGACTTGCGTGTTGACCAGCCGCTTCACCGCCTTGCCTTCGCAGCCGGTCTTCTCGACCCTCCGCTCCCAGCCCTGGGTGACGACCGCGCCGGAGCGGCCGAGGTCGAGGCAGGTAACATAGCGCAGTTGCGTGTAGGGCACGGTCGGCAGGCCAAGCAGGTCACGTGCGGCGTTCTCGCCAGCGACACGGCCGAGTTGCCCCGCGTGCTGGCAGGATTGCAGCGTCCGGTGCCCATCACCGGTATCGGCCGTCGCGGCGTCACCAGCAACGAAGACCTCAGGCGCGGCGGGTGCCCTGAGTGCGGTATCGACGACAACCCGGCCGAGCCTGTCATGCGCGCCCGGGACCTGCGCCGCGAAAGCAGAGGCGGCCATCCCAGTCGCCAGAACCACGGCATCGGCAGCAAGCACGGTGCCGTCATCAAAGCTCACACGGTCCGCAGCCAAGGCTCGCACCGCAGCACCGAGGCGCCGCTCTACGCCGGCTGCCACCAGCGCCGCCTCGATTTCCGCTCGCGGCCCGAATCCAAGCTCGGGTCCCACGGTCTCGGCCCGATCGATCAGCACAATGTGCAGCCGCTCGGCGGCATCATCGCCGCCGTGGGCAACCAGCCGGTCGCGCAGCTCAAGCGCCAGTTCGATGCCGGTGAAGCCCGCACCGACGACGGCGATGGTCGGAGACGCAACCTCACGGACGATGCCGCCCAGGCGCCGATCGAAGGTGATCGCCTCAGCCTGGGTGTCGACCGAAAACGCAGTCTCGGCGCCCGTCACCTGGGGGCGGCGCATCCGGCTGCCGGTGGCGACGATCAAGCGGTCATAGGTGAGCCGCTCACCGCCAGAGAGCTTCACAGTCCTGGTAGGAGTGTCCAGTCCGACCGCCTCGCCGGGCACGAAGGCGATTTCCACCTTGTGCAGGAGGGGCAACAGCGGAACGCCAAGCGTCTCAGGCAGCGCTTCGTACAACCGCGGCCGGATTTGGAGCATCGGCTCAGGTGACACCAAGCTTACATGTGCTCGGGGGCCAGCGAGCCGCCGGGCCGCGACCGCCGCCCAGAAGCCGGCAAATCCACCGCCGACGACCAGGATCTTGCCGGCATGATCACGCCCTTCGAAATCGGCGGTGGCGGGGTTCAGTCCAAATGTCATCGTCATCTCCACTTCAGGGGCTTTCGGAGACATGACGACTGGAACGAGCGGAATGTGACATTCGAGTGAGAATTTTCGCGCCAGCGCCGAGGCTCATGGCCAAGGGCACACACCCGTCGGCCTGACGCTTGCCGCCCGGACTTTCTAACGGACCTCGGCTTCCGGCACGGGCGAACCGTCCGGCAGCGTCAACGCCGCGGGCACGGGCATGGGCATCCCCAGGCCCTGGGCAGGCACCTGCGCAACGGCAGGCGCGGCCGGCGGCGCCTGGTAAAGCGAAGTCGCAAGGCTGCCGCCGGAGGCCTGCGGCAGGTAGCGGGCGATGAGTTCCTCGACACGGGCGTTGCGCTTGCGCGCGGTTTCACCGCCCATAACTACGATGACCAGCTTGCGTCCGCCGGCATTCACCGAGGTGACGATGTTGAACCCGGACGCGCGAATGTAGCCGGTCTTGATGCCGTCGACGCCGTCGATCCTGCCAAGCGTGTCGTTATGGCCGCGGATGCGCTTGCCGCGGTAACTGAATTCGGTTGCCGAGAAATAGTGATAGTACTGCGGGAAGCGCTGGCGCAGCGCCATGCCGAGCACGGCCATGTCGCGCGCCGTCGTGCGCTGCTCGGGATCGGGAAGGCCCGAGGCGTTGCGAAACACCGTCCCGGTCATGCCGAGCTGCCGCGCCCGCGCGGTCATCTGCCTGGAAAAGCCCTCCTCCGAGCCGCCGAGATATTCGGCCACCGCAACGGCGACGTCGTTGGCCGACTTGGTGGCCAGCGCCTGAACAGCCGAGTCGACGTCGATCTGACCGCCGGGCTTGAGACCCAAACGCGACGGAGGCTGGGAAGCGGCGTTGTCGGAAACGGGAATCAGCGTCGTGCCCGACAGCCGCCCCTGCTGCATCGCCTCGAAGGCCAGATAGAGCGTCATCATCTTGGTCAGCGAGGCCGGGTAGCGCGGAGCGGTCGCATAGGCCTGGAACAAGGTCTTTCCAGTGCCGGCATCGACGACGATGGCCGCGTATTTCTCCGGCGCGGCTTGCGGCGGCGCGACGCCGAGCGTGTCCGTCGTGGCGCAGCCGGCTGTGAGCGCAGCCAGGGCGAACAGCGCCACCACCCGGCGCAACAGGCCGGACCATAGCGGCCGGGGACGGCCGATCAAGGGTGAAGGAGAAAGCGCCTGGGCTAACAAAGCAAACCCTGTCGTTGACGATCCCGACCGGCCGAAGCAGACGTCTTCGTGCGGCGGAAGCCGGGAAGCTACAGAACGCGCGATGCGCCGTCCATTTGGCTCACTCGGTTCCTCGCATGTTGGCGCCACAGTGTTGAACATTGGTTACACTCGGCCGCTTGCACGGGCCTTGCGCCACGGCCCCCAAATCGGCTTGTCTCCAAAACAGGCAGCGGCAGAAGGTCTTGCGATGAACGAATATGCTTTTCGGGCAGAGGGAATTGCGGTGAAGCTCGACCTTGCGGTCGGCCACATCGCCGACCTTGCGATCGAACGGGGCGGACGAGTGCTGCACCCGCTGCACCGGGCTTCATGGGCGGACGGCCCGCAAGACCAGGTGCCGCCGGACCTGTCGGCCGGCGTGGCGCGGCTGTCGGGCGATTTTCTCTGCGCTCCCTTCTCGCGCAGCGACATCGAAGAAGCGCCCTTGCACGGCTGGACGGCGAACAGCGCCTGGGAGGCGGTTTCCGAAGACGCCATCGAGGGCGGCAGGCAGGCCAGGTTCAGGCTGCTGCGCAAGGTGATGGGCGCGACAGTGGACAAGGTACTGACGCTGCGCGACCACCATCCCTTCCTCTACGAGGAACATGTCTTCACTGGCGGTTCGGGATCGATCCCAGTGGCGTGCCACCCGATGACGGAGATGCGCGAGGGCGGCAGGCTGGCATTCTCGCCGAAGCGGCTTGCCGCCACGCCGGAGAATGCGCCGGAGCCCGACCCCGCGCGCGGCAAGAGCATGCTGGCCTATCCCGCCCGCAGCGAGGACCTCGGCCGATTCCCGACGGCCGCGGGAGGCACGGTCGATCTCGCCGATTTCCGGGCCGACCTGCGCCACGAAGACTTCATCACGCTCGTCGAGGCGGCGCATGGCGGCATCGGCTGGACGGCGGCAGCCAGGCGTGCCGAAGCCGACATCGTGCTGGTGATGAAGAACCCGGAGGAGTTGCCGGTGACGATGCTGTGGATCAGCAACGGCGGACGCTACTACTCGCCGTGGAACGGCCGCCACGGCGTGATCGGCATGGAGGACGGGCGCACGGCTGTCGGGCACGCGGCTTCGCTCGGCGACAACTGGCTGCGGCGCGAGGGCGTGGCGACCGCCTTCGAGCTGGGTGGAAAAATCGCCTTCCGCCATGTCGTCGGCGCCATTCCCGCGCACGGCGGCGACGCGCCGGTTTCGGTGACCGCGGCAGACGGCACACTGAGGGTGGAATTCGCCGACGGCGCGCAAGAGCTTGTGGCTTTCGACGACAAGTTCCTCCGTATCGGACAATCGCCCTTGAATTGAGGGCACCGCGGCCTCAATTTTGACGTTAGCCGGGGCAGGATGCCAAACTTTCCTGAGGAGGCCCATGTCAGAGATCGCCCACATCGCCGCAACCCTGTTCAAGCGCGCCCACCATGCCGACCGGTTCGTCGTCGGCATCGCCGGACCGCCGGGCTCAGGCAAGTCGACGCTCGCGACGGCACTGCATGACGTGCTGCCGGAAGGCGCGGCTGCCGTGGTGCCGATGGACGGATTCCACTTTGACGACATCGTGCTCGAACAGCGCGGGCTCAGGGCGCGGAAGGGGGCACCGGAAACCTTCGACTTTGCCGGCTTCGAGGTGCTCCTCAAGCGCCTGCGCAGCGCCGAGCCCGACATCGCCATCCCGGTTTTCGACCGCAGCATCGAATTGTCACGCGCGGCCGCTGCCGTGGTCGGATCCGACATCAAGTTCATCCTCGTCGAGGGCAACTACCTTTTGCTCGACGAGGACCCATGGCGGCGGCTCGCACCGCTGTTCGACTTCACCATTTTCGTCGACGCGCCGCGCGAGGAGCTCGAGCGGCGGCTGGTGGAGCGCTGGCGCGAACACGGCCGATCGGACGCCGACGCGCGCCACTGGATCGACACCAACGACATGCCCAACATCGAGCGGGTGCTGCACGCACGCCGCGAAGCCGACCTGGTGATCTGACCTGCCATCGAGCCGGAGCCGCGGCGCGGCTCCGGCAGGCTCTCCTCAGGGTCGCGGTGGAATATTGAGACCCTGCTGAACGGCCGGCCGCGCCAGGCCGCGTTCGAGCCACGCCGCGACATGCTTGAAATCGTCGAAGCCGACGAGGTCGCGGGCCTCGTAGAAGCCGATCAGGTTGCGCACCCAGCCGAGCATGGAGATGTCGGCGATGGTGAAGTCGTCATCCATGATCCACTTGCGACCCTCGAGCCGCTTGTCGAGCACGCCGAGCAGGCGGCGCGACTCGTCGCGATAGCGATCCAGCGGACGCTTGTCGGCGATCTCGCGGCCGGCAAATTTGTGGAAGAAGCCGAGCTGGCCGAAAATCGGCCCGACCGACGCCATCTGGAAGAACACCCACTGGATGGTCTCGTAGTGGCGGGCGCGGTCGGCGGGGATCAGGCGGCCGGTCTTCTCGGCGAGATAGAGCAGGATCGCGCCCGATTCGAACAGGGCCAGCGGCTTGCCGCCCGGGCCGTTGGGATCGATGATCGCGGGGATCTTGCCGTTCGGGTTCAGCGACAGGAACTCGGGCGTCCAGCTCTCGTTCTTGCCGATGTTGATGGCGTGCGCCTCATAGGGGAGATCGAGTTCTTCCAGCGCAATCGACACCTTCACGCCATTCGGCGTCGGAAAGGAATAGAGCTGGATGCGGTCGGGATGCTTGGCCGGCCACCGCAGGGCAACAGGAAAGGGAGTAAGATCGCTCATGGACGGTTCCTTGGGGTGATGCCCGCGCGACGGCGCCGGCCAGGAAGGTGGGGGCACGCAAGAGTTAGGCATGCGCGCGCGCCGCATCAATATGCAAACGCGCAAACCCCGCTAGCCAACCGTAAGGAGTTGCAGCCCGTTCAGGCCGCCCTGACCGCCACGACGGCGTTGGTGCCGCCGAAGGCAAAACCGTTGCTCAGCGCCACGCGCACCTCGCGCCGCCTGGCGACATTCGGGGTGACGTCGAGGTCGCAATCGGCATCCGCCTCGCGATAATTGGCCGTCGGAGGAACCAGACCTTCGCGCACGGCCATCACACAGGCGATCATCTCCAGCGCACCCGACGCGCCGAGGCAGTGGGCATGCATCGACTTGGTCGAGGACACCGACAGTTTGCCGGCATGGGCGCCGAAGACGCGCTTGATGGCTGCAGTCTCGATCTGGTCGTTGGCCTTGGTGCCGGTACCGTGAGCGTTGATGTAATCGACCTCCTCGGGCGCCAGGCCGGCATCGAGCAGGCAGGCGCGCATGGCGGCGGCAGGTCCGTCGACGGTGGGGGCAACGATGTCGGAGGCATCGCCCGACATGCCGGCGCCCGCCAGCTCCGCCAGGATGGTCGCGCCACGGGCAACGGCATGTTCGTAGGTCTCGAGCACGGCCATGCCGGCGCCCTCGCCGAGCACCAGGCCCTGGCGATCGGCCGAGAACGGCCGGCAGGTGTCGGGCGAAAGCACGCGCAGCGCTTCCCAGGCCTTGACGATGCCCCAGACCAACGGCGCATCGGTGCCGCCGGCGACCATGACGTCGGCGCGGCCGGCACGCAGCTGGTCGACCGCCGAGGCAAAGGCGTGGTTTGACGAGGAGCAGGCCGAGGTGACGCCAAATACCGGACCACGCAGGCCCAGGCTCATGCTGACCTGGCCGGCGGCCGCCCCCGGCATGACCTTGGGCACCGTGAAGATGCCGGCGCGGTTCCTTCCGTCGAGCAGGATGGCGCGGTAGTTCTCCTCGATCGCCTCCCAGCCGCAGACGCCGACGCCGACGATGGTTCCCATGCGGTAGGTATTGGTCTCGTCGGAAACGAGCCCGGCATGCGCCATCGCTTCGCGGGCCGCAATCACCGCCAGAAGGCTGAAGCGGTCCATCGATACCAGCTGCTTGCGGTCGATGCCGTGATCGGGCAGCTCGGTGATCTCGGCGCCGCTGCGGGTCTTCAGGTCATGGAGCGGCGAATGGACCAACTGGCCGATGGCCGAGCGGCCGTTGCGCATGGCGTCCCAGATGGCGGGCGCGCCATTGCCGAGCGCGCACAGCCCGCCGATGCCGGTGATGACGATACGCTGGCGGTTCATGTCAGGCTTTTTGGGCAATCAGGCCGCGAACGGCTTCGACCATGTCGCCGACGTTCTTGAGGCTGCTCCAGGCCTCGACCGTGTTCATCTCGATCTCGATGCCGTATTCCTCTTCCAGGTCGAAGATGATCTCGGTCAGTTCGAGGGAATGGATGCCGAGCGACGTCAGTTCGGTGTCCAGGGTGATCTCTTCGCCGCTGGGTTCGGCGTGAGCCTTGATCTTGTCGATGATGTCCGTTGCCAGTTGATCGGCCATAAGCGCCCTTCCCCAGAACTTTTCATTGTCAGGCAATCGCCCATTCCCGCGGCGGGCCTGAATGAGACCCCTCGGGCAATCCAGCCCCCGATATGAGCCAAAGATGTCGTTTCTCTATAGAAACCGAAACGCAGGGAGGCAACAAGCTATATATCGACAAAACCGCCGTCTCGGCTAACCTCAGGGCATCATGACCATCGGCATTTCCCCATCCGTAGCGACCGACGCTGCGGCCATGTCCTCGCAACGCGTCGCCGCGACCGGCAGGCTCGAGGTTCAGTGGCGCGACGGCCGCAGCCGTCTCTCCCGGCTCTTCCAGGAGGGTGCGGCCAAGATCCGGCTTCCCGACACCGGCGCGGGCCCGCTCGAGGCGGTGCTGATCAACATGGCCGGCGGATTGACCGGCGACGACAGGATCGCGTGGGAGGCGGCGATCGGCGCAAAGGCCAGGGCTTCGCTGACCACCCAGGCCTGCGAAAAGGTCTATCGCGCGCTGGCCGGCCGTGCCGAGGTCGACGTGCGCCTGAGCGTCGGCGAAGGCGGCTTCCTTGGCTGGCTGCCGCAGGAAACCATCGTCTTCGACCGTGCCGCCTTTTCGCGCCGGCTCGACGTCGACCTTGCGCCGGGAGCCGAGGCGCTGATCGTGGAGGCCACGATCTTCGGCCGCAGCGCCATGGGCGAGCGCGCCCGATACGGTACGTTCCGCGACCGCTGGCGGATCCGGCAGGGCGGCAGGCCGGTCCACGCCGAGGATCTTGCCGTCGGTCCCGACATCGAGGCGACGCTGTCGCGGCCGGCCTCGGCCGGCGGACGCATCGCCTTCGCCACGCTGCTGCTCGTCTCCGAGCGCGGCGAGCAGATGCTGGAAGCCGCGCGGAAAATCATCGGCGACGACGGCGGCGCGAGTTTCTGGACTGTGGGCGAAACTGGCAAGCTTCTTGCGAGGCTTTGCGCCGAAGACGGCTACGAGCTACGTAAGCGACTCATGCCACTGGTGGCCCTGCTCAACGGACAGGCAGGCTTGCCCAGACTGTGGTCACTCTAGGACTTTTGGTGCGCGAATGAACCTGACGCCGAGGGAAAAGGACAAGCTGTTGATCGCCATGGCCGCGATGGTAGCGCGCCGCAGGCTCGAACGCGGCGTCAAGCTCAACCATCCTGAAACGGTCGCCCTGATCTCCGACTTCATCGTCGAAGGCGCCCGCGACGGTCGCTCCGTCGCCGAGTTGATGGAGGCAGGCGCGCATGTGGTCTCCCGCGCCCAGGTGATGGAAGGCGTGGCCGAGATGATCCACGACGTGCAGGTCGAAGCCACCTTTCCCGACGGCACCAAGCTGGTGACGGTGCACGAACCCGTCCGCTGAGGCTTCCATGCTCGAGCTGCGTCCCAATTGCGAATGCTGCGGCCGCGACCTGCCGCCCGCGGCGACTGACGCCATGATCTGCACCTTCGAATGCACCTTCTGCGCCGATTGCGCAGAAGGCGTTCTCGGCGGCACCTGCCCCAATTGCGGCGGCAATTTTTCCGCGCGGCCGATCCGGCCGGCGGCAATGCTTCTGAAATACCCGGCATCGACCAAACGCGTGCTGAAAGCCGAAGGTTGCGCGCCGAGGTCGGTCGCCTGATTGTTTGATTTGAAAGGTACTCACGATGTTTACGCGCCTCGCGCTCGCCCTCTCGGCACCTTCGCTCTCGGTCGCGCCTGCCTTTGCACACCTCGATCCGGCCGCGCACGGCTCGCTGCTCGCCGGCGACTTTCATCCGCTGCTCGGCGCCTGAGGACAGAGCCATGATCCCCGGAGAGATCATTCCCGCCGAGGGCTCGATCGAGCTCAACAAGGGCCGGCCGACGATCACGCTCAAGGTCGCCAATACCGGCGACCGGCCGATACAGGTCGGCAGCCACTATCATTTCTACGAGACCAACAACGGCCTGAAGTTCGACCGCGAGCAGGCGCGCGGCATGCGGCTCGACATCGCCGCCGGCACCGCGATGCGCTTCGAGCCCGGCCAGGAGCGCGACGTGACGCTGGTGCCGCTCGGCGGCAAGCGCGAGGTCTACGGCTTCCAGAAGAAGGTGATGGGAAAACTCTGATGCCCACTCAAATCTCCCGCGCCTCCTATGCGAAGATGTTCGGCCCGACGGTGGGCGACAAGGTGCGGCTCGCCGATACCGAGCTGTTCATCGAGGTCGAAAACGACTTCACCGTCTATGGCGAGGAAGTGAAGTTCGGCGGTGGCAAGGTCATCCGCGACGGCATGGGCCAAAGCCAGCTGAGCCGCGCCCAGGGTGCGATGGACTGCGTCATCACCAATGCGCTGATTCTCGACCACACCGGCGTCTACAAGGCCGATGTCGGCCTCAGGGACGGCCGCATCGCCGCCATCGGCAAGGCCGGCAACCCCGATACGCAACCGGGCGTCACCATCATCATCGGCCCGGGCACCGAGATCATCGCCGGCGAAGGCAAGATCCTGACTGCCGGCGGCATCGACACGCATATCCACTTCATCTCGCCGCAGCAGGTCGACGAAGCGCTGAACTCGGGTGTCACCTGCATGGTCGGCGGTGGCACCGGCCCGGCCCACGGCACGCTCGCCACCACGTGCACCCCCGGCCCCTGGAACATCGCCCGCATCATCCAGGCCTTCGACGGCCTGCCAATGAACATCGGCGTTTTCGGCAAGGGCAACGCCTCGCTGCCCGGTGCGCTGGAGGAGATGGTGCTTGCCGGTGCCTGCGGGCTCAAGCTGCACGAGGACTGGGGCTCGACGCCAGCTGCAATCGACACCTGCCTGTCGGTCGCCGACGCCTATGACATCCAGGTGGCGATCCACACCGACACGCTGAACGAGGGCGGCTTCGTCGAGGACACGGTGGCGGCCTTCAAGGGGCGTACCATCCACTCCTTCCACACCGAGGGCGCGGGTGGCGGCCATGCCCCCGACATCATCAAGGTCTGCCAGTATCCCAACGTGATCCCGGCCTCGACCAACCCGACCCGGCCCTACACGGTCAACACCATCGCCGAGCATCTCGACATGCTGATGGTCTGCCACCACCTGTCGCCGTCGATCCCCGAGGACATCGCCTTCGCCGAAAGCCGTATCCGCAAGGAGACCATCGCGGCCGAGGACATCCTGCACGACCTCGGCGCCTTTTCGGTGATCTCGTCGGACAGCCAAGCCATGGGCCGCGTCGGCGAGATGATCATCCGGACGTGGCAGACGGCCGACAAGATGAAGCGACAGCGCGGCCCGCTGCCTCAGGAGAAAGGCAACAACGACAACTTCCGCGCCCGCCGCTACATCGCCAAATACACCATCAACCCGGCCATCGCGCACGGTATGTCGAGGGAGATCGGCTCGATCGAGGTCGGCAAGCGCGCCGACCTGGTGCTGTGGAACCCGGCCTTCTTCGGCGTGAAGCCCGACATGGTTCTGCTCGGCGGCTGGATCGCCACCGCTCCGATGGGCGACCCCAACGGCTCGATCCCGACGCCGCAGCCGAGCCATTTCCGCCCGATGTTCGGCGCCTATGGCAAGGCGCTGACCAACAGCTCGATCACCTTCGTGTCGAAGGCCGGGCTGGAAGGCGGCCTGCGCGAACGCATCGGCGTCGAAAAGCAGATGGTGGCAGTGGAGAACACGCGTGGCGGCATCGGCAAGCGCTCGATGATACTCAACGACGCGACGCCGCGGATGGAGGTCGATCCCGAGACCTACGAGGTGCGCGCCGACGGCGAGCTGCTCACCTGCGAACCGGCGACGGTGCTGCCGATGGCGCAGCGCTATTTCCTGTTCTGAGGCTTCGCGAACCCGCGCACTGCCCTTTCGGGCCGTTGCGCGGGCTGCCCGCGACTGGATGCCACGGCAGCAAGGCTGGACAGGTCCCGGCCAGCCACTATGGTGCCGGCGCTAGCTGAAAATTCGGCAGGATTCCCCTGGACCCAAGACCAGGGCGTCCCGCTTTCTTGGAAATGGAGTTTCACATGATCGGGAAGAACGTTCCTTCCGTCACCTTCCGCACGCGCGTGCGCGACGAGGCCGTCGGCGGCCCGAACCCCTTCCGCTGGGAAGACAAGACCTCGGCCGACTTCTTCGACGGCAAGCGCGTCGTCCTGTTCTCGCTGCCGGGCGCCTTCACCCCGACCTGCTCGACCTACCAGCTGCCCGACTTCGAGAAGCTGTTCCGCGAATTCCAGGCCGAGGGCATCGACGAGATCTACTGCATCTCGGTCAACGACGCCTTCGTCATGAACGCCTGGGGCAAGTCGCAGAACCTCGCCAACGTCAAGCTGATCCCCGATGGCTCGGGCGAGTTCACCCGCAAGATGGGCATGCTCGTCGCCAAGGACAATCTCGGCTTCGGCATGCGCTCGTGGCGCTACGCCGCCGTCATCAACGACGGCCAGGTCGAGAAGTGGTTCGAGGAAGAAGGCTTCTCCGACAACTGCGACAGCGATCCCTACGGCGTGTCGTCGCCGCAGAACATCCTCGCAGCGCTCAAGAACGACGGCGTCGCCGAAGCCGCCTGAGCACCGGCGTCGTCGCTGAACACGAAACCCCGGCCGCGACAGCGCGCCGGGGTTTTTTGTGGGAGCGCCGCTGGTGCCACTTTGCCTCATCGTCACAGCGACCGACGAAAGGCGATATCTTCTGGCTTTCGTGGTGACGACTCTGGTTTATCAGCTATCGTAGGCTTGGCGGCCGTTCGGCACCATCGCGTGAGCCGCAATGTCCGCAACATCACGCCGAGAGGAACGAGGAATACCTATGCTGCGCGCAGCCAAGATCATCCGTGCCGACGCTGCCAAGGGCCAGGCGCCAGCCTTCGACGTCGCCGTGCTCGTCCATGACGAGCGCCACATCCGCCGCCGCGCCATCGAGTTGTCGAAGGGCGAACGGGTGCTGGTCGACCTGCCCGAGCCGGTGGTGCTCGAAACCGGCGACCTGCTCGTGCTCGAAGATGGTCGCACCGCCGGCATCGTCGCGGCCGAAGAAGAGCTCTATGACATCCGCGCCCGCGATGCCGTCCACCTGACGCAACTCGCCTGGCACATCGGCAACCGCCACCTCGCGGCCGCCATCTCGGCCGACCGCATCCTCATCCTGCGCGACCATGTCATCAAGGCGATGCTGGAGGGTCTGGGCGCCACCGTCACCGATATCGCAGCCCCGTTCGAACCGGTGCGCGGCGCCTATTCCGGCCATGATCACGATCACGGCCATCATCATGGCCACGACCATGGAAACGGCCACCATCATCACGATCATGGCGACCACCATCGCCACCATGACTGAGCGCGGCAACACCGCACTGCTGCGCCTGATGGCCTGGCTGTCGCCCGCCTTTCCGGTCGGCGGCTTCTCTTACAGCCACGGGCTCGAACGCGCCGTGCATGACAACCTAATCGCCAGCCGCGACGACCTCGCCACATGGCTAACCGCACTCGCCGAGATCGGTTCGGGCTGGAACGATGCCGTGCTGTTCGCCGAGAGCTGGCGCCGTGCCCGCGCCGACGGCGACCTGAACGGAGTGGCGGAACTCGCCGAAGCGCTGGCCGGCTCGCGCGAACGCCACATGGAATCGATGCTGCAGGGACAGGCTTTCCTGACCGCAGCAGCCGCCTGGCCGCATCCTGTCATCGAACGCTTGCCGGCGGAGTGCCCTTACTGCGTCGCCGTCGGCGCGGTTGCCGGCGCCCACGGCATCGCGCTCGAAGATGCGCTGGCGGCCTGGCTGCAGGCCTTCTCCACCAATCTCGTGCAGGCGGCGATCCGCCTCGGCGTCGTCGGCCAGACCGCCGCCACCGGCATCGTCGCCGGCTTCGAGCCGGTGGCGCTTGTGGTCGCTGCGCGTGCGGCAGTATCGACGCTCGACGATCTGGGTTCCGCCGCCATAACTTCCGACATCATGGCGATGCGCCACGAGACCCAACATTCGAGACTGTTCCGCTCATGACCGCGCTCGCCTTCGCCCTCGCATTCATGCTGTATCTTTTGGCCTCGATGCACGCCTATTGGGGCCTCGGCGGCGTCTGGCCCGGCACCGACCAGGCCTCCTGCGCCCGCGCCGTCGTCGGCGCTCGCGGCATCAAGACAATGCCCACACCCTTTGCCTGCTTCGCCGTCACCGCCTGCCTCATCCTGGCGACGCTGTGGCCGCTGGCGCTCGTCGGCATCTTCGCCACGCCCTTTCCACGGGCGGGGCTGGCGGCCTCGGCCCTTATGGTCGCGCTGGTGTTTGTCGGCCGCGGCATCGCCGGCTTTACGCCCGCATGGCGCAGGCTCTCGCCCGAGATGCCGTTCGCCCGGCTCGACCGTCAGTATTATTCGCCGCTGTGCCTGATCATCGGCACGGGCTTCGTCATCCTCGCCATCAACGGATTCCAATCATGACCTCGAAAAACGGCCCGCTTCGCATCGGCATCGGCGGCCCCGTCGGCTCGGGCAAGACGACGCTGACCGAGAAGCTGTGCAAGGCGCTGCGCGACGAGTTCTCCATCGCCGTCGTCACCAACGACATCTATACGAAGGAGGATGCGCTGATACTGGCGCGTCTGCAGGCGCTGCCGGAAGAGCGCATCATGGGCGTGGAGACAGGCGGCTGCCCGCACACGGCCATCCGCGAGGACGCCTCGATCAATCTCCAGGCCATCGCCGAGATGAACCGGAAATTCCCCGACCTCGACATCGTCTTCATCGAGTCCGGCGGCGACAACCTGGCGGCCACCTTCTCGCCCGATCTCGCCGACATCACGCTCTACGTCATCTCGGTCTGCCAGGGCGAGGAAATCCCGCGCAAGGGCGGCCCTGGCATCACCCGCTCCGACTTCCTGGTCATCAACAAGAGCGACCTCGCGCCCTATGTGAACGTCAATCTCGAGGTCATGGAGGGCGATGCAGCCCGCCAGCGCGGCAAGCGCCCGTTCGGCTTCACCGATCTCGCGCGCGGCAAGGGGCTGGAAGCGGTCATCGACTTCATCGTCGAGACCGGCGGGCTGAAGCTGGACCAGCGGAAATCCGCCTGAGCGGTTGCCGCGTCGCTGGAGGCGCGGCATTCTTCCTTCGACCATTCGGGAGGAAGACATGGCCGTCACCCAGCTCAAGCAGACCAACCTGCCATTCTACGAGGAGCGCGTCGAACTCGCCTGCGCCTTCCGCTGGACGGCGCGGCTCAACATGCATGAGGCGGTGGCCAACCACTTCTCGCTCGCCGTCAACGACGACGGCAGCCGCTTCCTGATGAACCCCAACCAGGTGCATTTCTCGCGCATCAAGGCGAGCGACCTGCTTTTGATCGACGCCAACGACCCCGAGACGATGAGCGGGCCGAACGCGCCCGACCCAACCGCCTGGGGCCTGCATGGTGCGGTCCACCGCAACCGCGCCCATGCGCGCTGCGTCATGCATGTGCACTCGATCCACGCCACGGTGCTCGCCTCGCTCGCCGACTCCACCTTGCCGCCGATCGACCAGAACACCGCGATCTTCTACCGCCGCCACGTCGTCGACGGCCACTATGGCGGGCTCGCCTTCGAGGAAGAGGGCGAACGCTGCTCGCAACTGCTCGCCGACCCCAAGGTCAAGGTGATGGTGATGGGCAACCACGGCGTGCTGGTCATCGGCGACAGCGTCGCCGACACCTTCAACCGGCTCTATTATTTCGAGCGCGCCTGCGAGACCTACATCAAGGCGCTGTGGACCGGCCGGCCACTGCGGGTGCTGTCCGACGAGATCGCCGAGAAGGCAGCACAGGAGCAGGAAGACTATCCCGGCCAGGCCGAGCGCCACCTCGCCGAACTCAAGGCCATCCTCGACGAGCAGGAACCGGCCTACAGGAACTGATTCTTCCCCCGGATTTCGGCGCGCGTCGTTGACGCGGGAACTTCGGCGGCCGTCAGCCGCCCTGGTCGTAGAGCACCACCATCAATGCCCGCGCGGTATGGTCGGCCCCATTGACGATCTCGTGGGCTATGTCAGCGCGGTAACGGGCGGTCTCTCCCGAGGAGAGGCCTTGGCGGCCAAGTTCGGTCTCGACCAGCAGGCCGTCCGTATAAGCCGTGAGGTGCTCGAAGGTGCCGGGCGCATGCGGGGCGCTCTGCAGCTTGCTGCCGGGCGCGATCTCGACCTCGTACCATTCGACGCGGCCGGCCAGCGCCGGCGAACTCAGGATGCGCAGCCGCCAGGCGCCGTCGGGGCTCTTGATCTCGGGCGTCAGCGCCACCGTCACCAGTTCGATCGCATCCGCCTTCCTCTGCTGGGCGATGCCGCCGGCGATCAGCTGGGAAAAGTCGATGCCGAGCGCCTGGGTCAGCGCCCAGAGCACGGCGAAGGTCGGGTTGGCCTCGCCGCGCTCGATCTGCGACAGCATCGAGCGCGACACGCCCGAGATCGCCGCCAGCCGGTCGAGCGTCAGATGGCGCTCCTTGCGTTCCTTCTGGATCACCGGGCCGATCTTCGGCGCGTCGTTCAGTTCCATCTCGATCCCCTCATGCGGGCCGACTGATAGCACTGCGGCAGGCGCGTCGCGAGCCATTTGCCGCCTCGGCTGTATCGCAGCGATTCCACTGGACTTTCCAAATCATCCAATATATCGGAATTTCCATCTTAATGGATTTTGATGCCGATGAGCCAGGATTTCCTTTCCCACATCTCGAACCTTCTCCGGGGCATCGAGGCCGACGGCCTCTACAAGCGCGAGCGCCAGATCTCCGGCATGCAGGCCGGCCGCATTAAGGTGAAGGGTGCGACGGGCGAACGCCAGATGGTCAACCTCTGCGCCAACAACTATCTCGGCCTCGCCGACAATGCCGACATCCGCAAGGCGGCGGCGACCGCTCTCGACGAGTTCGGCTTCGGCATGGCCTCGGTTCGCTTCATCTGCGGCACCCAGACTCTGCATCGCGAGCTCGAGCACGCCATCGCCGACTATCTCGGCAAGGACGACGCGATCCTGTTCGCCGCCTGCTTCGACGCCAATGGCGCGCTGTTCGAGCCGCTGCTCGGCGCCGAGGACGCGATCATTTCCGACAGCCTGAACCACGCCTCGATCATCGACGGCGTGCGCCTCTCCAAGGCCAAGCGCTTCCGCTACGCCCAGGGCGACATGAACGACCTGGAGGCCCAGCTCAAGCAGGCCGACGCCGACGGCGCCCGCTTCAAGATGGTGGTCACCGACGGCGTGTTCTCGATGGACGGCCACATCGCCAAGCTCAAGGAGATCTGCGATCTCGCCGAGCGTCATGGCGCGATCGTCGCCGTCGACGACTGTCACGCCACCGGCCATATCGGCGACGGGGGCCGCGGCACGCCGGCACTGACCGGCGTCGGCAACCGCGTCGACATCGTCACCGGCACGCTGGGCAAGACGCTTGGCGGCTCCATGGGCGGCTTCATCGCCGCGTCGCAGCCGATCATCGACCTCTTGCGCCAGCGCGCCCGTCCCTATTTGTTCTCCAACTCGCTTGCGCCGGCCGTTGCCGCCGGGTCGCTGAAGGCGATCGAGATCGCGCGGGCCGCCGACGACCTGCGCGCCAGGCTCGGCCGCCACACCACACGCTTCCGCGAAGGCCTCGCCCAAGCCGGCTTCACGCTGCTCCCGGGCGAGACGCCGATCATCCCGGTCATGCTGGGCGACGCGGTGCTGGCGCAGCGAATGGCCAAGGCGCTCGACGAGCGCGGCGTCTATGTCGCCGGCTTCTTCTATCCCGTCGTGCCGCAGGGCAAGGCGCGCATCCGCACCCAGATGTCGGCCGCCCTCGACGACCAGGACATCGCCTTCGCCATCGACGCCTTTGCCGACGCCGGCAAGTCGCTCGGCATCATCTGAGTTTCAGGAGTTTCCTTATGCGCGCACTGGTCAAGGCCAAGGCTGAACCCGGCATCTGGATGGAAGACCGGCCCGTGCCGGAGGTCGGCCCCGACGACGTGCTGATCAAGGTCAACAAGACAGGTATCTGCGGCACCGACATCCACATCTACAAGTGGGACGAATGGGCGGCCAGGACCGTGCCGGTGTCGATGATCACGGGCCACGAATATGCCGGCGAGATCGTCGAGCTCGGCGCTCATGTGCGCGGCTTCAAGGTCGGCCAGCGCGTCTCGGGCGAGGGCCATGTCATCGGCATGCGCAGCCGCGCCAGCCGCGCCGGCCGCTTCCACCTCGATCCGGAAACGCAGGGCATCGGCGTCAACCTGCCGGGCGCCTTCGCCGAATATGTACGCATTCCTGCCTTCAACGTGGTGCCGCTGCCCGATTCGATCGACGACGAGCTCGGCGCCATCCTCGACCCGCTGGGCAATGCCGTGCACACGGCGCTCTCGTTCGACGTCGCCGGCGAGGACGTGCTGATCACCGGTGCCGGGCCCATCGGCATCATGGGTGCGGCGGTCGCCCGCCATTGCGGCGCACGCCATGTCGTCATCACCGACATCAACCCCAAGCGCCTCGAACTCGCGACCCAGGTCGCCGACGTCACCCCCGTCAACGTCGCCGAGGAAGACTTGCGCGACGCCATGGCACGCCTGCGTATGCGCGAAGGCTTCGACGTCGGCTTCGAGATGAGCGGCTCGCCGGCCGCCTTCGACCAGTTGGTCGAGCACACGCTGATGGGCGGCCGCATCGCCCTGCTCGGCGTTCCGGCCAAGCCCTTCCCCATCGACCTTGCCAAGATCGTGTTCAAGATGATCACGCTCAAGGGCATCTACGGCCGCGAGATGTTCGAGACCTGGCACAAGATGCTGGCGATGCTGGAAAGCGGCCTCGACATCCGCAAGGTCATCACCAGCCGCATGAAGGCCGACGACTACCAGGCTGCCTTCCACAACGCCGCCAACGGCGAAGCCGGCAAGATCGTGCTGGAGTGGTAAGCCGCCATACCTGTTGAACGCAAAGGCCGCGCTCGCAGCGCGGCTTTTTTTCTTGGTGCGGGTCATGATGTAGTTGGCGAAAGCCCCCTCACCGTCTCGGGCTTCGCCCGAGCCACCTCTCCCCCACTTCGTGGGAGCGAGGAACCCAAGCCTTGCGAGGTCGTGCCTCTATGTCACCGCTTCGGCGGTTGGCGATTCCTCTCCCTCACGAAGTGGGGGAGAGGTGGCACGGCGAAGCCGTGACGGTGAGGGGGATCTGATCGCGTGCCGGAAACAGAAAAACCCGCGGAAGGCAGCTTCCGCGGGTTTTTATCGATCGTCGATAAAACGGCTTACGCCGCCTTCTGCAGCGGCAGCCCGAGCTCTTCGCAGATGCCCCTGACGTGGGCGGCGCTGTCCTTGATGTAGGCGACCGTCTCGTCATAGTGGTAGTTCTTCACCGCCCAGGCGGCGAAGCTCTCGCGGTCCATGACCTCGCCGCTGGCGATGCGGGCGGCGTAATCCTGCACCATCTTCATGTAGTCGGCGTATTCCTCGACGCCGAGGTCGGGATGGCCTTCGAGCCATTTCGGATCGGCGATCTCGATGATCATCTTCGGCGGGTTGCGGGGACGGTCGGAGAATGATTCGTAGTTCTCGATCGACAGGTTGAGGTCGGGGTTGGCCGCGGCCAGGATCGGCATGATGGCGCGGAAGTCGACCACACCGCCGCCGCAGGGGCGCATCTGGAAATCGAGCACCTCGCCATCATAGGCGATCAGCGCGTCCTTGATGTGAGTCTGGCGGACATAGGGCGCGACGCGTTTCGCCGCCCACACAGGGTGCTCGGCGCGCTGCAGCACGTTTGCCGTATCGAAGACGATGCCGGTCGTATCGGGCCCGACCTGCTCGACCAGCCGCACCAGCTCGAACGAGGTGATCTCCTCGTGGGTCTCGAGGTTCATGTGGATGCCGAGATCGCGGGCGATCGGCGCGAGCTTCTTGAGGAAGCGCGCGGTGGCCTCCAGTTGCTCGGGCCAGGTCACGTCGGTGCGGAAGCGGTCATAGGCGAAGCGGCCGGTATAGGCCGGCTTGTAGTTGGCGGTCGCCACCCACAGCTCGCAGCAGTCGATGGCCGCGCACGCCTCCATCATGCGGCGGAAGCCGAGCACGATGTCGCCGTCGCCGATCAGCCGCAGTTCCGGTCCTTCAGGCGTCGCGTAGGGGTTGACCTTGCCGAGGCCGGTTTCGAGATACATGCCGAGCTCGTCGGCGCGCTGCTTGATCTCGCTGAGATAGCCGGCGTCGAGCGTCGGGCTCATGTCGAGCACGGTGCGGAAGAACAGGCCCTCCATGCCCAGTTCCTTGCCGTGATCGAAGCTGGCCACCGGACCGCGCTTGGCGGCTTCGGGAATCTTGCGGCCATCGACACCGATACGCATCGGCAGTCTCCTTATTCTTTATGTCAGTTGGCAGGTTCGAGGTGGCGCGCCGCGCGGCGGGCGCGGCCGACGACGGGATCGGGAACCGGCACCGCGGCCAGCAGCGACTGGGTGTATTCCTGCTGCGGGTTGCCGAAGATCTCCTCGCGCGTGCCCTGCTCGACCACCCTGCCCTTGTGCAGCACGACGATCCGCTCGCAGAGATGGCGGACGACGGCGAGGTCGTGCGCCACAAAGACGATGGCGAGGTTGAGCTTCTTCTGCATGTCCTGCAGCAGGTTGATGACCTGCGCCTGCACCGACACGTCGAGGGCCGCCACCGGCTCGTCGCAGACGAGGATGCGCGGGCGGATGACGAGCGCGCGGGCAATGGCGATGCGCTGGCGCTGGCCGCCTGAGAAGGAGCGCGTGTAGCGGTCCATGTCGTTGGGGTTGAGGCCGACCATCTCCATCATCTCGGCGACGCGGGCTCGCCGTGCCGCCGCCGTGGCCTCGAGTTTATGGATCAGCAGCCCCTCGCCGATCAGCTCCTCCACCGTCATGCGCGGGTTGAGGCTGCCGTAGGGATCCTGGAACACCATCTGCACCTCGCGGCGGAAACGGCGCAAATCCTCGCCCCTGGCGTGGATAACGTCGATGCCGTCGTAGCTGATCGCGCCCACTTCCGGCTTGATCAGCGCCAGCATGCATTTGGCAATGGTCGACTTGCCCGACCCGGATTCGCCGACAAGGCCGATGGCCTCGCCTGCGGCGATGTCGATCGAGACGTCGTGCAGCACCTTGGCCGGCGGGTTGGGGAAGGCGTGATAGGACTTGCTGATGTTGTCGACGGACATGAGCATGGTCAGGCACCCTTCCCGTCATGCAGGTGGCAGGCGACGCGCGTCCGGCCGATCGGCAGCAGCGCCGGCAGTTCCCTGTCGCAGCGGTCGAAACGCTGGTCGCAGCGCGGGTGGAACGGGCAGCCGCTCGGCCGCGCCAAAGGCGGCGGCGGCGCGCCGGGGATGGCATAGAGCGTCGCCAGATCCTGGTCGATGCGCGGTACCGCCTTGATCAGGCCTTGCGTGTAGGGGTGGCTTGGATTGGCGAAGACGCTTGCGACCTCGCCGCCCTCGACGATCCGGCCCGAATACATGACCATGACGCGCTCTGCGAAACCGGCAACCACGCCGAGGTCGTGAGTGATGAACAGCACCGCCAGCCCGCGGCGCGCCGAGACGTCGTCGAGCAGGTCGAGCACCTGGTCCTGGACGCGCACGTCGAGCGCGGTCGTCGGCTCGTCGGCGATCAAAAGGCGCGGCTCGCCCACCAGCGCCATGGCCAGCACGACGCGCTGGCGCATGCCGCCCGAGAATTCGTGCGGATAGGAATCGAGCCGTTCGGCGGCGCGGTCGACGCCGAGCTCGTCGAGCACCGCCAGCGCCCGCTTGCGCGCCTCGACCTTGCCGACGCCACGGATGCGCAGCGTCTCGGCCACCTGGTCGCCGATGGTCATCAGCGGGTCGAGGAAGCTCATCGGGTCCTGGAAGACCATGGCAATGGAGCTGCCGCGCAGCTTGCCCATGTCGCGGTCGGAGAGCTTGAGCAGGTCGGTGCCGTCGAAGTCGACCCGGCCGGACAGTTTGGCCAGGCGGTCGAGCCGCATCAGGGCGCGTGCCGTCAGCGACTTGCCCGAGCCGGACTCGCCGACCAGCGCCACGCGCTCGCCGACGCCGATGGTGAAGTCGACGCCGTCGACGATGCGGACGCTGGCGCCGCTGCGGCCCAGCGGCATGTCGACGGTGAGCTTGTCGACGGTGACGAGAGGGGGACGAACGGGGGTGAGGGTGGACTGGTCGGGCATGGGGTGCACGGTCCTCATCTCAGTTGCCCCTGAGCGACGGGTCGCGGCGGACCTGGATGATGTCGCCGAGCAGGCCGAAGGCGATCGAGGTGATGGCGACGGCGGCACCGGGGGCGACGACGGTCCACCAGGCAGTCGAGACGTAGCCGCGGGCAGCAGCAATAGTGGCGCCCCACTCGGCGCTCGGCGGCTGGGCACCGACGCCGATGAAGGAGAGACTTGCCAGAACCAGAACGGTGGTGCCGATGTCGCCGGCCCATTTGACGATCAGCACGTCGAGCGAGTTGGGCAGCACGTGCTTGGTCATCAGCCGCCATTTCGATACGCCGAGCACCTGGGCACCGGCGACGAAGGGCTGTTCCATGGTCTGGCGCATGATGCCGCGCAGCATGCGGGCGGTGATCGGCCAGCCGGTGATCGCCATGGCGATGACGGCCGAGCGCAGGCTGGCACCCATGGCGGCGGCAAAGCCGAGCGCCACGATCATGCCCGGCAGCGCCAGGCCGATGTCGGTGAGGCGCATCAGTCCCTCGTCGAGCCAGCGTGGGCCGGCTGCGGCAACGGTGGCGATGGTGACGCCGATCAGCGAATAGAGCGTCACGACGAGGAAGGCCGACAGCAGCGTCGTCTGGGCGCCGACGATGAGACGCCAGAACACGTCGCGGCCCTGGTCGTCGGTGCCGAACCAATTGGCGGCACTCGGCGGCATCAGCGAGTTGGCGATGTCGGAGTTGTAGACGCTGCCGGGCGCAAAGAGCGGGCCGACGATGGCGATGGCCAGCAACGCGACGACCAGCGTGAACACGAAGGTTTCGAACGGCGTGAAGCCTTCCTTGCGACGGGCGGTTGCCGGCTGGGCGATGGCGGGGGCGGTCATTGGCTTTGGCTCCCCAGTTGAGCGGCGCGGATGCGCGGGTCGACCAGAAGCTGGAGGATGTCGACGATCAGGTTGACGAGGCAGACGACGGTGCCGATGAACATCACCGAGCCCAGCACCGCAAACGCGTCCTTCTGCGCCACCGCATTGAACATGTAGGCGCCGATGCCCTGGCGGGCGAAGACGGTTTCGACCAGCACGGCCGAACCGATCATGGCACCGGCCTGGGTGCCCGAAAGCGTCAGCACCGGGTTCAGGCTGTTGGGCAGCGCATGGCGCACCAGCATGTGACGGGCCGTCGCCCCCTTGGCGCGGACCGCCATGATAAAGTCGGAGCGCAACACACCGAGCAACGCCGCCCGCAGGGTGCGGAAGATCTGCGTGGCGAACAGCGCCGCCAGCACCGCCGCCGGCAGGACGATGTGGTGAAGCGCGTCGAAGAAGCCGGCGAAATTGCCAGCCATCAGCGCGTCGAGCGTCGGCGCGCCCGAAACCACCGGCGAGTTCATGCCGTAGCCCTGCTGGCCCGAGATCGGTACCACGCGCCAGACGCTGCCCAGCACATATTGCAGCACCAGCGCCAGCCAGAAGGCGGGCATGCCACCGAGCATGACGGCCGTGATGCGGCTTGTCGTGTCGAAGATGCCGCCCTGGCGATAGGCCGCGACGATGCCGGCCGGGATCGCAACCGCAAGGTTGAGCAGCATGGCGATGAAGACGAGTTCCAGCGTGCTCGGCAGGACCTTTTCGAGGTCGGCCAGCACCGGCTGCAGCGTGACGATGGAGGTGCCCAGGTCGCCGCGCAGGAGGCGACCCAGGAAGCTGAGATATTGCATGATGACCGGGGCATCGAGCCCCAGCCGTTCACGCACCGCCTCGATCTGGGCGGCGGAGGCGTCCGCGCCGGCAGCCATCTGGGCTTCGTCGCCGGGCATGAGCTTGATCATCAGGAAGACCAGCGAGGCCAGTCCCCAAAGGGTCAGCAGGGTCAGGCCCAGGCGTCGGCCCAGGAACCAGGAGTAGGCGCGGAACGCGAGCATTGTCGGCCTCGCTTACGGCTTGGCGAGACGGAAGTCTGCCGGCTCGGCGGGCGTGGCGAGCATGCTGGCCTTGAGGTCGGCGAGCGTGCCGACACGATAGGCCGCCGGCTTGTAGACACCATACATGTCGACCATCACGGAGTCATTGTCGAGAATGGTCTGGACCTGCTTGTAGAGATCGCAGCGCTTGGCGTCGTCGGCGGTGGCGAGTGCCTCGTCCAGTAGCTTGTCGACTTCCGGATTGGCGTAGCCGGTGCGGTTGGTGCCGACGGCATCCGACTTGTAGCCCTTGACCAGCATGATGCCGGCGTCAGGGAACTGGGCGAAGTCCTCGAGCAGCATCATCTGCGGGATCGAGTTCGGATCCTTCAGGCTGGCGAGGTAGTTCGGGAAGGCGATGGGCTCGAGCTCGAGCTCGACGCCGATCTCGCGCAGGTTGGACTGGAACAGCGTCGCTTCCTGCTTCTGCAGCTCGAACACCGGCTGGAAGTTCATCTTGAGCTTCAGGTTCGCCGCACCTGCCTCGGCGAGCAGCGCCTTGGCAGCGTCAAGATCGCGCTTCACCTCTGGCAGTTCAGGGCGGCAGTCGAGGCGGGCCGGCAGCGGGCCATTGGCGATCTTGCCGTTGCCGCCGCGGATGCCGCGCAGGCCGCCGGCATAGTCATAGACCATGCGCAGCGCCTTGCGCACCTTCGGATCGGCGGTCGGGCCGACCTTGGTGTTGAACAGCACTTCGGTCTGGTAGCTGGTGTTGATCGGCACGACCTTCAACGCCGGGTCGGTGGCCATGGCGGCGGCATCGCGGTCGGCGAAGCCGAAGGCGACGTCGATGTTGCCGGCGCGGAGCTCATCGCGGCGCGTCGCGCTTTCGTCGATGCGGCGGAAGACGATGGATTCGGGACGGCCTGCCTCGGCTGCCCAGTAACCCGGGTACAGGTCGATCACCACAGCCTGCGACTGGTCGCCCATCACATAGGGACCCGAGCCCGCGTCATGCGCCTGCAGCCAGCCCTGGCCGTCGTCAGCGCCCTTGTTGGCTTCGACCAGCGCCGAATTGAGGATGTAGATCTTGCTCAGCGACGGCAGGAACAGGGTGTTGGGCTTGGAGAGATTGATCGTCAGGTGCGTGTCGTCGGTGACGGTGGTCGATTCGTAGCCGCCGATCAGCGAAGCGACGCCCGTGCCGAGGCGCTTCAGACGGTCGAGCGTGTAGGCGACATCCTTGGCGGTCAGCGCCGAGCCGTCATGGAACTTCACGTCGGGGCGCAGGGTGAAGGTGATCGACTTGGCATCGGCGCCATAGGCGTATTCGGTGGCCAGGGATCCGACGAGCTTGGTCTCGTCATACGTCACCAGCGTATCGTAGACGGCGCTGATGATGGTGTTGGTCTGGTTGTAGTCGGCGCGCAGCGGGTCGAGCGTGTTGATCTGGCCGCCGAGGCCCACGATGATCGTATGCTCGCGATCTGCCGCCATGACGGCCGAACCGCCGAGACCGATCGTCACGGTGATCGCCGCGCTTCCAACAGTCGCGAGGAATTGCCGCCGCCCATGCGACAGAGTGGACAAGGCGGACAGGAACGAATGCATGATTGTCTCTCCCGTTGGCTGAACTGACACTGCCTTTTTGCAAAGGCTCTCCCTGTCACTTTTGTATCCGATTTCTCACTCAGTGGATACATAAATATTATCCTGCTGATGCAAAATGATTCCCATGCCGGGTATTTTCCAAATTTCTTTTCAAACTCAATGCGTTAATATGACTATACTTATTGCAGAGCTAAATGAACCGGCTGCTCTGGCCCTCATTCCGGCCACCGGCCTACGCTCAAATCATACGCTTCAGGATACCCAAATCCGGAAATCATACATCTGCCTACCGTCGCATACATGAAACGAATGACCGGCAAATTTGGATACAAACTTTACAGGTGATATGATACAATGATAAAGACCAATCAACATTGGGGGTTAGCCCGGGAGGCCAGCCCCAAGCCGCATTGGTGCAGCTGCCGTTTCATTGCTCTTCGAGGGAATCGATGCGTCGCCTACTCGTCATCAATCCGAATACGTCGATCGGCGTCGGCAACACGATCGACGCGCTCGTGCGCGCCGAGACAGCAGGCGTGGCCGACGTCCGGACCGTGACAGCCGACTTCGGCTTCAGCTACATTTCCACGCGCGTGGCGGTGTCGATTGCCGCGCATGCGGTTCTGGACGCCGCCGCGAGGGCGATCGCCGAGGGGGCCGCGCCCGACGCGATCCTGCTCGCCTGCTTCGGCGATCCGGGCCGGGAAGCGCTGGCCGAGATGACGAGGCTTCCAGTCGTCGGGTTCGCCGAAGCGGGACTGCTGGCGGCAGTCGATCTGCCGGGAACATCCCTCGTCGCCACCAACGGCACCGTCTGGTGCGAGATGCTTTCCGAACTGGTGCTGAAGCTCGGCATCGGCGACAGAATCGCCGGCATCCGTTCAATCGAGGACGTGGCGGACGAGCCAACGGCCGTTGCCGCATTTCTGGCGGGCGAAGCAGAGGCTCTTGGCGCCGAACGCATCGTGCTGGGCGGCGCAGGCCTGATTCCTTCGCTGCCGGAGGTGGCCGAGCTGTCGCCGGTGCCGATTCTTGACCCGCATCGCGTCGCCATCGGCAAGGCGCTGCGACTGGCCAGCCTGCCGCGCCCGACAACTGTCGGGGCCCCGGCCGCCGGCGAGACCTCCGGCCTGTCGCCGCACCTCGCAGGGCTGCTGGGCGGTTCGCCCGCCCCGATTCGACGCCTGGCCGGCGGCCGCTAAGCGGCAGCAATGGGAACCCATATGGCGCCGGACCGCGTCATTTTCGAATCGTATTCAAAACACCTATAGATTGAGCGCGATAGTTTTCTCTATTGTATCCGTCAACTTATGCTAAAGTGCCGCCGGCGCAGCTTGGTGGCCGCACACCGCAACCGTCCTGGCGGATTGCAGGTTCTGACGGCCGGCGAACCGGGCTGCAGGGAGAGCAGCAGACGGCGTTTTCAGTCCGGCTAGAACATTACCGGGATTATGGCAAGAGCCAGCATTCTTCTTGTCTTCAGCCCCCGGCCGATGCATCTGAGACGTGGCATTCTTGCGTGCTGCCCGTGTAACATTGTCTGGTGTTGGAATGGCAAAAGCTGCGAATACTGATTTCGACGATAAAGCCGGCTCAAAGATCGACTCGATCTACCAGGCGCTGTTCAGGGCAATCTTGGCGCGCGAGTTGATGCCGGGGACGAAGCTCAGCGAAGAATCGATCGGGTCGCTGTTTTCCGTGAGCCGCACCATCGTGCGTGCCGCCCTCAACCGGCTGCACTCCGAGTCGCTTGTCGAGTTCCGGCAGAACCGCGGCGCGTTCGTCGCCAGCACGACGCCGGACGAGGCACGGCAGGTCTTCGAGGCGCGCAACGCCATCGAACGCGAAATCTTCTCCAAGCTCGCCGCCATCATCACCGACAAACAGATCGCCATGCTGGAAGAGCACCTCGAAAGGGAGCACAGCATAAGCCATTCCGGCGACCACACCGCCGCCATCGTAGCGTCGGGCGAGTTCCACCTGCTCGCCGCGCATATGGCCGGCAACGAGGTGCTCGCCGGCTTCCTCAAGTCGTTGATCTCACGCACGTCGCTCATCCTCGCGCAGCACAGCACGCACCAGGAGACCGACTGCAGCGTCGACGAGCATGTCGCCATCCTGCAGGCGTTGCGCGCCCGCGACCCGCAGGCGAGTGCCGCTGCGATCATCGATCACCTGCGGCAGGTATTCGAACAGGCCAATATCGGCCAGACCAAGCGCACCAAGCGCAATCTCAGCGAAATCCTGGCACGCTACGCCTGAGCCGAGGTGCCCGCCCAGAGGGCGAGCCTCGAAGGAAACATTGGCAATTCAGGCCGCGAAGCGGGCCTCGACCTGAATCTCGGCCAGCAGCTCGACCTCGCCATAGGTGACGGCGAGTTCGGTCTGGCGATCGGTATGGATACGTGCCTCCAAGGCGGCCTGGAGCTGCGCGGTTGTGTAGTTGCGCACCACGAAGATGGCGTCGAAGCCGAATTTTTCGACATAGGCGCCGAGCAGTTCCAGCAGCCTGCCCTTCTGATGGTCCGTCATGGCGTCGAGGCTCGCCGCCTGGCTTTCGTCGGCGACGACCTTGGCTGCCTCGATCCGCGGGTCGAGCGGCGTGTAGCCCTTGAGCACCTCGAATTTCTCGGTGTCGCTTGCGGCGCGAAACTCCGCCCGCAGGATTTCAAACAGACCGCGAGACGTGTCCGCGGCGGAATCGAGCCCCTTGTCGAAAGCGCGCCCGGCCAGCAGCGTTCCATTGCGGAAGCAATTGCCGAACGTCTCGAGGAATGCCTGTCTTTGCATCCGCGACGGCAGCGGCTGCGATGGGCTGTTGCCAGAGGGACTGACGGACACTCGGCTCTCCTTCGGGTGACTGGCGCGGTCGCCTACCGCGCAAAAATGGGTGCTTGAAAGGTGTGCATGCCCAAACTGGGCTGTAATCGTTGCCTGAAATTGTCGTCGAACATTCGGCGGAAAAGCCTATCGGGGCCAGTTGGCGACGGCCCGCGGCAGCCGGGCGACAGGTGCAGCCTGGTCCCACGGCACGTCGCGCGTCCCGAATTTCGCGGCCATGGCCAAAACGGCCGCAAACTCCTCAAGAGCGACGGGCGGCTGCCGCTTCAGCCAATCCCGATCGAAGACCGGCATGGCGAACTGGCCTGCATGCATCTCGAACCACACCGTGCGATCAGGCAGTATCGACCTGATCGCATCCCAGTCGACAAAGCCTTCGCCGAGTGGCGCAAGGAAGCGGCGGATGCCACCCTCTTGGAACCGGACGACCGCGTCGTCGACATAGGTCTGGGCGGCATATGGCGCGACGCGCCGTGCGGCGGCGACGGGATCCTCAAGGCGGCAAAGCACGTTGACCGGAT
The DNA here is from genome assembly GCF_037625995.1 of Aminobacter sp. Piv2-1. NCBI lineage: Bacteria > Pseudomonadati > Pseudomonadota > Alphaproteobacteria > Hyphomicrobiales > Phyllobacteriaceae > Aminobacter > Aminobacter sp. Piv2-1. The sequence goes on from NZ_JARKMU010000008.1 coordinate 87,494, forward strand.
CGAAGGCGATGCCCAGCACGTCGGAGCCGACCCGCTCGACCAGGGCCACGATCTCGGCCGTCGCGATCTCCTCATGGGTCTTGAGCAGCAGCTTCGAGCCGTTCCGGCGCAGGGCAGGCGCACAGCGCAAAAGCAGTTCGGCAACGCCATCGAGCTGGGTCCGCCAGCTCACATCGACCTCGAAGCGATCCTCGATCATGCCGATGATGAAGAACATGTCGTGAATGCCGATGCCAGCGGCGAGCGTCACCAGACGCTCGATGCCCGCCTGCATGTCGCCGCCGCCGGCGTCGACGATCGACTGGCTGCGGGCGGGAAGCGTCGGGTTGACGATGCCGAGCATCGACGAGATTTTCAGCCCAAGCCTGTCGGCCTCGGCGCGGACGGCCGTCATTTCGGCTGCATCGAGCGTCGGACTGACGTCGAAGAGCGAATTGAACAGGAGCCCCTCCAGGCCCAGTTCCGCCACCTGGCGGAGCGCCGCGGTCGCCTTGAGTGTGCGGCCGTTCGGCAGGGAACTCTTGATGATGCCGATCATGCTGCGACCTCGTCGGACAAATTCTGGATGTGCCACGCCTTGTTAGCGAACCACAGTCCCGCAGCTGGCATTTGCAGCGTATGGGCACTATCTTGTATCATAAAATCCTTGTCAATGGATACAATCTTTGCCATCAGCATCGACAGAACCGAGTTTGGAAGGAGCCCCAGATGACCAGGAATTATGAAAGCGTCGCCGGCCTGTCGGTCGATCCGGCGCTGCGCGCCTTCGTGGACAATGAAGTGCTGCCGAGCGCTCGCGTCGATCCGGCGGCCTTCTGGTTGGGCCTGGCGGAGATCGTTCGCGACCTGGCGCCGCGCCATCGCGAGTTGCTCGCCATCCGCGACGACCTGCAGGCAAAGATCGATGCCTGGCATCGCGAGCGGAAGGGCAAGCCACACGACGCGAGCGCCTACGAGCAGTTTCTGCGCGACATCGGCTATCTGGTGCCCGCACCCGCAGCCGACGCCTACCAGGTGGCGACCAAGAACGTCGACGCCGAGATCGGCACCGTTGCCGGTCCGCAACTGGTGGTGCCGCTGTCGAACGCCCGCTATGCGCTGAATGCCGCCAACGCGCGCTGGGGTTCGCTCTATGATGCGCTCTACGGCACCGACGCGATTGCCGAGACCGACGGCGCCGAGAGGGGTACGGCCTTCAACCCGGTCCGCGCCAAAAGCGTCATCGCCTACGCCCGCGCCTTCCTCGACCAGGCGGTGCCGCTGGCTTCGGGCAGCCATGCCGATGCCACCAGCTACATCGTCGAGCGCGGCAAGCTCCAGGTCATGCTGGCAGACGGCGCGAAGACCGGGCTCAAGGCGGCAGCGCAGTTCGCCGGCTTCGCCGGGCCGCGCCACGAGCCGAAGAGCGTGCTGCTGATCAACAACGGCCTGCACATCGAACTGGTCGTCGACCGCGAGCACGCGGTTGGCCAGCTCGACGCCGCCGGCATCGCCGACGTGATCATCGAGGCGGCGATCTCGATCATCATGGACCTCGAGGACGCGGTAGCCGCCATCGACGCCGAGGATAAGGTCACCGTCTACCGCAACTGGCAGCGCCTGATGGACGGCAGCCTGAGTTCCGAATTCGCCAAGGGCGGCAAGACCATCACCCGCAGGCTGGTCGGCGACCGTGTCTTCACCGCGCCCGGCGGCGGCACTCTCACGCTCAATGGCCGCTCGACCATGCTCGTGCGCAATGTCGGCCACCACATGTTCACCGATGCGGTGCGCGACGAGGCCGGCAAGCCTGTGCCCGAGGCGATCCTGGACGCGGCCATCACCGTCGCCAGCGCCGCACAGGACATCCGCGGCGAGAATGCGGTGCGCAACAGCCGCACCGGCTCGGTCTACGTCGTCAAGCCCAAGATGCACGGCCCCGACGAGGTCGGCCTGTCGGACGCGCTGTTCAAGCGCATCGAGGAATTGCTCGGCCTGCCGAAATACACCATGAAGATCGGCGTCATGGACGAGGAGCGCCGCACCTCGGCCAACCTCGCCGCCTGCCTGTCCAAGGTGCGTGACCGCACCGTCTTCATCAACACCGGCTTCCTCGACCGCACCGGCGACGAGATCCACACCTCGATGGAAGCAGGCCCGATGCTGCGCAAGAGCGAGATGGCGGACACCGCCTGGCTCGCGGCCTATGAGGCCAACAACGTCGATGTCGGCATCGCCCGCAACCTTCCCGGCCGCGCCCAGATCGGCAAGGGCATGTGGGCCGCACCCGACCAGATGGCGGATCTGATCGAGCAGAAGATCGCCCATCCCCGCGCTGGCGCCAGCACCGCCTGGGTGCCGACGCCAACGGCAGCCGTGCTGCATGCCATGCACTACCACCTAGTTGACGTGTCGGCCGTCCAAGACCAGCTGCGTGGCAGGGAGCAGGCGTCGCTCGCAGACCTGTTGACCATTCCGCTGGCGACCCGTGGCTACACGGCCGACGAGATCGAGGCCGAGCTCGAAAACAACCTGCAGGGCCTGCTCGGATATGTCGTGCGCTGGGTCGACCAGGGCGTCGGCGTGTCGACCGTGCCCGACCTCGACGACGTCCGGCTGATGGAGGACCGCGCCACGCTGCGCATCTCAAGCCAGCACGTCGCCAACTGGCTGCACCACGGTATCGTCGGCGAGGCCGAGGTGCGCGAGACGATGAAGCGCATGGCCGTCGTGGTCGACCGGCAGAACGCCGAGACCGAAGGCTACAGGCCGCTGTCGCCCGGCTTCGACAGCCCGGCCTTCAAGGCAGCCGAGGACCTGGTGTTCATGGGCCGCACCCAGCCCAATGGCTATACCGAGCATGTGCTGCATGCCCGCCGCCGCGAGGCCAAGGCGCTGTCGGCCTGAGGCCAGCAGGGTGAGATCGAAAGGCCCCGCTCGTCGGGGCCTTTTCTCATTGCATGGCGGTTCGCCGGTTGCGCCTCCCGCCTCGCTGATGGAATGTCGGCCGGAAGCAAACCGGCCGGAGGTGCGTAATGGGCACAGGCATCCATCACATCACCCTCATCACCCGCAAGGTGCAGGCCAATGTCGACTGCTATGTCGGCTTCCTCGGGCTCAGGCTGGTCAAGCAGACCGGCGGCTATGAGGACGCGACGCAGCTGCACCTGTTCTATGGCGACGGTGCTGCCAATCCCGGCACGCTGATCACCTTTCTCGTCTGGGAGGACGGCGCGCCGGGCCGCGTCGGCCATGGCCAGCCCAGCGAGATCGCGCTCGGCATCGATCCCGCCAGCATCGGCTTCTGGCTGACGCGGGCGCTGTCCCATCACATCGAGATCTCGGGCCCGAAGGAAGAGATGGGCGAACCGACGCTCAGGCTCAAGGACCCCGACGGGGTGATCGTCAAGCTGGTCGGCGTCGCGGGCTTTCCGGCGCCGGCGGCCTGGGACGGCTCGACGGTTCCGCAGGAACACGCCATCCGCCGCATCCGAGGCGCCACCATCATGACCGAGGTGCCGGAGCTGACCGAAAGCTTCGTCACCAGGCATTTCGGCTACCGGCCGGAGAAAAGCACGGAATTCATCCGCCGGCTGGTGTCCGATTCCGGCGACATCATCGACGTCAGGGACGCCAAGGGCTTCTGGTCGAGCGCACCCGGCACCGGCACCATCGACCACATCGCCTTCCGCGCCCGCGACACTGAACAGGTCGAGGCCGTGCATGCCGAACTCGCCAAGGGCAATTCCTCGATCACCAACGTTCACGACCGCAAATATTTCTACTCGCTCTATGTGCGCGAGCCGGGCGGCACGCTGTTCGAGCTGGCGACCGACGCGCCAGGCATGATGGTGGACGAGGCACCGGCCGACCTTGGCACCCATCTCTTCGTGCCGCCCAACCGGGCCGACAAGATCGACGAATTGAAGGTGATACTGCCGCAGTTCTCCTGGCCGGGCGAAGAGCGTGTCATCTATCGCGAGCTGCCCTTCGTGCATCGCTTCTACACACCCGAAACTCCCGACGGCACGATGATCGTCTTGCTGCACGGCTCCGGCGGCAACGAGACCAGCCTTCTGCCCTTTGCCGCCAAGGCCTCCCCCAACGCGACGCTTCTGGCGCTGCGCGGTCGCGCCACCGACGAGGGTACGCCGCGCTGGTTCCGCCGCTTCTCGGCCAACAAGTTTGACCAGGCCGACATCAGGTCCGAGGCCGAGGCGCTGGCAGCCTTCGTCGACGGCGCCATCGAGGCTTACAGGCTCGACCCGCAAAAACTTGTCTTCCTCGGGCATTCCAACGGCGCCAACATGATTGCCGCGACCATGCTGCTCCACCCGCATGTCATCCGCCGCGCCGCGCTTCTGCGCGCGGCGATGGTGCTGGAGCAACCACCTGTGGCCGACCTGACGGACGCGAATGTGCTGCTGGTCGCCGGCGATGTCGACGTGTTCAGCAGCTTCGGCCCCGAACTCGCCGGTCTGCTGCGCGATGCCGGCGCCGATGTCGACGCCCGCACCATTTCGTCCGGCCACGCCTTCGAGGACGCCGACATCGGGATCGTCAGGGAGTGGCTCGCCGCCCGCGGCCTCTAACGGCGACGAGACGCTAACTCAGCGGCTTGAGCTTGGCCTCGATCGCGGCGCGCTTGCCCTCCAGGAACGGCGGCAGCGACAGGCGTTCGCCCAGGCTCTCCATCGGCTCGTCGACGGAGAAACCCGGCCCGTCGGTGGCGATCTCGAACAGCACGCCGGCGGGCTCGCGGAAATAGAGCGAGCGGAAATAATAGCGCTCGACCTCGCCGCTCGACGGCAGGCGGAACTCCTGCAGCCGCGCCGTCCACTGGTGGATCTGCTCGACATCGGGGGTGCGGAAGGCGACGTGGTGGACGCCGCCGGCGCCCTGCATGGCCGGGTTGAGCTTCGGCTGCACGGCGACATGCAGCTCAGCCGCCGGCCCGCCCTCGCCCATCTCGAAGGCATGGACATGGCCCTCGCCGTCGGGCGAGGCGAAATCGCGCACCTGGCGCAGGTTCATCACCCTGGTCAGCACCAGTTCGGTGCTGGAGAGGTCGGGCACGCTGATGGTGATCGGCCCGAGCCCCCTGATCTGGTGCTCGGCGGGAATGCTGCTGCCGGACCATTGGTTGGCCGGCCCCTTGCCGCCATCATCGACCAGCCGCAGGCGCTGGCCTTCCGGATCCTCGAAATCGACGGTCCTGTGCCCGCCGACCTCCCTGATCTCCGAGGTCTCGACGCCCTTGGCCGCAAGATGCTCGCGCCACCAGACAAGTGACGCCTCACTGGGGACGCGCAAGCCGGTGCGCGAGATGCTGTGGGTGCCGCGACGCTCGCGCCCCACCGGCCAGTCGAAGAAAGTCAGGTCCGAACCTGGGCTTGCTTTGCCATCGGCGTAGAACAGGTGATAGGCGCTGGTGTCGTCCTGGTTGACGGTCTTCTTGACCAGCCGCATGCCCAGAACCTGCGTGTAGAAACGCAAATTGCCGGGGGCGTCGGCGGTGATCGCGGTCAGGTGATGGATACCCGTCAGTTGCAGCGTCATCAGAGCCTCCTGTTGCCGGGAAGCCCTAGAGATAGCGTCTTTAGGCCGGGGCGGCCAACCTCAATATTGCTCGCGCGGCAGGTGCACGACCAGTCCGTCGAGGGATGCCGACATCTTGAGCTGGCAGGTGAGGCGGCTGCGCTCCGTCGGGTTCATCAGGCATTCGATCATGCCCTGCTCGGAATCGTCCGGCGCCGGCAGCTTTCCGGTCCAGCTGTCGTCGACATAGCAGTGGCACGTGCCGCAGGCGCAGGAGCCGCCGCATTCGGCGAGGATCTGGTCGATACCGTTGGCGACCGCCACCGACATGACGCTCTGGCCAGCATTGGCGGTGAGTTCCCTAGCCTTTCCGTCGGCGTCGACGAAGGTTACGCGGTACATTTTTGTCTCCTGGAGCAATTCGGCAAAAGTGCGCAGCGGTTTTGCGTCCGAAATTGCGCAACAACAAAAACATCAGGCAGGCGTCAGCGCCAGGCGCAGCGCCTTGGGGCCGCGCACGGACAGGCCGGGCTTGTATTGGGGCTCGGCTTCGGCAAGCGAAATCGACTTCAGCCGCTTGATGAGCGTGGTGAAGATCACCTCCATGTCGAGGCGCGCCAGATGATTGCCGAGGCAGAAATGGGCGCCGCCGCCGAAGGCGAGGTGACGGTTGGGGTTGCGGCCGACATCGAAGCTGCCGGCATCGTCGCCGAAGGCGGCGGGGTCGCGGTTGGCCGCGCCATAGAGCAGGCCGAACTTGGTGCCGCGCGCAAAAGCCTTGCCACCGACGACGCAATCGGTGGTCGAATAGCGGTGGAAGAAGGGCAGCGGCGACTCGAAGCGAAACATCTCCTGGATCGCCGTGTGGATCAGGCCCGGGTCGTTTCGCAGGCGCTCCATCTGGTCGGGAAAGCGCAGCAGCGCATGCATGCCCGAGCCCAACACGTCGATGGTCGAGCCGTGGCCGGCCATCAGGATCAGCATGCAGGTCGAGACCAGCTCGTCCTCGTTGAGGTGGCCGGCGTCCTGTGCGGCGATCAGGCGGGTGATCAGGTCTTCCTGCGGCGCGGCGCGGCGCTCGGCCATCAGCTTCTGCAGGTAGTGATAGAACTCGGTCGTCGCCTTTTCGGCGGTCGTCTTGCGCTCGTCGTTGCGGTCGATGTCGAAGAACTTGACCACGTTCTCCGACCAGACCCGCAGCTGCGGACAGTCCTCGTCCGGCACCCCGAGCACGCGGCCGATGATGTGGCCCGGCACCTGGGCGGCGAGGTCCTCGACAAAGTCGATCTCGCCCTTGTCGATCAGGCCGTCGACGAGCTTGTCGACGAAGCTCTGGATCATGCCGCGCTGGCGGGCGACGAAGGCGGGCGTGAACTCGCGGAACACCTGCTTGCGCAGCCGGTCGTGCACCTCGCCGTCGCTGTCGAGCATGGAGAATTGCACGAAGCGGGAATGATGCGGCATGTCGTGCCAGTTCTGGGCGCGCTTCTCGGCCTCGATCTCCTCATGCGACATGAAGAACTCGGGCGACCGCACTATGGAATTATCGCGGGCGATTGCAGCGACGTCGTCAAAGCGGGCGACCAGCCACATGCCGAAATCGGGGAAGAACTGCGGCTCGCCCTTGTCGCGCAGCGCCGCATAGGCCGGATAGGGGTTCTGGGCGAAGGCGGTCGACAGGGGCTCGAATGCCGCGCCGTGTACGCTTGCCTTTGGGGTAGCGGTCGCCATCTGGTCGCTCCAATGGATATGGATTGCCGCCGCTATGCGGCAGCCTGCCTAGGCTAGCTGCAATCCTGCCAATAGGAATGCACCGCAGTCGCGCATTGATGGATAAAACTCGCATCGCCATCCGCATACCGTTACAACGCAGGCAACAGATTGCATGATCGGCCTGCGCAAAAATGACCGACGACCACAGCGACGAGATTCTGTTCCACACGCCGGGACGGCATGCGGAAGCCTATCCCTACAAGGTCCTGGTCGCCGGGCGCACCCGCTTCACCGCCGACAACGGGCTGGTGACGCGCCGCTTCCATCACCACACGTTGATCCTGACCATCTCCGGGCGGGGACTGATCGAGGTCGCGGGTCAGCGCTTCGCCGCCCAAGCCGGCAGCGTCGTCTGGCTCGACACGGCGATGCAATATGCCCATGGCTGCCACGCGGACGCCGACCACTGGCGCTATCTCTGGATGAGCATCGACGGCCATGGGCTCGACGTGGTGTTTGCCTTCCTGCGCGTCGGCCAGTCGCCGGTCTTCGCTGGATCAAGCGCAGCAGAGCCGCTGTTCGAACAGTCGATCGCCATGCTCGCGCGTCGCAACCAGACCACTGATGCGCTGTCGAGCGCCGTCGTCGGCCAGCTGGTGGCGCTGCTGGTCGTCGAGCGCGGCGAGCTGGAGGAGGACAGCGGCGAGCGCATCCAGCGGCTGATGCGGGCGCTGCGGGCCGACATCGCCCGCAACTGGCAGATCGAGGACATGGCCGCGATCTCCAGCCTCAGCGCCTCGCAGCTGCATCGCCAGTTCCGCCAGAAGACCGGCACGACGCCGATGGACTGGATGCGCCATGAACGCATGAACCAGGCCAAGCGGCTGCTCACCTCCTCCGACGCCAAGATCTCGGCCGTGGCGTCGAGTTCCGGCTACGCCGACCCCTATCATTTCAGCCGTGACTTCCGACGCATCGCCGGCCAGTCGCCGAGCGAGTTTCGCCGAGCGCGGGGGCAGTAGAGAGCAACCGCGCCACCGCCTTTTCTGGACCATGCCGTGCCCGTCGACAGGCCCCGCCAATTCGGGCAGGTTGAGGCGGACACCCCGGAGCGAGCGCAGCGATATGACATCAAGGCCAGCCGTCTACGAATTCAACGCGGCGATCGTGCGCGAGCCGTCACGCTCCGTCGTCAACGGCCTGCGCGCCGACGACCGCGGCAACCCGACCTATGAGGGCGTGAAGGCAGAGCATGCGGCCTACATCGCGGCAATGCGGGCGGCGGGTGTCGAGGTGACGGTGCTGCCGGCGCTGGAGGCGTTTCCGGATTCGATCTTCGTCGAGGACCCGGCGCTCGTCTTCCCTGAAGGTGCTGTCCTGCTCAGGCCGGGCGCGGAGACGCGCGTCAAGGAAACCGTGGAGATCGCGCCGACGCTGAAAGCGATGTTCGGCACCGTGCTCGACCTGCCCGTGCCGGGCTATGCCGACGGTGGCGACGTGCTGACGACGCCCAAGAGCGTGATGATCGGCCTTTCGGCCCGCACGGACCGCGCCGGCGCCAAAGGGCTGATCGACAGCCTCGAGCGCCTCGGGCGCAAGGGCGAGATCGTGCAGACGCCCGAAGGCGTGCTGCACTTCAAGACCGACTGCTCGCTGCTCGACGACGAGACCATGCTGACCACCGAAAGGCTGGGGCGCTCGGGCGTGTTCTCGGGGTTCCGGCAAGTGACGATCCCCGCTGGCGAGGAGCCGGCGGCCAATGCGCTCCGCGTCAACGGCGTTGTGATGGTCGGCTCGGACTATCCGCGCACCATCGAGATGCTCGACAAGCTCGGCTACAGGGTCGTACCGCTCAAGACCACGGAGATCGGCAAGATCGACGCCGGCCTGTCCTGCATGTCACTGCGCTGGCATCGCCACGCCAGCTGAACCGCTTTCAACGCTGATCTCGATGACGACGCGGCCGCGCACCTGGCCGGCAACGATGCGTTCGGCGAGGGCGGGCAGGTCGCTCATCGGGTGCACCTCGGTCATCGCCGCTAGCTTGTTCCGGTCGAGATGGGCAGCCAGTGTCTGCCAGGCCTTCTGGCGCCTGGCCAAGGGCGCGAAGACGGAATCCACGCCGATCAGCGCCACGCTGCGCAGGATATGCGGCATCACGGTGCCCGGCAGGTTTGCGCCGCCGGCCAGGCCGCAGGCGGCGACCACGCCGCCATAGACCGTCTGCGCCAGCACGTTGGCAAGAGTGGTCGATCCGACCGAATCGACGGCGCCGCTCCAGCGCTCCTTCTGCAGCGGCCTCACCTCGCCTGCGAGTTCGGCGCGATCGACGAAGGAAGCAGCGCCAAGCCCGCGCAGATAGTCATGCGTTTCGGCCCGCCCGGTCGAGGCGACGACATTGTAGCCCTTGGACGACAAGAGGCTGACGGCGGTGGAACCGACGCCGCCGGCAGCACCCGTCACCAGCACCTCGCCCTTGCCGGGCTGGATGGCGCCCCAGGCCTCGAGCGCATCGACGCAGAGAGCCGCCGTATAGCCGGCGGTCCCTATGGCCATCGCCTGCTCCATGGTGAAAGCATCGGGCAGGGGGATCAGCCATTCCGGCTTCAGCTTCTGGAAGCGGGCGTAGGCGCCCCATTCGGTCTCGGACATGCCCCCCAGCCATTGGCGACGACGCGGTCGCCGGGCTTCCAGGCTGGCGAGCGCGATTCGACGACGGTGCCGGCAATGTCGATGCCGGCGACCATCGGCAGGCGGCGGGCTATACGGCCCTTGCCGGAGATGGCGAGGCCATCCTTGTAGTTGAGGCTCGAATAAGCGATTTCGACCAGCACATCGTGGTTGGGCAGGTCCGCCTTGGTGATTTCGCGGAAGCCGGCACGCGGCTTGCCGTCGACGTCCTCGATCATCAGCGCGGTGAAGATGTCGGTCATGAGGCTCTCCAGGGCTCGTAAGGTCAGCATACCCCAACTGCGGGCGGCCGGCTTGCCGTACTTCGATCGCAGGAGGGTTGCTTGAGGAACTGGCACGGTGCCCGTCCTTCGACCCGGCCATCGTGGCCGGGTCGTCCAACGCCGGCAAGCGCCGGTCCGGCTTCGAGATGCCTGGTGAGTGCGACAGCCCGACTGGCTGCCGCGCGCCCTAGATCTTCACCAGCATGGCGGTGACGTACATGAAGCCTGCACCGGCGAGCAGGCCGGCCATGGCGCTGGGAGCCAGGAGCGCTCGCGATCCTTCGCCGCGATCTCTCGCAAGCATCGCCCCTACCTCCACGATGACCTGAAGGATCGCGCCGGCGCCGATGGCCAGGGCCAGCGCTGACCATTGCGGCGCATAGGCGAGGCTACCGATCCACAGCCCGACGACCGCGGGCGCGCCGGCGAGCAGGGTCAGCGCGGCGAACGCCCACAGCGGCGGGCGCTGTTTGAGAATGGGCGCGGCGATGCCGATGCCTTCGGTGATGTTGTGCAAGGTGAAGCCCAGCACCAGGAACGTGCCCAGGCCCGCAGCGCCAGCGGCGAAGGCCGCGCCGATGGCGAGCCCCTCGCCGAGATTGTGAAGCCCGATGCCGAGCGCGATGAAGGTGGCAAGCGCCAATCCCCGCGGGGCTCCCTTCCAGCGACCGACCGCCAGCAGCAACAGGAAGCTGGCGGTGGCAGCCAGGACGACCATCGTCGAGCCCTGGAACAGCGCCGCCGCTTCGCCTGCAAGTTCGAGTGCGTCTGCGAAGGCGTCCACGAACAAGAATGCAAGCAAGCCGACGGTCAGGGAAAGCAGGAAGGTCATTCCGTCGCGTCCGACACCACGCAGAGCCGGGTAGAACATCAGTCCAATGGCGACAGGCAATATCCCCACGAAGCCGCCCAACAGGATCTGCGAGGTCAGGCTTATGGTGTCCCGTGTCGGCGTCGGCACCGCCACGGGGATCTCATGCGCGAATGTCGCGCCGGTATTGGTGACGATATTGATCGCGTGCGCCTCGCCCAGCACCCAGGGGAACGGCACGCTGATCCAGGCCGTATCTCCGCGCGCAAGGGGGCCGGAAGGCTCCTGAGTGAACTGCCAATAGGCGTCGTCCACCTGGACCTGGGCTATTTTCATCGGCTCGGACCCGCCGGCACGCACAAGCACGCGGATGCCGTTGCCGTCGAGGATCGTGCGTTCGAAGGTGATCGCCTCGACCGGCGGCGCACCGTTGCGGAACGCCGACAGGGGGTCGGCCGCGATCAGCCAGGCGACCGCAAGCGCAAGAATGGCCAGCGGCACGGCGATCCAGAGCAGATAGGCGCGGCGCGGCACCGTGGCGCCCGCATCGGGGGAAGAACCGGCAATATTGGTCACGAAATGGCCTCCACGACATCGAACATGCCGACCCAGCCAAGTTCGGTGAATTCCGACTGGTGGGCATGGAACATGTAAAGGCCGGGTTCGTGCTCCTTGAAGCTGAACTCAAGGATGCCGCGTTCGGCCTGGCATTGGGTGATCAGGTCGACCGTCCGGAGTGTCGGCGTCAGCGTCGTGCCCTGGTTGTAGTAATCGAAGAAATTGCCATGGAGATGGAACGAGTTGATGGGATCGAACTCCACCACGTTGATGAGATAGACGCGGATCGGTTTGTCCTTCACCACCCGGATCGGCTTTTTCGCGTAGGCGTGGGCAATCGAGTTGGCCGCGTAGACCTCGTTCTCGTTGTCGAAATTCGTGTCGAAGGCGTTCATCACCATCACGAATTCCTGCCAGCCCGCGTTCTCCGGGCTACCGAGCAGCCGCGAGCGGGCGACCGCCTCGTAGTCGGGATGCCGGGCTGGGTCCGGATCGATCACGAAGGCGCCGTACATGCCCTTGTGGATATGCCGCTTCAGCGGCAGCGCATGGCAGTGATAGAGATGGCAGCCGAACGGCCTGGCATCGAATTCGTAGACGAACTCCTCGCCCGGTCCGATCAGGCCGGCCCCGGGCACGCCGTCCATGCGGGCGGCGTGGATACCATGGAAATGGATGGAATGCGGGTGCGAGCCGCCGTTCTTGAAGACGACCCTCAGCCGCTCGCCTTCCGTCGCACGCAGCGCGGGGCCGGGCACCCGGCCATTGTAGGTCCAGGCCGGGAAGAAGATGCCGGGCGCGATCTCGATCTCCTTGTCCTCGGCCGTCAGCTCGAAGGTACGCAGCGTCCGTCCGTCGGGCAGCGTGGACACCGTGCCGGTCTCCCACTCCGAAAGCAACAACTCAGGGTCAAACCCGTTGCGCGCGTCGTCGACTTCGCCAACCGTGATCATCGCACCATGAGCAGCGTTGTGGGCCGGCGGCTCCTGCCCGCCGGGGGCCACTGCGGCTCCATGGCCGGTGTGTCCGGTTTCGCCGCGGGCAGTGCCTGCGGCGATCGCCGTGCCGCCGGCAGCGGCGAGCCCGCCCGCCAGAAGCAGCCGCCGATCGATCTTCTTCCGCAGCCACAATTTCGTTTCGTTCACGCCCCTACCCTTCTGCAATTGCAAACCATTCGCAACAAATAGCATAGGCTTCCAGCTTTGGCTACACCTCTCATCGCAAGCGGCGCCAATCGGCAGACCGCCCCGCGAGGAACAGCGGGGCAGGCGCGGAAGCGCACCTCCAGCCTAGCCCGCCGTGAATTACATGCACGCCTGCGGCACACCCGCAGCGAGCACCGCGGAGCGAGCAGCCATGCATTGAACCGCAGGCTGTCAGTGCGGACTTGGCTGGTCGCAGACCGCGCATATGCGTTTCGGAATGGAATGCCACGAACGGCTCGCAGGTACCTGGCGATGCGCGCTGGAAGCTGCCGCCAACGGTCGAGAACAGTCGAACCGCGCCCGGCAGGTTCACACCGAAAATGATTGCCCGAGGCTCTCCATCGCCACGACCTGGCCAGCTCCCGCCATCGTCTGCATGGCCCGGCGGACACCCGGAATTGGAAACGCGCCAGCCGAGCAGGCGTAAGCGGTGAGGCATGCGCTCAGCGCGACAAGCTGGAGAAACGACGATACGGTGCTCATGGTCTTCGCCAGTCAAAAGCTATCCGCCTGAAGCGCGGACCGCTTCAGCGAAGCTACGGATTGTTGTGCCTGCGAATGTTCGGAAGCGGTCGTCCTGTCGACCCAAATCCGAGTATGCTATATTCATAGCATGAATTTCATTTTCATTCTAGTGAATTTTGAATCGCAAGAGCAATTCTGTCAGCCGATGGCAAGGCCGGCGACCCGTCGGCCGGCGAATCGGTAGCCCGATCGCAGCAACGCTTACGGTTCGGCGCATGCCGTCGACATCGAAAAGAACGAGAAGCCGCCTTCTCGGGGCTTCATCGTCAGAATAGCGCCTTGGATGACGGCAGATGCGGACACCCGCAGCCGGACCACGGACATTTCCATGCCGACCTGGAGAAAATCAAGCGAGCGGAAGAAGATTTGGTGGAGCCAATCGGAATCGAACCGACGACCTCTTGAATGCCATTCAAGCGCTCTCCCAACTGAGCTATGGCCCCACACCCGGCATTGAGCCGGCGCCGTTTCCGGCGAAGAGGTCGGCGCGGATTTTGTGGCCCGCGCCGTATTTGCAGGGCGGCTTCTAGCGCCGCATTCTGCCCTTGGCAAGCCTTGTTCGAAACCTTTTTTCGGTTTCTCCCAAAGGCCTGTCAGATCTCGTCTTCGTCGTCGCCGACGCCGATCATGTCGGAGACGTCGTCGTCTTCCTCCTCCTCGTCGGCGAGGAAGGTGTCGTCGTCATCGTCGCCGAGGTCAACGTCGTCGTCGCCCATATCCGGCAGGTCGTCGGAACCGCCCTTGGCTTCGTCGTCGGCGTCTTCCAGCGAAACGACTTCCGCGCCTTCGTCCTCGGTATCCAGTTCCTTCTGGTCGACGTCTTCCTCTTCATCGAGGATCGGCGCCTTGCCGTCGTCGAAATAAGAACGCGGATAGGTCTTGCCCGTGTAGGGGGAGACGATCGGGTCCTTGTTCAGGTCGTAGAATTTGCGGCCCGTTTCCGGGTCGATACGCTTTGTGCCAAGCTCGGATTTTGCCACGTCAGGCCTCGTCTTTGTAGAAGTTGGTCCCCTTAGCGGCAGTTTGCGGCGCTGTCAAAGCCAAATCCCGGGCGATTCGGCCGAGCCGCAAATCCTTGCCGCGCAAGGGGGATGACCGCCATGGCAATCGATGCTACGACACCGCCGCAATCGTTGGGAAAGCCCGCCCAAGGCATTCCGCAAGAGGAACAATCATGTCGCACAACGCCGTGCCGCAGCCGGCCGTCGCCCGGAAGTCGCAACCCTTGTCCGGAACCGCCCGCGTGCCGGGCGACAAGTCGATCTCGCACCGGTCCTTCATGTTCGGCGGCCTCGCCGCAGGCGAAACCCGCATCACCGGCCTGCTGGAAGGCGAGGACGTCATGCGCACCGGCGAAGCCATGAAGGCGATGGGCGCCCAAATAAAAAAGAGCGACGGCGAATGGATTATCAAGGGTACCGGCAACGGCGCCCTGCTCCAGCCCGAAGGCCCGCTCGATTTCGGCAATGCCGGCACCGGTTCGCGCCTCACCATGGGCCTGGTCGGCACCTACGACATGGAAACCACCTTCATCGGCGACGCCTCGCTGTCTGGCCGGCCGATGGGTCGCGTGCTCGACCCGCTGCGCCAGATGGGCGTGCAGGTGATCGATGCCGCCCCCGGCGACCGCATGCCGCTGACGCTGCGCGGCCCGCGCCAGGCAGCCCCCATCACCTACCGAGTGCCGATGGCCTCGGCGCAGGTGAAGTCGGCGGTACTGCTCGCCGGTCTCAACACGCCGGGCATCACCACGGTCATCGAGCCGGTGATGACGCGCGACCACACCGAAAAGATGCTCAAGGGCTTCGGCGCCAACATCGAGGTCGAGACCGATGAACAGGGCGTCCGCCACATCTTCATCGAGGGCCAGGGCAAACTGACCGGCCAGGTCATCGCCGTTCCGGGCGATCCGTCCTCGGCGGGCTTCCCGCTGGTGGCGGCCCTCATCGTGCCGGGCTCGGACGTCACCATCGAAAACGTGCTGATGAACCCGACCCGCACCGGCCTCATTACCACGCTGATCGAGATGGGCGGCAAGATCGACATCCTCAACCGGCGCAGTGCCGGCGGCGAGGACGTGGCCGATCTGCGCGTGCGCGGCTCGGAACTGAAGGGCGTCAAGGTTCCCGCCGAGCGCGCTCCGTCGATGATCGACGAGTATCCGGTGCTTGCGGTCGCGGCCTCCTTCGCCGAAGGCGAGACGCTGATGCAGGGGCTCGAGGAACTGCGCGTCAAGGAATCCGACCGCCTGGCAGCCGTCGCCCGCGGCCTCGAGGCCAACGGCGTCGACTGCACCGAAGGCGAGGTGACCTTGTACGTGCGTGGCGCGCCCGGCGGCAAGGGCCTTGGCGGCGGCACGGTGAAGACGCATCTCGACCACCGCATCGCCATGAGCTTCCTGGTCATGGGTCTGGCGTCGGAAAAACCTGTCACGGTCGACGACCAGACCATGATCGCCACCAGCTTCCCCGAGTTCATGGGGCTGATGGCTGGGCTCGGGGCGGAGATCGAGCGTGCAGTCGCCTAGTCTGGCCAAGCAACAGGGAGCGCAGCATGCCCGGTAAGGTAGCAATGATCGTCGGCGGCGGCAGCGGCATGGGTGCTGCAGCGGCCAAGAAGCTGGCGGCAGAAGGCTATTCGGTTGCCATCCTGTCCTCCTCAGGCAAGGGCGAGGCGCTCGGCAAGGAGCTCGGCGGCATCGGCTTCACCGGCTCCAACCAGTCGAACGAGGACCTGAAGCGCTTCGTCGACCTGACCATGGACAAATGGGGCCGCATCGACGCACTGGTCAACGGCGCCGGCCATGGCCCTCGCGCTCCGCTTCTGGAGATCACCGACGAGCAATGGCACGCCGGCATCGACGTCTATTTCATGAATGTCGTGCGCGCAGTGCGGCTTGTCGCTCCGGTCATGGTCGCCCAGAAGGGCGGCGCCATCGTCAACATCTCGACCGCCTGGGTCAGCGAGCCGGCGGCGATGTTCCCGACTTCGGCGGTCGCTCGCGCCGGCCTCAACGCCTACACTAAGCTTTTCGCCGACCAGTACGCCCAGCACAATGTCCGCATGAACAACGTGCTGCCGGGCTGGATCGACAGCCTGCCACAGACCGACGAGCGTCGCGCCGGGGTGCCGATGCAGCGCTACGGCCGCTCGGAAGAGGTTGCCGCGACCATCGCCTTCCTGGCCTCGGAGGCTTCAGCCTACATCACCGGCCAGAGCCTTAGGGTCGACGGCGGCCTGATGCGCGGCATCTGAAATGCAAACCGCGCGACCGATGCCGAACTCCATCACCATTGCCATCGACGGCCCGGCGGGCGCCGGCAAGGGTACGCTCGCGCGGCGCCTGGCCGACTACTACCACCTCGCCTTGCTCGACACCGGGCTGACCTATCGCGCGGTCGCGCACATGCTGATTGAGAAGGGCTGGCCGCTCGATGATGTCGGCCACGCCATCGAGGCAGCGAAGCTCGTCGATCTCGGGCAGCTGGACCGCAAGGTGCTATCGGCGCATGCCGTCGGCGAGGCGGCCTCCAAGGTGGCGGTCATCCCCGAGGTCCGGAAAATCTTGGTCGACAAGCAACGCGAGTTCGCCCGCGCGCCGCAAGGGGCGGTGCTCGACGGCCGCGACATCGGCACCGTCGTCTGCCCCGATGCCGACGTGAAGCTCTATGTCACCGCCAGCGCCGAGGTTCGCGCCCAGCGCCGGCTCGCCGAGATCGAGGCCAATGGTGGCACCGCCGATTTCGCCGGCATCCTGGCCGACATCGAGCGCCGCGACGAGCGCGACACCGGCCGCGCCGATTCGCCATTGAGGCCCGCCGACGACGCACACTTGCTCGATACGTCGGAAATGGATATAGAAGCCGCGTTTTCTGCAGCCAGGGACATCGTCGATCGGGTCCTCGGAAGCTGAGAACAGGCTGAAATCCCCGGATTTCGCCGCTTAACCGACCTGCCAGCATTCTTCTTGCGCCGATTTGCCGCTTCAGGCGGCCAAGGGCTTTCAGCCCGGAATGCAGGCAGGCCAACGCAACACGAACCCACGGCGCCGCTCCCGCAAGACGGGACGCACCAGGAGATCCAATGTCACAAGCTAATCCCTCCCGCGACGATTTCGCGAGCCTGCTCGAAGAGTCCTTCTCGGACGGTCACTCGGGCGAAGGCCAGGTCGTCAAGGGCATCGTCACGGCCATCGAAAAAGACATGGCCATCATCGACGTCGGCCTGAAGGTCGAAGGCCGCGTGCCGCTGAAGGAATTCGGCGCCAAGGGCAAGGACGGCCAGCTCAAGGTCGGCGACACCGTCGAGGTCTATGTCGAGCGCATCGAAAACGCGCTTGGCGAAGCCATGCTGTCGCGCGACAAGGCTCGCCGCGAAGAGAGCTGGGTCAAGCTCGAAGAGAAGTTCACCAAGGGTGAGCGCGTCGAAGGCGTCATCTTCAACCAGGTCAAGGGTGGCTTCACCGTCGATCTCGACGGCGCCGTTGCCTTCCTGCCGCGTTCGCAGGTCGACATCCGTCCGATCCGCGACGTCACCCCGCTCATGCACAACCCGCAGCCCTTCGAGATCCTCAAGATGGATCGCCGTCGCGGCAACATCGTCGTGTCGCGCCGCACCGTTCTCGAAGAGAGCCGCGCCGAGCAGCGCTCCGAGATCGTCCAGAACCTCGAAGAGGGTCAGGTTGTCGAGGGCGTGGTCAAGAACATCACCGACTACGGTGCGTTCGTCGACCTCGGCGGCATCGACGGCCTGCTGCACGTCACCGACATGGCTTGGCGCCGCGTCAACCACCCGACCGAAATCCTCAACATCGGTCAGTCGGTCAAGGTGCAGATCATCCGCATCAACCAGGAAACCCACCGCATCTCGCTCGGCATGAAGCAGCTCGAGAGCGATCCGTGGTCGGATATCGGCACCAAGTTCCCGATCGGCAAGAAGATCACCGGTACCGTCACCAACATCACCGACTACGGCGCGTTCGTCGAGCTCGAGCCGGGCATCGAAGGCCTCATCCACGTTTCGGAAATGTCGTGGACCAAGAAGAACGTGCACCCCGGCAAGATCCTGTCGACCACCCAGCAGGTCGACGTGGTCGTGCTCGAAGTGGATCCGGCCAAGCGCCGCATCTCGCTCGGCCTCAAGCAGACGCTCGAGAACCCGTGGGAGGCTTTCGCCCGCAACCACCCGGCTGGTACGCAGGTCGAGGGCGAGGTCAAGAACAAGACCGAGTTCGGTCTGTTCATCGGCCTCGACGGCGACGTGGACGGCATGGTGCACCTCTCGGACCTCGACTGGAACCGTCCGGGCGAGCAGGTCATCGAAGAGTACAACCGTGGCGACATGGTCAAGGCTCAGGTGCTCGACGTCGACATCGAGAAGGAGCGCATCTCGCTCGGCATCAAGCAGCTCGGCCGTGACTCGGTCGGCGAAGCCGCGACCTCGGGCGAACTGCGCAAGAACGCCGTCGTGACCTGCGAAGTGATCGCGATCAAGGACGGCGGCCTCGAAGTCCGTCTGGTCGAAAGCGGCATCGAGACGTTCATCAAGCGTTCCGACCTGTCGCGCGACCGCGACGAGCAGCGCCCCGAGCGCTTCGTCGTCGGCCAGAAGGTCGACGCCCGCGTCATCGCCTTCGACAAGAAGACCCGCAAGCTGCAGGTCTCCATCAAGGCGCTGGAAATCGCCGAAGAAAAGGAAGCGGTTGCCCAGTACGGCTCGACCGACTCCGGCGCTTCGCTCGGCGACATCCTGGGTGCTGCCCTGAAGAACCGCGGCAACTAAGTAGCCCGGGCTTCAAGTCAGCCGACATCGAAACCCCGCCGGAGCGATCCGGCGGGGTTTTTTCTTGTTTCGGCCAGACCGCGACGAGATTGCGAAGCCGAAGTGATGCCGGAATGCTTCAGGACGAAAGCAGAATTCATCGCCGCGCCGTCGTGCGGCCGCCTCTGCGGTTGCCGCAGCGGGGAATTGCTGCTCTTAAATCGCGGGATTGCTGCCCGCGTTCAGAGCCAGACCATGCCCAAGTTGCGTTTTCTGACGTTTGTCCTGGTGTTTCTGGTCCTGTCGGGCTGCGGCGGCCGGGCAGTGCTCGGCCTCGACGACGGCAAGGAAGGCGAATCGGCTGCCGTCGTGCCGATCTATGTCGCGACGATGCGGGCCCGGTCGAACGACCTGTCGCTGCCCTATTCGTCCGAGCGCGCCAAACAGCTCAACTTCGCCAAGTTCGAGATCGGCATCCCGAAGACGCATGTCGCCGGCGAGGTCGAGAGCGCCAGCCGCTCGCCCAGCCCGGCACGCAACTTCGTCGCCCGCACCTTCCAACCCTATGACGAGAAGGCTGAGTTCGTCGCCGCCCTCGACGCCGACCTGATGCGCCGTCCCGAGTCCGAACGCGAGATCTTCATCTTCGTCCACGGCTACAACAACAATTTCGCCGACAGCATCTTCCGCAACGCCCAGATCATCCACGACTACAAGGTCAAGTCGGTGGCGCTGCACTATGCCTGGCCGTCGGCCGGCTCGCTGCCGCTCTACGTCTATGACCGCGACAGCGCCGCCTACAGCCGCGACGGCCTCGCCGACACCATCGAGATCGCCGCGCGCACCAAGGCCAAGCGCATCGTGCTGGTCGGCCATTCGATGGGCAGCTATGTGGTGATGGAGGCGCTGCGCAGCCTGTCGCTCAGCGGCCGCGACAAATACATCAGCCGCATCAACGGCCTCGTGCTGGCTGCGCCCGACATCGACATGGACGTGTTCCAGAGCCAGATGCGCGATATCGACGACCTGCCGGATCCGTTCACGATCCTGGTGTCAACGCGCGACAAGGCGCTCAACCTGTCGGGCGGGCTGACCGGCGGCCATCCGCGCGTCGGCTCCGGCGCCGATGTCGCCGCCCTGCAGGCCGAGAACATCACCGTGCTCGACACGTCCAATCTCGACGGCGGCAGCCACGGCGTCTTCGCCAGCTCGCCGACGCTGATGGCGCTGACGGCCAAGGGCGGACTGATGAACGACGTCACCGACAGGGGCGAAGGCGCGCCGGCCGAGACGATCCTGGCCGATGGCGGCCAGGTCATCAAGGGCGCTGCGTCGCTGGTCATCTACCTACCGGCGCGGCTGCTCGGCGTGCCGAATGGCGGCCTGCTGACGCAGTAGGCCAACAGGCTTCTCGATCGAACCGGGCGGAGGTTGGCTGCGTTTCAGGCGCGCCCGTAGATCGCCGCAACCGTGCCGCTGGTGACGAGATTGGCCGGCGAGGCGAGCTGGGCGATCGCGGCTGCAGCTGCCTCGAGGCTGACCCACTTGGCGAAATCGGCCTTCGGCATGTCGTCGCGGTTGGCCTTGGTGTCGAGCGTCGACGGCGCCACCGCATTGACCAGGACGTCGGCGCCCTTCAACTCCTCGGCGAGGGCCACCGTCAGCGCCGCGACGGCCGCCTTGCTCGCCGCATAGGCAACCATGCCGCCGCCCTTGCGCGGCTCGATGCCGGCACGGGCCGAGACGTTGACGAGGCGACCGCCCGCCTTGCCTGAGATCATCGACCGGGCCGCAGCGCGGCAGCACAGGAAGGCGGTGCCGGCATTCATGTTCATCATCCGGCCGAACTGGTCGGGGTCGACGGTTTCGATCGCTCCCATGTCGAAGCCGCCTGCCACATGGATCGAGGCCCACAGGCCAGGAATGGCGTCGTAGAAGGCGTCCACCGCCCTGGCATCGGTCAGATCGACACCTGTCGCGATGTGCACCCGTTCGTGGCCTGAGAACTCGAAATCGTCAGGCACCGCCTTCCGGCTGACCGGCAGGTGGCAGATTGCGCCCTCGGCCAGCAGGTGCCTGGCCACCGCCGCGCCCAGCGCACCGGTCGCGCCAGTGACGACGACGTGCCGGCCTTCGAAACTCTTCGTCATGATGGACCCCCGCAGTGAGCCGCGACGCGCCGCCTATTCCACGGCAATTTCTATCAGACAAGGCTTTCCCGTCGAGCGTGCCTTCTTCAGGGCGCTGCCGAGGGCTGCGATATCGGTTAGGCGCTCGGCCCCGAGCCCGTAGGCCTGGGCAATCAGCGCAAAATCCGGCGGCACCGGCGACACACCGACCGGCTCGACGCCGGCATCGAGCATCGAGGCCTCGATCTCGCGATAGCCGCGGTTGTTCCAGACGACGAAAATCACAGGGGCCTCGGCGTCGAGTGCGGCGCCCAATTCCGGCATGGTGAACTGGAAACCACCGTCGCCGCTGAGGCAAACCACCGGCGCATCCGGCACGGCCAACGCCGCGCCGATCGCCGCCGCCGGCCCGAAGCCGAGCGCGCCGTAGCCGGTCGCGGCGTTGAACCAGCCGCCCGGCCGGTCATGGTCGTAATAGAGATTGGCGGCATAGATGGGCTGGGTGGAATCGCCGACGATGATCGCTCCCGGCAGGGCGTCTCGGATCGCCTCGACGGCACTCACCTGCTTCCGCATGGCGGGACCGATCTCCTGCCATGCCGCCTCGCGGGCGGATCGGGCGCGCAGGGCGCCTCCGGCCTGGCTGGCTGCACCGATGTCGGCGCCCAGCTCCGCAAGTGCTGCTCCGGCATCGGCCAAGATCGAAACCGCCGCGGGGCGCCGGGCTAGCTGCATCTCGTCGACGTCGATGCGGATCAGGTTCTTCGGCATCACGAAGCCGCCGTCGCCATACATGTCGTAGTCGGTCGGTCCGAACTCGGTGCCAGCGGCGACGACCAGATCGGCCTCCGCCATCAGCGCCCTGACCGCCTTGAGGCTCGGGCTCGCCGGAACGTTGAGCGGATGGCCATGGAGCAATCCGCGGCCGTTGGCTGACGTGACGACCGGCGCGTCGAGCTTTACGGCCAGTGCCTTGAGCTCAGCCTCGGCCCGGCGCGCCCCGCCACCCGCCAGGATCAGCGGCCGCTTGGCCGCGCTGACCAAGGGCCGCGCTTCAGCGAGCGCGCGCTCGCCGGGAACATGCGCAACAGCACGCTTCGGCAATGGCCGCAGCCCCGCCGCCGGCTTGCCCATGACATCGAGCGGGATCTCGATATGCACCGGTCCCGGCCGCCGCATTGCGAAAATCTCGAACGCCCTTGCAATCGCGCCGGGCAGTTCGGCTGAGTCGGTTATCCGCCGCGACGACAGCGCCACCTTCTCCATCATGCCGCGCTGGTCGGGCAGTTCGTGCAGGTAGCCCAAGCCCTTGCCCAGGGTGGGCATGGCGTTGACGCCCGAAATCACCAGCATCGGCACCGAATCGGCGCGCGCCTGCGCTATCGCGGTGATCGTGTTGGTCAGGCCCGGCCCGGTGATCACGAAGGCGACGCCCGGCTTGCCCGAGGCACGGGCATAGCCGTCGGCCATGAAGCCCGCGCCCTGCTCGTGGCGCGGCGTGACATGGCGGATCCTCGACTTTGCCAGCCCGCGATAGAGTTCGATCGTGTGCACACCGGGAATGCCGAACACCGTGTCGACGCCATGCGCCTCGAGCAGCCCTATCAGCGCCTCGCCGACCGTCGTCATGCAGCCTTCTCCCGCAACTTCAAACCCAGCAATGTCTCCACCGAGCTGACGCCAACCTCGCTCAGCTCGCTCGCGCCAAACATGTCCCCGGCGAGGCAGCCTTCTATCCAGAGCCCGTCGATGATGGCGTTGATGGCGATGGCGTGGCGACGCAACTCGGCCCCGCCCGCCCGCCCGCCCGCCTCGGCGAGCACCTCGGCCACCAATGCTTCGACCTCGTCGCGAAATCCCAAATAGCCGGCGCGGTGCGCAGCCCCAAGCGCGGCGTCCGAACCCGCGCGCCCGATGAAGCTCGCCCACAGCGAAAAGCTACGCGCGTCGACGACAGGGGGCACGAGGCTGGCTTCGACGAAGGCTGCGAGCCGGCGGCGCGGCGCCCGCTCGACATTTTCGAGGGCCGATTTCGCCAGCTCGGTCATGCGACCCATGACGGTTGCGTAGGCCGCCTGCAACAGGTCTTCCTTGCCCGGAAAATAGTGCCTGATCAGCCCGGCGGTGACGCCCGCACGCAATGCGATGGCACGAACCGTGGCGCCGGCCAGCCCATTTTCGGCGACGCAGTCCAGCGTCGCCTCGATCAGGTCCTGCCGGCGGCGCTCCTCGCCTTCCCGGCGGAATTTTCTCCGCGCGGCGACTGCCATGTCCACCTTCGCTTCTTCCGGAAAAATCGCCGAACTTGGCCCTTCCAGTATTTATACACTTGCATAACAAGGCGGCAAGTGCCGTAATGGAGGCACAAAAGAGCGCGGGATGCGATGCCGTTGACGCCGCCGGGCGGGACGGCCATCCTAACCGCCAGGGGAACATCGCGACGCAACCATGAGCAGCCGATTGCCAGCTGACGGGAAGACGTTGACGCGCCGGAGCCATCGCTGATGGCTGCCGTCGACGCAGCCCGGCCCCCGATCCACACCGACGGCACCGCTGCCGAAGCCATCCACGTCGAGAACCTGCACAAGCGGTTCGGCCAGTTGCATGTGTTGAAGGGCGTGTCCCTTTCGGCGCGCGACGGCGAGGTTGTGGCGATCATCGGCGGCTCAGGCTCGGGCAAGTCGACGCTGCTGCGCTGCATCAACTGCCTGGAGAACCCGACGAGCGGCATCATCCGCGTCAACGGCGAAGAGATTCGCCTCAAGCCCAACGGCCGCGGCGACTGCGTGCCGGCCGACCGCCGCCAGATCGAGCGCATACGCTCGCGGCTCGGCATGGTGTTCCAGAGCTTCAATTTGTGGAGCCACATGACGCTCATCGAGAACGTCATCGAGGTGCCCGTGCACGTGTTGGGCATCAAGCGCACCGAGGCGATTGCCGAGGCCGAGCGCCTGCTCGCCCGCGTCGGCCTTGCAGAGAAGCGCGACGTCTATCCGGCGTTCCTGTCGGGCGGCCAGCAGCAGCGGGCAGCGATTGCCCGGGCGCTCGCCATCCAGCCGCGCGTCATGCTCTTCGACGAACCGACCTCGGCGCTCGATCCGGAGCTGGTCGGCGAAGTGCTCAAGGTCATCGGCGATCTCGCCCGCGAAGGCCGCACCATGGTGCTCGTCACGCATGAGATGAAGTTCGCCCGCGAGGTGGCGACCCACGTCATCTACCTGTGCAACGGCCAGGTCGAGGAAGAAGGTCCGCCCGAGCAGATCTTCGGCGCCCCGAAATCAGAGCGGCTCAAGCAATTCATCCGCAGCATCGGATAGCGCGGAGGAAGATCAGGGGAACATCCGAACAACGAAATAGACGGGAGTGAAAGCATGAAAGCACTGCTTGCAACTGCGGCCTTCGCCCTTGCGATGGGCTTCGCCGGCGCCGCCAGCGCCCAGGCGATCAAGGTGGGCATGGCGCCCGAGCCCTATCCGCCCTTCGCCTCGCCCGACGCCTCCGGCAAGTGGGGCGGCTGGGAGATCGACATGATCAACGCGCTCTGCGCCGAGGCCAAGCTGGAGTGCGAGATCAGCATGACCGCCTGGGACGGGCTCATCCCCGCGCTCAACTCCAAGAAGATCGACGCGATCATGAACTCGATGTCGATCACCGAGGAGCGCAAGAAGTCGATCGATTTTTCGGACAAGTACTACAACACGCCGACCGGCATCATCGGTTCCAAGGACGCCAAGTTCGACGCCACGCCAGAAGGGCTGAAGGGCAAGATCCTCGGCGTCCAGGTGTCGACCGTGCATGAGGCCTATGCCAAGAAGCACTTCGCCGACGTCGCCGCCGAGATCAAGATCTACCAGACCCAGGACGAAGCCCAGGCCGACCTGGCCGCCGGGCGCATCGATGCGGTCCAGGCGGACTCGCTGTCGCTCAAGACCTTCCTGGACAGCGAGCAGGGCAAGGCGTGCTGCGACCTGAAGGGCGACGTCGCCGAAGATCTCGAAGTGCTGGGGCCGGGCGTGGGTGTCGGGCTGCGCCAAGGCGATAGCGAACTCAAGGACAAGTTCAACGCCGCCATCAAGGCGATCCGGGACAACGGCAAATACGCCGAGATTACCAAGAAATATTTCGACTTCGACATCTACGGCAAGTGAGCGACGCCGGCGGGGCGCCTCGCGGTCTAGGCCCCCTCACCGCCTCGCTGTGCTCGGCACCTCTCCCCCACTTCGTGAGGGAGAGGAATCGCCAATTCTTGGCGCAACGTCGCCGAGCTTGGGTTCCTCGCCCCCATACGTGGGGGAGAGGTGGCGAGCGCAGCGAGCCGGTGAGGGGGTGTTCATCCTGCCGATACTTCGCACGTTCGAGCTGCCGTAATTCCAAAGGACCACGCCCATCGAGTACCTGCTGAACCCGCTGCTGCAATCCGCGACGGTCGAACTGCTGTCGATCTCCCCGCCAGGCTGGGGCGGCAATCTTCTGCGCGGCCTGGCGAATTCAATCCAGATCGCCGTCGGCGCCTTCGGGCTCGGCCTCGCAATCGGCATCGGCGGCGCCTGGGGCAAGCTCTATGGCGGCCCGATGCTGCGCGACCTGATGGAGATCTACACCACCATCGTGCGCGCGGTACCGGAACTGGTGCTGATCCTTCTGCTCTATTATGCCGGCACCGACCTCATAAACCGGGGACTCGAGAGCCTCGGCTACGCCGCGATCGACATCAACGGCCTGGTCGCCGGCATCGCCGTGCTCGGCATCGTCCAGGGAGCCTACGCCACCGAGGTCATCCGTGGCGCCATCCTCGCCATCCCGCAAGGCCAGATCGAGGCGGCGCGAGCCTATGGCATGCCGCCCGGCAAGATGCTGAGGCGCATCACCTTGCCCGCCATGCTGCCCTTCGCCATTCCGAGCCTCGCCAATCTCTGGCTCATCGCCACGAAGGACACCGCACTTCTCGCCGTGGTCGGCTTCAACGAACTCACCCAGGAGACCCGCCAGGCGGGCGCCACCACCAAGGCCTACTTCACCTTCTTCGTCGCCGCAGGCGTGCTCTACCTGCTCCTGACCCTGTTCTCCAACGTCATCATCGGCCGCATCGAACGCTGGGCACGGCGCGGCATGCCACCCGTGGCAGAGGCCGGCCGATGACGACAGCGGCCGATGCGCATCCGATCGAAGCCTCGCGCTCCGCCTGGCTGCAGCCGCACCGCATCGTGCTCATCGGCATCGCCCTGGCGCTGGTGGCCTGCGCAGTGCTCTTCCTGCGCTGGGAGTGGCTGCCCGCCTATTACGACCTCGCCCTCCTCGGCATCTGGCGCACGATCTGGATCCTCGTCGTCACTTCGGTGCTCGGCTTCCTTCTCGCCGTGCCGCTCGGCCTCGCCCAGGCAGCCGGGCCGTTCTGGCTCGCCTGGCCGGCAAAGGCCTTCTGCACGGTTGTCCGCGGCACACCGCTGCTGCTCCAGCTCTGGCTGCTCTACTACGGGCTGGGCTCGCTGTTTCCGCAGTTTCCGTGGATCCGCCAGTCCGAGCTGTGGCCGATCTTGAGACAGGCGTGGCCGTATGCCGTCGTGGCACTGACCTTGTCTTATGCCGCCTATGAGGGCGAGGTGATGCGCGGCGCCTTCGCCGGCGTGCCGCGCGGCCAGCTCGAGGCCTCGCGCGCGTTCGGCATGAGTCCCTGGAAGCGGTTCCGCCGCATCTGGCTGCCGCAGGCCATCCACCGCGCCCTGCCGACGCTCGCCGGCGAGACGGTGCTGCAGCTCAAGGCGACGCCGCTCGTCGCCACCATCACCGTGATCGACATCTACGCCGTGGCGTCGCGAGTCCGGCAGGATACCTTCATCGTCTACGAGCCATTGCTGCTGCTCGCCTTGATCTATCTGGTGATCACGGGAATCATCGTCTTCGCCTTCCGCAAGCTGGAGGCGCGCATTCCGTCTCGATTGGGATAGGCCATGACCGAAAAGCAGCCCCAAACCGTCACCCTCGATCTCGAACAGGCCCGCTCGCTCTGCATCGCCGCGGCGATGGGCGCCGGCGCCTCCAAGGAGACCGCGTGCTCGATCGGACTGGCCGCCGTCGCCGCGGAGGCCGACGGTCAGGCCAGCGTCGGCCTCTCGCACTACATCGACTATCTCGAGTCGCTGGAGGCTGGCCGTATCGACGGCAAGGCTGAACCGGTGGTCACGAGACCGGCGCTCGCCATCTATCTTTCCGACGCGCAGGGCGGTGCCGCGCACACCGGCTTCGACCGCAGCTTCGACGAGATCGCCAAGGCGGCGCGTCTGTTCGGCGTCACCGTATTCGCCCAGAGGAACGCCTATACCTGCGGAGCGCTCGGCTATTTCACCGGCCGCCTCGCCGAAGCCGGTCTGGTGGCGATTGCCGCCACGAACGGCCCCGCGCTCGTCGCCGGCTCGGGTTCGACCAAGCCGGTCTACTGCACCAACCCGATGTCGCTCGCCGCACCCGCCGCCGACGGCCCGCCACTGGTCATCGACCAGTCGTCCAGCGCCACCGCCTTCGTCAATGTCCGCAAGGCGGCCGAGGCAGGCACCGAGATCCCCGAAGGCTGGGCACTCGATGCCAGGGGCAAGCCGACCACTGACCCCAAGAAGGCGATGAAGGGCGTGCTGCTTGCCTTCGGCGGCGCCCGCGGCGCCAATGTCGCCTTGATGGTCGAGGTGCTTGCCGCCGGCATCTCGGGTGCCAACTGGTCGGTCGACGCGCCGTCGATCACGGCGGGCGACCAGACCCCGGGCACCGGCCTGTTCATCGTGGCGCTCGACCCCAAGCTGTTCGACCCGGATTTCGAGCAGCGAATGCGGGCACAGCTCGGCCGACTGTCGGAGCAATATCACGTCCACATCCCCGGCCCGGCCAAGGCGGCCGCGCGCGCCCGCTCCGAAGCCGAGGGCATCACCGTGCCGGCCGCCATCCACGCCCGCATCGCCCAGTTCGCGGCCCGAAACACCGGCTGACCCGGCACTTCAAAAAATTTCGAACCCCCGTGTGAACCTTTCTCCTGGCCGCTGCGACCTAGCCATGTCCAGGGCGAGGTGAGCTCGCCCGATCAACACCGGGGGGGAACCCAAACCGAAAGACCGTTCCGACGTGGAAGCATGTGTTTCCGCGACCCCGAAACGCAACCTCGAAAAGGGAAACAATCATGAAGACCAAGATCACGATCCTGACCGCAGTGCTTCTCCTTGCTGGCGCCATCGGCAGCGCCAACGCCGCCGGCGGCTTCTCGGCCGGTTCTGGCGGTGGCGATCGTCCGTCGGGCCCGAGCGATATCTCCGATGCGCCTGGCGGCGGCGGCCCCTCGGGTCCCGGCGACATCTCGGACAAGCCGGGCAACGACAAGCCGTCCGGCCCGAGCGACAAGGCTTCGTCCAACGGCGGCGGCGCTACCGAAGACAAGTACTGCAAGGACGGTTCGAGCAAATTCCCGGCCTGCAATGCCAAGTTCGTCCAGGCTTGCAAGGCCGCAGGTGGCACGATGTCGGGTCAACAGGGCTGGGGCGGCAAGACCTGCTGGGAGCCCTCCTGACGTTGGCTGAGGCGAATTGCCTGGGCGTCGGTCGCCCGCATCTGCGCCACCCGGAAAACCCCGCCTCCTGGCGGGGTTTTCTGCATCAAGGGCATTCTTCCATCAAAAAGCCCCGCGTCAGGCGGGGCTTTTGCGGGCGGGCGCATCAACCCGCCAAGTTCAGACGACGCCACTCAGTGGCGCATCAGCCATCTGTCGATCTCGCGTTCGGCCTCTTCCTGCGCCTTGCCGTAACGGGCCTTGAGCTTGCCTGCGAGTTCCTTGCGCTTGCCGTTGATGACGTCGAGGTCGTCGTCGGTCAGCTTACCCCACTGGGTCTGGACCTTGCCCTTGAACTCTTCCCAATTTCCTTCGGTCTGGTTCCAATTCATGCTCTTTCTCCTTTCGGATTGGCACGACAGGTCCGCCGCACTGGTTCCTGAACGCCTCTGGACAGGCTCGGTTCCCATATTCACAATCCCGCGTTCACAGAAAGATGACTTGCAAAGTCATCTTCCGGCCAGATCGAGCTGGTTTGGGTTGCTGGCGCCTGCGCGGGGCGGCAACACGACAACGAACATGGAGACCCTCTTTGGCCCTTACGACCGAGACGACCGGCCGCCGCCTGCTCATTCCCGCCCTGCGCGGGCTCTATGCAAGCCTGCACGATTCCGCCGAAACGATCCTGCGCATCGTCGCCGGCGCCGCCCTCGTCACCCATGGTCTCGCCAAGATCGCCGACCCGTTCGGCGCCGCCGGCATGGTCGAAGGACTGGGCTTCTATCCAGGCGCGTTCTGGTCGCTGCTCCTGTCCGGCACCGAATTCTTCGGCGGCATCTTCATCGCGCTCGGCCTGTTGACGCGGCCGGCCTCGGTCGCCGCCATGTTCGTGCTCATGGTCACGGTCTGGTTCCATTGGGTGACCATGGGCCAGGGCTACGAGGGCGCGGAGAAGTCCATTCTCTGGACGGCGATCTTCCTGTTCTTCGCCGTCCGCGGCGGCAACCGGCATTCGGTCGACGCACGTCTCGGCCGCGAGTTTTGATCCTCGGGACAAGAATGCCTCCCAAGGCTGTCCACCCGCCCGCGCCACATCGGCGCGGGCCGCTCCAGGCGGTCGCTCGATGATTGCCTTTTCCGCGAAACGGGCTAAGAAACGCTGACAATCCAAGCCGTTCAGGCGCCACCGGAGCCAGCGATGACCGAAATCCTCCAGACCCCGCAACTCGTCACCGTCTTCGGCGGGTCCGGCTTCATCGGTCGCCACGTCGTCCGCGCGCTGGCCAAGCGCGGTTATCTGGTGCGCGTCGCCTGCCGCCGCCCCGACCTCGCCAACCACCTCCAGCCGCTCGGCAATGTCGGCCAGATCCAGCCAGTCCAGGCCAACCTGCGCGTGCGCTGGTCGGTCGACCGGGCCGTGCAGGGCGCAGCGCATGTCGTCAACCTCGTCGGCATCCTGCACGAAAGCGGCCGCCAGCGGTTTTCGACAGTGCAGGAATTCGGCGCCCGCGCCGTGGCCGAGGCGGCCCGCGCGGCCGGCGCCACGCTCACCCACGTCTCCGCCCTCGGCGCCAACGCCAGCTCCGCCTCGCTCTACGCCCAGACCAAGGCGCGCGGCGAAAAGGCAGTGCACGACACGCTGCCCGACGCGGTGATCTATCGCCCGTCGATCGTCTTCGGCCCCGAGGACACCTTCTTCAACCGCTTCGCCAACATGGCCCGCTTCTCGCCCGTCCTGCCGCTGATCGGCGGCGGCGAAACCCGCTTCCAGCCGATCTATGTCGGCGACGTCGCCGAAGCGGTGGCGCGCGCCGTAGACGGCAAGGTCAAGGGCGGCACGATCTATGAGATTGGCGGACCGCAGGTGCTGAGCTTCCGCGAGTGCATGGAAGAGATGCTCGAGGTCATCGACCGCAAGCGGACGCTGGTCGCCGTGCCGTGGTGGGTGGCCAACCTGCAGGCCTCGATCCTCGGCATGCTGCCCAATCCGCTGCTCACCAAGGACCAGGTGATCCTGCTGCGCAGCGACAACGTCGTCTCCGAGGCCGCGCAGGACGAGGGCCGCACCATCGCCGCCGTCGGCATCGCTCCCAAGACCACCGCCTCGATCCTGCCGACCTATCTCTGGCGCTATCGCGCCGCCGGCCAGTTCACGCACAGGACGTTGGCCTGACGCCGATGGGGCGCAGATGAACGCCCTGGCCGCCCTTCTCCCCAATGGACTCGACCCGCTTGTCGCGGGTCTGCTGGTCGTCGCCAGCGCCTTCACCTCGGCCTTGACTGCCGCCTTCGGCGTCGGCGGCGGTGTCGCGATGCTCACGCTGATGGGCCTGTTCGTGCCGGTTGCGGCCCTCATTCCGGTCCACGGCGCGGTCCAGCTCGGCTCCAATACCGGCCGCGCCTGGCACCAGCGTGCCAATGTGCGCATGGATGTGGCGGCCCCCTTCATCGCCGGCAGCGTCATCGGCGCGATCATTGGCGCCTTCGTGGTCGTGCAGCTGCCGGACGCCCTGCTCAAGCTGGTGCTCGGCGTTTTCGTCATCGCGATCACCTGGACCAAGATTCCGGGCATCGACAAGCTGACCCGCGCGGGACTTGCCATCGGCAGCGTCGTGGTGGCGCTCGTCGGCATGCTGGTTGGCGCCACGGGGCCGCTGGTTTCGGTGCTGTTCGCGCAGTTCTTCGCCAACGACCGCAAGGCGCTGGTCGCCACCCACGCCGCCGGCATGGTGGCCCAGCACGGGCTCAAGATCGTCGTCTTCGGGCTTGCCGGCTTCGCCTTCTGGGACTGGCTTCCGCTCATCGCGGCGATGATCGTGTCGGGCTATCTCGGCACCCTCTACGGCACCAGGCTGCTCGAGCGCATGCCGGAGGAGAGCTTTCGCAAATGGTTCAAGATCGCCATCACCGTGCTGGCGCTGGACCTGCTGCGAAGGGGGCTGATGGGGCTGGTGTGAGGCGGCGTCCTACGCTCCCCCTCGCGGGAGGGCAGAGCATGAGCCCCGCTCAGCCCCAGATCATCAACGCGATCAGCCCGACACCGCCGACGAGCAGCCGCCACCAGCCGAACAGGGCGTAGCCGTTACGGGAGACGTAGTCGAGCAGGTGGCGCACCACGAAGAGCGCGGTGATGAAGGCAGCGGCAAAGCCGATGCCGATGATAGGCAGGTCGGCCGCCGACAGGACGTCGCGGTTCTTGTAGAGGTCGTAGGCGAAGGCGCCGGCCATGGTGGGCATGGCGAGGAAGAACGAGAATTCCGCCGCCGCGCGCTTGTCCACGCCCATCAGCAGCGAGCCGACGATGGTCGCGCCCGAACGCGACGTGCCCGGGATCATCGCAAGCGTCTGGAACAGGCCGATCTTCAGGTAGACCGAAAGCGGGAATGCGGTGATGTCGTGGTACTTCGCCTTGAGGTCGAGCTTGTCGAGGAACAAGAGCACCAGTCCGCCGAGGATGAGCATGATGCAGATCAGGATCGGCGTCTCGAACAGCACCGTCTTGATGAAGCCGTGCAGGAAGACGCCGAGCACCGCCGCCGGCAGGAAGGCGATGAGGATGCCTGCGACGAATCGCTGCGTCTTCGGGTCGCGGGGCAGGTCGACCGCCATCCGCCAGAGTTTCGCCGCGTAGACCGAAAGGATCGCCAGGATCGCGCCGAGCTGGATCAGGATCTCGAAGGTCTTGCCGGTGGAATTGAAGCCCAGGAAATGGCCGGCGAGCAGGATATGTCCCGTCGACGAAACCGGAATGAATTCAGTCAGTCCCTCGAGCACGCCGAGAAGTAGCGCATCGATGATCGTCTGGCTTTCCATCGCATCCCCGCGATCTGGTTCATTCGCGATTGCTTGTCACGAGGCGGAACTCACCCTATAGGTCGGTTCGCCCGAGAGCCCGGTGAACCGGGCCCAGATGCTCTAGCGGCCCAGCGGGCGATTCGCCAGAGCGCCCTCGTTCACGAAATTTCGCAGGACCATGCTGACGCTTTTCCATCATCCCATGTTCGCGACGTGCCGTTTCGTCCGTCTGGCGTTCGGAGAGTATGGCGAGGAGCTGGCGCTGATCGAAGAGAAGCCCTGGACCCGGCGCAAGGAGTTCCTGGCCCTCAACCCGGCCGGAACGCTGCCGGTGCTGCTCGCCGAGGGCGACGTGCCGATCGTCGGGGCGATGGTCATCTCCGAATACATCGACGAAACCCGAGGCGTGCTCAAGCGCGACCGGCGCCTGTTCGCCGAAGACCCCATGGAACGCGCCGAAAT
This sequence comes from Aminobacter sp. Piv2-1, assembly GCF_037625995.1. NCBI lineage: Bacteria > Pseudomonadati > Pseudomonadota > Alphaproteobacteria > Hyphomicrobiales > Phyllobacteriaceae > Aminobacter > Aminobacter sp. Piv2-1. Next base: position 120,448 of record NZ_JARKMU010000008.1, read on the forward strand.
CCGCCGCCTGACGGACTGGTACCTGACCAAGACCGAAGGCGAGGTGACGCGGCACCTGGTGCGCGAGCGCGTGCTGAAGCCGCAGATGCCGGAATCGGCGGGCGGCGGTTCGCCCGATTCGGCCGCTATCCGCGCCGCCCGCGCCAACATCCGCCAGCACATGAAATATACCAACTGGCTGGCCGGCACGCGCCACTGGCTCGCTGGGCCGCGCATCACCTATGCCGACCTCGCCGCCGCATCCGCCCTTTCGGTCCTCGACTATCTCGGCGAAATCGACTGGCGCGAATATTCGTCCGCGCGCGAATGGTACACCCGCGTCAAGTCGCGGCCTTCCTTCAGGCCGCTGCTTGCCGACAGGGTGCGCGGGCTTACCCCGGCATCGCACTATGCGGACCTCGATTTCTGACACGGCGCTGCGCCAGCTGATCGAGCGCGAAGCGATTCGCGCCGGCTTCGCTGCCGTTGCCGTCACCCGTCCCGATGCCATCCCGCTTGCGCCGGCCCGCCTCGCCCAGTTCGTCGGCGAGGGACTGCACGGTTCCATGGCCTGGATGGAAGAGACACTGGAGCGGCGCGCCGATCCTTCGGTGCTGTGGCCCGAAGTGCGCTCAATCGTCGTTCTGGCGATGAACTACGGGCCCGACGAGGACCCGCGCGCACTCCAGGAGATGACAGATCGCGCCGCGATCTCGGTCTATGCCCGCAACCGCGACTACCATGACGTCATGAAGGGACGGCTCAAGGAGATCGCCGGCAAGATCGTCGCCCGCGCCGGCGGCGACGTGAAGGTGTTCGTCGACACCGCCCCGGTGATGGAAAAACCGCTCGCCGAGGCGGCCGGGCTAGGCTGGCAGGGCAAGCACACCAATCTTGTCAGCCGCGACTTCGGGTCCTGGCTGTTCCTCGGCACCATCTTCACCACCGCGGAGCTCGCGCCGGACGAGCCCGAGATCGACCGCTGCGGCTCCTGCCGCGCCTGCCTCGACGCCTGCCCGACCGGCGCCTTCCCCGCTCCCTACCGGCTCGACGCCCGCCGCTGCATCTCCTATCTCACCATCGAGAACAAGGGGCCGATCCCGCTCGAGTTCCGCGACAAGATCGGCAACCGCATCTATGGCTGCGACGACTGTCTCGCCGCCTGCCCGTGGAACAAGTTCGCGAGAGCCGCTTCCGAAGCCAAGCTCGCCGCACTCGACGACCTGCGCGAACCGCGGCTTTCGGATTTGCTGTCGCTCGACGACGCCGCCTTCCGCAACCTGTTCTCCGGTTCGCCGGTCAAGCGCATCGGCCGTGACCGGTTCGTCCGCAACGTGCTCATCGCCGCCGGCAATTCGGCCGATGCCACGCTTGCCGAGCCGTGCCGGGTGCTGCTGTCCGATCCGTCGCCGCTAGTGCGGGGCACGGCCGTCTGGGCATTGTCTCGGCTCCTTCCCGCAGCGGCGCTTTCTGCCCTTGCACAACAGGCGCTGAAGGCCGAAAGCTCAGCCGACGTCGTCGCCGAATGGCACACGGCGCTGGCAGTCCGGGATTCGAAACAGGCACAGGCATGAGCGAACAAAAGGTCTTCATCTTCGGCGCCGGCTATTCCGGCAAGGCCTTCGCGCGCATGCGGCCGCAAGCCGTGGCGGTCATAGGCACCACGCGATCGCGGGAAAAGTTCGCCGGCCTCGAGGCCGCCGGCATCGAGCCGTTCGAGTTCGACGGCCGGCTGTCCCCGGAAATCAGGGCCAAGCTAGAGGAGACCACGCATCTCGTCGTCTCCGCCGCCCCCAACGAGGATGGCGATCCCCTGCTCAACGTGGCGCATGATGCGATCACCCATCACATGCCGCTGCTGCGCTGGGTCGGCTATCTCTCCACGGTCGGCGTCTATGGCGACTATGGCGGTGCCTGGATCGACGAGACGGCGCAGTGCCGGCCGAAGCCCGGCCGCTCGCAGATGCGGCTGGACGCCGAGCGCGAGTGGCACGAGCTCGGCGAGGAAACGGGCCGGCCAGTCGCCATACTGCGCCTGTCGGGCATCTACGGCCCGGGCCGCAACGCCTTCGTCAACCTCGCCAACGGCACGGCGAAGCGCCTGGTCAAGCAAGGCCAGGTATTCAACCGCATCCATGTGGAAGACATCGCCGCGGCGCTCTGGTTCCTCGCCGACGGGGAGTATGGCGGCACGTTCAACGTCACCGACGACCTGCCCGCGCCGCCGCAGGACGTGGTCGCCTACGCCGCCGGATTGATGGGCGTGGCGCCGCCGCCGGAAATTCCTTTCGAGACCGCCCAACTTTCGCCCATGGCGCGATCCTTCTATGGCGAGAACAAGCGCGTCTCAAACACGGCTATCAAGGCCCTGGGCTACACGCTCAGCTTTCCCGACTACCGCGCCGCACTGGACAGCATGTGGGCGGACGGTTCCTGGCGCGGCGAAGGTGACGGCGACAAGCGCAGTCCGATACGGCGTGCCTAGTGCGAGCAGCGAGTCGATCAGGACAGTGACGCCGGGATTTACCGTTAGGTAACCATGGCGGCGCAAGCTTTGCGGAGAGGGTCAAACCGCATGACGTCATTTTTTCGCAGATTTGCCGGACGGACGGCGCGGCTCGCGATAGTCGCGGCCACACTCGGCATGACCGGCCTCGACCTGCAGGCGGCCGGCGCCGCCGAGCTTGCCAAGGATCTGTTCGGCAGCACGAAATTGCCCGCGGCGACGGCTGCGCGCTCCTATGGCTTCTATTCCAAGGGCTGCTTCGCCGGAGGTGTGGCCATCGCCACGGACGGCCCGACCTGGCAGGCCATGCGGCTGTCGCGCAACCGCCGCTGGGGCCATCCGGCAATGATCTCGCTGATCGAGAGGCTGTCGCGCGACGCCGTCGCGGATGGCTGGCCGGGGCTGCTGATCGGCGACATCTCCCAGCCGCGCGGTGGCCCGATGCTGACCGGCCACGCCTCGCATCAGATCGGCCTGGACGCCGACATCTGGCTGACCCCGATGCCCGACCGCAAGCTGTCCGCCACCGAGCGCGAGAACATGAGCGCCGTGCTGATGGTCGACGAGAAGACCCACCTGGTCAAGGACAAGCTCTGGACGCCAGCGCATACCCGCCTGATCAAGCGGGCGGCGAGCTATCCCGAAGTCGAGCGCATCCTGGTCAATCCGGGCATCAAGAAGAAGCTCTGCGACACCGTCACGGGCGACCGCTCCTGGCTGCGCAAGGTGCGTCCCTTCTGGGGCCACGACTATCACTTCCACATGCGCATCGGCTGCCAGGCCGGGTCGAAGGGCTGCGAGGAGCAGGATCCGACGCCGGCCGGCGACGGCTGCGACAAGTCGCTGGCCTGGTGGTTCACCGAAGAGCCCTGGCGTCCGGCAACCGGTCCCGAAAAGCCCAAGGCGCGCGACATCATGACCATGGCGAGCCTGCCCAAGGAATGCCGAGCCGTGCTCGCCGCGCCCTCGCCCGTCAACGAAGCGGCGGTCACCGTGTATGGCAGAGGTGCCCCTTCGGCCGTGGTCGCCGCCCCGGCGCCGGCAGCGCCGGGGGTCGCGGAGACCCCGATCGTCACCGATACCGGCACGCCGGTCAGCGCAGATGCCTATGCGCCCAGGCCGTCGGTCGACATTCCGCTGCCACGGCCCCGCCCGGCGAAGCAATGAGCCGGGCCGCTCGGCGCTTCCAAATGCGCGGAAATCCGTTTATGGGATTTCAACCGATTTAAGCAGCACGGAAACGACTGTGACCCCAGCCTTGCGCGTCGCGCTGATCGCCCATGACCAGAAGAAGGACGACATGGTCGCCTTCGTCGGCGATCATGCCAAATTCCTCGAGACCTGCCATATCGTCGCCACCGGCACGACCGGCCAGCGGGTCCTTGCCGCCTGCCCCGGCCTGAACCTGACACCCTTGAAGAGCGGCCCCCTCGGCGGCGACCAGCAGATCGGCGCGCTGATCAGCGAAGGCAGGATCGACGCGGTGATTTTCTTCGTTGATCCGCTGACGCCGATGCCGCATGACGTCGATGTCAAGGCATTGATGCGGCTCGCCATCGTCTACGACATTCCGATGGCGTTGAACCGCGCGACCGCCGAGATCATTCTTGAAAATCAAGAGAACGGCTGAACGTCGCCGCCAACCATCTGGGAATCAGACCGGGCATGTCACAACCGAACGAGCAGGCACTCCCCTTCCCGATCCTGATCGGCGACATCGGCGGCACCAATGCGCGCTTCGCCATCGTCGAGAGCGCCGACAGGGAGGCGGGGGAGCCGCGAATCGTCCAGACGGCCAGCTACGCCAGCATCGATGACGCCATCCTCGCCGTTCTCGACGGGCAGCCGGCACGCCCGCGCTCGGCCGTGCTTGCCGTTGCTGGGCCCGTGGAAGGCGAGGAGATCGCGCTCACCAATTGCCCCTGGGTGGTGCGCCCGAAAGAGATGTTCTCGACCATTGGTCTCAGCGACATCCTGGTGCTCAACGACTTCGAGGCCCAGGCGCTGGCGGTCGTCGCCCTCGGCAACGAGCATATGGAGAAGATCGGCCCCGGTGAGCCCGAGGAGGGCGCCGGTCGCGTCGTGCTCGGGCCCGGCACCGGGCTGGGCGTCGCCGGCCTCGTGCATGCGCTCGGCCGTTGGATTCCCGTCCCCGGCGAAGGCGGCCACATGGACATCGGCCCGCGGAGTGCGCGCGACTTCGAGGTGTTTCCCCACCTCGAGAAGATCGAGGGCCGCATCTCGGGCGAGCAGATCCTGTGCGGCCGCGGCCTGGTCAACACTTATCGCGCCGTGGCCAGGGCCGACGGCAAGACGCCGAAGCTCACCCAGCCGGCGCAGGTCACCGCGGCGGCGCTCGACGGCAGCGACGCTATCGCCGAGGAGGCGCTGGCGCTCTTCGTCACCTGCCTCGGCCGCACCGCCGGCGACCTGGCACTCGTTTTCAAGAGCAAGGGCGGTGTCTATCTCACCGGCGGAATCGCCCAGAAGATCGTGCCGGCGCTGAAGAAGGGCAATTTCCGCGAGGCCTTCGAGGACAAGGCTCCGCATCGCGAACTGATGCGATCGATGCCGGTCTATGTCATTACCCACCCGCTGGCGGCCCTCGCCGGGCTGGCGGCCTATGCGCGCACGCCGTCACTCTTCGGCATCGAGACAGGCGACCGGCGCTGGCACGTCTAGGCGCGGCCAAAAGGCGGTTTCCCCGCCGGGCTTCATGCTCTATGAGGGCATCGCGAGCGTGCGGGAGGCCAATGGGATAACCGGCTTGAGTTCGAATAAGTCAAAACGCAGCCGGGCAGTCCCCGGCGAGGTCGTCGCCGTCATCAAGCGCATCGCCGCCGAGAACGGTCGCGACTTCGTCTGGCATTATGCACTTGCGGCAGCATTCCTGGCCATCATCGCCGGCACCACTGCGTTCACCGCATGGATCATGCGCGATATCGTCGACGAGATCTTCTACCGGCAGCGCGCCGACCTCATCGTCCTCATCTGCCTGTCGATCGTCGCCGCCTTCGTGCTGCGCGGCATCGCCACCTACGGTCAGGCCGTCATCCTCGCCAAGGTGGGCAACAACCTCGTCGCCCGCTACCAGCGCCGGCTCTTCGACCACCTGATGAAGCTCGACATGGAGTTCTTCTCCGCGACGCGCTCGGGCCAGGTCGCCGCCCAGATCAACGAAAATGTCAGCGGTATCCGGTCGATCCTCAACATCACCGTCACCTCCATCGCCCGCGACTTCGTATCGCTGATCGGGCTGATCGCGGTGATGGTGTTCCAGGATCCTATCCTGTCGCTTTTCGCACTGTTGATCGGCCCGCCGCTGGTCTACTTCGTCGGCCACCTGATGCGCCGGCTGCGAAAGCTGAACCGCGACGCCATCCTGGTCAATTCGCGTCTCATCGGGGCGATGCAGGAGGCAGTCCAGGGCATGGCCATCGTCAAGGCCTTCACCATGGAAGACCAGTTGTCGGGAAAGATGCACCTGCTGGTGTCCGACTCCGAGGCGCGCTCCAACAAGATCGCCCGCGTGTCCGAGCGGCTGTCGCCGATCTCGGAAATGCTGGGCGGCTTCGTATTCGCCACCGTCATTGCATATGCCGGCTACCGCGCAACCTTCGGGGCTCAGCCGCCCGGCACCATCGTCGCCTTCCTCACGGCGATGATCCTCGCCTACGACCCGGCCCGCCGCCTCGCCCGCACCCAGGTCGGGCTCGAACGCGCCCTGGTCAATGCGCGCATGATCTACGAGGTCCTCGACACCGAACCGCGCCAGGACGACGCCATCGGCGCCGGCCAGCTCCAGGTCGGCAAGGGCGACATCGTCTTTGACCGCGTCGCGTTCTCATACGGACCCGAGGCTGCGGTGCTGCACGACCTGAGCTTCACCGCGCAGGGCGGCAAGACCACCGCCATCGTCGGCGCGTCCGGCGCCGGCAAGTCGACACTGGTGGCGCTCCTGCAGCGCTTCTACGACGTCGACAGCGGCAGCATCAGCATCGACGGCCAGGATATAGCCTCCGTCACCAAGCGTTCGCTGCGCCAGTCGATCGCCTTTGTCTCGCAGCAACCCTATCTGTTCGAAGGCACGATCCGCGACAACATCCGCTACGGCCGCGCCGACGCCACCGATGCCGAGATCGAGGAGGCGGCTCGCCTCGCCTTCGCAGACGAATTCATCCGCCAGCAGACCGAAGGCTACGACACAGCCGTTGGCGAAAACGGCGCAACGCTGTCCGGCGGCCAGCGCCAGCGCGTCTCCATCGCCCGCGCGCTGGTCCGCAATGCCCCGATCCTGCTTCTCGACGAGGCGACGTCGGCGCTCGACAACGAATCGGAAGCGCGCGTCCAGGCCGCGCTCGCCACCGCCACAAAGGGCCGCACCACCATCGTTATCGCCCACCGCCTCTCGACGGTGGTCAACGCCGATCATATCGTGGTGCTGGACCAGGGCCGGCTTGTCGAAGAAGGCAATCATGCCGGATTGATGGCCAACCCCAGCAGCGTCTATGCCCGCTTCCACAACCTCCACGACGAGGCCGGACTCGGGCTGGTGGACGACCTGGGCACCGATGAGGAGTTGTCGCGCGCAGGCGCCAGCACAGGGAGCAAGCTATGAGCGACATGGGGCTCGTGATCGTGGGCGCAGCCGGCCGGATGGGCCAGATGCTTCTGCGCACCGTGCACACGATGGACGGCGTGCGCGTGGTCGGTGCGGTCGAACGCTCCGGCTCGCCGCATCTCGGCAAGGACGCAGGCGAGATCGCCGGCCTAGGCATCATCAACGTCGGCATCACCGACGACCCGCTGGCCGCCTTCGCCAAAGCCGACGGCGTGCTCGATTTCACCGCGCCTGCGGCAACGGTCGAATTCGCCGGCTACGCCGCCCAGGCGCGCATCGCCCACATCATCGGCACCACCGGCTGCTCGCCCGAGGACGACACGAAGATTGCCGCGGCGGCGCGTCATGCCACCATCGTCAAGTCCGGCAACATGAGCCTCGGCGTCAACCTGCTCGCCGTGCTGGTCGAGAAGGCCGCCCAGGCGCTCGGCCCGAGCGACTTCGACATCGAGATCCTGGAAATGCACCACCGCCACAAGGTCGATGCGCCGTCGGGCACGGCCCTGCTGCTCGGCGAGGCCGCGGCACACGGCCGCAAGATCGCGCTGGCCGAGAAGAGCGTGCGGGTGCGCGACGGCCATACCGGGGTGCGCGAGGGCGGAACCATAGGCTTCGCCACGCTGCGCGGCGGCTCCGTCGTCGGCGACCATTCCGTCATCCTTGCCGGAACCGGCGAGCGCATCACCATGTCCCATCAGGCCGAGGACCGAGGCATCTTCGCCCGCGGCGCCGTCAAGGCGGCGCTCTGGGCGCATGGCAGGAAGCCAGGCCTCTACTCGATGCGTGACGTCCTCGGCCTCTAGTCCAATCCAAGTCCAGTCCTCATCCAAGGGAGCAAAAATGTCCGGTACCCTCGTGCTTGTCCGCCACGGCCAGAGCGAATGGAATCTCAAGAACCTGTTCACCGGCTGGCGCGACGTCGACCTGTCCGAGAAAGGCCACGCCGAAGCCAAGGCAGCTGGCGAAAAGCTCAAGGCCCGCGGGCTCAAGTTCGACATCGCCTTCACCTCGGCGCTGGTGCGCGCCCAGAAGACCTGCCAGCACATCCTCGACGTGCTCGGCCAGAGCGATCTCACCACCATCCGCGACCAGGCCCTCAACGAGCGCGACTACGGCGACCTCAACGGCCTCAACAAGGACGATGCCCGCGCCAAGTGGGGCGAGGAACAGGTGCATGTCTGGCGCCGCTCCTACGACACGCCGCCTCCCGGCGGGGAGAGCCTGAAGGACACCGGCGCCCGCGTGTGGCCCTACTACCTGCACGACATGCAAAAGCACGTCCTGTCCGGCGGCACGGTGCTGGTGGCCGCCCACGGCAATTCGCTGCGCGCGCTGATCATGGCGCTGGACGGCATCTCGGGCGAAGAGATCGTAAAGCTGGAGCTCGGGACCGGCGTGCCGATCGTCTACAAGCTCAACGCCGATTCGACCGTCGCTTCGAAGGAAGTGCTGGCCTGACACGTCTGGCCGGCAGGAACACGCGATCGGGCGTCGAGCCGTCGCCCGGTCGCTTCAGGGCGCACAAACCCTGACGTTTGCGGGTTCCGGATAGACTACCCCTGGGGAATATCCGCGGCTGGATTGCCGACAAATCGCGGGTTGCGGCGTATTCGCCGGCAAAAGCTGAAAAAGCGCGTTGACACAGTCGCTTCGCCCGCTTACATCAGCGCCCACCAGCCCAGATGGCGGAATTGGTAGACGCGCACGGTTCAGGTCCGTGTGCCGCGAGGCGTGGAGGTTCGAGTCCTCTTCTGGGCACCAGTTTCCGTTTCAGGATGCTCTTGATGCATCCATGACAACGCAAAACCCCCGGTCACCCCGGGGGTTTTTTGCTATCCCGGGAAGCTTAGCCTTGGGCCAGGCTCGACACCGTCCCGTTGGCGTGCCGTGCCGCCTGGCCGAGTGGGCTCGGCCCCAAGCGGGGGCCAAGCCCCGGTCGTCGAAGCGTCAGGCTTCGAGATTGCGGTTGCGGTCCTGCCAGAGTTCCAAGATGGCCAGCAGGGCTACGGCGATGCCAAGGCCCATGTGCCAGTTACGCAGCGCTCCGCCATATTCAAAGGTGAAGGGCGAGGCGACCATCCAGAGACCGCAGAACAGCGTCAGGATTTCCTCCCAGCGCCGCAGGAAGATTTGCTCGAGGCCCCCGAGCACCACGATCGCTGCGCCCACGAGAGCCGTCGCTGCGGCCATCGTGGTGTTGCCGCCGATGTCGAACCACATCGGCGATACCAGGACCATGGCACCGAGGATCATCAAGGCGACGTCCTCCCAGCGCCGGTGTTGCATCAGTCCCATACTGTCAAGAGTTGCCATGACGAAAATCCTCTCAGGCTAAGTTCGAGTATAGCTCAAACGCCCGTGAGGACTTGTGCGTGGTGCCGAACTCCTCAACGGGCGTTCTTCGCACTGGCGCCATTATCTCAAAAAACCCCAACAAGTTCAATTAACCCTGTTGAACCGCCGGGGAACGGTGCCGGCGCGTGCACCTACTTGCCCGTGACCTCCGCATAGAGGCGCGACCGGGTACCGAAGAGTCCGAGGATCCGGCCAACGGACCAGCCGGCCGCCCGCGCGCTGGCGACGATGCCGGGTCCGCCACGAAGTGGAATTGCGAGCGTCACCACGCCTATCGCGACCAGTCGATAGGGCAGGATCGCCGCAATGCCGGAAGCTGTGCGCCATCCCCGCCCCTGCTTGCGGGCAAACGATGCGAGCGACTGGTCGCGGGCGCGGCGGAATTGATAGGCGAAGGTCAGGCGCTCCGGCGGCATGGTTTCGTACACGACGGCCTTGTCCGCCCAGGATTTCAGCAGGCCGCGGCGCGTGACTTCGCGATCGAAGGCTGCATCGCTCCCACCGGTCAGCGGGTCGCGCTCGTCGAACCTAAGCCCGTGAACCACGAACAGATCGCGGTGCGCGAGCCAGTTGTTGGTGACGACGGTGACGCGGTCGACCCTGCCCGCCAGGTTCTGGCGCCGGGCGACCTCCGCCTTGTGGCCGAAGCGCTGCTGCACGCCGCGCAGGATCGCCTTGCGCCATCGCGACAGCGGCGCGGCCGGTGCCTGCGCCTCGACCGGCCCGCCGATGAGCAGCGCCCGGCTGCGGCGGTATTCGGCGACGAGTTCCACCAGCCAGTCCGCCGCCACGCGCTCGTCATCGTCGACGAAGGCTATCAGGTCGGCGCCGCACGCAACCGCAAGCTCCACGGCGCGGTTGCGCGCAATCGGAATGCCGATGCGCGGTTCGAGCCGGTAGTCGATTTTCAGGCCGCCAGCCGCGCCGGCCACCAGATCGCGGCAATCGGGTCGTGCCGCATTCTCCACCACGACGAAGGCAACATCGACGCCGGGCGGCGTCTCGCACGCGGCCCAGGATGCCATGAGTTGGGCGAGCATGAGAGGCCGTTCGCGGGTGATCGCCGCAACGCAAAGCCGCAAGCGCGGCATGGACCTGGAGGACATCTGCCCTGACTCCGCATTCAACCATTCGACGGTGCGTCGCCAGGGCAGCGGCGACGTGGCTCTCAGTGCGGGGGCGGCTCCGTATCACACACTTGGATGCATATTACAAGTAGCAACAAGCATGGACTGCAACCAGAGAATCGAAGTATCTGGCGCATCCGATGGAAGGCGTGCGAGCCGCGATGAAGCCGACCCTGTCTTATTGCATACCCGTTCAGAACCGCTTGGCGGAGCTGAAGGCCACGCTGCGGCAAAACCTCGATGCCAACCGTCGGTTCGGGCAGGCAGTCGAGTTCGTCATCGCCAACTTTGGCAGCGACACGGCGCTGGAATCCCATGTCCGCACGAATTTTGCGTCGGAACTCGCCTCGGGACGCGTCAGGTTCGTGCCGGTCGAGCGCCTCGACCCCTGGCATTTCGGCCGGGCCAAGAACGTGTTCCGCGACCATGTCGCGGCCGAGCTCTATTCGAGCCTCGACGCCGACAATTTCGTGTCGGCCGCAGAAACGCAGCAGATCCTCGACCTTCATGCCGAGCATAAGGGCAGGCTGCTGATCCATCATTTCAGCGGCAACTGGGGTGACGGGACCTGCGGCAGGATCACCCTGCCTGCGGACCTCTACCGTTCCGTCGGCTATGACGAGAGGGCCTTGCCGCGCCAGTACGACGAGATGGACCTCATCCTGTCCGCACTCCGGGCCGAGCCCGGGCTCGCCTATGTCTCCTATTTCCCGGGAGGTGCGCTTCGAAAATCGAAGGCCACGGCGAAATTCCTGCGCAACGAAGGGGTCGGCATCGACTGCAGGCCGGTGGCCGACCTGCGCACCGCCAAGCCGCTCAACCCGAAGCAGAAGGGCTATATCGAGGATGGCGGGCTCCTCGAAGCGATGCAGCGCTTCAACCGATCGTCCAGTTTCGCCAAGAACGCCCGCAGCAGCGACGGCAAGGAGCGCTACTTCGCCGAAGCGATGACGGGCGCGCAGGCGGCCGTCCAGACACTGGACCCGGCGGCGGCACTGCAATGCTTCTTTGAACCGCTCGCGCGGCCGCTTCCGCGGCTCGACGATGGCCTGGTCCCTGTCTTCGCCTGCGTCAAGGACGACACCTTCGTGTTCGAGGAATGGTACCGGCACTACCGCCGCATCGGCTGCGGACCGTTCTTCATCGTCGACGACGGTTCAGCCGTGCCGGTCTCGGAAACCTTGCCTTATCCCGACGTGCACGTGCTCACGCCGAGGGTGGGACACTACCGCACCTGCAAGGCAGCCTGGCTGATGGCGGCGATGAAGGCGGTGCTGCCTCAGGGCCGCTGGACGCTCACGGTCGACGCCGACGAATTCGTCGATGTGCCCTCGAGCCTCGGCAGGTCCATGGCGGATGCAGCAGCGGCCGCCGAGGCGGCCGGCCAGTCGTGGGCGCCGGGGCTGCTCGTGGACATGCTGCCGGCACCCTCGGATCAGCCCGGTGGGACGGCACGCGGCTCCTTTCTCCGTGAATTCGACCACCACCTGTTCGACGGCAGCGGCGACAAGGCCGCGTACCAGCGCAACAGTTCGATCCGCTGGGCCTTCGGCAGGCACTGGCGGGCAAGCTACTGCATCGATGCCCGGTATCGCCTCGCCGGCACCTTCGACGTGCTGCGCAAGGTTCCGCTCGTCAGATACAGCCACGATATCACGCTGCATCACGGCTTCCATGACGTCGCCTTCTCCGATGCGACCAAGACCGGGCGCGAGCGCTGGCGCAGTCCGCTGCTGCTGCCGATGCGGCACTACAAGCTGGTGAAGCTCTTCGATACGCGCGAGCGGGAACGCATGGCCGAGCACGCCAAACTGTGCTTCATCCACGATTCCAAGACGACCGCCAATCTGCGCGAACTCGTCGCCGGAGACCGCGGCAGAGACTGGGACAAGCTGCATTCGCTGTACACGGTCCCGTATGACCCCGATCGCTTGTCCGACCCGGAGTTCTTCCGCGATGCCCCGGGCGAGGCGGCCGCCGTAACCGGCTTGCTGCGTCGTGCCATGCACGCCCTGTTCGGCGTGTCGCAAACATCTCTGCGCTAGACTCTGGTCCTGCGCCGTCGCGAGGGGCCTCGTACCAGCACCAAGCAGACGCACGGCTCATGCAATCTTTCTTGCAAGCTCCGCGACGAGTTTTTGCACTTTTGTGCAAATTCTTCAGGAATCCGTATCATTTTGCAAGTATACTTCAGAAATATTGCTTCGATTATTCTTCCACGAAGATTCCCTGGCAACTCGGCTGATCTGGCTCTCGCTCCGGAAATTGTGAAAAAATTCCTTCCGGGAATCGCGATTCTTCCTGACAAACTGTTACCCGGAGACTCCAAACGTGTCCGTTCGCCACGGAACCGCCCGAGGCTCGCCCCATTCACTGCCACATTTCGTCCGAAACCACTCCGTGTGTTCAACAACGTGGCATTAACCAGAAGATGAAGAAGCGCGCTAAGCCAGCGATCGTGGCGGCCTCCGTCGCCGCCGGAATGATGATTTTCGCCTCCACCGGAAACGCCTCCGCGCAATGCGGCAGGGCATCCTGGTACGCCTTGACGTCGAAGACAGCCTCGGGCGAGCGCATGAATCCATCGGCCATGACCGCGGCCCACCGCTCGCTCCCCTTCGGCACCAAGCTCCGCGTCACCAATCAAAAGAACGGCAAGAGCGTCATTGTCCGCATCAACGACCGCGGGCCGTTCATCAAGGGCCGGGTGCTCGACCTGTCCAAGGCCGCCGCGCAGCAGATCGGCTTCGTCCGCTCAGGCCACGCCGCGGTGTGCATGGAACGCGCCTGATGCGAGCCCGCGCAATTGCGCGGGACAGCGGCTAGCCGACCCGCCGCGCCGCCGTCTCGGCCATCGACTCGGCGAGGCTCATGCCCCACTGGCTCCGGCAATAGGCACGGAAGTCGAAGCACGGCAGGCCCGGGCTAACCTCGAATTCGATGAGATGGACCGTGTCGTCGGCCTCGACGCGCAGGTCCAACGAGAAGACGTCGCGCAGCCCGAGACCGGCCATCAGTGTCGCTGCGATCCGCCTGATCGTCTCCGCCGCTCGCGGCTGAGCCGAGGCCACCGGCACGAGCTCCGGCTCGGCATAGCGCCCCTCGCCCCTGGCTGCGGCGCCCGTTTCGCCATAGAGCGCCATGCTGTCGGCCATGGTCTGGAAGTCACCGCCAGAATCGACGAAGGCAATGCCTAGCACCTCCGGCCCCGCCGCAGGATCGACCGCAAGGAAGCTCGCGCGGACGTTGCGGCCCGCAACATAGGGCTGCACAACGACATCGTCGCGATAGGCATCCTGCACGCGCCGCCCGAGCGCCAGCGCCTCCCCGGCCTTGGCGATGCGCGAATCCTCCCATATGCCGACCTTGGCCCCGAGCCGGTTGGGCTTGACGAAGTAGCCGGCAGGCGAGGCCGGCGGCTCGACCAGCCAATGGCCGCCACGGGCAAGGCCGGCTGTGGGAACAGGCAGCCCGAGGGCACCGAGCACCGCACCGGACCGGAACTTGTCCTGGCAGAGCGCAAAGACGGAATCGTCGGCGCCGACCGTCGCGAGCCCGTTGAGCCGCGCCAGCGCAGGTGCTGCGCCGCCGCGGAAATAGGCGATGCCGTCGGTGAGCGTCCAAACCAATGTGCCGGAGCGGTCGCAGGCTGCCAGGACGCCGGCCGCCTCATCCAGTTCGACGGCGCGAAAGCGAATGCCTCGGCGCGCGCAAGCTTCGCCTATCGCGTCGAATTCGGGGGCAAGATCGGTCGATTGCGCCAGATAGGAAGTGATTTCGGTCGCGGCGCGGCGATCAAACCCCTCGGCCAGCAGCCGCTCGAAGCACGCCCGCTCGGGTTCGTGGACGAGCACGAGCGTTGGGGTCTGTCCGGCCATCGGTCATTCCTCCTGATGCGGACGCCAACGGCATTCCGACAGCCCGAGATTGGCATCGTCCGGATCCCGGCCCTGCCGGGAAATCGACCTTGAACCTGCGCTCCAGCGACACCCCTGCCCGTGCGGATTTCAGATCAGCACGCACGGCTCGTGGCGGCCGTTCACCGCTATGTCGAGCAGGAAGGTCTTGCCCGCATGGGGATCGGCCCGCCGCGCTTCGGCATCGAGCCCTGCCGCAGCCGAGGTCACCACCAGCCGGTCGGCCCCTGCCCCGACGAAGGCTGGGCACGACGCCTGCACCGCCGGCACGGCCACGCTGCGCAAATGCCTGCCGTCGGGCGCATAGGCATCGACGCGGCCGAGGCCCCAGCAGGCGTTCCACAATATGCCGTCGCGGTCGAGCACGGAGCCGTCGAGCCCGCCCTCGTCGCCGCGCCTGTCGACGAAAAGTTTGGGTTCGCCGACCGGCAGGCCGGTGTCGGCGTCGCAGTCGACCCGATAGAGGATGTTCACCGCAGTGTCGGTGTAATAGGCCGTCTTGCCGTCCTCGGTGAAGCAGATCGAGTTGGGAATGCTGATCGCAGGGTAGAGCAGGCGCAGCTCGCCGCGGAAGTACCAGTAGATCGCCCCGGCCCCGGCCTCGGCCTTCTTGCCCATGGTGCCGAACCACAGCGCGCCCGATGGATGCACTCGTGCGTCGTTCGACCGGGTGGAGCCGTTGGAAGCTTCAACCGGATGATGCATCGACAGCTTACCGGTCGCGGCATCGCGGATGTGGAGCCCCGTCTCAGTAAGTAGAAGCTGACGTTCGCCGTCGATGACGGCGATGGCGCTCGCCATCTCGCCGAGCTGGTGTATTCGGGTCTCACCGCCGGAAACCTTCTTCTCGAGCATGCGGCCCGCGACGATGTCGAACCAGTAGAGCGTGTCGGTCGCAGGATCGTAGCTCGGGCCCTCGCCCAGTTCGCAAACCTCGTCGGAGAAGATCGAAGCGCCACCCATTGTTCAGCCTCCCTTGCCGATGGCGTCCCATCCGGCCACGGCCGCACGGGCCCGCGCGCCGACCTCGGCCGCCGTCATGCTGGGCTTGTAGAGGCTCGAGCCGAGCCCGAACAGCTGCACGCCGACCTTGGCATAGGCATCGAAATCGACCTCGGACACGCCGCCTACGACGCCGACCTGCGTTTCGACCGGCAGCACGGCGCGGATGGCGGAAATGCCGCCGGTGCCGAGCACGCTCGCCGGGAAGAATTTCAGCGCCGAGGCGCCCAGCTTCAGCGCCAGGAAAGCATCGGTCGGGGTGAAGACGCCAGGCATCGTCACCATCTTGTGCACCATCGCCCGGCCCATCACCTCGGCGTCGATGTTGGGGCTGACCAGCAGACGCCCGCCGGCATCGTGCAGCCGGTCGACATCCTCGCCGCGCACCACCGTGCCGCCGCCGACCAACGCCTCAGGCAAGGCCTTCGCCAGCATCTCGATCGAGCGGAACGGATCCGGCGAGTTGAGCGGCACCTCGATCGCCTCGATGCCGGCGTCATGGACGGCGCGGCCGACGTCGAGCGCCTCGTCGGGCCTCAACCCGCGCAGGATGGCGACCAGGCCGCGGCCAAGCCTAGGAAATGGAGCCGTCAGGTTCATGTCGCTATCCTTCTGCAAGCATTCCATTGCGCCGCGCCGCGGCCACCAGTCCCGAAAGTACCGCCTTGTCGGCATCGGCGATGCGCACCGCCAATCCGCCGAGCTTCAGCGCCGCGGCATAGAGCGCGGCCAGCGGCCCGGAGCCGACCAGCACCACGGGCGTGTCGCGCTTGCCGAAGCGGCGCGTCGCCGAGGCGATCTCGGCGCCGATCAAGAGCCCCGACAGCGCCGCCGCCGCATCGGCCTGACCGAGGCCGGAGAGCAGGCCGGCGGCGCGGATGCCGAACAGGCGGGCGCCGATATCGCCGTCGGTCAAGCCTTCACGGCACCAGTCGCGGTACACCTGATTGTCGGGCGCCACCGGCGCGGGCTTTTCGCCGAGCGAGTGCCTGAGGATCGAATGCTGGGAAAACACCGAAAACATCTCGCCGGTCGGCCAGGTGCCGAAGCCACCGACCCTGCCGTCGTCGACGGCGACCCATTTGCAGTGGGTTCCGGGCATGCACACCAGATGGCTGCCGGAGCCAATCTCGGCGGCGACGCCGGCAAGCTGGGTCTCCTCGCCACGCATCACGTCAGGGGCACCAGCCTTGCGCTGGGCGAGGCCCGGCACGATACGAACGTCGCGCGCGATGCCGGGCACCGGCACTGCGGCACCGAGGATATCGGCCAGCGACGCCGGCACGTCGACATAAGGCGCCTCGACCCAGCCCTGGCGGGCGCCGGCCATGCCGCAGACGATCGCCGGCAGATCGGCGGGCGCGCCCATGCTGGCGAGATGGTTGTCGAGGATCGGCGCAAAGCCCTTGTGCTGGGCGGTCAACAGGCCCTCGTCGCCGCGACGCTCGTCGAGCACCCTGCCCTCCCCGTCCAGCAGCCAGACGCGCAGCCTGGTGGTGCCCCAGTCGACGGCGGCAATCGCCGGCTTGGAAACTCCGCTCACAACAGTCCTCCATCGACGATCAGCGTCTGCGCGGTCAGCATTCTAGAGGCGTCCGAGGCCAGAAACAGTACCGGGCCCACCATGTCCCCGGGCAGCATCATCTCGGGGATGCACTGCCGCCCGATATGCTCGTTGAGGTTCTCCTCGTTCACCCAGAGCGTGCGCTGGCGCTCGGTGATGACCCAGCCCGGCGCCACCGCATTGACGCGGATGCGATCCGGGCCGTAGCGGCCGGCCATGCCCTTGGTCAGCCCGACGATGGCAGCCTTCGCCGCCGTGTAGGCCGGCATGGTGCCGATGTTGAGCATGTATGCGGTGGAGCTGAAATTGATGATCGAGCCGCCGCCGGCGGCCGCCATGTCGGGCGCCACCGCCTGGATGGCGAAGAACTGCGGCCGCAAATTCACCGCGAGGTTGGCATCCCAGCTTTCCGGCGTCACGTCTGCCACCTCGTGGCGCGTGTCGTTGGCGGCGTTGTTGACCAGCACCGTCACCGGCCCATGCGCCTCGACGGCCGCGGCAACGGCGCTGCGCAGCTCATCGACTTCGGTGAGATCGGCGCGCAGGTAGAGCGGGCGATTGCCGGTTTCCTGTTCCAGTCGCTCGCACAGGTCATGGCTCGGCCCGTCGGCGATGTCGATGAAGGCGACGCGCGCGCCCTGGAGCACAAATCCCTCGGTCAGGGCAGCGCCGATGCCCGAGCCGCCGCCGGTGATCAGCACCGAGCGCCCTGCGAGATCCGGAAACCGCGCCGATGGCATCATGACCTGCTCCTCTGCATGGCTGGGCCCGTCCGGGCAGGTCGAAGCGCGCCTGCCTTGGACTATCATCATACAAATCTTAGACTATCATCATACAAATCGGAAACGCTTTTCCGATGCGGAAGCCGTCTTTTTCAAGCGATTGAAGGGGCAACGAAGCGGTAAGGCCGCGAGCACCAAGGGCACGCTTCCTGCCCAGGGATCAGCTCCGCCGAACCAGATTCAGATCGCCTTGGCGTAGGCCGCGCCGCGATGGGCCTCGCGCAGATAGCCGAGCGTTGCATCGGCATCGACCGGGCGGCCGAACAGATATCCCTGGCCACCCGCACAGCCGAACTGCATCAGCCGCTCGGCCTGGGCCTCCTTCTCGATGCCCTCGGCGACGACGTCCATGCCGAGGCCCTCGCACATGGCGAGGATGGCACGAATGATGTGTTCGGAGGGACGGTCGTCGAGGATCGACGCCACGAAGGCCCGGTCGATCTTGAGCTTGTCGAAACGGAATTCGCGCAGGCGCCCGAGCGACGACTGGCCGGTGCCGAAATCGTCGAGGGACACCCGGATGCCGACGCGGCGAAGGTCCTCGACGATCTTTTCGGCCGAAACCGGATCGGTCATCAGGCCGGTCTCGGTGATTTCGATCTCGAGCCGGCGCGGGTCGAAGCCGGTACGCTCGAGAATGGACAGGATGTGCAGCCCGGTATTCTGATCGACCAGTTGCGAAGGCGACAGGTTGAAGGACAGGAACATGTCCTGGGGCCAGCTGCGTGCCGCTTCCGCCGCCTTGCGCAGCACCAGTTGCGACAGCGGCCCGATGATGCCGCGTTCCTCGGCGATGGGGATGAATACCGACGGCGAGACGAAACCGAGATCGCGGTCGGTCCAGCGCGCCAGCGCCTCGAAGCCGATGGTGCGGCGGGTGCCGAGATCGACGATCGGCTGGAAATGCGGGGTCACTTCGCCGGCGGCCACGGCGCGCCGCAGCGCCTGCTCGATGCGGGTGACGCGCTTGGCCGCCTCCTCCATCTCGCGGGTATAGACCACGACGCGGCCGCGGCCTGAGCGCTTGGCGTGGTAGAGCGCGGTCTCCGCCTTGCGCATCAGCGTCTCGGTAGTGTCCTCGGTCGACTGGAACAGCGAGCAGCCCACGGAAGCCGACAGACGAGCCGTGCGCTCGCCGAGATCGTAAGGCGCGGACAGGATTTCGATCAGCATGCGCGCCTTGTCGGCCGCCGCTTCTTCGCTGAACACCAGCGGATAGAGGAAGGCGAACTCGTCGGCTCCGATACGCGCCACAGCGGAATAACCGTCGGACGCCGCCCTCAAGCGCATCGCCACCTGCACGAGGATATCGTCGCCGGCTCGGTGGCCGAACAGGTCGTTGATCGGCTTGAAACCATCGAGGTCGAGAATGCCGACGGTGAAGGGGGCGGGATCCTCCGCGCGGTCGTCGATCAACCGCTCGATCTTGTCGTGGAAGCGGCGCTGGTTGCCGAGCCCGGTCAAGGCGTCGGTGAATGCCTGATCCGTGTCCCTGTCCGCGTGACCAACGCCGAATGACATGCTCGTCTCTGTCTCGATAAGGTGTTTCGGCGGACAGTGGCATCCAACCGTTTAGAATTTGTATTCAAAACGCAACTCCGTCTGGATTTCGACACTGGTGTCGAAATCGGTTTCACCGGTGTGCGCACGAAACCGAGCGCCCTTCGCCCGCGACTGGCCCCGCCGGATTGAAGGCGGATGCAGCCTCCGGGCGCGAGGCCATGGCGAGCCGAGCGTGCGTCCGGCCATTGCATAAGGCAGGCAAATCGCTACATCCTCGCCATCACCAGCGCCGCCGCAGCCCGGTTGTGCGCATCGACCACCGACAGCCGCGCCGGAGACCTCCATGACCCTCAAGATCGCCGTCCAGATGGACCACATCGCAACCATCTCGATCGCAGGCGACACGTCGTTCGCGCTGTCGCTCGAAGCGCAGCGCCGCGGCCACGAGCTCTACCACTACACGCCCGACCGGCTATCGATGCGCGACGGCAAGGTCTTTGCCCGCGTCGAAAAGCTCGAGGTGCGCGACATCAAGGGCGACCACTATTCGCTCGGCGAGACGGTGCGCACCGACCTGTCGGAGATGGATGTGATCCTTTTGCGCCAGGATCCGCCCTTCGACATGAACTACATCACCACCACCCACATCCTCGAACGCATCCATCCCAAGACGCTGGTCGTCAACGACCCGGCCTGGGTGCGCAACAGCCCGGAAAAGATCTTCGTCACCGAATTCGCCGACCTGATGCCGGAAACGCTGATCACCAAGGATCCGCTGGAAGTGGCCGCCTTCCGCAAGGAATTCGGCGACATCATCGTCAAGCCGCTCTACGGCAATGGCGGCGCCGGCATCTTCCACCTGCACGAGGCCGATCGGAATCTCGCCTCGCTCCTGGAAATGTTCGGCCAGATGTTCCGCGAGCCCTACATTGTTCAGCGCTACCTCAAGGACGTGCGCAAGGGCGACAAGCGCATCATCCTGATCGATGGCGAGCCGGTCGGTGCCATCAACCGGGTGCCGGCAGAACATGACAGCCGCTCCAACATGCATGTCGGCGGCCGCGCCGAGAAGACCGAACTCACAGCGCGCGAGCGCGAGATCTGCGCGGCAATCGGCCCGTCGCTGCGCGAACGCGGCTTCATCCTCGTGGGCATCGACGTCATCGGCGACTACATGACCGAGATCAACGTCACGTCGCCGACGGGCATCCGCGAGGTCAAGAAGTTCGGCGGCGCCGACATAGCGGCCCTGTTCTGGGACGCCGTGGAAGCCAAGCGGGCCAGATAGCCGTCGCCGGCAAAATCACCACCAGACGCCGCCGCGGGTGACGCGGATGCGCGGGCCGCCGTCGGGCGGGTTGAGCGGAGCGGAGCAGGCCGGGCGCGTGTCGTCGGCGAAGTCGGTATTGGCGGCGTTGATGAAGCCGCGCGCGCCAAGCGGCAGATAGGTGCCGGGATGGGCGCGGATCCTGGGCACCATCGAGGGCCGCTGGGTGCGTGGCAGGTCGCGGGCCTCGGTGGCGATGTCCGCCGACTTCAGGGCCCTGAGCCGAGCCACGCGGTCGGCGGTGAGCGGATGGGTCCTCAGGATCGAGGGATCGGGGATGCGCCCGCTCGGCAAGAGGATGTTTTCCCACACCCTGCCCTGCGCGCGTTCGAGCTTGGTCAGCGCCGAGGCTAGCCCGTCCGGGTCGCCGGTCAGCGTCACCGCACCCAGGTCGGCATCGAACTCGCGGGTGCGCGAAAGCGCCATCTGCAGCAGGCCGCCTATCGTGGGTGCGGCCAGGAGCACCAGCACCGCGAGCCACGGCACCTGCGTGCGGAAGCCTCCGGCAAAGCCGGCCAGATTGAAGAACAGCGAGATCAGGCCGACGGTCGACATGAAGGAAGTGAAACGCGACACCATGTCGGCGAAGGCCATGACCTTCACGTCCTCATGGGCGATGTGGCTGACCTCATGGGCGAGCACGCCAGCCAGTTCGCGCGGCGTCAGGTTGCGGGCGAGCGCATCGGTGACGGCGATGGCCGCATCGTCGCGGCGGCCGACGGCAAAGGCGTTCATCATCTTGGACGGGATGACATAGAGTTTCGGCACGGCCGGCAGTTCGGCGCGGCGGGCAAGCTCCTCGACGATGCGGAAGCCGGCCGGAAAATCTGCAGGGCTTACCTGCCTGGCCTTGTACATGGACAGCACCATCTGCGGGCTGATGCGCCGCACCGCCCACATCGAAACGGCGCCGAACACGACCGCATAGAGGATGCCGGTGGTGCCGCCGAAGGCCCAGGCGGTGACTGCGAGCAGCAGCAAGCTGCCGGCCCCGAGGAGCCAGGTTTGCAGCGCGTTCACCGCCCGGTTGCGGCGATGCTCGAGAAGATTGAGGGCGTCGGGACGATCCATGTCCTTGAATATGGTATGGCTTGAGGGCTTTGCCGAGGGCTGCTTCCCAGTTCGTGGCCGGCACGCGAGCCAATTTTATCGTATCTTGAATCGATGTATGTTGCCGGAGGATTCTTCAAGGGCGTTCGGCGCGGATGCGAGATCTCATTTTGCTTTCGTTCGTTCTGCTGATCGCGCTGCTGATCTTGGGACAAGTAAGAAATCGAAAGCTCGTGCAAGCGGCCTCGTCCTGGCCGGAAGCCGATGCGAAGGTGGTCGAGCGAATATTTGTTGCGTCCGATCCAGCCGACTACGACGTTGTGGTTTCGTACACGCATGACGGCAGAGAATATGAGGCGCGGGCGGAGAATCTCTATTCGGTTCGTACCGAGAGTATGTGGCCCGGCGAGATTGTACGCGTAAGGATAAATCCGGATCATCCTCAGTGCTGCGTGGTGTGCCAACGCAGCGAAAGGCCTGTCTGGATGGGGCCAACTAGGGCCTGACCGTTACTGGGTCTCTTGAGAAATCCCTAGGACGCTTGCGCTGTCAGGAGCCTGTTCTTATATACGCCGCAACACCGCTTCGGCCCGGAAATCCGGCATCCGGAGCGGAATTTCTTGTGACAAGGGGCTCTCGACGGAACGCCTCAATGGGTCCAGAGAGCCTGCTAAGCGGAGAGAAGTGCTAAAATGGCAAAAGTTATCGGCATCGACCTGGGAACGACCAATTCCTGCGTCGCCGTCATGGACGGCAAGGACGCGAAGGTTATCGAGAATGCGGAAGGCGCGCGCACGACCCCGTCCATCGTCGCTTTCAGCGGCGATGGCGAGCGCCTCGTCGGCCAGCCGGCCAAGCGCCAGGCGGTCACCAATCCTGAAAACACCGTCTTCGCGGTCAAGCGCCTGATCGGCCGCCGCTACGACGATCCGGTCACCGAGAAGGACAAGAAGCTGGTCCCCTATCACATCGTGAAGGGTGACAACGGCGACGCCTGGGTGGAGGCCGGCGGCAAGAAGCAGTCGCCCAGCCAGATCTCGGCGATGATCCTGCAGAAGATGAAGGAAACGGCGGAAGCCTATCTCGGCGAGAAGGTCGAGAAGGCGGTCATCACCGTTCCGGCCTATTTCAACGACGCCCAGCGCCAGGCCACCAAGGACGCCGGCAAGATTGCCGGCCTGGAAGTGCTGCGCATCATCAACGAGCCGACCGCGGCAGCGCTTGCCTACGGCCTCGACAAGAAGGACGGCAAGACCATCGCCGTCTATGACCTTGGTGGCGGCACGTTCGATATCTCGGTCCTCGAGATCGGCGACGGCGTGTTCGAGGTGAAGTCGACCAACGGCGACACCTTCCTCGGCGGCGAAGACTTCGACATGCGTCTGGTCGAGTACCTGGCGGCCGAGTTCAAGAAGGAACAGGGCATCGACCTTAAGAACGACAAGCTTGCCCTGCAGCGCCTCAAGGAAGCTGCCGAAAAAGCCAAGATCGAGCTGTCGTCGACGACCCAGACCGAAATCAACCTGCCCTTCATCACCGCCGACGCCACCGGCCCCAAGCACCTGACGCTGAAGCTGTCGCGCGCCAAGTTCGAGCAGCTGGTCGACGACCTCGTCCAACGCACGATCGATCCCTGCAAGGCAGCGCTCAAGGATGCCGGCCTCAAGGCAGGCGAGATCGACGAAGTGGTCCTGGTCGGCGGCATGACCCGCATGCCCAAGATCCAGGAGATCGTGAAGCAGTTCTTCGGCAAGGAGCCGCACAAGGGCGTCAACCCCGATGAGGTGGTGGCTCTCGGCGCCGCCATTCAGGCTGGCGTGCTGCAGGGCGACGTCAAGGACGTGCTGCTGCTCGACGTGACCCCGCTATCGCTGGGCATCGAGACGCTGGGCGGCGTGTTCACCCGCCTGATCGAGCGCAACACCACGATCCCGACCAAGAAGAGCCAGGTCTTCTCGACGGCTGAGGATTCTCAGTCGGCGGTGACCATCCGCGTCTTCCAGGGCGAGCGTGAAATGGCTGCCGACAACAAGATGCTCGGTCAGTTCGACCTCGTCGGCATTCCGCCCGCACCGCGTGGCGTGCCGCAGATCGAAGTGACCTTCGACATCGACGCCAACGGCATCGTCAACGTCTCGGCCAAGGACAAGGGCACCGGCAAGGAGCACCAGATCCGCATCCAGGCTTCTGGCGGCCTGTCGGACGCCGACATCGACAAGATGGTCAAGGACGCCGAGGCCAACGCCGACGCCGACAAGAAGCGCAGGGCGCTCGTCGAGGCGCGCAATCAGGCGGAAGGCCTGCTGCACTCCTCGGAGAAGTCGCTGAAGGAATATGGCGACAAGGTCACCGAAGCCGACCGCACCGCGATCTCCGATGCGATCGCAGCGCTGAAGACCGCCGTCGAAGGCGACGACGCCGAGGCGATCAACGCCAAGTCGCAGGCCCTTGCCGAAGCTTCGATGAAGCTCGGCCAGGCGATGTACGAGGCTTCGCAGAAGGAAGCGGCCGAATCCGACGCCGCGGCCGACGCGGCCAAGGACAGCGACGTGGTCGACGCCGATTTCGAAGAGATCGACGACAACGACGACAAGAAGAAGTCGGCCTAAGTGCCGGTTTAGAGGCTCTGACAAGAAAGCCCGGCGGTTTGGCCGGGCTTTTTTGCAACCTGAAGCGAAAAAATGCGGCGAATGCCGCGCAAACTCTGGCATTGCGGCCCCCGGCTCACTAAATCGAAGCCTGTCGCCACAACACCGGCAAACAATGCCACAAGACATTGAGCGTCCGGGCAGCGGGAAGATATGAAAGCTGATTTCTACGAAACGCTGGGCGTTCAGAAGGGCGCCGACGACAAGGAGCTCAAGTCGGCCTTCCGCAAGCTCGCCATGCAGTTCCATCCGG
The DNA here is from genome assembly GCF_037625995.1 of Aminobacter sp. Piv2-1. NCBI lineage: Bacteria > Pseudomonadati > Pseudomonadota > Alphaproteobacteria > Hyphomicrobiales > Phyllobacteriaceae > Aminobacter > Aminobacter sp. Piv2-1. The sequence goes on from NZ_JARKMU010000008.1 coordinate 145,082, forward strand.
ACCGCAATCCGGGCGACGACGCCTGCGAGCACAGGTTCAAGGAAATCAACGAGGCCTACGAGACGCTGAAGGATCCGCAGAAGCGTGCGGCCTATGATCGATTCGGCCACGCCGCCTTCGAAAATGGCGGCATGGGTGCCAACGGCTTCGGCGGTGGCGGTTTCGGCGCTGGCGGCTTCGCCGACATCTTCGAGGACATTTTCGGCGACATGATGGGCGGCGGCGGCCGTCGCCGCTCGTCCAACGGCCGCGAGCGCGGTGCCGACCTGCGCTACAACATGGAAATCACCCTCGAGGAGGCCTTTGCCGGCAAGACCGCGCAGATCCGCGTGCCGACCTCCGCTTCCTGCACCGAGTGCAACGGCTCCGGCGCCAAGCCCGGCACCCAGCCGGTGACCTGCTCGATGTGCCAGGGCCACGGCAAGGTGCGGGCGAGCCAGGGCTTCTTCTCGATCGAGCGCACCTGCCCGCAGTGCCAGGGCCGCGGCCAGACGATCAAGGACCCCTGCGGCAAGTGTGCCGGCCAGGGCCGCACCGTCGAGGAGCGCTCGCTCTCGGTCAACATCCCCGCCGGCATCGAGGATGGGACGCGCATCCGCCTTGCCAATGAAGGCGAAGCCGGCCTGCGGGGTGGGCCGCATGGCGATCTCTATATCTTCCTGTCGGTCAAGCCGCACGAATTCTTCCAGCGTGACGGCGCCGACCTCTACTGCAAGGTGCCGATCTCGATGACCACGGCCGCGCTCGGCGGCTCCTTCGAGGTGGCGACGCTCGACGGTACCCAGACCCGCGTCAAGGTTCCCGAAGGCACGCAGAACGGCCGCCAGTTCCGCCTCAAGGGCAAGGGCATGCCGGTGCTGCGCCAGCCGCAGATCGGTGACCTGTACATCCAGACGGCCGTCGAGACGCCGCAGAACCTGACGCGCCGGCAGCGCGAGCTACTGGAGGAATTCGAGAAGCTATCCTCGACCGAGAACTCGCCGCAATCGAGCGGGTTCTTCTCGCGGATGAAGGATTTCTTCGAGTCCTTCGGGGATAAGTGAAGCTTACCGCTGCCGTAACGTAAATTGAGTTGGCTTTGGGCTTGCCATGATCCGAGTTGCTGGTATTTCTCCGGCAGCAGGGGTGAGGAGATCCAAGCGATGCTACGCGGTTCCGGAATACGCAAAACCCTTGCAGCCAAGTTCGACGACGAGCTGAAGTTCTTCAAGGGCTGGATCGACAAGCCCAAGACCGTCGGCTCGATCGTGCCGACCAGCTCGATCACCGCCCGCCGCATGGCTTCGGTGGTGGACCTGCGTTCGGGCCTGCCCGTGCTCGAACTCGGGCCAGGCACCGGCGTCATCACCAAGGCCATCCTGGCTCGCGGCGTGCAACCGGCAAACCTCTATGCGGTTGAATATTCGGCCGATTTCGTCCGCCACCTCAATCGCCTCTATCCCGGCGTCAACGTCATCCAGGGCGACGCCTTCAATCTCGACGACACGCTGGGCGCGCTGAAGGACCAGAAGTTCGATTCAGTCGTTTCCGGCGTCCCGCTGCTCAACTTCCCGGTCAAGCAGCGGGTCAAGTACGTCAACGACCTGCTCGACCGCATTCCCGCCGGTCGGCCGATCGTGCAGATCACCTATGGTCCGAAGTCGCCGGTGCCGCCCGGCCAGGGCGACTACGTCATCGAACATCTCGATTTCGTCTTCCGCAACATCCCGCCGGCGCAGCTGTGGGTCTACCGCCGCCGCAAGCACTGAACCGCGCCTTGATTTGACGGGCCGTTCGCCTATACCCGACACCTCGGAGCGGCCTTGGTGGGGCACGCCGATGGAACGGCTTTGCCGTATATCGATGGAAAGGGCGATACCGATGTCGACGCGGGTGGAAGCATGACCGTTGAAGCGATGCGCGACCGTCTCATCGTCGGGCTCGACGTGCCCACGGTCAGGGAAGCCGAACAGGTCGTGCGCGATCTCGATGGCACGGCCAGCTTCTACAAGATCGGTTATCAGCTCGCCTTTGCCGGCGGGCTCGACTTCGCCCGCGAGCTGGCGAGCGGCGGCAAGAAGGTCTTCCTAGACATGAAGCTGCTGGACATCGACAACACGGTGGCCAAGGGCGTCGAGAACATAGCCAAGATGGGCATGACGATGCTGACCCTGCACGCCTATCCCAAGGCCATGCGGGCTGCGGTGGAAGCCGCCAGGGGCAGCGACCTGTGCCTGCTCGCAGTCACCGTGCTGACGTCGATGGACGAACAGGACATGATCGACGCCGGGTATGAATACGACCCGCACACGCTGGTGCTGCGCCGCGCCGAGCAGGCCCTTCGGGCCGGAATGGGCGGCATCGTCTGCTCGGCCAGCGAGGCCTCCGCCGTGCGCCTCATCGTCGGGCCCAACATGGCGGTCGTAACCCCGGGCATCCGCCCCGCCGGTGCCGACCACGGCGACCAGAAACGCGTCGTCACCCCGGCCGATGCCATCCGCAACGGTTCGAGCCACCTCGTCGTCGCCCGCCCGATCGTCGGCGCGGTTGACAGGCGGGCCGCCGCCCAGGCTATCCTGGAGGAGATGGTGGCCGCATAGGCCGTCGTGCCTCCTTCGAGGCTCGCACCAAGACAGCAACGGGGAGGAAATGATGGCCAAGGCATACTGGATCGCGCGCGTCGACGTTCGCGACCCCGAGGGCTACAAGGGCTATGTCGCGGCCGCCAAACCAGCCTTCGAGCGCTTCGGTGCCAAGTTCATCGCCCGCGGCGGCGCCCACGAGGCGGTCGAGGGGCCGGGCCGGGCGCGCAACGTCATCATCGAGTTCGCCTCGATGGAAGACGCGCGCAACTGCTACTTCTCGCCCGAGTACCAGCACGCCAAGTCGATACGCCAGCAATTCGCCGTCGGCGAGATCATGCTGGTCGAAGGTATCTGACCCCAACACCATCAGGTTCTGGTCCTGAGAGCCGGCTGGAGGGCCTGCGATCCGGCGAATGCGTTTGCCCGCTCCTTTGGCACTGCACAAAGTCGAAGCATCCGCTTGCTAAGCCGGCGGCCCGCATTGGAAACGTATTTTCAACGGTTTGGACCAAAAGATGTGCCCGTTTCTCGGAGCAGGGGATATTGCATCGCAGCAGATGTTTGTTAACCTTGCTGCATTGCATGACGGGCCCCACGCCGGCTCGCCGCCCCGATGACCGGATGGGACAGCATGTTTTACCAGCTCTATGAATCGACGCATGCAGCCCTGCAGCCGGCGCGTGCCTATGCCGATGCGGTGCGGCTCTTCTACTCGAACCCGCTCAACCCGTTCTCGCACATGCCGCTCGGCCGCTCTGTGGCGGCGATGGCCGAGTTGTTCGAGCGCACGACGAGACGCTACGGCAAGCCGCAATTCGACCTCGACAAGACGGTGGTCGACTGGAAGCCGGCTGCCGTGACCGAACGCATCGTCTGGTCGCGGCCCTTCTGCAATCTGATCCATTTCGAGCGCGCCCTGCCAGAAGGACGCCGTCCCGATCCCAAGCTCCTGATCGTGGCGCCGATGTCCGGGCACTATGCGACGCTTCTGCGCGGTACCGTGGAAGCGATGCTGCCGCATGCCGACGTCTACATCACCGACTGGACCGATGCCCGGATGGTGCCGGTGAGCGAAGGCAAGTTCGATCTCGACGACTACATCGACTACGTCATCGATATGTTCCACATGCTCGGGCCGGACACGCATGTGATGGGCGTTTGCCAGCCCTCCGTGCCGGTCCTGGCCGCAGTGGCGGTCATGGAGGCACGCGGCGACCGCTTTGCGCCCGCGACCATGACGCTGATGGGCGGGCCCATCGACACGCGCCGCAACCCCACCGCGGTGAACCTGCTGGCCGAGAAGAAGAACATCGACTGGTTCCGCGACAACGTCATCATGCAGGTGCCGTGGCCAGCGCCGGGCTTTTCCCGGGACGTCTATCCGGGCTTCCTGCAGCTTTCGGGCTTCATGACCATGAACCTCGACCGCCACATCATCGCCCACAAGGACTTCTTCATGCACCTGGTGAAGAACGATGGCGACAGCGCCGAGAAGCACCGGGACTTCTACGACGAATATCTGGCGGTGATGGACCTGACCGCCGAATTCTACCTGCAAACGGTGGAGACCGTGTTCATGCGTCACTCGCTCCCCAAGGGCGAGATGACCCATCGGGGGCAGCCGGTCGACCTCGCGGCCATCCGCAACGTCGCGCTGTTCACGGTCGAGGGCGAAAACGACGACATCTCGGGCCTTGGCCAGACGCAGGCCGCGCACGATCTCTGCGTCAACATTCCCGACGAGATGAAGGCGCACTACATGCAGCCGGCCGTCGGTCACTACGGCGTCTTCAACGGCTCGCGTTTCCGCGCCGAGATCGTGCCGCGTATCGTCGACTTCATGGCGAGCTACGGCGCGGCCGCGCGCAAGAACGCCAAGCCGAGGCTGGTTCGCGAAGCCAGGGCCTGAGCCAACCACGAGCATTTCCGCTATTCTTCGAATAGCGGACGTGCTCCTTTGGTTTGACGCAACTCCGGACGGAAAGCCGCTTCGCACTTTTCCTGGAATTGCTCTGGAGTTTTCCACAGCGAAGCCCGGCGCCCGATCGCCGGGCTTCGACGTTTCTGTTGCACAATAGTCGCGCCGCCGCCGCCCCGGTAACCATGTCCGCAAACAGTTTCCGGCTCCGATTGACTCCAGATGCCCCTCGACCTTAACGTTTTATTAACGATACGAAGGGGCGAGCGGGGCAATGATTTCCGCAGCAGGCGTGCGGTACGCGGCAGTGCGTGCCGGAGTTTTGGTAGGCGTGGCGGCAGCGGCCCTGCTGTCGGTCGGCGAGGCCAATGCGGCCCAGCCGATGGTGACGGGGGGACTGACCTCCCAGCCCATCGGCCACTACGATTTCTGCCGCATCAACCCGGCCGAATGCTCGATCAAGGAACGTGACCCCGGCCCCGAGCAGATGAACGGCGACCTGTGGCGCAAGCTCGTCGCCGTCAATGTGGCGGCCAACGCCGCGATCAAGCCGATGAACGATATCGACATCTATGGCCGCGACGAGTTCTGGACCTATCCCGTCAACGGCCAGGGCGACTGCGAGGACTATGTGCTTGAGAAGCGCCGCACGCTCAGCCAGGAAGGCGTGTCGCTGTCCAACCTCTTGATCACCGTCGTGCGCAAGCCGGATGGCGAAGGGCATGCAGTGCTGACCGTGCGGACCACCAAGGGCGACTTCGTGCTCGACAACCTGACCGACCTGGTGCGCCAGTGGGACGAGACGGGATACCGCTTCCTCAAGCGGCAGTCGACCGAGAATACGGGCCGCTGGGTTTCCATCCGCGAGGGCCAGGCAACCTTGGTCGGTTCGGTCAAGTAGCTCGCCGGACTTTCCATGAGCTCGTCTGAGCCAACGGCAACGTCAGGGTTCGGGCGCTTCGCTGTCAGCACGGCGGGGCACTCCGCTGCGTGCCTTGGGGCTTGACTGATCGCCTGCCAGTTCGCGCAGAGACCAGCAGCCGAATACATGTATCGCCTTCCAACTCGCAGGCCCTGCAACCATAGGCCGCCGAATTTCCGGTTCTCTTGTCCTTCATCGCCGACCGGGCTGCTGCCCCGCGGGCAGTCGACCCATGCTGCCGCAATCAGCGCATATGAACGAACGCATCCTGACATTCCGACCGCCCGCGGGCGGTCTCGCGCTCCTGGCTCGTCCTTCGGCCCAAGCTGGTCCCGCGCCGAAGCAAGCGGGGCTCTTTCTGTTCGCCCCGACGCTGCATCGACAGAAGCTCCCGCGACCCGACGGTGACCGGGCGCAAAGTCACGCCGCCTGCGCCATCCGCTCCGAAGCGATGCGGTAAGAGATCGCCTCGGCCAGGTGGATGCGGCCCACGCTGTCGCTGCCGTCGAGATCGGCGAGCGTGCGTGCGACCTTGAGCACCCGGTGATAGGCGCGGGCCGAGAAGCCGAGCTTCTCGCTCGCATCCCTGAGCAGCGCGAGCCCGCCGGCATCGGGGGCAGCGATGTCCTCAATCAGGCCGGCTGAGCACTGGGCGTTGGTCGTGGCGTTCGTGGCACCCAGCCTTTCCAGGCGTTCCCGCTGCACGGCGCGGGCGCGGGCGACGCGGACCGCCACCTCGGCGCTCGCCTCCGACCTTGCGCCACGGATGAGGTCGGTGGCGGACACCGCCGGCACCTCGATGCGCAGGTCGATGCGGTCGAGCAGCGGGCCGGAGATGCGCGCCTGGTAATCAGCCTGGCAGCGCGCGCCGCGCAGGCAGCGATAGCCCGGCTCGCCCGCCATGCCGCAGCGGCACGGATTCATGGCGGCGACGAGCTGGATGCGGGCGGGGTAGGTGACGCGGTGATTGACGCGCGCGATCATGCATTCGCCGGTCTCGAGCGGCTGGCGCAGCGAATCGAGAACCTGCGGCGAGAATTCGGGGAGCTCGTCCAGGAACAGCACGCCGTGATGGGCGAGCGAAACCTCGCCGGGGCGGGCGCGCAGCCCGCCGCCGACCATCGCCGCCATCGAGGCCGAGTGGTGCGGCGCCCGGAACGGCCGGCGATCGGTCAGCCGCCCCTCGGCCAGTTCACCCGCCACCGAGGCGATCATCGATACTTCGAGCAGTTCCCTGGGCGATAGCGGCGGCAGGATCGACGGCAGGCGCGCGGCCAGCATCGACTTGCCGGCGCCAGGAGGACCGACCATCAGGAGATTGTGCCCGCCGGCCGCCGCCACCTCGAGCGCCCGCCTGGCGGTCTCCTGGCCCTTGATATCTGCTAGATCCGGCAACCCCGTCGACGGCGCGCGGATGCCCGGCTCGGGCCGCGACAGCACCTGCGTGCCGCGAAAATGGTTGGCCAGGGCAATCAGGCTGCGCGGCGCGAGGATGTCGATGTCGGTCCCGGCCCACGCCGCTTCCGACCCGCACGCCGAGGGGCAGATCAGGCCCTTGCCCTCGGAATTTGCGCCGATCGCAGCCGGCAGCGCGCCGGCCACCGGCGCTATGGTGCCATCGAGCGAAAGCTCGCCCAGCACGATGTAGGCAGCAAGCGCGTCGCCCGGCACGGCCCCCAGCGCAGCCATAAGGCCGAGGGCGATGGGCAGGTCATAGTGGCTGCCCTCCTTAGGCAGATCCGCGGGCGCGAGGTTGACAGTCACCTTCTTGGGCGGCATCGACAGCCCCGATGCATGCAGTGCCGCCTGCACGCGTTCCCGGCTCTCCGCCACGGCCTTGTCGGGAAGGCCGACGATCTGCATGCCGGCCTTGCCCGGTGCGACCATCACCTGGACATCGACCGGAACCGCCTCGATGCCCTGGAACGCGACCGTGCGAACGCGCGAAACCATGTGCCCCTCCCGTCCGATGGATGAGCGCGGCCTGCCCCAGGCACACGGCCCTACCCCTCAGACAGACAAGCACAAAAACTTGCCTCATACAAGAACATTTATAGAACATTCGTGTATACTGCTCGGAACGAGATTTCTTGTGAATGCGTTGCCAAGCAGTATTGGGCCAAATTCTGCCGTAGACCAGCAATTCGGCGGGGCAACTCGCTATCCCGCGCCACCAAGGCTATGACAGCTTGGCAGCGCTGCGATAGTCTCAACTACATGGAGCCATTCAAAAAATAGCCGGCGGGACGGCAATGCAGGCTGCATGGGCCATCCAACACGCCAAGTCGTCGCTCTGCGGGCCGGCGCCGCTGCTACACCTTTTCCCAGCCGTCGTGCTCGCCGGCGCGGAAGATGGCGTCGATGACCTTCTGGTTGAGCACCGACTCCTCCAGCGAGAACACACGGTCCTTGCCGCCTTGGGCCGCGCGCACGAAGGCCTCGACCTCGAGCCGGTACTGCTGCGTGCCGGGAAAGCGAAACACGGTCGCCTCGGTGTGGCCGGCATTGTGCAGTTCGACGCGGTGATGCTCGTAGAGCCCGGCATTGAAAGGCGAGCGCACCTCGATGAATCCCTTGTCGCCGTGGAAGACCATCAACTGGCGGTTGGCGAGCTGGGTGGACAGGTAGAAGGACAGCTCGAACTCGCCGAAATCGGCGCGCACGCTGGAATAGACGTCGGTACCGAACTTTTCGTCGCGCTCGATGCTCGCCTGCACGCGCAAGGGCTCCTTACCGGTCGAAAACCGCGTCGTCACGGTGGGGTAGACGCCGATATCGGGCAGGGCGCCGCCGCCGAGATCAAGCTTGTTGCGCATGTTGTTGGGGTCGACGTTGAAATAGGAGAACGCGCCCTGGACGTGGCGCAGCCTGCCGATGGCACCGCCCGCGATCAGGTCGCGCACCTTGTGCCACTGCGGGTGGTAGGTGACCATGAAGGCTTCCGAGACGACCACCTTGTTGCGGTCGCGAATGGCGATCAGCGGCGCGATGTCGTCGGCCTTGAGCGCCAGCGGCTTTTCGACCAGCACATGCTTGCCGGCCTCGGCCGCCCTGGCCGCCCATTCGAGATGCTGCGAGGTGGGCAGAGGGATGTAGACGCCGTCGACCGCATCCAAAGCGAGCAGTTCCTCATAGGAGCCGAAGGCGTGCCGAGCACCGAAACGGTCGGCGAGCGCCCTGGCCTTGCCGAGATCGCGGCTGGAGACCGCCGCGACCACGCCGTTGTCGGAATCGGCGATCGCCGGCAGGACATGGTCGCGCCCGATCTTGGCGGTGGATAGTACGCCCCAACGAAACATCTGGCCTCCGCGACTGGCTGGTCATGGGATCGGCCGTGGCGGCCGCGTCCCGATGTTGGCCGATGCGGGCGTCAAATTCCAGTGGATTCGGCCCCGGGCAATCAGCTGCGGCGGCCGGTGAACTCCATGTCGAAGGCGACGATGTTCGAATAGATCGGCGTACCGACATCCATCTGATAGCGCGAGCGCAGCACGTTGCCGCTGACATGGAAGCGGATCTGGCGACCATTGAGGCTCTGCAGCTCGGCCTGGAATTTCTCGGTGAAGGTGCGGCCCCTGGCGGTGAGGCGGCCGGTGATCATCGCGGTGTTTTCGCCGGTGCGCGTCACGCTGGTCGAACGGAAGACGATTTCCTGCTCGTTGGTCGTGTCGAAGACCGCATCCGACTTGAGGAAGGCATCGACGCGGCCCTCGCCGGTGCCGACGCTGTCGGGGAAGATGGTCAGGTCCACGCGCGACCGCCCGATGTCGCCACCGTCGATACGGATGGTGCCCTTGAAGCGGCCGAAGGCGCCGTTCAGTCCGCCGCCGCCAACCTTACCGATGGCAAAACGGATGGCCGAACCGTCGGCGGAAATGGCGTAGCGCCCGGCGGCATCGGAAAGCGCCACCGCCCAGGCGCTTCCGACGACGCTGGTGACGGCGAGGAATGCTGCAAGCCCCAAGCGTCTAGTGATCATTGCCTCGGCACTCCCTGTCGACACGGCCAGATCCAGCCGCGCAGGCAGTGAACGAATCTCGTGCCGCCGCTATTCCGGACCGAGATCCCGGCGACCGAGGGAAGGCGAGATCATCCGCGCCATGACCGCGTCGCGCAACCAGAAATGATGCCGCAAGGCCGCCAGGAAATGCAGCGCCACCAGGGCCATGCCGGCATAGGCAAGCCAACGATGGCCGAAGATCCAGAAGGTCTCGGCCTGTTCGGACACGCCCAACGGCAGATGCGGCATGACGAACAGGTTGAACGGCATGGAGGGGATTTCGAGCACCGAGACCGATACCAGAACCCAGCCGGACAGCGGCACGGCGAGCTGCGCGGCGTAAAGCGCAAGGTGGACGGCAGGCGCGGCCCTGCGCTCCATCGCCCCAACCTCGGCCGGTAGCTCCGGACTGGCATTGCCGAGCCGCCAGCCGATGCGGATCAGCACCAGCCCGAGCAGCAGGAAACCGAAGGACTTGTGCAACTGGATCAGCTCGAAGGAGGTGCGCTGGCTGGCCACCCGGATCATCGCCAGGCCGAGTGCGAACTGGCCGATGAACAGGAGCGCGATCAGCCAATGGAGAACGATCGCGGCCCAGCCATAGCGGGTCTTGGTGTTGCGCAGCATCGACGGCACCTCCGTGGCACAACGAATCTGGCACGGTTTTCGTCCGCAGACAGCGCAAACCTTACCAGTCGACGACGGTGATCTCGGGCCACATCTGCCTGGCACGCCGGCCCTTGGCCTCGTGGGTGGCGCGGTTGTCATTGCGATGATTGGGCGTGAGGCGAAAGGCGAAGATGTCGTCGAGGCCGAAGGGCGCCCAGACCTGCGGCGCGCCGTCGACGAGGGCGATGCCGACGGCATGGGTGCGCGAGGCAAAGTGCTCGAGCGACTCGGCACAGGAAGCCATCGGGGCGCGCGGCGAGCCGAAATGGTCCTCGAACCAAAGATGGACGCGGGCCTGGTTGCGGATCTCGACCGGCAGCGGTAGATGCGCGAAAGCATCCGCGCCACGGCGGATGACCACGTCCTCGGCCTCCCAGGAGAGATCCGAGGCATCGAAGTAGAAAAGGTCGATGTCTCGGATACCGTGACCGGCCGGGCGGCCTGTCAAATGGTTCCAGACGCTGTTGTAGAGCGCGCCCGAAACCAGCATCCACTCAGGTAGGTCGAACTTTTCGGCAGCCGCGAGCGCGGGGCGGACGATGGGGTCGGCAAGGAGGATGTCGAGCAGGACCTGCTGCTGGTCTTCGAACGGCAGGCCCTTGTAGCGAAGATGCTCCATACTCCTCCCCGAAAGGGGCTAGAGCGGCGAACACGGGAAATCCGGGCTGCCGCTCTATCCGTTTATTCTTGCCGCATTTGTGCGACGCCAGGCGATCCCACCTGGCTGCAAAATACTCTAGCTCCGGAGCGCACCGCCCGTCTGCTTCTTGACGTTCTCGACGATCTTGGCCGCCAGCGCCTCGAAGTCCTGGTCGGTCAGCGTCTTTTCGACCGGCTGGATGGTGACCTCGATGGCGACCGACTTCTTGCCCTCGCCGAGCGCGGCACCCTCGAAGATGTCGAAGACGGAGACGCCGGTGATGAGCTTCTTGTCGGCGCCAAGGGCGGCTCGGGTCAGCGTGCCGGCCTCGACGGCCTTGTCGACGACGAAGGCGAAGTCGCGCTTGACAGCCTGGAACGGCGACAGCTCGAGCTTCGGCTTGGTCTTGGTCGGCTTGGCCTTGGGCTCCGGGATGGCATCGACATAGACCTCGAAGCCGCAGAGCGGGCCCGACACGTCGAGGCCTTCGAGAGTCTTCGGGTGGAACTCGCCGAAGGTGCCGAGCACGACCTTGGGGCCAAGCTTGATCACGCCGGATCGGCCCGGGTGATACCAGTCGGGCGCGCCGGTCTCGATCTGCAGGCGGTCGACCGGAGCGCCGCAGGCTTCGAGTGCCGCAATGGCATCGGCCTTGGCGTCGAACACGCCGACATTGCCTGCATTGCCCGACCAGTTGCGGCCCGGGCCCTCGAGCTTGGCGGTGCCGCGACGGACGCCGGCCGCGACCCGACGCTGGCCCTCGGCCGTGTCGCCCTCATAGGTGCCGGAGACCTCGAACAAAGCGACGTCGCCCAGGCCACGGTCGGCATTGCGCTGGGCCGCGGCCATCAGGCCGGGCAGCAGCGACGGGCGCATGTCGGACATGTCGGAGGCGATCGGGTTCGACAGCTTCAGGCTCTCCTGGCCGCCGCCGAACAGCTCGGCATGCTTTGCCGGGATGAACGACCAGGTGACGGCCTCCATCATGCCGCGCACGGCGAGCGCGCGCCGCGCCGAGCGGGTGCGGATCTGCAGCGTGGTCAGGATCTTGCCGTTGACGGCGTCATGCGCGCCGAGCGGCTGCGGCGCGATGTTGTCGACGCCGTGAATGCGCATGACCTCTTCGACGAGATCGGCCTTGCCATCGACATCGGGACGCCAGGACGGAACGGAGACGTCGACAACATCGCCGTTGCCCGAAATGCCGAAGCCGAGGCGGGTGAGGATATCCAGGCTCTCGGCCTTCGCGACCTCGATGCCGGTCAGGCGCTTGACCTCTGACAGCGGGAAGGAGACGACCTTGGCCGCGTGGCCGGCGTAGCCGACGACATCGGTCCTGGTCGGCTGACCACCGCAGAGGTCCATCACCAGTCTGGTCGCCAGCTCGACGCCCGGAACCATGAATTCGGGGTCGACGCCGCGCTCGAAGCGGTAGCGCGCATCGGTGATGATGCCGAGCGTGCGGCCGGTTCGGGCGACGTTGAGCGGCGCCCAGAGAGCGGACTCGATCAGCACGTCGGTCGTGTTCTCGTCGCAGCCTGAATGCTCGCCGCCCATGACGCCGGCGATGGATTCGACGCCGTTGTCGTCGGCGATGACGCACATCTCCGGCGTCAGCACATATTCGCGGCCATCGAGCGCCTGCACCTTGTCGCCCTCGCGGCCACGACGGACCACCAGATTGCCGGCGACCTTCCTGGCGTCGAAGACGTGCAGCGGGCGGCCGCGGTCGAAGGTGACGTAGTTGGTGATGTCGACCAGCGCGTTGATGGGGCGCAGGCCTATGGCCAGCAGGCGCTGTTGCATCCACTTGGGCGAGGGGCCGTTCTTGACGCCGCGCACGAGGCGCAGCGCGAAGCCCGGGCAGAGCTCCGGCGCCTCGATCGAAACCTTGACCGGGCAATCGCCTTCACCGGCAACGGCCACGACCGCGCCGCCCTTGAGCGTGCCGAGGCCGGAGGCCGCGAGATCGCGGGCGATGCCATGGACGCTGGTGGCGTCGGGGCGGTTCGGCGTCAGGTTGATCTCGATGACCGGGTCGTCGAGATGGGCGTAGGCGGCGAAGGACGTGCCGACGGGCGCATCGGCCGGCAGGTCGATGATGCCGTTGTGCTCGTCCGACAGCTGCAGCTCGCGCTCGGAGCACATCATGCCGTGGCTTTCGACGCCGCGGATCTTGCCGACCGACAGCGTCACGTCGATGCCGGGCACATAGGCGCCGGGAGCGGCGAAGGCGCCGATCAGGCCGGCACGCGCATTGGGGGCGCCGCAGACGACCTGGATGGGCGTGCCCGCGCCGGTATCGACAGTCAGCACCTGCAGCTTGTCGGCGTCGGGGTGACGGCTCGCCGTCAGCACCTTGGCGATGACGAAGGGCTTGAGGGCCGCCTTGTCGTCGACCGACTCGACTTCGAGGCCGATCGAAGTCAGCCGCTCGACGATTTCTTCGAGCGTGGCGTCGGTTTCGAGATGATCCTTCAGCCAGGAAAGCGTGAATTTCATGGGTTCACTCGTTTCGTGTCGTTGCGGTCGAGCACTTCCACCAGGCGGAACCGCTCACAAACCAAAATCATGTCAGGCGAAAAGCCGCCGTTGCGGGCGAAATAGCCCTCATGGGCCTCACGCCAGTAGTCGTAGGACAGGTCGCCTTCGCCCTCGGCCGCGGCAAAGGCGGCGTCGACCTCATCGAAGCGCCTGTGCTCGACCGATACCGTCTCGATGACGGCAGCGCTGCGGCCCTGGCCGTCGAGCACGACATCCCTGCGGCCGACCTCCGGCACCGGCTCGGCGCCGCCATAGTCGCGCAAGGCGCCGCAGGTCGCGGTCTTCTTGCCCGACAGCACCAGCGCCAGCAACTCGTCCGCAAGCTCAGGGCTGTCGCCAAAGGCGAAGGTCACCGCACCGGCATATCGGTCGGCGGCTTGGGTCATGCGCTCAGGCCACCGAACAGGGTCGGCAGATCGAGGGGCCTAAATCCGTAATGCGACAGCCAGCGGACATCGGCGTCGAAGAAGGCGCGCAGGTCGGGCATGCCGTATTTCAGCATGGCGATGCGGTCGATGCCCATGCCCCAGGCGAAGCCCTGGTACTCGTCCGGATCGAGCCCGCCGAAGCGCAGCACGTTCGGGTGCACCATGCCGCAGCCGAGGATCTCCATCCAGTCGTTGCCTTCGCCGAAGCGCACTTCGCCGGGGCGCGAGCGGTCGCACTGGATGTCGACCTCGAGGCTCGGCTCGGTGAACGGGAAGAAGGACGGGCGGAAGCGCATCTTGACCGAGGGCACCTCGAAGAACGCCTTGCAGAACTCCTCCAGCACCCACTTCATGTTGGCGATGTTGGCGGTCTTGTCGATGACCAAACCCTCGACCTGATGGAACATCGGCGAATGCGTGGCGTCCGAATCCTGGCGATAGGTCTTGCCCGGAATGACGATGCGGATCGGCGGCTTCTCAGTCTCCATGGTGCGGATCTGCACCGGCGAGGTGTGGGTGCGCAGAAGCTTGCGCTCGCCATTGGCGGCCGGTGGGAAGAAGAAGGTGTCATGCATCTCGCGCGCCGGATGGCCTTCGGGGAAGTTCAGCGCGGTGAAATTGTAGTGGTCGGTCTCGACGTCGGGACCTTCGGCGATCGAGAAGCCGAGATCGCCGAAGATCGCGGCGATCTCGTCGATCACCTGGCTGATCGGGTGGATGCGGCCGCGCTCGGCAGGCGACTGGCGCACCGGCAGGGTGACGTCGACCTTCTCGGCGACGAGGCGGGCGGTGATCGCCACATCGCGCAGCTCGCCCTTGCGGGCAGCCAGCGCATCGGTGACGCGGTTCTTGAGCCCGTTGATGGCGGGGCCCTTGGTCTGGCGCTCCTCGGGGCTCATGCCGCCGAGGGTCTTAAGCATTTCCGAGACCGAGCCCTTCTTGCCGAGGGCGGCGACGCGCACCGCCTCGATCGCCTGCTCGTCGGCGGCGGAGGCGATTTCTGCCAGAAGCGATGCTTCGAGCAATCCTAGATCGTGGCTGCTGGCGTTCATGAACGAACCTATTCGAAACGGCGGATCATCGCGTTCTCGTCGAACAATCCGCCTTCAGTTGACTTGCGGCCTAAAAGAAAAACCCGCGCTAGCCCTGCCAGCGCGGGTTTCCCAAATCACAATGCAGAAAGCTTGGGAAGCGCTGGTCTTTACGCGACAGCGCTTTCAAAAGCGTTCGGGGTGGTGTTCTTGAGGTACTCAAGAGCGACCTTGGCCTTGGCGACGAGGGCCGCGAAAGCCTGCGGCTCGTGGATGGCCATGTCGGAGAGGATCTTGCGATCGATCTCGATGTTCGCCTTGTTCAGGCCGTCGATGAAGCGGCCGTAAGTCAGGCCATGCTCGCGAACGGCGGCGTTGATACGCTGGACCCACAGGGCGCGGAAGTTGCGCTTGCGGTTCTTGCGGTCGCGGTAAGCGTACTGCTTCGACTTCTCCACCGCCTGCTTGGCAATGCGGATGGTGTTCTTGCGGCGGCCGTAGAAACCCTTGGCCTGCTCGAGAACCTTCTTGTGCTTGGCGTGGGCGGTTACGCCCCTTTTGACGCGTGCCATGTCATGATCTCCTTAAAACGCTGTCCAGGCCGTGGGCTCAGAGGCCGTTCGGCAGAAAATTCTTGATGACCTTCTTGGCATCCGGTTCAGCCAGAACCATCGTGCCGCGGGCATCGCGAATGAACTTGTTGGTGCGCTTGATCATGCCGTGGCGCTTGCCTGCGGCAGCCGCCAGGACCTTGCCAGTCGCGGTAACCTTGAACCGCTTTTTGGCAGCCGATTTGGTCTTCATCTTGGGCATTTTGCTACTCCGTTCTTCAGGATTCCGCAGTACCCGAAAGCGCTTCGAAATCCCTTCATGTTGTTGTTTTCAGGCCGACCAAAGCCCGAAAAGCAAATGAAACCGCCACGGCATGCCCTGCCGGGCGGTTCTGGGACGCGGCTATATACGCGGAAGTTCGACGCAGCGCAACACCCTGAAAGGGCCGCAAGCGCAATGAACCCGCGGCCTCAGGGGAGGCGGAACAACACCGGCAGCGCGCCGGTGATTTGGGCATGGTCGATCAGCTCGAACACCGGCAGCGCCACCAGGAAGACGAGGCCATCCAGTAGCGTGTTGAGCAGGAGCTTCGGCCTGAAGCTGCCCGTGTCGCCCTCCCGATAGAGCGACGGATTCGGCCAGAAGCGGGGCACGCGGGCTAGGTAATTCTGGTATTCGGCGCCGAATTCGGAAGCGAGATAGCGCTCCTCGCGCCGGATGACGACGTGGAAGGCGCCGGCGCACAACAGCGCAAAGCCTATCGTGGCGACGATGGACCCCATCTGGGCGCCGACGCCGGCAGCGGCAAGCGTCGAGAACACGTAGAGCGGATTGCGGGTCATCGAATAGGGGCCGCCGGTCACCACCTCGTCCGACTTGCGCCCGCCGATGTAGAGCGTGCACCACAGACGGCCGACGACCCCCAGGAAGATCATCAAGATGCCCAGCATCTCGACGACCTCGTGGACGGTGGTGTCTGGCGGGAAGGAGGACTGACCGAACAGCAATGCCGCGAACATCGCGACAACCATCACCGCAAGCACGAGCCTGCGCATGCGCTGATAGTGCCCCAGCGCTTTCCTGTTTCGTGAATTCATGCCAGCCCAAACGCGAGCGGCCCGCCCGACAGGCCAGACCGCTTGGCGCCCCACCATGGAAGGATATGCCGGCCCCGGCTCATGCCGGGGCATTGCGGCATCAACGTGGCGCCAGCACCATCATCATCTGGCGGCCTTCGAGCTTGGGCTCGGCCTCGACCTTGGCGATCGTTGCGACTTCGTCGCGGACCTTGTTGAGGAGCTGCATGCCGAGTTCCATATGCGCCATCTCGCGGCCGCGGAAGCGCAGCGTCAGCTTGACCTTGTCGCCTTCCTCGAAGAAGCGGCGCACTGCCTTCATCTTCACCTCGTAGTCGTGGGTGTCGATGTTCGGGCGCATCTTGATCTCCTTGATCTCGATGACCCGCTGGTTCTTGCGCGCTTCGGCCGCCTTCTTCTGGTTGGCGTATTTCAGCTTGCCGAGGTCGAGGATCTTGACGACGGGCGGCGTGGCATTGGGGGAAATTTCGACGAGGTCTAGGCCGGCCTCTTCGGCAGCCAGGAGCGCTTCGTTGATGGAGACGTCGCCGCGGTTCTGGCCGTCGGCGTCGATAAGCTGGACCCGGGGAACCCGGATGTCGCGGTTGGAGCGCGGGCCGTCCTTGGTAGGCGCGGCTGCTTTAAAAGGTCTGCGAATGGTCGTGGTCTCCTCGAGCCATTGACGTCGATGGGTTTCGGACGCGCCAATGTGGGTAGCGCGCGGGCGATGTCAATAGCACAGCAATCACAACAAATCACCAGCATCTATATATGCGGACTGCGCCAAACGAAGGTTTTTCGCGGGACTGTTCGCCATTGCCGCGCTGTGCCACAAGTCCGGGCCGAGGGGATCCGACATGACCGCAAGCGCTCCAGCCTTCATCGACGTCGACGGCAATCGCATCGCCTACCGCAAGCAGGCCGGCAAGGCGCCGGGCGTGGTCTGGCTGGGTGGCTACAAGTCCGACATGCTGGGCACCAAGGCCGAGACGCTGGCTGCCTGGGCAGCGGGCGAGGGCCGGAGCTTCCTGCGCCACGACTACTCCGGCCATGGCGAGAGCGGCGGCGCTTTCGCCGACGGCACGATCTCGAAATGGCTGGCCGAGAGCCTGGCCGTGTTCCGAGAGTTCACAATGGAACCGCAGGTGCTGGTCGGCTCGTCTATGGGTGCGTGGATCGCGCTCAGGATGAATGACGAGCTCAACAAGGCGGGCGAAGGCGATCGCGTCGCAGGCCTCGTGCTTCTGGCGCCGGCGCCGGACTTCACCGCCGAGCTGGTCGAACCGCAGCTGACCGAGGCGCAGCGCAGGGACCTGGCAGAGAAGGGCTATTTCGAGGAGCCGTCGGACTATTCGCCGGAACCCTATATCTACACCCGCGCCCTGATCGAGGACGGTCGCCGGAATCTCGTCATGACCGGGCCGATCCACACCCACTGCCCGGTCCATATCATCCAGGGGCTGGCTGACCCCGACGTGCCCCACAGCCACGCGCTGAAGCTCATGAGCCTCCTGCCCGCCGACGACGCGACGCTGTCCCTGGTGCCCGGCGGTGACCACCGCCTGTCGCGGCCAGAGGATCTCGAGCTGATCACCCGCGCCGTCGGCGAAACGATTGGACGGGCGGGCTGATGCGCGCCTCGATCCCGATCTCGGCCTTCGTCGCGGCGATCGTCGGCTTCGGCGGCACGCTCGCCATCATCATCGCCGCGGCGAACGCGGTGGGAGCGACGCACATACAGACGGCAAGCTGGGTCACCGCCATCTGCCTCGCCATGGCCTTCGAGACGGCATGGCTGTCATGGCGGACGAAGATGCCGGTCATCTCCGCCTGGTCGACGCCGGGGGCAGCGCTGATCGCCGCGAGCAGCGGCTTTTCCATCGGCGAGGCTGTCGGCGCCTTCCTGGTCGCCGGCGCCCTGCTGGTGCTGACCGGCCTCATCAAGCCGCTGACACAGCTGATCTCACGCATCCCGGCCTCGGTGGCCTCGGGCATGCTCGCCGGCATCGTCGTCACCTTCGCTATCAACGCGGCCAAGACGGTGCCGTCCGACCCGTGGCTGATCGTGCCGCTGATCGCCGCCTTCTTCCTGATCCGGCTCTACAATCCGGCGCTGTCGGTACTGGTGGTACTGGTCGGCGGCGGGCTTGCCGCGTTCCTCACCGGCCGCGTCGGCAGCCTGCCAGCGCCCGAGCTTTCGACGCTGACGCTGATCATGCCCGAATTCAGCGTCGGCGGCATCTTCGGCCTGGCGCTGCCGCTCTATCTCGTCACCATGGCTTCGCAGAACCTGTCGGGCCTCGCCGTGCTGCGGGCGGCCGGCTACCACCCCGAACCGGGCCCGCTGATCGGAGTGACCGGGCTGTTCTCTATCCTGTCGGCGCCCTTCGGCGCCTCGACCACCAACCTGGCGGCGATCTCGGCCGCCATCTGCACCGGCCCGGACGTGCATTCCGACATGGCCGAGCGCTGGAAGACGGGGCCGTTCTACGCGCTTGCCTATCTGGTGTTCGCTACCTTCGGCGCCTCGCTGGTGGCGATCTTCGCAGTGCTGCCGCCAAGCCTGATCGTGCTGGTGGCGGGGCTGGCGCTGATGGCCTCGCTCGCCAATGCGCTGGCGATCGCGCTCAAGGACGACCACCACCGCATGGCCGCAACCACGGCCTTCGTGGTGACCGCGTCCGGGCTCACCCTGCTCGGCGTCGGCTCGGCGTTCTGGGGCCTTGTCGCGGGGCTGGTGGTGCTGATCCTGGAGAATCTCAAAAAAGGATCGCCTTTCCAGGGCCTTGTCCGGTTTTGGACGACGCCATCTTGAATCGCCATTTTTGCCTTCCCATGTCGATTGGAGCAGCTTTTTCCCCGGCTGCCTCGAACAAAGGAACGGCAATCTAGATGAACACGACTGCACTGATCCGTCCGGCTTGGACGCCGGCAACCATCGCGTTGATGGTGATCGGCTTCATGGTGTTCTGGCCGCTCGGCCTCGCCATGCTTGCCTATATCATCTGGGGCGACCGGCTTGACGGCTTCAAGCGTGACGTGAACCGCGCGACGGACGGCGTCTTCGCCGGCTGCCGCCGGGCTTCCTACCGGGCCAACGCCCGGACCGGCAACGTCGCCTTCGACGACTGGCGCGAGAAGGAACTCGAGCGCCTCAATGAGGAGCGCCGCAAGCTCGATGAGATGCGCGACGAATTCGACGCCTATGCCCGCGAACTGCGCCGCGCCAAGGACCAGGATGAGTTCGACCGCTTCATGGCGAACCGCAACAAGCCGACCGCGCCCACGGTCACGCCCAAGAAGGGCGGCAAGTCCGGCCTGCTCGACGACTGAGGCAAAAGCCTCTCCCCCACGACACGGCGCCGCAACCCGCGGCGCCGTTTTTGTTTCCGCAAATTCCGGTCCGAATCACCTATTGTCCCGCCCATGCCCTTCGGTTTCCTGAGAAAGCTCCGCGAGCCGGCTCCCGTGCAGGAGCGCGAGCACATCGTGGCCGGCCGGACACTGCCGCTGCGCATCGTCGAGAACGACCGGGCGCGGCGGCTGACGCTGCGCATCGACGCGGGTGGCCGAGGCCTGCGCATAACCGTGCCGCCCGGCCTGCGCCAGGGCGAGGTCGAGCGCTTCCTGACCCGTCACCAGGGCTGGCTGGAACAGCGCCTCGCCAAGGTGCCCGACCGGCCGCAGGTGCGCCCCGGCATCAAGATTCCCATTCGCGGTGTGCCGCATCTCATCGTTCACCAAGGGGGTACGCGCGGCACCGTGCATCAGTCGGAGGATGAGAGCGGGCCGACGCTGGTTGTCCATGGCGACCGCGCGCACCTGGCCCGCCGCGTCGCCGACTTCCTCAAGCGCGAGGCCAAGCGCGACATAGAAGTGATGGTGGCAAGGCACTGCGCGGCCGTGGGCCGCCGCGCCAAGGCGATCCGCTTCCGCGACACCTCCAGCCGCTGGGGCTCGTGCACCTCAGACGGCACGCTGTCGTTCTCGTGGCGGATCATGATGGCGCCGGCGCCGGTCATCAACTACCTCGTCGCCCACGAGGTCGCGCATCTCAGGGAGATGAACCACGGCCCGAAATTCTGGAGGCTGTGCGAGGAGCTGTGCCCCGACACCGAGCGCTGCAAGACATGGCTCAAGCGCAATGGCGGGGCATTGCAGGCGATAGTGTTCGAGTGAGCGAATAAGGAACAGCGAATAGTGAGTAGTGGGGTCGCGCCCGGACAATGCGCCCCGGGCCAGGCCGACCAGCCGCGGCAGACTATTTGCCATTCCCTACTCACCATTCCCTATTCGCTACTTGCTGCTCCCTGTTCGCTGTTTTCCTCGACTCCGCCGCCTTTTCGTGCCAATCCCGGCCCATGGCACTCGACATCAAGATCTGCGGGCTGAGCACCGCCGAAACGCTTGAAGCCGCGCTAGGCAATGGCGCGAGCTATGTCGGATTCATCTTCTTTGCCAAGAGCCCGCGCAACGTAACAACAACGCTCGCCGGGCAGCTGCGCCAGGCGGCGAAGGGCCGGGCGCAGGCAGTGGCCGTGACGGTCGACGCAGACGATGCCTCCCTCGACGCGATCGTGGCTGCGGTGGCACCCGACATGCTGCAGCTGCACGGCAAGGAGACGCCGGCGCGCGTCGCCGAGGTGAAGGCGCGCTATGGCCTGCCTGTCATGAAGGCCTTTTCCATTCGCGAGGCCAAGGATTTCGACGCGATCGTGCCCTATGGCGGCACAGCCGACCGCCTGCTTTTCGACGCCAAGCCGCCCGCCGGCTCCGAATTGCCCGGCGGCAATGGCGTTTCCTTCGACTGGCGACTGCTTGCGGGCCTTGACGCCTCCGTCGATTACATGCTTTCCGGTGGCTTGAACGCCGCCAATATCGGCGACGCCCTCAGGCTCGCGAACCCGCCCGGCATCGACATCTCCTCGGGCGTGGAAAGCGCACCGGGCGTCAAGGATGCGGCGCTGATCGACAATTTCTTCAGGGCCGTCCGGGCCGCGCGCGAAGACAGCGCCGCCTGAGTGAGCCTCCAGCCGCAAGGAGATCGGCCTTGAACCAGCCGGCAGAGCCCAATTCCTTCCGCACCGGACCCGACGAGCAGGGCATGTTCGGCATTTTCGGCGGGCGCTTCGTCGCCGAGACGCTGATGCCGCTGATCCTCGATCTGCAGCGTCACTGGGATGAGGCGAAGAACGACCCGGCCTTCAAGGCGGAGCTCAACGAACTGTCGACCTTCTATGCCGGCCGGCCGTCCAAGCTCTATTACGCCGAGGGCCTGACCCGCCATCTCGGCGGCGCCAAGATCTACTTCAAGCGCGAGGACCTGAACCACACGGGCTCGCACAAGATCAACAACTGCCTGGGCCAGATCCTGCTCGCCAAGCGCATGGGCAAGACCCGCATCATCGCCGAGACCGGCGCCGGCCAGCACGGCGTGGCCTCCGCCACCGTCGCTGCCCGCTTCGGCTTCCCCTGCTTCGTCTACATGGGCGCCACGGACGTCGAGCGGCAGAAGCCCAACGTCTTCCGCATGAAGCTGCTGGGCGCCGAAGTGCGCCCGGTCAGCGCCGGCCACGGCACGCTGAAGGACGCCATGAACGAGGCGCTGCGCGACTGGGTCACCAACGTGCACGACACCTACTACCTGATCGGCACCGCCGCCGGCCCGCACCCCTATCCGGAACTCGTCCGCGACTTCCAGTCGGTGATCGGCTCCGAGGCGCGCCAGCAGGTGCTGGAGCAGGAAGGCCGCCTGCCCGACATGATCGTGGCAGCGGTCGGCGGCGGCTCGAATGCCATCGGCCTGTTCCATCCGTTCCTCGATGACCGCAGCGTCAAGATCGTCGGCATCGAAGCCGGCGGCCGCGGCCTCGACGGCGTCGAGCACTGCGCCTCGATGAACGCCGGCAAGCCCGGCGTGCTGCACGGCAACCGCACCTATCTCTTGCAGAACGACGACGGCCAGATCCTCGACGGCCATTCGATCTCTGCCGGCCTCGATTATCCCGGCGTCGGCCCCGAGCATTCGTGGCTGCGCGACACCGGCCGCGTCGACTACCAGCCGATCCTCGACGACGAGGCGCTGGAGGCGTTCCAGCTGACGACCAAGGTGGAAGGCATCATCCCGGCGCTCGAATCCGCGCACGCGATCGCCTATGCGGTGAAGACCGCGCCGACGATGGGCAAGGACAAGGTGATGATCGTCAACCTGTCGGGCCGCGGCGACAAGGACGTGCATACGGTTGCCAAGATGCTGGGCATGGAGATCTGAACATGACGACCACCCGCATCGACCGCCGCATGGCGAAGCTGAAGGCCGAGGGGCGCCCGGCGCTCGTGACCTATTTCATGGGCGGCGACCCCGACTACGAAACCTCGCTGTCGATCATGAAGGCGCTGCCCAAGGCCGGCAGCGACATCATCGAGCTCGGCATGCCCTTCTCCGACCCGATGGCCGACGGCCCGGCGATCCAGGCCGCCGGCCTGCGCGCGCTGAGGGCCGGCCAGACGCTTGCCAAGACGCTGCAGATGGCACGCGAATTCCGCAAGGACGACAACGACACGCCGATCGTGATGATGGGCTACTACAACCCCATCTACATCTACGGTGTCGACCGCTTCCTCGAAGACGCTGTCGCTTCGGGCATCGACGGGCTGATCGTCGTCGACCTGCCGCCGGAGATGGATGCCGAGCTGTGCATCCCGGCTCTCAAGGCCGGCATCAACTTCATCCGCCTGGCGACGCCGACGACCGACGACAAGCGCCTGCCCAAGGTGCTGCAGAACACGTCGGGCTTCGTCTACTACGTGTCGATGACCGGCATCACCGGCTCGGCGCTGGCCGACACGGCCAAGGTGGCCGAGGCGGTGAAGCGCATCAAGGCGCATACCGACCTGCCCGTCTGCGTCGGCTTCGGCGTCAAGACGGCCGAGCAGGCCAAGGTCATCGGCGCCTCGGCCGACGGCGTGGTCGTTGGCACGGCGATCGTCAATGCGGTGGCCAATGTCATCGGACCGAAGGGCGAGAAGACCGCCGACCCGGCCGAGGCGGTGGCGACGCTGGTCAACGGCTTGTCCCAAGGCATTCGCGCCGCACGCCTTGCTGCCGCCCAATAAATATCCCATGTCCTGGGTTCGAAGAGGACCAAAACCATGAACTGGATCACGAACTTCGTTCGTCCGAAGATCAACTCGATGCTCGGCCGTCGCGAGATGCCGGAAAACCTCTGGATCAAGGATCCCGAGAGCGGCGAGATGGTGTTCCACAAGGACCTCGAGGAAAACCAGTACGTCATCCCCTCGTCGGGCCACCACATGAAGATCTCGGCGAAGGAGCGGCTGCGCTTCTTCTTCGACGAGGGCCGCTATGAGGTCATCGACAACCCGAAGGTCATGGTCGACCCGCTGAAGTTCCGCGACGAGAAGCGTTATGTCGACCGCCTGAAGGACGCCAAGGCCAAGACCGGCCTGGAGGATGCGATCCTGTCGGCCACCGGCAAGATCGAGGGCCTGCCGGTCGTCGTCACCGTGCAGGATTTCGCCTTCATGGGCGGCTCGCTCGGCATGGCGGCTGGCGATGCCATCATCCGCGCCTTCGAGGTCGCGCTGGAGAAGAAGCGGCCGCTGATCCTGTTTGCCGCCTCTGGCGGCGCACGCATGCAGGAGGGCATCTTGTCCTTGATGCAGCTGCCGCGCACGACGGTAGCGCTCGACCGGCTCAAGGAAGCCGGCCTGCCCTATATCGTGGTGCTGACCAACCCGACAACCGGCGGCGTCACCGCCTCCTATGCGATGCTGGGCGACGTGCACATCGCCGAGCCCGGCGCGCTGATCGGCTTTGCCGGCCCGCGCGTCATCGAGCAGACCATCCGCGAGAAGCTGCCCGACGGCTTCCAGCGCTCCGAATACCTGATGGAGCACGGCATGGTCGACATGGTGGTGTCGCGGCTGGAGATGAAGTCGACCATCGCCAACCTGCTCAAGATCCTGGTCAAGGCGCCGGCGGAAGCCAAGCCGGCCGAGGCCGAGAT
This sequence comes from Aminobacter sp. Piv2-1, assembly GCF_037625995.1. Taxonomy (NCBI): domain Bacteria; kingdom Pseudomonadati; phylum Pseudomonadota; class Alphaproteobacteria; order Hyphomicrobiales; family Phyllobacteriaceae; genus Aminobacter; species Aminobacter sp. Piv2-1. Next base: position 169,456 of record NZ_JARKMU010000008.1, read on the forward strand.
TCTGCCGCCCATCGCACCGATGCCGGAGCGCCGCCCGCAGGCCTGATCCGACCACAGCAGCGTAGTGCCGAGGGAATGCCATGACCACGCTCGAAGCCGACGTCGAAATCGAGCGCCTTCTGGCGCTGCACCCGAAAGGCTTCGACCTTTCGCTCGACCGCATCACGCGGCTGCTCGACAGGCTCGGCAACCCGCAGGACCACATCCCGCCGGTGATCCACATCGCCGGCACCAACGGCAAGGGCTCTTGCGCTGCGTTCTCGCGCGCGCTGCTCGAGGCGCAGGGCCGGCTTGTTCACGTCCACACCTCGCCGCATCTGGTGAATTGGCATGAGCGCTACCGCCTGGCCGCACCCGGCGGCGGCAGGCTGGTGGCCGACGACGTGCTGGCGGATGCGGTGCGCCGCGTCGGCGAGGCCAATCGCGGCGAAAAGATCACAGTCTTCGAGATCCTGACCGCAGTCACCTTCGTGCTGTTCTCCGAGCACCCGGCCGACGCCTGCATCATCGAGGTCGGGCTCGGCGGCCGCTTCGACGCCACCAACGTGATCAGGAAACCGGCCTGCTCCGTGATCATGCCGGTGTCGATGGACCACGAGGCCTATCTCGGCGACAAGGTCGAACTGATCGCCGCCGAGAAGGCCGGCATCGTCAAGCGCGGCTGCCCGGTAGTCATCGGCGCCCAGGAAACCGAGGCGGCGCAGCAGGTGCTGATCGACACGGCCGAACGGCTGAATTGCCCGCTCGAAGTCTATGGCCAGGATTTCGTTGCCTTCGAGGAAAACGGCCGCATGGTCTACCAGGACCAGACCGGGCTCATGGACCTCACCCCGCCGCGCCTGCCGGGCCGCCACCAGTACGCCAATGCGGCTGCGGCGATCGCCGCGGTAAAGTCCGCCGGCTTCCCCGTGGATGAGCGCATCGCCGACAAGGCGATGGCCTCCGTCACCTGGCCCGGCCGCATGCAGCGCCTGCCGCAGGGCGCGCTGACCGATCTCGTGCCGAAGGGCGCGGAGGTGTGGATCGACGGCGGGCACAATCCGGGCGCCGGTACCGTGATCGCCGAGGCGCTGACCGAACAGGAGGAGAAGGTGCAGCGGCCGCTGTTCCTGATCTCCGGCATGATCAATACCAAGGACCAGACCGGCTATTTCAAGCCGTTCCACGGCATGGCGCGGCACGTCTACACCGTGCCGGTGCGGATGAGCGAAAGCGGCGTGCCCAATGAGGAACTCGCCGTGCGCGCCACCGAGGCCGGGCTTTCGGCCGAACCGGTGAGCTCGGTCGCCAATGCGCTGATGCTGTTGCGCGACACATGGGACGAGAACGAGCCGGCCCCGCGCATCCTGATCGGCGGCTCGCTCTACCTGGTGGGCGAGGTGCTGGCCGAGAACGGCACGCCGCCGACCTGACCCACTTCAAGGCCCAACAAAAAAAGCCCGGCAATGCCGGGCTTTTTCGTATTCGGGAGCGGTTGGCTCAGACGTTGCCGGCGATCCAGTGCGACAAGGCGGTCTTGGGGGCAGCACCAACCTTGATGTCGGCGACTTCGCCGCCCTTGAAGATCATCAGCGTCGGGATCGAGCGCACGCCGAACTGGGCGGCGATCTCGGGGTTCTCGTCGATGTTGACCTTGGTGATCTTGACCTTGCCGGCCAGCTCATCGGAAATCTCCTCGAGCGACGGGCCGATCATCTTGCAGGGGCCGCACCATTCCGCCCAGAAATCGACAACGACGGGCTCCTTGGCTTCGAGCACGCCGGACTTGAAGTTGCTGTTGTCGATCTTGACGGTGGCCATGATGCGATCCTCTAGTGTTAGCTGTCGCGCCAGATATGGTGGTAGGAGGCCCGACGTTCAAGCAGTTCTTGTGTCACGCTTGGGTGAGTCGAGCAAGGGCGGCGTCCATTGCAGCAGGGGGCAAGGCGATCAGGCGCGGCGCCTCGGTGAAGAGCAGGGCGGCCGAAACGGCCCTGCCGGGATAGAGCGGCTGGAGCAGCGCCCGATAGAGCGCAAGCTGCACGACATAGGCCTCGGGCACCTGGTCGATCGACGCCGGCGGCACGTTGTTGGTCTTGTAGTCGACGATCAAAACCTCGTTATCCGTGATCGCCAGCCGGTCGATCTTGCCGGAAACCGAACGCGGCTTGCCACGCACATCGAGGCTACCCATGACCGAAACCTCGGCGCGGGAGGAGGGCGAGAACAGGGGAACGAAACGCTCGTCGTCGAGGACCGACAGCACAGAGGCGAGGGCCGAGGCGCGCTGAGCGTAGTCCCAATGCCGGCCGACGCGGGCGAGATAGCGCTCGGCAGCCGCACGGCGCTGGTCGGGATCGAGGCGCGGCAGCATCTGCAGCAGGCGATGCAGCGCCGAACCGCGGGCGATGGCGAAGGCCGGCTCGACTTCCGCGTCGAGAACCGGCGAGCGGCCGGAGATGACGGCCTCCTGCGTCTCGTCGATCAGGGCCGAGGCGCCTGACGGCGACAGCGGGCGCGGCAGGTCCTCGAAGGGCGGGGGGCAGTCGAACAGCGTCTCGGGCAGCGGGGCGGGCGCTGCAATTTCCGCGGCCTCAGGCTCGGGTGCGACCTCGGCTGCGCCCGACAGGGGCGTGACGCGGAAGCGGTGCACGCCGAGGTCGGCGACCACGGGATGGGCGCGCAATTCGCTCTCGGGCGCCGACGACAGCGCGCGCGTGACGATCGAATGCCAGGTGTTGCCGCCGGGCGCGCGCTTGCCATGGTAGCCGCAGACGATGAGGCGGTCCTCGGCGCGGGTCATGCCGACATAGAGCAGCCGCCGGTATTCGTCGTCGGCCAGTTCGCGGGCGGTGAGGGCCGCCCTCCTGGAGAAGGCGTTGGCGACATCGGCACCGGCGCGCCAAAGATAACCCTTGCCGTGCCAATGTTTTCCACGCGGCATGAAAGGCATCAGCCGGGGCAGATGCTGGTCGCTGAACGGCGCCGAGCCGCTGTCGACCAGGAACACGACGGTTGCCTCGAGACCTTTGGCAGCGTGCGCGGTCATGATGCGGACCTCGTCGCGCGTCTGGTCCATCTCGCGCTTGATCTCGGGACCCGCGTTTTCCAGCGTCGACAGGAAGGCTTCGAGGCCGGGCAGGCCGGTGCGTTCCTCCGCCAGGCAGAAATTCAGGAACTCGTCGAGAATATCGCCGGCTTCCTGGCCCAGCCGGGAGATCATCTTCCTGCGCACGCCATCGCGGCCGCGATCACCGGAGAGGACGCCCGAGTAGAATTCGAAGACCGGCCGGAAGGCGGCCTCGGTGGCCCAGGCGTCGAGCTGTTCGGCGACGACTTTCAGGGCTGCGTTCGCCTCGGCGGCCTCACGCAGCGAGGCGATAAGCGAGCGGCTGCGCGAACGGCCAGAAGCGAGCGCAAACAGCGCCTCCTCGGAGAAGCCGAAGACCGGGCTGCGCAGGACGGCGGCAAGCGACAGGTCGTCCTCGGGCTGGATGAGGAAACGTCCGAGCGCGATCAGGTCCTTGACGGCGATGTGACCGGGCAGGCTCAGCCTGTCGGCGCCGGCGACCGGGATGTCGCGACGCTTGAGGGCGCGGGACAGCGCATGGACGAAGCGGTCGCGCTTGCGCACCAGCACCATGACGTCGCCGGCGCGCAGTCGCTTGCCCGTGCCTTCGATGATCTCGCCGTCGTCGAGCCATCTGCGGATCGTCGCTGCCACCTGCTCGGCCACGACGACGGCGGGAGCATGGGCATGATCGATGGGTTTGCGCCAGTCGTCGGGCTCGTCGACGACGTCGGCACCGACCGACGGCCAGACCTCGACATAACCCGGCGCGCCGGCGCGGATGGCCTTGTGGCTCGGCGGCTCGGGCGCGCGGGTGACGCCACGGCGCACCGTCGGGTCCTCGAACACGCGGTCGACGGCCGACAGCACGTCGTCGGTCGAGCGGAACGACCAGGTCAGCGTGACGTCCTCGAAACGGTTTTCCGCGGCGCGGATGCGGGCGGCGAATTCGTGCTTGCTGTCGTCGAAGGATTCGGGCGCAGCACCCTGGAACGAGTAGATCGACTGCTTTTCGTCGCCGACGGCGAAGACGGTGCGGTGGACATGGTCGCGCGCACCGGCGCCGGAGAAGAACTCTTCCGCCAGCCGCTTCACCACTTCCCACTGGTCGGGACTGGTGTCCTGCGCCTCGTCGAGCAGGATATGGTCGATGCCCTTGTCAAGCTTGTACTGCACCCACGGCCCGGCATCGGGGCGGGCGAGCAGATTGACCGTGCGGGTGATCAGGTCGTTGAAGTCGAGGAAACCGCGGCCGGTCTTCAGCCGCTCGTAGCGGGCGATCAGCCAGTCGGCGATGGTGAGGGCTGCGCGCGTCGCTTCCAGCATGCGGAAATGGGCGAGGCGATCGGAGGCGCGGATGATCGCCTCGGCGGTCGACTGGTAGCGCTCTGGCAGGTCGGGCAGGCGGTCGAGCAGCGCCTTCTTGAAGGTGCTCGGCGTGTAGGGATCGCCGTCAGCCTTGAGGAAGGCGTCGGCCAGAAGCGCCAGACGCCGGATGGTGTCTGCCTCGGCATAGGCAAGCCTGGCAAAGGGCAGGATGTTGTTGAGCACGCTGCGTGCATCGGTGGCGTCGGCCGCCGCGGCAAAGGCGTCGAAGAAATCGGGCTCGAAGCCCGGCAGCGGCCAGATGGAGCCGGCGATGGCTTCGGCGCTGTCACCTTGAGAAAAGCCGAATTCCTCGTAGAGGGCGCCGAACGGCCAAGTAAAGTCCATGATCTGGCCGATGAAGGCGCGCAGGCCATCGCGCTTGGCGACGATCTCGGCGAGCAGGGCGTCGAGGCCGGCCTCGCCGCCACGCTCCAGCACCATGGCGAAGGCTTCGGCCAGTTCCGGATTGGCGGCACCCCCGGTCACCATCTCGCGCCGCGCCGTGGCGAACAGCGTCGCCTCCATCTGCGGGTCGAGCATCTCGAAATGGGCGGCGATGTTGGCCTCGAGCGGGAACTGGTGCAGCACCGACTCGCAGAAGGCGTGGATGGTCTGGATCTTGAGCCCGCCCGGCGTTTCCAGCGCCTCGGCGAAGAGACGGCGGGCACGGCGCAGCATCGGCCGGTCGGGTTGCCCGCCGTCGAGCGCGGCGATGCGCTTGGCCAGCTCCGCGTCGGGCAGCATGGTCCATTCCGACAGGTTGGCGAACACGCGGTTCGACATGTTGGCGGCAGCGGCGCGGGTGTAGGTGAGGCAGAGGATTTTCGACGGGTCGGTGCCGCGCAGAAGAAGCCGCATCACGCGCTGCGACAGCACGTGGGTCTTGCCCGAGCCGGCATTGGCCGACACCCAGACGGAATTGCCGGGATCGGAAGCGCGCGCCTGGCGGTCGGCGGTTTCCTGGGGGACGAAGAACTTCTTCTTCATTCCTCGCCCTCCGAACCGCCATCGCCGCCGGCCGACCATTCGAGCACGCGGGCGAGATGGTCGTAATCGCCGTCGGTCTCGCCCTCGCGGAACGGCAGCGCGCGAGACAGGTAGCCTGTGGCCGGGTCGTCGTAGTGGACGAGCAACTGCTCCAGCCGCGTCCAGGCTTCTTCCGAAAGCTCCGCCGCCGACTTGGGCTTGCGGTTGTGCTCGAGGATCGATTCCTCGAACACCTCGCCATTGGGCTTGAGGCGGACGAAGGCGAGCTGCGACGGCTCGCGCTGGCCGAGTTCGCGGAAAGCGCCGCGCCGGAGCAGCGCACCTTCGAGCGCCAGCTGCGGCGCGATCAGCGTATGGGCCTGCGCCTTGGAAGGCGACGAGCCCGTCTTGTAGTCGATGATGTCGGCCATGCCGCCAGCGAGCAGGTCGATGCGGTCGGCGCGGCCCGACAGCGTGATGCCGGTGCGGCCGACCTCGGTGGCGGCAGCACTTTCCTCGGCATGGCGGCTGGCGACGGCTGCGGCGCGACTGCGCTCCCATTCGAGGATGCCGTCGGCCATGCGCTCGAAGCGCGGCCACCAGACGGCTTCGACATCGGCGGGCAGGGCGGCCTCGGCGAAGCAATGCCTGCCGGCGGCGATGAGCACGTCATGCGCCTGCGGCGTTCGCGGATCGCCGACGGTTGCCGAGAATAGGTGCAGGATGTCGTGGAACAGGGTGCCGCGTTCGGCGGCACCCGGATCGCGCACCAGCGGGTCGACCGGCATCAGCCCGAGAATGCGGCGGGCGTAGACGGCGTAGGGGTCGCGGCGCAGCGTCTCGATCTCGGTAACCGAGAAGCGGCGCGGACGCACTTCGACAGGCGGCTTGGGTTCCGGCCGCCCGGCAAAGTCGGTCTTGGTGCCGGCGTCGAGCTGGCGGGCCCAGCCGACCAGCCTGTGGCCGCGCCTGCGCAGCACGGCGGCGTGGTCGGGGCCGACATAGGTGAGCAGGCGCTGCAGCCAGCGCGACGGCACGGCGGGCGCGTCGCCGGAACGGGCCGAGCGCGACAGCACCACGTTTCTGGCACCCATCGCCATCTGGAAATCGTGGGCGGCGAGGCCGATGCGGCGCTCCGGCGGTTCGAGGTCGATGCCCGATTTCATGACACGCGACATGAAGCGGTCGGCCTCGGCCTTGCGCGGCCAACTGCCTTCGTTGAGCGCGCCGATGACCAGCGTGTCGACGGTCAGCAGACGCGCTTCGAGCGCGCCCCAGATGGAGATGGCACGGTCCGCACCCTGCGACGGCTTCACCGCCTCGGGGGCGACCAGCGCGTCGAGCACGTCGGGCCATTCGGCAGCAGCGAAACCGAACGTCGCCTGGGCCGAGACCAGCCCGCGCAGCGACTCGGCCAGCTTGGCGCCGGCATCGCCGTCATAGAGCGCAGCCAGCCCGCCGAGTTCGTCCCGCCCGAGGTTTTCGAGCGCCTCGACGGTGGCGCGGACGATTGCCGCGAGGTCGACCTCCTCGTCGCCACGGAAGGCGGTGAGCGGTGCTACCGCTGTGACCAGCCGAGCCACCACGTTGCGCGCCTCGTCGATGCGGCGGACCGTGACGCGGTCGAACCAGAACGGTTTTCGCGTGGCGTCGCCGAGGCCGGTGAGGCGGGTGTCGAAATCCTCGGCGAGCCTGGCGACGTCGGGACGGCCGACGCCACCGCGCAGCACGACAAGCTCGATGGTCTCGGCGGCACGCCTGACGACAGGGCGCTCCAGCCCGAGGCGCAGCAGCGGATGCTTGAGCAGCGACAGCACCGCGACGGGATCGCCCGGGCGGATCGCCGCCTCGACCATAGTGCGCAGCAGGGCGGCGGGCGGCGTGTTGGCCAGCGGCACGCCGCCGGAATCGTCCGCCTGGATGCCGAAGCGGCGCAACTCGGAGGCAACGCGGCGGGCGAGGTTGCGATCGGAGGTGACGAGGGCGGCGCGATGGCCATCCTGGGCGACCGCCTCACGCAGCGCGATCGCAATGGCCGCCGCCTCGTCGCGCTCATGGGCGGCTTCGAGCAACGTCACACCGGCCAGCGCCTCGGCGATTTCGGCGTCACTGACGCTTCCGCGCTTTTCGGCCCAGGCGTCGGTGGTTTCGGCCGGGCGCAGCGCCTCGCCGACAATGGCTCCGCGGCGCACCAATGCCGGCGACGCCGTGCCCAATTCCTCGACGTCGCCGCGCAGGATACCGATCTTGCCGACCAGCTTGGCGAGGCCGTATTGCGGATGGCCGAGGACCGAGGCGCGCAGGTCGGGTGCGGTGATGGCTTCGAAGGCGGCTTCGTCGAGCGTGGCGTTGAGTCCGGGCAAGACGACGGCGCCGCGCGGCAGGCGGGCGATGGCCGCGAGCAGCTCGGCGGTGGCCGGAATGGAGCCGGTGGAGCCGGCGGCGATGACCGGGCCCGAAGGAGGACTGCGCCTGAGGCGCTCGGCCTCGAGCCGGATCAGGGCGCTGCGGTGCGCTGCCGGGTTGGACTGGTCGCGCTCGGCCAGCAGGTCGGGCCAGACGGAGGTGACGATGGACAGGAAGTCGAGCGTGACCTGCCACCAGCTCGACAGCTCACCCGAAACGAGGCCGCCGAGCTTGGCCCAGTCGGAGCCCTCGGTCTCGATCTCGTCCATCAACCCGGCGAGGTCGCGCGCCAGCCAAAGGGCGTCGGCGGCGGAGGCCGGGACGACGACTTCTTCCTCGAACAAGGCGGCGACGTGAGCCGGCAAGCGGCGCTTCCAGGCCCGCACCAGGGGCGCCAGCATCAGCAGGCGGTCGGTGGACGAGATCGGCGGCGCGAGGTCGAGGGCGCCCGCGCCTTCGCTCTCGAAGACAGCCTCGTCCTCGTCGAATTCGCCGAGCGGCTTGATGACCGGCAGGATCGCCGAACGGCCGCCGGCGGCATCGACGAAGACGCCGCGCAAGGCGCGCGCGGCGCGGCGCGTCGGCACGTAGATGGTGACGTCGGCCAAGGCCAGCGGATTGCCGTCGAAGTGGAAATCGGCGATCAGGCGGCCGTCGAGCAGAGATGCCGCCAGCGTCGGCAGGAAGGGAGCGCCGGGCGGGATGGAGAAGACTCGTGGCGACGCACGGCCGCTCATTGCGCCCCTGCCAGGGCTCTTTTCACCGCAGCCTCGGCCGGCGCGATGGCGTCGGGGGTGCCGACGGTGATCCAGCTGCCCTGCATCTGCAGGCCATGCAGGCGGCCCGCCGCGATCGCCTCGTCGAAATAGCGGTTGAGCGAGGCCGGCTCGGTGGCGGCACCCACGAAGATGCGGGGATGGATGATGGCGGCGCCGGCGTAGATCAGGCCCTCCGGCGCGCCCCTGGCGCGGCTCAGCCGGCCGTCCGGAGCGAGAAGGAAATCGGTGCCGCCGGAATGGCCGGTCGCCTGGTCGAGTGCCGCGAGCATGATCAGAATATCCATGCGCGCGTCGTCCCAGGCAAGGGCGAGGCGGGTAAGATTGGGTTCGCCTGCATCGATCCAGAAAGTGTCGGCGTTGACGATGTAGAACGGGTCAGTGCCGAGCTCGGGCAGCGCCTTGGCGATGCCGCCGGCGGAATCGAGTAGGCCATCGCGCTCGTCGGAAATGACGATGCGCGGCGCCGTGCGCGAGGCGACATGCTCGACGATCTGGTCGGGCAGATAGTGGACGTTGACCACGGCCTTTGCGACGCCAGCTTCGGCCAGGCTGTCGAGCCCCCAGTCGAGCAGGGTCTTGCCGGAAATGCGCACCAGCGGCTTGGGGATCGTGTCGGTGATCGGCCGCATGCGCTTGCCGAGGCCGGCCGCAAGCACCATGGCGACCGACGGGTTCCTCAAAAGCCCACTCACGTCAGAACTCCTCGAGCAGGCGGTTGTCGCGGTAGAAGTCGCGCAGGTCAGCCAGGGCGGGGTGCGCCAGCGCGCGATGAAGATAGTCGCGGATGCGCGGCAGGTGCCTGAGATATTGCGGCTTGCCGTCGCGACGGTCGAGACGGACGAAGATGCCGAGGATCTTGGAGTTCCGCTGCGCCGCCATGATGGCGTAGGCCTCGCGGAAGGCGGCCTCGTCGAAGCTGCCGGCGGCATGGCGGGCTGCGACATAGGCGTCGACTGTGCCGTGCTCGATCTCGGGCGAGACCGTCACCCGCGCGTCCATGGCGAGCGAGGCGACGTCATAAGCAACGGGGCCGATCAGCGCGTCCTGGAAGTCGACGATGCCGAGCCTGTCGAAGCCGGTCCTGTCGCCGCGCCAGATGATGTTGGGCGAATGATAATCGCGCAGCACCAGGCCGTATTGCTTGTCGGCGAGGCGATCGAAGACGGCGTTCCAGGCGGCGCGGTAGCCGTCGCGCAGCGCATCGGAGGCGGGTGCGCCCGTGACGGCGGGCACGTACCAGTCGACCAGCAGGTCGACCTCGATCATCAGCGCGTCGCGGTCGAAGGGCGGGACCTGATGGGTGACGCCGGGCGCGGCCTCGAGTCGGTCGTCCCAATGTTTCCCGTGAATCATCGCGAGAAGTTCGACGGCGGCGGCGTAGCGCTCGGCGATCGGCTTGCCTTCGGGATCGAGGAAGGCGCCGGAACCGAGATGTTCGAGCAACAGGAAACCCTGCTCGAGATCCCGGGCGACGATGCCGGGCACGGTGACGCCGCCCGCGGCAAGCGCGCGGTCGATGGCCGCGAAGGCGGTGACGGTCTGCGCCGTGTGGGCGATCTCGGCATAGGGCTTACCGTCGCGGACGGGCGGGCCGAGCACGAGCCGCGGCGAATTCATCAGCACCAGCGGCGCATGGCCGTCGCGCGTCACCGTCTCGTACGCGCGGGCGGAAGCATCGCCGACGAAGCGGGCGCGATGTGCCTCGCCCCAACCGGAGGCGACCAGGAAATCGCGCATGGCGAGCGAGCGGGCGACACGGTCGAAGGCCGCACCATCGCCCGAGATCGTGACACGGCGACCGTCACCCTCGTGCTCGATGGCGACCCGGAGGCTGGTGGAGGGCATGGCGTCAGCGGCGCGCTCCGGCCATTCGACCAGTGCGACACCGGATGCTGCCGCCTCGTCGAAGCCAAGTTCTTCCAGCTCCTCCGAAGACGACAGGCGGTAGAGATCGAAATGGTGGACCGGGACCGGCGTGTCGTAGCTCTGGACCAGCGTGAAGGTCGGGCTCGGCACTTCATGCGAGGGATCGCCTGCCAGCGCACGGATCAGGCCGCGCGCCAGCGTCGACTTGCCGGCGCCGAGATCGCCGTCGAGCAGGAACACGTCGCCCGGCCGGACGGCCATGGCGAGGTCCTCGCCCAGCTGCGTCGTCGCGGCCTCATCGGGCAGGAAGCGCTCCAGCGATCTGGCCGCCAAGGGGCTACTCCGCCGCCACCCGGACGCCTGCCGGCGTGTCGGGGAAGAGGCAGACCACGGTCGTGCCGCGGTCGGTGCCGCTGTCGATGCGGACGGTGCCGCCATGCAGCTCGACGAAGCTCTTGACGATGGAGAGGCCAAGGCCGGCGCCACGGCGGCGGCCGCCATTGACGCGGGATTCGAAGCGCTGAAACACGGTGTCGAGCACCTCCGGCGGCATGCCGGGGCCGTCGTCATGGACGGAGAACTCGACGCCATCGGGACGCTGGCGGCAGGCAAGCGAAATGGTGCTGGCCGACGGTGCGTAGTTCACCGCGTTGCTGAGCAAATTATAGAGGATCTGGCGGACGCGGGTCTCGTCGCCGCTGAAGCTCTTGGGCGCAGCCGCGAGATCGACGGAAAGCTGGATCGAATGCTCCTGCAGGCGGTCGGCCACCAGCTCGGCCGCGGCCTCTATGGCACGGTCGACGCGGACCTCCGAGATGTCGAGCTGCATGATGCCGGCGTCGACGGTGGCGAGGTCGAGGATGTCGTTGACGATGGTGAGCAGTACGCCCGAGGACGAGCCGATGTGCTCGACATATTCGCGCTGGCGCTGCGACAGCGGGCCGGTGCCGGGCAGGGACAGGAGCTCGGTGAAGCCGATGATGTTGGTCAGCGGCGAGCGCAGCTCATAGGAGACGTGCTGGACGAATTCGTTCTTGATCTGGTCGGCGCGTTGCAGCGCCTCGTTCTTGTCCTTGAGGGCGCGCTCCATGTTGACGCTATCGGTGACGTCGACGAAGGTCAGCATCACCTGGCCATTGGGCAGATGCACGACGGCGTGCTGCAGCACGGTGCCGTTGAGCAGTTCGGTCTGCCCGCGCCTGTCGCTGCGCTCGTCGAAGCCGGTGACGGCGGCGACGAAATCGCCCCACGGGCTGTTGTCGGCGTGCATGTCGCATTCAGCGCGGATAGCCGAGATGTGCGTGCTGGGCCGCAGGATGTCGTTGGAGACGCCCCAGAGCTGGCCGAAGGCCGGGTTGAACAGGCGGATGCGGCCGTCGGGGCCGAAGACGACGACGCCCTCGGCGAGGTTGTCGAGGGTTTCGCCCTGGACGCGTACGGCGATGGTGTAGCGGCTTTCGAGATCGATCTTCTCGGTCAGGTTCTCGAACACCCAGGTGACGCCGCCCTTGGGCTGCGGGTTGGCGACGACGCGGATGGTGCGGCCGTCTGGCAGATGCCAGAGATGCTCCTGCGGATCGACGGCGCGATAGGCGCCGAGCAGGTTTTCCTTCCAGCGCCGCCATTCCGGCTGCTCGGGCAGCTTGCGCTCGCTGCGCAGGCGGTCGAGCAGCAGTGCATTGTCGGGCGCGCTGGTGAGATAGCCGGCGTCGAGATCCCAGAGCTTCTGGAAGGCCTGATTGTAGAAGCGCAGCTTCTGGCTCGCGTCGAAGGTGGCCACGGCCGTCGCCACCTGGTCGAGCGTATCGGAATGGCTCCGCACGACCTGGGTGAATTCCTCGCGGATGGCGTCCGCCGCGCTCATATCCACCGCGAGGCCGGCCGAGCCGCCTCTGCCGACCACGTCGGTGACGGAGAACATCCTGCGGTCGCCGTCGATGACGGTCGACAGGTTTTGCTGGAAGGCGGGCCGCGAAATCTGCTGCTGGACGATGGCTTCGCGCGACTGGGTTCCCAGGAACTCCTTGCCGTCGCGGACGACAGCGGAGGAATCGGTCGCCTCGACTGCCCGGGCGAAGGCCTTGTTGACCCACTTCAGGCGGCCGTCGGCGTCGCGCATCCAGAACGGCATGTCGACAGCGTCCATCAGGCCGACGAGCGTTTCGTATTCGGCGCCGATGCGCTGGTTCTCGAGCTTCAGCCGGGCCTGCAGGCGCTGGGCTTCGGAAATGGATATGAAGCGGACGATGACGTGGGCGCCGCTCTTGCGGCCCTGCACCTCGAGCACCGCACCCGCATGGCTCTCGACCACCAGCTCGAAGGCAGTCCCCTTGTCGCGCAACGTGGCCACGGCGTTCTCGAGTGCCGCAGCCGAGCGAGGCATCACCCAGCGGCCGAACGCAAGGAAGGCCGCGCGTTCGTCAGGCGCACCAGTCTCGACAGGCAGCGAGCCGATCAGTTCAGGCTTCTTGTTTTCGCTCGCCCAGACGACGATACGCTGGTCGCGCAGGTTGAGCAGCGCATCCGAACGCTGCAGCGAGGCATTGAGGTCGGCGACGCGGCCGCGCAACTCGCTGTTCTGAGACGACAGGCGGCCCTTTTCGCGGATCAACGCAATGGCGGTGATGAGCGCGGCGCCCATGACGCCGACGAACATGGCGAGCTGGATGACCTCGGCGGTTCCGACGGGAAGGCCGGCGACCGAAGCCTGCTGGGCATGAGCGACGTCGAACGGGGTCCAGAGCGCGGTGGTGCCGAGCACGAAGAAAGCCACGCGACGCCCCAGCCGACGCACGGTCTGCCACTGGCCGCCTCGAAGGGCTTTCTGCGAATCTTCATGGCCGCCGGAGACGGCCCTTCCCGCTGGAAGCGGGTATTCCCCCGGCATGTCCTGTTATCCTCTGTGCCGCCCGTTTGCGCGACCGCCCCGAAGCGCCCGGCTGTGCCGCCAGCACCGGACGCGTGACGAATCACGTCACAATACCGCTTAGGCGAATCGCCGTGAAGGAGCCGGCGCGGCAAAAGAAATGCCGGGCGAAAAGTCAATCGCCCGGCATCAACATCTTGTAGGTATTTGCGCTATGGTTAATAGCGATAGTGTTCCGGCTTGAACGGTCCCTTGGGCGTGACACCGATATAGGACGCCTGCTCGTCGGACAGGGTGGTCAGCTTGGCACCGAGCTTGTCGAGGTGCAGCCGCGCGACCTTCTCGTCGAGATGCTTGGGCAGCACATAGACTTCGTTCTTGTACTGGCCGCCCTTGGCGAAGAGTTCGATCTGGGCCAGCACCTGGTTGGTGAAGGACGCCGACATGACGAAGCTCGGGTGGCCGGTGGCGTTGCCGAGATTGAGCAGTCGGCCCTCCGACAGCAGGATCATGCGCTTGCCGTCCGGGAAGGCGATCATGTCGACCTGCGGCTTGACGTTGGTCCACTTCAGATTGCGCAGGCCCGCCACCTGGATCTCGTTGTCGAAGTGGCCGATGTTGCCGACGATGACCATGTCCTTCATCGCCCTCATGTGGTCGAGGGTGACGACGTCCTTGTTGCCGGTGGTGGTGATGACGATGTCGGCCGTCGGCGCAGCATCCTCGAGCGTGACGACCTCGAAACCGTCCATCGCCGCCTGCAGCGCGCAGATCGGGTCGACCTCGGTGACCTTGACGCGGGCGCCGGCGCCCTTGAGCGAGGCGGCCGAGCCCTTGCCGACGTCGCCGTAGCCGCAGACGACGGCGACCTTGCCCGCCATCATCACGTCGGTGCCACGACGGATGCCGTCGACCAGCGATTCCTTGCAGCCGTACTTGTTGTCGAACTTCGACTTGGTGACCGAATCGTTGACGTTGATCGCCGGGAAGGGCAGCAGGCCCTTCTTCTGCAACTGGTAGAGGCGGTTGACGCCGGTCGTCGTTTCTTCGGTGACGCCACGGATCGCCTCGCGCTGCCTGGTGAAGAAGCCGGGCGTCGCGGCCATGCGCTTCTTGATCTGCGCGAACAGGATCTCTTCTTCCTCGCTGCCCGGCCTGGACAGCACGTCCTCGCCTGCCTCGGCGCGGGCGCCGATCAGGATGTACATGGTGGCGTCGCCACCGTCGTCGAGGATCATGTTCGAGGTGCCGCCGTCGGCCCACTGGAAGATCTTGTCGGTGTATTCCCAGTACTCCTCGAGCGTCTCGCCCTTGACCGCGAAGACCGGAATGCCGGCATCGGCGATTGCCGCCGCGGCATGATCCTGGGTCGAGAAGATGTTGCATGAGGCCCAGCGGACATCGGCGCCGAGCGCCTTCAGCGTCTCAATCAGCACCGCCGTCTGGATGGTCATGTGCAGCGAGCCGGAAATACGCGCGCCCTTGAGCGGCTTGGCCTCGCCGAACTCGGCGCGGCAGGCCATCAGGCCCGGCATTTCGGTTTCGGCGATCTCGATTTCCTTGCGTCCCCAGCCGGCGAGCGAAATGTCGGCGACCAGATAATCCTTGCTACCCGTCATGGTTTGCTCCGATTCCTGTTACTGCGCGCCGGCGCGGGAGGCCTAGTCGTGGGCGCGCGGAAAGAAGCGCCTGACTATCAGATCAGGCCGCCACCGACAATGGGACATAAAGAAATCTTTATTCGTGCATGTCGCCTGGCTGATGCCGGCGATCAGCATTCCTCGCCGAAACGTGCAGCGACGAGGGTAGCGAGCGCCTCGACAGCCTCGGCCGCCTCCGGTCCGCTAGCGCTGACGCGGATCGTGCAGCCGGGGCTCGCGGCCAGCATCATCAGGCCCATGATCGAGGTGCCGCCGACCGAAATCCCATCCTTCTCCACAGTCACCGAGGCCTGGTATTCGCCAGCGATCTGGACGAACTTGGCGGAAGCCCGGGCGTGCAGGCCGCGTTGGTTCACGATGGCGAGGTCGCGCACGACGTGACCCTGTTCGGCGGGATAGGGCATGCCGCTCATTTTCCGCTCAGCACCTGGCTTGCAACGTTGATGTACTTGCGACCGGCGGCCTGTGCCTCGTCGAGAGCGGCGGACATATTATCCGCCTTGCGCACGCTCGACAGCTTGATCAGCATCGGCAGGTTCATGCCGGCGATGACCTCAACCCGGCCGGCTTCCATGACGGAAATGGCAAGGTTCGACGGCGTGCCGCCGAACATGTCGGTGAGCACGACCACTCCGGTACCGGTATCGGCGCGGGAAACGGCAGTGATGATATCGCTGCGGCGCTGCGCCATGTCGTCATCGGCACCGATCGATACGGTCTCGAAATTGTCCTGCGGTCCGACGACGTGTTCCACCGCATGGCGGAACTCCTCGGCCAGTTGACCGTGCGTCACTAGCACGAGTCCGATCATTCTGATTTGGCTCCCGTCATGGCCCCTTCACAGCCGCGCAGTATGCTCGCCGCCTTCGGATGGCGGGAGCGCTATCTTGTCGACGGCGAAGGCGTTTACAAGCCCCTATTTACGGCACAGCACGCCATTTTGACGCAATGCAGCAAAAAATTTGGGCAGCGTCACGCGCGGAGCCCGATGCCCATGCGCGTCAGTACGGCAGGCACAGCAACTAGGATTTCGCGCTCTGCGAGAACAAGTCTCGCCACGCTGCAACCAACAAGGGTCTCCTCGGTCTCATCGGGAAGCCGCTGCACCTCGGCGGGCGGCACGAGCCTGACGACCAGATCCGCCACAGTGGCCGGCTCGTGGTCGTAAGCGACAGGCCCGATCCCGCGGATCTCGGCCAGGCCGGCAATCGCAGCCGGAGCGCGACAGAGCAGGCGTCCGCCATGACCGGACAGGAAAACCTGATCGTCGGAAACTAGGCGCGCAAAAAGGCCCTGGGCACGAACCCGATCGACGAGGGCGAGCGCCAGGGCCGACTTGCCGGAGCCGGAAGGCCCGGCTACGAGCACCCCGCGATCACCAAGAACCACCGCCGTCGCATGCATGTTGAACGTCGGCACGATCAGCCTTCGGCCGGAAGCGCTACGATGAAGCGGGCACCCCTGATTTCGCCCGGCTTGGTGCCGCTGATGTTTTCCGCGCTGAGCGTGCCGCCATGGGCTTCGACGATCTGTCGGCTGATCGAAAGGCCCAGTCCAGAGTTCTGGCCGAAGGCCTCGCTGGACGGCCGATCAGTGTAGAAACGCTCGAAGATGCGGTCGATGTTCTCGGCGCGGATGCCGGGACCGTTGTCCTCGACGGTGATGATGTTGAACTTGCCCACACGGGCCAGGCTGATGTCGATCTGGCCATGCTCCTCGGGCACGAAGGAACGGGCGTTCTCGATCAGGTTGGTGATGACCTGGCCGATGCGCAGATCATGGCCCACCGCGTTGTAGCCCTTCACGTTGGCCGGCAGCTTGGCCGTCTTGAACTCGATCTCGACGGGTTTCTTGTGGCGACCGGTCTCGCGCGAAACCGAAACCAGGTCGCCGATGAATTTCTTGAGGTCGACCTTGGTCGCATCCTCGCGCGCCAGCTCGGCGTCGAGGCGCGATGCATCTGAGATGTCGGTGATCAACCGGTCCAGGCGCTTGACGTCGTGCTGGATGATTTCCATCAGCCTTTCGCGCGAACTCTCGCTCTTGGCCAGCGGCAAGGTCTCGACCGCGCTACGCAACGAGGTGAGCGGGTTCTTGAGCTCGTGGCTGACGTCGGCGGCGAAGCTCTCGATCGCCTCGATGCGGGCATAGAGCGCATTGGTCATGTCGCGAACGGCGACCGAAAGATTGCCGATCTCGTCCTGCCGGTCGGAGAAGTCGGGGATCTCCTCGCGATTCTTGCCGCCGCGGCGCACGCGATTGGCAGCCGCAGAAAGCCTGCGCAGCGGATTGGCGATCGTCGAGGCCAGCAGCAGCGACAGAAGCGCAGTCACCAGGGCGGCAACGCCGAAGACACGCAGGATCGCCTTGCGCTCGGCCGCGACGATCTTGTCGATGTCGCCACCTTCGGTCGAAAGCATCAGGACGCCGAGTACCGCACGGAAGCGCTGGACGGGAACGGCGACGGAGACGATCTGCTCGCCCTTCTCGCTGACGCGCACGATCGTCGCCGGACTGCCGGTAAGCGCCTGCATCACTTCCGGGAAAGCGGAGCCGTTGCCGCCCGGCTGCTCCTTGTAGACGGGCAGCGTGCTGTCGCGGAAGAAGTCGAAAACGAACTTCTGCGCCCGCTCGAGCAACGTCGCCTCCTCCTCCTCGACCGGCGGCAGGTCGTAGCGAAGGATCTGGCCGCGCGAATAGAGATGGCGCGAGTCGAGCAGCAGGTTGGCGTCGCGGTCGAAGATGCGCGCCCGCGTCCGCGTCGGCGAAATGAGACGACGCAATACGGGCGCCACACGCTCCGGATTGATCGGGAAATCCAGGCTCTCCAGCTGGTCGGACCCGGGCGCCAGCGTTTCGCCGGCCTGCAACTCCAGCAGTTTTTCCGGGTCGATGCTGATCGAGTCGGTCTCGACCGTCGCCGAGGCGGCGATGGCGCCGGCGATGATCTCGCCCTGCGTCATCAGGCTTTCGACGCGCGCATCGATGAGCCCGTCGCGGAAGGTGTTGAGGTAGAGGATGCCGGCAACCAGCACACCCAGCCCGGCGAGATTGAGAAAGAGGATTCGCCGCGTCAGGCTGGAGAAGAAGTGATGGCCCAGGAAACGGCTGAGCCGCAGACGCGCCCGGTCGATCACGGCCGACAGGCGCCCGCGTGGTCGCTTGGCGGTGGCCGCCGGCTTCCTGATCTCCGCCTCAATCGCCATGTGATCTCAGCCCTCGCCGGAATCACGCCTCGCGGAATCTGTAGCCGACGCCGTAGAGGGTCTCGATCATCTCGAAGTCGTCATCGACGGCCTTGAACTTCTTGCGCAGGCGCTTGATGTGACTGTCGATGGTGCGGTCGTCGACATAGACCTGTTCATCATAGGCCGAATCCATCAGGGCGTCGCGGCTTTTGACCACGCCGGGACGCTGTGCCAGCGAATGCAGGATGAGGAACTCCGTGACGGTCAGCACGACGGGTTCGCCCTTCCACGTGCAGGTGTGGCGTTCCTGGTCCATCACCAGCTGGCCACGCTCAAGCGAGCGCGACGCTTGCGTCGGCGCCTTGGCTGCCGCCTCGCGGGCGCTTGCCCGGCGCAGCACGGCACGCACCCGCTCGACCAGCAGGCGCTGCGAGAACGGTTTGCGGATGAAATCGTCGGCGCCCATCTTGAGACCGAAGAGTTCGTCGATCTCGTCGTCCTTGGAGGTCAGGAATATCACCGGAAGATCGGTCTTCTGGCGCAGCCGGCGCAGGAGTTCCATGCCGTCCATGCGCGGCATCTTGATGTCGAGGATCGCGAGGTTCGGCGGACGGGCGGTCAAGCCTTCCAGCGCCGAGGCGCCATCCGTGTAGGTCTCGACACGGTATCCTTCGGACTCGAGCGCAATCGAAACCGATGTCAGAATGTTGCGGTCGTCGTCGACAAGCGCGATCGTTGCCATCTCCGGCGGCTCCCTCATATGGCTGTCCCTTCCTGCGTTAAGCAGGGCTTTTGCAGGACAAATTAGGTACAAAATGTGGCATAGCCCCCGCCGACGGAGAGCGCAACCGCCACGCCCGATGCTCGCCTTATATGGGGCAGCCCCGCCAAAACTCGAACAAAAAACTGCCTACGTCCCGTGCGTCGCCGCCTAGTTCGTGATCATTTAAACGATTTAGATATTTTTCAAATTTTTTAAATCGATTAATGATTTGATATCGTTTGGCTTTTCTGTTTCTGGCTGCCTCCAGTCCCCTCGGGACAGCGGCGTCCGGCCCGTCGACCGGACATTGGCGTCAAAGCAAACGAGGCTGTACCACATGTCGGAAACCGGTAAGCGCAATCCCGCCTGCGGGATCGAGACGGCAGGGCTCAAGACATCGGGAAAGGTCCGTTACAACTTCGGCGCTGCGTTTCTCACCGAAGAGGCCATCCGCCGCGGTGAAGCGCAGCTGACCGCCCATGGCGCACTCGTCGCCGAGACCGGGCAGCACACCGGCCGCTCGCCCAAGGACAAATTCGTCGTGCGTGACGAAAACACCGAGCCGCACGTCTGGTGGGACAACAACAAGCCGATCAGCCGCGCCCAGTTCGACGCGCTGCATGCCGATTTCCTGGCGCACGCGGCCGACAAGGACCTTTACGTGCAAGACCTGATCGGCGGCGCCGACCGCTCGCTCTGCCTGCCGACGCGCGTCGTCACCGAATTCGCCTGGCACTCGATGTTCATCCGCAACCTGCTGATCCGTCCGGAAGAAGCCGAGCTTGCGAGTTTCGTGCCGGAGATGACGATCATCGACCTGCCGTCGTTCCGCGCCGACCCGGCCCGCCACGGCACGCGCACCGAAACCGTCATCGCCGTCGACCTGACCCGCATGATCGTGCTGATCGGCGGCACCGCCTATGCCGGCGAGATGAAGAAGTCGGTGTTCACTGCGCTCAACTACCTGCTGCCTGAAAAGGGCGTGATGCCGATGCATTGCTCGGCCAACGAAGGCCCCGACGGCGACGCCGCCGTGTTCTTCGGCCTGTCGGGCACCGGCAAGACGACGCTGTCGGCCGACCCCAAGCGCACGCTGATCGGCGACGACGAGCACGGCTGGGGCCCTGACGGCATCTTCAACTTCGAGGGCGGCTGCTACGCCAAGACCATCCGCCTGTCGGCCGAGGCCGAGCCGGAGATCTTCGCCACCACACAGCGCTTCGGCACCGTGCTCGAGAACGTCGTGCTCGACGAAAACCGCGTGCCCGACTTCGACGACGGCTCGCGCACCGAGAACACCCGCTGCGCCTATCCGCTGGAATTCATCCCGAACGCCAGCGCAACCGGCCGCGCCAGCCACCCGAAGAACATCATCATGCTGACGGCCGATGCCTTCGGCGTGATGCCGCCCATCGCCAAGCTGACCCCGGCGCAGGCGATGTACCACTTCCTGTCGGGCTACACGGCCAAGGTGGCCGGCACCGAGCGCGGCGTGACCGAGCCGGAAGCGACCTTCTCGACCTGCTTCGGCGCACCGTTCATGCCGCGCCACCCTAGCGAATACGGCAACCTGCTGCGCCAGCTGATCGCCGAGCACGGCGTCGACTGCTGGCTGGTCAACACCGGCTGGACCGGCGGCGCCTATGGCACGGGCTCGCGCATGCCGATCAAGGCGACGCGCGCGCTTTTGTCGGCCGCCCTCGACGGCTCGCTGAATTCAGTCGAGTTCCGCACCGACCCGAACTTCGGCTTCGCCGTGCCGGTCTCGGTGCCTGACGTCGACGCCAAGATCCTCGACCCGCGCTCGACCTGGGCCGATGGCGCTGCCTATGACCGCCAGGCCAAGAAGCTGGTGTCGATGTTCGTCGACAATTTCGGCAAGTTCGAAAGCCATGTCGATGCGACCGTGCTGGGCGCTGCCCCGCAGGTGCGCGAGGCGGCCGAGTAGACCGGCAACGCCCGAAAAACTTCCGAAAGGCCCGGCCCAGCGCCGGGCCTTTTCTTTTGCGCTCCGGCGCGGCATGACTTCGCACATGAACGCCGACGACAAGATCATCATCGCCAATGACGTGGTTATCCATCCCGATGACCTCGAGGAGAACTTCATCCGCTCCTCGGGGCCGGGCGGGCAGAACGTCAACAAGGTGGCGACCGCCGTGCAGCTGCGCTTCGACGCCGCCAACGCACCGGGGCTGCCCGAGCGCGTGCGGGCGCGCACCATCAAGCTCGCCGGGCAGAGAGCGACCAAGGACGGTGTCATCGTCATCGAGGCTGGCCGCTACCGGACGCAGGAGCAGAACCGCGCCGACGCGCGTGCCCGGCTGGCAGCACTGGTGGCCAAGGCCGCCGAGCCGCCGCCGCCGCCGCGCAAGAAGACCAAGCCGACAAAAGGCTCGGTCGAGCGGAGGCTGAAAAGCAAGGCCGGACGTTCGACGGTCAAGAAGCTGCGCGGGCGCGTCGACGGCGACTAGATCGAAGTTGCTTCCAATTTGGTCTAGCAGATGCCAAGTTTCGGCGACTGCCACAGCAAGGGAGACCACGAATGGGCATGTTCGATTTCGTCAAGAATGTCGGCAAGAAGCTTGGTTTCGGCGGCGAAGACGAGGCGCCGACAGCAGAGACGCTGAAGAAGGAGCTCGATTCGCACAAGCTTGGCACCGACAACGTGCAGGTCGTGGTCAAGGGCGACACGGCCGTGCTGACCGGCGTGGTCAAGGACCAGTCGATCTTCGAGAAGGCCGTCATCGCCGTGGGCAACACGCTCGGCGTCTCCAAGGTGCAGGCCGACGAACTGAAGGTCGTGGCGCCTGACTCCGGCCTCAAGCTCGACGGCAAGGTCGACATGACCGAGCTGGTGAAGGCGGCGACGCCCGCCAAGGCGCCGGTGTTCTACACCGTCAAGAAGGGCGACAACCTGTCGAAGATCGCCGAGGCACAGTACGGCAAGGGCAAGGCGTCGAAATACACCGTCATCTTCGAGGCCAACAAGCCGATGCTGACCCATCCCGACAAGATTTATCCAGGCCAGGTGCTGCGCATCCCCGACCTAGCAACGGCCTGATCCCAAAAACGTCATTCAATGCGGAACGGCGGCTTTCGGGTCGCCGTTTTACGTTTCAGCTGGCATTCTGGGCGACCAATCGAACAAGGCAGCTTGAAACGTGCTCGTGCTTCCCAAAGGCGTCCGCCACATGCCCGGCTTCCTGTCCCGCGACGTGCAGGACGGACTAGTCGAGAGCATCCGCGAGGTGGTGAAGGCAGCGCCGCTCTACACGCCCGAAATGCCGCGCACCGGCAAGCCGATGAGCGTGCGCATGACCAATTGCGGCGCGCTCGGCTGGGTCACAGACAAGGATCGCGGCTATCGCTACCAGCCAGAGCATCCGGTCACCGGCGAGCCCTGGCCACCCATTCCGGAAGCGCTGCTTTCGCTATGGCGCGAGGTTTCCGGCTATCCCCATTCGCCCGAGGCCTGCCTGGTCAATTTCTACACCGACAGCGCCAAGATGGGCCTGCACCAGGACCGCGACGAACGTGAGTTCGAGGCGCCCGTCGTCTCGGTGTCGCTGGGCGACGCCTGCCTGTTTCGCGTCGGCGGCAACCGTCGCGACGACCGAACGGTATCGTTCCGGCTGGAGAGCGGCGACGTGGTGGTGCTGGGCGGGGAGGGGCGCCTCGCCTTCCACGGCGTCGACCGCATCTATCCGATGACCTCGGCGCTCTTGAGACAGGGCGGGCGGATCAATTTGACGCTGAGACGCGTGACGAAGCCGGTTCCGGCCTGATCGGAGCCGGGCGCAGCGTCAGAGCTTGCGGATGGCCACTTCCTCGACCAGGTGGCCGGCGCCCTTCTTGAGGATCAGGTCGGCGCGCGGGCGCGTGGGCAGGATGTTCTCGCGCAGGTTCTTCAGATTGATGTTGGCCCACAGCCCCTCGGCGATGGCACGGGCGGCATCTTCCGACAACTGCGAATAGCGATGGAAGAATGACTGCGGGTTGCGGAAGGCGGTCTCGCGCAGGCGCATGAAGCGCTCGATGTACCATTCGTGGATGATGCCTTCCTCGGCGTCGATGTAGATCGAGAAGTCGAAGAAATCGGACACGAAGGGCACGAACTTGCCGTCCTTGGGCAATTCGCGCGGCTGCAGCACGTTGATGCCCTCGAATATCAGGATGTCCGGCCGGTCAACGGTGACGAATTCGCCGGGGATGACGTCGTAGGTCAGGTGCGAATAGACAGGCGCACGCACATTGGGCTGGCCCGACTTGATGGCCGACAGGAAGCGCAGCAGCGCGCCGACGTCGTAGCTGTCGGGAAAGCCCTTGCGCTCCATCAGATTGTCGCGACGCAGGACCTCGTTGGGATAGAGGAAGCCGTCGGTGGTGACGAGATCGACCTTCGGGCTCGACGGCCAGCGGGTGAGCAGCTCCTTCAGGATGCGCGCCGTGGTCGACTTGCCGACTGCGACCGACCCGGCCATGCCGATGATGAAGGGGGTCTTGGTGCCTTTCCTGTCGGAATTGAAGAACCGCTGACGCTGGCGAAACAGCTGCTGGCTGGTCTCGACATGGGCGGACAGCAGCCGCGACAGGGACAGGTAGATGCGCCGGACTTCCTCGAGGTCGATCGGCTCGTACATGGAGCTCAGCCGCGCGACCTCGTCCCGCGTCAGGGTCATCGGCGTGTCGGCACCGAAACCCGCCCAATGCTCGGCGGAAAAGAACCAGTAGGGGGAATATTTTTCCGTCGGCGCGAGTTGATCCATCGCATGTTCCCTGCAGGGGGCCTGGGCCCGGGGCAAGCTACTTCGTCCGCGAGGCCTTCTCGGCTAGCCCCGACTGCGCGGTGCGGCGTTCGAGTTCAGCCATCACCTCGGACATCGGGACGCCGGCGACGGCCAGCACGACGAGCCAATGATAGAGGAGATCGGCGCTTTCCGAAACGAGGCCCTTGTCGTCGCCCTTGACGGCGGCGATCACCGTCTCGACCGCCTCTTCGCCGAGCTTCTTGGCCGCCCGCTCCATGCCGCTTTGGTAGAGCTTGGCGGTCCAGGAATTGGCATCGCCCGAGCGGGCGCGTTCGGCGACGATCTTCTCGAGATCGGAAAGGGAAAATCCAGTCATTTCAATCTCGCCCAAAGGTCAGCCAATCGGATCGAGCCGCATCGGCAAGCCCGCTTTTGCCATGTGGGCCTTGGCCTCTGCAATGGAATAGGTGCCAAAGTGGAAGATCGAGGCGGCAAGGACGGCCGTCGCATGGCCCTCGCGGATGCCTGCGACCATGTGGTCGAGATTGCCGACGCCGCCCGAGGCGATGACGGGCGCACGCACCGCATCGGCCACGGCGCGGGTCAGCGCAATGTCGTAGCCGATCTTGGTGCCGTCGCGGTCCATCGAGGTGAGCAGGATTTCGCCGGCGCCGAGGTCGACGACCTTGCGGGCGAACTCGACGGCGTCGATGCCGGTGCGCTCGCGGCCGCCATGGGTGAATATCTCCCAGCGGTCGGCTTCGTTTGCCTGCGACACCTTCTTGGCGTCGATGGCGACGACGATGCACTGGTTGCCGAACTTGTCGGCGGCCTCGGCGACGAAGGACGGGTTCTTCACCGCCGCGGTGTTGATCGACACCTTGTCGGCACCGGCGAGCAAAAGCTTGCGGATGTCGGCAACCTGGCGCACGCCGCCGCCGACGGTCAGCGGCATGAAGCACTGCTCGGCTGTGCGGGCGACGACGTCGAAGATGGTCTCGCGGTTGTCGGACGAGGCGGTGATGTCGAGGAAGCAGAGTTCGTCGGCGCCGGCCGCGTCATAGGCCTTGGCGGCCTCGACCGGATCGCCGGCATCGATGAGATCGACGAAATTGACGCCCTTGACGACGCGGCCGTCCTTGACGTCGAGGCAAGGGATGACACGGGCTTTGAGAGTCAAAGGACGGCCTCCTTTTTTGTTTGCGCGTCCTCGCCGCTTCGCGGCTGCGGGCGACGCGGGCAGTCCTTCACGTCGAGGCAGGGGATGACACGGGCCTTGAGGGTCATGGGCGTTCCTCGAACAGTCCGGGCTCAGGCTTGAGCGTGCCACGAAGGATGGCGAGCGCCTGGGCCGGGTCGATGCGGCCGTCGTAGAGCGCGCGGCCGGAGATGGCGCCTTCGAGCTTCTTTGCATCCGGCATGGTCATGCGGACGATGTCGGCCAGGGATGCGAGGCCGCCCGAGGCGATGACCGGGATCGAGACGGCTTCGGCGAGGTCGATGGTCGAATCCCAGTTGATGCCGGCCAGCACGCCGTCGCGGTCGATGTCGGTGTAGATGATGGCGGCGACGCCGGCGCCCTCGAACTTCTTCGCCAGCTCGACGACGCCGAGGCTCGAGGCTTCGGCCCAGCCCTCGACGGCGACCTTGCCGCCCTTCGCGTCGATGCCGACGGCGACCTTGCCGGGGAATTTCCTGCAGGCTTCCTTGACCAGCTCGGGATCGCGCACGGCGACCGTGCCGAGGATGACGCGGGCGAGGCCCTTGTCCAGCCAGCTCTCGATATGGGCAAGCGTGCGGATGCCCCCGCCGAGCTGGACCGGGTTTTTCGTCGCCTTGAGGATCGCCTCGACGGCGGCACCGTTGACGCTCTCGCCGGCGAAGGCGCCGTTGAGGTCGACAACGTGCAGCCATTCGAAGCCCTGGTCCTCGAAGGCTTTCGCTTGGGCGCCGGGGTCGTTGTTGTAGACCGTCGCCTGCTCCATGTCGCCGAGCTTGAGGCGCACGCACTGGCCGTCCTTGAGGTCGATGGCGGGGAAAAGGATCATGCTCAGACGCCTTCGACGATGACGAACCTGCCGATGGAGGCGGCGTGGCGAAGCTTCACCACCTCCTGGTATTCGGGGGAGTGGTAGCAGGCGACGGCCTGCTCGTAGGATTCGAACTCGACGACCACGTGGCGGTTGCCGGTCGGGCCCTCGGGGTCCTCGTGACGGCCGCCGCGGACGATCGGCTTGGCACCGTATGGGGCAATTGCCGCACCGTTGGAGGCGATGTAGGCCGGATAGGCCTCGGGGTCGGTGATCTCGATCATCGCGATCCAGTAGCCCTTCTTGGTCGTCATGGCTTCCACCTCAGGAAGTTGGCGATGAGGGCCAGGCCAAGCGCCTGGCTCTTTTCGGGATGGAACTGGGTGCCGACGAGATTGTCGCGCGCAACCGCCGCGGTGACGCGGCCACCATAGTCGGCGGTAGCCAGCACTTCCTTCTCGTTCGTGGCATCCAGATGGTAGGAATGCACGAAATAGGCGTGCAGGCCCTGCGGTCCCGTCTCGATGCCGTGGAACACCGGATGGGCGTGTTTCACGTGAATCGTGTTCCAGCCGATCTGCGGAATCTTGAGCGTCGGGTCCGACGGCGTGATCTCCTTCACGTCGCCGGCGATCCAGCCGAAGCCTGGGGTGACGGTCTTCTCGAGCCCGCGTTCCGACATCAACTGCATGCCGACGCAGATGCCGAGGAAGGGATGCGCCTTGCGGATGGCGACCTCCTCGACGGCTTCCCACATGCCTTCCACCGCGCGCAGGCCGGCAGCGCAGTCGGCATAGGCGCCGACGCCGGGGAGCACGATGCGGTCGGCGGAGCGCACGCGCCCGGCATCCGCGGTGAGCTCGATGTCGGCGGAAATGCCGGCCTCGCGGGCGGCGCGCTCGAAAGCCTTGGTCGCCGAGCGGAGGTTGCCCGAGCCGTAGTCGATGATGGCGACGCGCATGTCAGTTTCTTCCCGGATAGTTCAGCAGGCCGAGTGCAGCGCCGGACGTCTGCGGGCGCGGCCCCGCGGCAGGGGAGATGGCGACGGTCGCGGCTACCGGTTCGTTCTCGATCGCTCCAGCCGCGAACAGGTAGCGCGTCTCGGCATCGTCGGTCGAGTCTGCTTCGAGCACGCCCCACTGGCTCCAGCCGGCACGGCGCAGCGCGGCGATCCGCAGCGCGCCACCCTCGAGCCCGACATAGAGTGAAATCAGCAACGGCAGCAGCGGCGCTGCGACGGTCAGACCGGCCCACGAGCTCGCCGCGGCCAATGCCAGGCCTACGGCAAAGGTCACCACCGCCTCGAGCCACAGCCGGTGCCAGAGCATCCACAGGATCGGCGCGACGAAGCCGAAGAAATAGACGCCGTCGCGAACGAAGACGGCACTTTCCGAAGCGTTCTTTCCTGCCGAGGCAGGCGGCTCCATGACGACATGGATGGCCATGGCTATCCCTTCAGGCTGCCCTTGGTCGAGGGTACTGCGTCAGGCTGGCGCGGATCGCTTTCAAGGGCCATGCGCAGCGCGCGCGCCACCGCCTTGAAGCAGGTTTCGGCGATGTGGTGGTTGTTGGCGCCGTAATGGTTGGTGACGTGCAGCGTGATGCCGGCGTTCTGGGCGAAGGCCTGGAAGAATTCGCGCACCAGCTCGGTGT
This sequence comes from Aminobacter sp. Piv2-1, assembly GCF_037625995.1. Classification (NCBI taxonomy): domain Bacteria; kingdom Pseudomonadati; phylum Pseudomonadota; class Alphaproteobacteria; order Hyphomicrobiales; family Phyllobacteriaceae; genus Aminobacter; species Aminobacter sp. Piv2-1. Next base: position 196,799 of record NZ_JARKMU010000008.1, read on the forward strand.
CGAAGGCGCCGATCTTGGGCGTCGAGAAGTTGACGTTCCAGACCAGGAACGGTCGGCCCGAGACGTCGATCGCCGCGCGCGTCAGCGTCTCGTCCATGGCGAGGTCGATCGAGGCGTATCGCATGATGCCGCGACGGTCGCCGAGCGCCTTGGAGAGCGCCTGGCCGAGCGCAATGCCGCAATCCTCGACGGTGTGGTGATCGTCGATGTGCAGGTCGCCCTTGGCGGAGACCTTCATGTCTATGAGCGAATGCCGCGACAGCTGATCGAGCATGTGGTCGAAGAAGCCGACGCCGGTAGCCATTTCCGAGCGGCCGGTGCCGTCGACTTGGACCGAGACGGAAATCTCGGTTTCCTTGGTCTTGCGGCTGACTTCGGCGGAACGGGGGGCCATGGCTGATCCTTGTCCTTGGAACGTGAGCCTTCTAACAGCATGATCGGCCGGTTGCCAATTGCAGGAAAGTGCATTTCGTCCCCGCTCCGGCCGATTTGCAATCCTTGCCTGGCGGCATACATAAGGTCGAACTTCCACTCGTAACGCGCTCGCCGCCTGAAAGGGGCAGCGCGCCATCGGAGACCCGAATGTCCAACGAACAGAGCATGCACGCCACGACCATCGTGACCGTGCGCAAGGGCGGCAAGGTGGTGATCGCCGGCGACGGCCAGGTGAGCCTCGGCCAGACGATCATGAAGGGCAACGCCCGCAAGGTCCGCCGCCTCGGCAAGGGCAACGTGATCGCCGGGTTCGCCGGCGCCACCGCGGATGCATTCACGCTGCTCGAAAGGCTCGAGGCCAAGCTCGAGCAATATCCCGACCAGCTGACGCGCGCCTGCGTCGAGCTCGCCAAGGACTGGCGCACCGACCGCTACCTGCGCCGCCTGGAGGCGATGATGCTGGTGGCCGACAAGAACGTGTCGCTGGCGCTAACCGGCACCGGCGACGTGCTGGAACCCGAACATGGCGTCATGGCCATCGGTTCCGGCGGCAATTATGCGCTGGCCGCGGCCCGCGCGCTGATGGACACCGACAAGGACGCCGAGGAGATCGCCCGCAAGGCGATGCAGATCGCGGCCGACATCTGCGTCTATACCAATCACAGCTTCGTCGTCGAAACGCTTGATGCCGAATAGGGCAGCTGCGCACTACGACTTCCGGCCGGTGACCAAGGCCGACCTGCCGATGATCAAGGCATGGTTGGCCCAGCCGCATGTCGCCGAATGGTGGGATGACCCCGAAGACGAGATCGCCGCGATCGAGGAGCATATCGACAGCATCTCGGTCGAGCCGCTGATCATCGAACTGGACGGCAAGCCGATCGGCTACCTCCAGAGCTACGATCCGCATATGGAGGACGACCACCCCTACCAGGACCAGCCCTTCGGCACGCTCGGCATCGACATGTCGATCGGCGTGCCGGATCTGGTCGGCAAGGGTCATGGTTCCGCCATCATCCGGCAGTTCGTCGAGGATCTGTTCGAGGAAGGCGTGCCAAGGGTGATCATCGACCCGGACCCTGCCAACAAGCGGGCCATCCGTGCATACGAGAAGGCCGGCTTCGTGGCTTTCGACACGCGAACGTCGATCTACGGCCCGGCGCTGATGATGGCGATCGATGCCGATGGGGAGGAGTTCTAGGGATGGTCGCAGGGGAGGACGCCGTCCGGGCGGAGCGCGCAAGACTTGGCTGGTGGCTGCTCGTCGCTGCCCTGATGATCGCGGGCCAGGCGCTGGCGCTCTACTGGATGGGCCACCCGGCGATCTGCAAATGCGGATACGTCAAGCTATGGCACGGGGTGGTGCAAAGCTCGGAGAACTCGCAGCAGATCTCCGACTGGTACACCTTCTCGCACATCATCCACGGCTTCCTGTTCTACGCGGCTCTAAAGTGGCTGATGCCCAACAGCCCGCTCGGACTGAGGCTGGCGATCGCTGTCGGCATCGAAGTGTCGTGGGAGCTGGTGGAGAACAGCGACTTCATCATCAACCGCTACCGCGAGGGAACCATTTCCCTCGACTATTACGGCGACAGCGTCATCAACTCCGTGTCCGACACGCTTGCCATGGTGCTGGGCTTTGTGATGGCCGCACGGCTTCCTATATGGAGCATCGTGGCCCTCGCACTCATCTTCGAAATCGGCGTCGGCTACATCATCCGAGACAATCTGACGCTCAACGTCATCATGCTGCTGCATCCCTTCGAATCCATCAGGCAGTGGCAAGCAGGAATTGTGTGACCCATGAGTAATTTCTCCCCCCGCGAGATCGTTTCCGAACTCGACCGCTTCATCATCGGCCAGAAGGACGCCAAGCGCGCCGTGGCGATCGCGCTGCGCAACCGCTGGCGCCGGCAGCAGCTCGAAGGCCAGATGCGCGAAGAGGTGATGCCCAAGAACATCCTGATGATCGGGCCGACGGGCGTCGGCAAGACCGAGATCTCGCGCCGCCTCGCCAAGCTGGCGGGTGCGCCCTTCGTCAAGGTCGAGGCCACCAAGTTCACCGAGGTCGGCTATGTCGGCCGCGACGTCGAGCAGATCGTGCGCGACCTGGTCGAGGTCGCCATCGGCCTGGTGCGCGAAAAGATGCGCGAGGACGTCAAGGCCCGCGCCCACGTCAACGCCGAGGAGCGCGTGCTCGAGGCGCTGGTCGGCAAGACCGCCAGCCCCGCCACCCGCGACAGCTTCCGCAAGAAGCTGCGCGACGGCGAACTCGACGACAAGGAGATCGAGGTCCAGGTGGCCGACAGCGGCACCGGCGGTATGCCCAGCTTCGACATTCCCGGCTTGCCGGGCGGCAATGTCGGCGTGCTCAACATCAACGACATGCTGTCGAAGGCGATGGGCGGCCAGCGCACCAAAACGCGCAAGACGACCGTCAAGGATTCCTACGCACTGCTGATCCAGGACGAGTCCGACAAGCTGCTCGACCAGGACGAGGTGGTGCGCCGTGCGCTGGAAGTGACGGAGAACGACGGCATCGTCTTCCTCGACGAGATCGACAAGATCGCCCGCGGCGATGTTCAGGGGGGACCCTCGCGTGAAGGCGTACAGCGCGACTTGCTGCCGCTGGTCGAAGGTACGACGGTTGCGACCAAATACGGGCAGATCAAGACCGACCACATCCTGTTCATCGCCTCGGGTGCGTTCCACATTTCGAAGCCGTCGGATCTCCTGCCCGAATTGCAGGGCCGCCTGCCGATCCGCGTCGAACTCAGGGCGCTGGACAAGGACGACTTCCGCCGCATCCTGACGGAAACGGAAGCAAGCCTCATCAAGCAGTACATCGCGCTGATGAACACCGAGGGCGTCAGCCTCGAGTTCACCGACGACGCCATCGATGCGCTCGCAGGCATCGCGGTCGATCTCAACGCCACCGTCGAGAACATCGGCGCGCGGCGGCTGCAGACGGTCATGGAGCGCGTTCTGGACGAAATCTCCTACGACGCACCCGACCGCAACGGCTCTAGCGTCAAGATTGACGCGGCCTATGTCGAAAAACACGTCGGCGACCTGTCCAGGAACACAGATTTGTCGCGTTTCATCCTTTAACAGGCCCGCGCCGGAGTTTCCGGCGCGAAGGTTCGCGGGCGGCGGGCCGGCAAACCGGAACGTGGCCGAATGCAACACTCGGCCACCTTTCGTCGGACGAGGTGGGTGGCGCTCTCGACTCGACGGGGCGCTTTTCCTACCTTGCCCGGCATGACCATGGGCAAGCGGCGGCGCATGAAAAAGGCTTACATTTCGGCATTCATTGCAGTTTCGGTGCTGAGCGCGGGATCCGCCTCGGCAGCGACCGTGGTCGCCTCGGGCAACGTCAATGTAGAGCAACCGCAGGTGCCCGGAGCATCGGCAAGGCGCACCAAGGCGGGGAACACGAGCTTCGAGGCCAAATACCGCAAGGTCTATGCGCTGCTCCAGAACGACGGCAAACTGCGCGGCAAGATCAAGTCGGTGGCTCGCGACTACGGCATCGACCCGATGCACATCGTCGGCGCGATCGTCGGCGAGCATACCTACAATGTCGATGCCTACGACCGGCTACAGACCTACTACGTCAAGGCTGTCTCGTACTTGTCGAGCAAGCTGCAGTTCAGCTACGAAGGCGAGGACATCGCCGATTTCGTCAAGCGGCCGCAATTTTCGGAATGCGCCGCCAAAACCGGCAGCTACGACCTGTGGTCGTGTCGCGAGGCGGTGTGGGAACAATCCTTCCGCGGCAAGACGGTAGACGGCACAAGCTATCCCGACGACCGCTTCAGCGCCACCTTCTTCCAGCCCTTCTATGCCGGCCAGACCTTCGGCATCGGTCAGCTCAATCCGCTGACCGCGCTGCAGATGAGCGACGAGGTCAACAAGGTCTCAGGTCTTCCGAAGCTGGACGTCGGCGACCCCAATGCCGTCTACAAGACGATCATGGATCCGGATCTGACGCTTCCCTACGTGGCGGCAACGCTGAAAACCTCGATCGACGCCTACAAGCGCATCGCCGGCTTCGACATCTCAGCCAATCCGGGGCTGACGGCCACGCTCTACAATGTCGGCAATCCGGAAGCGCGTGCCTATGCCCTCAAGGCCGAGAACGAGCGCCGCAGCGCCACCGGCGAGCCGGAAAAGGTGCCCGAGGAAAACTATTACGGCTGGCTGGTCAACGACCGGCTCGCCGAACTCAAGGCGCTGTTCTAGCCGCCTTTCCGCCGTGTCAGGGCTTCGCGAAGCTTGTCGCCGAGCGCCAGGAGTTCGGCTTCGCTCAGTTCGCCGACCGCCGTTGCCAGCAGGTTGGCCAGTTCGGTAGCCGCAGGCGACAGACCCGAGGTGTCGACCACGACGCGCGGCCGCGACGCCTCCGCGAGCTTCTGGAGTTCCTCCGCATCGTCCCAGATGACGTTGAAGTAGCCGATGATCTTCTGGATCATCGGCCAGCTCGGCACACCCCGGTGGCCGTGCTCCAATGCGGACAGATAGGCAGCGCTGACGCCGATGGCAGAGGCCATGTCCTTCTGGCTGACGCCGCGTTCGCGCCTGAGTTCGCGGATGCGCTGACCAAGCGGGGTCAAAGGCCCGCCCTCCGACGCAGCCGGACGTAGATCGCCCCCGAGCCGCCGTGGTGGCGGGCGGCATGGTCGTGGCTGCCGACCAGCAGGCGGAACGGTGCGGTTGCCAGCCAGGCAGGCACCATGCGCTTCAGCACGCCGTCGCCGCCCTTGGACGTGCCCTTGCCGGTGATGACCAGCACGTAGCGCAGGCCGCCGGCATGGGCGCGCGACAGGAACATGTAGAGCAGCGAATAGGCCTCCTCCTGGGTCATCCCGTGCAGGTCGACCCTGCCTTCGATCCGGAGACGACCCTTGGAAAGCTTGTCCAGCGTCGGTTCGTCGAGGTGGTGCGAGATATGCTGGCGCTTCGGCGGGGCGGACTGGTGCGGAGACATGCTTGGCGTGGCCTGAGCCGGCCCTGCGTCCGGCGTGGCGGCTGCCGGCGTCGTTGCTTCCGGTATTTCGACTGCTTCCCGGCCCTTGAGCGGCATCGCCGTCCTGGCAACGACGGTCCACAGCACCCGCTCCTCGTCGGTAAGCTTGCGGTCGCGCCCAGCGCTCATGACGAGCCTCCAGCCAGCAGGGGCCTGGGCAACAGCGCGAAGAAGTCGGCGTCGTTGCGAACGACGCCCGCGACCTCGCCGGCCACGTCGCCCGAGCCCGCGAACAGGTCGCCGCGGGCAGGCCCGGTGATGGCCGAACCGGTATCCTGCGCGATCATCAGCCGGCCGAACGGCTTGCCATCGAAGGCCGTCAGCGACGGCGAGGAGATGAAGAACGGAGTGCCGAATGTGTGCAGCATGCGGTCGACCGCAACGGAACGCCCCGGGGTCAGCGGCACTTTTGCGGCGGCTATCGGTCCGAGCAGGGCGTCGTCGACGGGCGCATCCCTGAAGAAGATGTAGGAGCGATTGCGCCAGAGAATATCGTCGATGCGATGCGGATTGGCTTTGAACCACGCGCGGATCGACTGCATCGTGACCTCTGCCAAAGGTATTTCACCGATTTCCGCCAGGATTCCGCCGGGTCCGGTGAAACGCTGCCCGGATTTGGCGGCGTAGGTGACTCGCCGCAGGCGGCCATCGGGCATCCTCAGCCGCGCCGCGCCCTGGACATGGACGAAAAACGCATCGACTGGATCTGCCAGCCAGGCGATCTCGAGACCGTTGCCCGACAAGGCGCCCCGTTCAATCGCCGCTCGGTCGAAATACTCGACCATCCCGTCCGGCGTCTGCCGGGCAAAGGCGAGGTACGGGTCCATGCCGGCCGGCCGGTTCGCATCATCGACGTCGACCAGGTCGGCTGGCCGCCCGAGCAAGGGTACTGTGAAATGTTCGGTCCGGATGGGGGAGGCCTCGACCTCGGGCTCGTAGAAACCGGTGACCAGGCCGGCGGGTCGGCCGGCCGGCGCGACGAAGGCCGGCTGGAAATGCCTTTCGAAGAATGTGCGGGCGGCGGCTCCGTCACGACAAGAGCGTTCACGCGCCTCGGCATAGGCTTCGCCGAAAGCACCGGAATCCACGCCGAGCGCGCCGGTGCGATAGGGCTTGGTCAGGACATGGAAGGCCGAGCGGCGGAAAGCTTCGAAGGCGCCCAGCTGGTCGTCGGCGAGCCAGCCGGGCAGGTCGGCGAAGCTGATCGGCTGGAATGCGGGGGCGAGCGGCACAGGCGTCGTCCGCCCTACCTGATCAGTCTTCTTCCTCGGTCGCGACAAGCTTCCAGTTCGGATCGCGCGAACGGGCGTCGCGGGCGAAGGTCCAGACGTCCTTGACCTCGGCCACGGTTTCCGGGTCGCCGTCGATGACGGTGCCGGCCTTGTCGCGCGTCGCCGAGATCAGTTCGCTGACGATCCGCAACGTGACGTGGGCCTCCGAGCCCTTCATCTCGGCCGAAACGATGTCGGCCTTGTCGATGCCGACGAAGGACGACTGGATCTTCTCCGAACGGCCCTCGCGGTCGCTGATGGCCGCGACGAAGCCGTCGAAGACTTCGCGCGACAGCAGGTTCTTCAGCGTCTTGCGGTCGCCATCGGCATAGGCCATGACGATCATCTCGTAGGCCATCTTGGCGCCGTCGACGAAACCCTTGGGTTCGAAGGAGGCATCCGCATCCTTGATCGCGCGCAGGCCCTTGTTGAGGTCCGTACCCGGCTGGGCGAAGGCGTCGATCGCGGCATAGGCCTCTTCGCCAGATTCGCCGGCTGCACGCTTGCGCGGCAGCGAAACGACATTCTCCGACTTGCCATTGGCGTCCTGGGGACGGTTGCGAGCGGCGGTATAGGGGTCGAATGGTGGACGTTCGTTGCCGGTACGGCGTCCGAGCACGTTGCGGAGCTGGAAAAAGATCACAACCGCCGCGATCAGAAAGAAAATCGTGCCGAAATCGAAGAATTCCATATCTTCCGCCGATCCGTCCCTTGTTCGCGGCCTGAGCCGGACTATCTGCCATTCGCTGGTGCCACGCGAGCACCCCTTAGCCCTTGCATATAGAACGCATGCGTCGATCATTCAAATCAAAGGCGCAGCGTCCTATCTAGAGATGTATGCGATTTGCGTGTGACCGCATGTCGCTGGGACCTGAACTCGAACCGGACCGATCCATGCTGCCCCTACTTATCCTCGCCCTGCCGCTGCTTGAGATCGCCGGTTTCGTGGTCGTGGGCAGCGAGATCGGCGTGCTTCCGACCATCGGGCTGGTGCTGCTCAGCGCCGTCGTGGGCTCGGTACTGCTGCGCGTACAGGGTTTCGGGGTCATGACCCGCATCCGCAACGAACTCGATGCCGGCCGAGATCCCAGCAAGGAGCTCGCCAACGGCGCGATGATCGTGCTCGCCGGTATCCTGCTCCTGCTTCCCGGATTCATAACCGACATCATCGGCATCTTGCTGTTTCTGCCGCCAGTGCGTGAGCTCGCCTGGCGCTTCCTGCGCAAGCGCGTGCATTTCGCGACGGATTTCGGCGGTTTCGCTCGCCGCGGCGGCCCGACGTCCGGCAAGACCATCGACCTCGACGAGGGCGATTTCTCCCGCCAGCCGAACCCCAATTCGCCTTGGCGCTCCATCGGCGACGAACGCGGCGACAGGGACTGACGCGGGCAAAACCTTGTCTTGCCATGCCGAGCGTGCTAGCCAACGCGCGATTCCAATACGGGCCGCGCCGCGGCCAAGCCAAGAGGAAACAGGCTTATGGCCACGAACGATGCGCCTGAAGGCGCCAACGGCAACGGGAACTCGCAGCCGACGCTCAACGTCCTGGCGCAATATGTGAAGGACTTCTCCTTCGAGAGCCCCGGCGCGCCGAACTCGCTGCGCGGCCGTGACAAGGCCCCCGGCATCAACATCAACGTCAACGTCAACGCCAATCCGATGACGGACAAGCAGTTCGACGTGAACCTGACGCTCAACGCCAAGGCCGCCTTCGACAACGACGTCCTGTTCAACGTCGAGCTGGTTTACGGCGGCGTCTTCCGCATCGACGGCTTCCCGCAGGAGCACATGCTGCCGCTGCTCTTCATCGAGTGCCCGCGCCTGCTGTTCCCGTTCGCCCGCCAGATCATCGCGGACGCGACCCGCAACGGCGGCTTCCCGCCGCTGATGCTCGACCCGATCGACTTCGCTCAGATGTTCCAGCAGAAGATCGCCGAGGAAAAGGCTGCCTCGAAGGTCAAGGCAAGCTGAGCCTCGACGCCCCGTCGCATTTCGTTCAGAGCCCGGCCTTGCGCCGGGCTTTTTCGTTTCAAGGATTGTTGGAACGCTTTTGGTGCCTGGGCAGCCGGCACTCATGCTGGCCGCGTCACGCGGACGGCGCTTGTTGGGTGAGCTTGCTCCAGATCGCCTTTTCGCCGAGCTGGCCGACCAGCTTTTCATGGGCAGCGATCTCGGCTTCGCTCAGCCGCGGGGGTAGCGGCTCGGGTCGCGCCGATATGACGATCTCGACATCGATGGAACTGCGCCCGTTGGCGGCCGTACCGGCCGCGCTGTCGAGCACAAGTGCTGCCTGCTTGCCGCCGATCAGCTCGATGTAGACTTCAGCCAGGAGTTCGGAGTCGAGCAGTGCGCCGTGCTTGGTGCGGCGGCTGTTGTCGATGCCGTAGCGGCGGCAGAGCGCATCGAGCGAATTCGGCCCCATCGGGTGCTTGCGGCGGGCAAGCGCCAGGGTATCGATCACCAGACCCGGATCGACGGCGGGAACGCTGAGCCGCGCGAACTCGGCATTGATGAATCCCATGTCGAAGTTCGCGTTGTGCGCCACGAGCTTGGCGCCGTCGATGAATTCCAGAAAGTCGTCCAGGATCTCGGGAAAGGTCGGCTTGCCCTCGAGATCGGCATTGCTGATGCCGTGCACTTCCTGTGCCTCGGGGTGCACCGAGCGGCCTTGCGGATTTATGTATTGGTGGAACGTCCGCCCGGTCGGGAAGCGGTTGATTAGTTCGACGCCGCCAATCTCGATGACGCGATCCTCGCGGTTGTCGAGGCCGGTGGTTTCGGTATCGAAAATGATCTCGCGCAAGTGATTCTCCTTGCCTGCGAGCATGCCCTCCCGCCCGGTCGGCGGACAAGTGCGGCGTTCGCCGGCCTAGGGCTTTCCCACCGTCAAATCGTCGATGATTGCCTGGACGGCCGCACGTGCCGGCTCAAGGCCCTGGCCTGTATCGACAATGTAGTCGGCGAGCTTGCGCTTTTCTGCGTCGGGAACCTGCTTGGCCAGGATCGCCTCGAATTTCTCGGCCGTCATGCCCGGGCGGGCGAGCACGCGCTCGCGCTGCACCTCGGCGGGGGCCGTCACCACCACCACCTTGTCGACGCGACCGCGGCCGCCTGTCTCGAACAGAAGCGGGATATCGAGCACGGCGATTGCGGCACCTGCTGTCCGGCTCCGCTCGAGAAACGCATTGGCGTCGGCCCGAACCAGCGGATGGACGATGGCCTCGACCTTTTTCAGCGCCGCGGCATTGCCCAGCACATGGCGGGACAGCTCGACGCGATCGACGACGCCGTTCAAGACCGTACCGGGAAAGGCCGCCTCGATCAGGGGGGCCGCCTCTCCGGCATAGAGTCGGTGCACCGCCTCGTCGGAATCGTGCACCGGCACACCCGCCTCGGCGAACATCTTCGCCGTGGTCGACTTGCCCATGCCGATGGACCCGGTGAGCCCCAGAACGATCATTTCTTGGCGTCCAGGTCGGCGACGATCAGGTTGCGCAATTCGGACGTAACCTCCGGCCGGCGCCCGAACCAGCGCTCGAAACCCGGCACCGCCTGGTGCAGCAGCATGCCGAGACCGTCCACCGACTTCAGACCCCGCGCCCGGGCTGCGGCGAGCAGCGGCGTCTCGAGCGGCACATAGACGATGTCGGTGACAATCGCATGGTCCGGCAAACCCGCGGGATCGGCCGGCAGGCCCTCGTTGCCGTGCATGCCGAGCGCGGTGGTGTTGACCAGGAGCGAGGCGTCGCCGAGCAATTCGCCGGTCGCGGCCTGCGGGTGGGCGGTCACGCCCGGTCCGAACTGGTCGGCGAGTTCTTCGGCTCGCGCAACGGTACGGTTGACGATGCGGATGTCCCTGAAGCCACGCTGCTTCAGCGCATGGATGATCGCCCGCGAGGCGCCGCCTGCACCGAGAACCACTGCGACTCCTCCCGCCGCCCACCCCGGCGCGAACTGGTCGAGGTTGGCGGCAAAGCCGTAGGCATCGGTATTGCCGCCCCAGAGAATGCCGTCATCGAACCAGAGCGTATTCACTGCACCGATCTGCTCGGCCGCTTCGTCGCAGCGCTGGACCGCAGCAAACGCGACTTCCTTGTGCGGGATGGTGACGTTGCCGCCACGGAACCCGGTGGCAGCCAGACCCTCGAGAAAGGCCGAAAAATCCTCCGGCGCGACGTCCACCGCCGTGTAGGAGCCGTCGATGCCGTGGCTTTTCAGCCAGTGGCCATGGATCATCGGCGAGCGCGAATGGGCGATCGGGTGACCGCAGACGAATGCCTTCAGTTCAGCCATCGATTGCGCCCAGTTCCCTCAGTTTCTCCAGCACCGGCAAAAGCGGCAGACCGACGATGGTGAAGTAGTCGCCTTCGACCTTATCGAAGAGCTGGATCCCTTCGCCCTCGATCTGATAGGCGCCTACACTCGACAGGGCCTTGTCGCCGACCCGCGCGAGGTGGCGGCCGATAAATGCGGGATCGAGCTTGCGCATGGTCAGCGAAGCGATGCCGACATGCCGCCACAGTGTCTCGCCGTCGCGGACGAGCACGGCGGCGCTGTTGAGATGGTGCGTCTTGCCGGACAGCTTGAGCAGGTGGCGGCGGGCGCCTTCCATGTCGGCCGGCTTGTGGAACACCTCGTCGCCGAGCGACAGCGTCTGGTCGCAGCCGAGCACCAGCCTGCCCGGGTGTTCCTCGCTGACCGCCGTCGCCTTGGCTTCGGCCAGCACGAGCGCCACGTCCTCCGGGGATGCGCCGCTGTCGGCCAAAGGGGCTTCCAGCGCGCGTTCGTCGAGTTCCGCGGGGATTGCCTCGACGCCAATGCCGGCATGTTCGAGCAGCTTCTTCCGGAACGGGCTTCCGGACGCCAGGATGAGTCTTTCGGTCACGGGGCCTGCCTGTCTCATGGCGCGGCGATCGGCGCCGCCAGATATTCGCTCCTAGCGGCTCTTGTTGCGCAGGGCAACGATCGCCGCGGCCGTCTCCTCGATCGAACGGCGGCTGACGTCGATCATCGGCCAGTTGTGCCGGGTGCATATCTGCCGCGCATAGGCGAGTTCCTCGGTGATCGACGCCCTGTCGATATATTCCTGGGCGTCGAATGCCATGGTCGAGCCGAGGATGCGGTTCTGACGGACATGCGAGATGCGTTCGGCCGTCGCTACCAGCCCGACGATCAGCGGCACCTTGGCGGTGACCAGGCTTTCGGGCACCGGCACGCCGAGCACGATGGGGATGTTGGCCGTCTTGATGCCGCGATTGGCCAGATAGATGCTCGTCGGCGTCTTCGACGTCCGGGAAATGCCGATCAGCACGACATCCGCTTGGTCGATGTCATCCGGCAGCTGCCCGTCGTCGTGCTCCATGGTGAAGTTCAGCGCGTCGATGCGGCGGAAATATTCGGCGTCGAGCACATGCTGCGCGCCCACCCGGCGGCCCGCCGGCGCGCCGAGATAGGACTGGAACACGGTCAGCACCGGTTCGAGCACCGACACGCAGGGCAGGCCCATTGCCGCACAACGGCTGTCGATGATGCCGGCCAGATGCTGGTCGACCACGGTATACAGCACGATGCCCGGCTCTTCGTCTATGTCGTCGAATACCTTCATCAGCTGCTTTTCGGTCCGGATCAGCGGGTAGATGTGCTCGATGGCGCGGGCGTCCTTGTATTGGGCCGACGCCGCGCGGCCGGCGGCCAGCAGCGTTTCGCCGGTAGCGTCTGAAATCAGGTGCAGATGGAAGAAGCTTTGCGGTTTGTTCACAGCGGGCGCCCGGGTCTGTGGTCAAATGTGGATAAAGGGCCGGCATGGCCCGATGCGGTCGGCGCGACTGTATCAGATGCCCACTTGTCCACAATTCGGTCCGCTGTCAGTTTCGCCGCGGCGGCGGGGAGTATTGTGGGGATTGTTTATTCATCCTTGGCCGCCCACAGAATCAGGATCCCTTCGCCGAGCCGCTAGGGCTTTGATTCAGATCATTGAATCGAAAGCAGTCACGGAGTTTTCCCCAGTGGCCAAAACGCCTGCGCGTCACTATGACAGGTGGAAAACGGAGGCCGCCTATGGACAGGTGCCAATCCACGATTCCAACAGAGTCTAAGAATCAGAAGACTCATTCTCTAAGAATTTTTGTTTATAGATGGCTCTAGGAAAGCGAGGCTCAATGCCCGTGAAACGCGCCCTTCTCCAGGTACTCAAAGGCGAGAGCCTTGATGTTCCTCCGCTCTGGATGATGCGGCAGGCCGGACGCTATCTTCCCGAGTACCGGGAGACGCGGAAGAAGGCTGGAAGCTTCCTCGACCTCTGCTACAATCCCGATTTCGCCGTCGAGGTGACGCTGCAGCCGATCCGGCGCTTCGATTTCGACGCCTCGATCCTGTTCTCTGACATCCTCGTCGTGCCCCACGCGCTCGGTCGCGACCTCCGCTTCGAAGAGGGGCGAGGACCGTTGATGACGCCGATCACGGCGAATGACGTCGCCGCGCTCGACGGCGAAAAGTTTCACGTGAATCTCGAACCGGTCTACGAGACGGTGCGGCGTCTGCGACGCGAATTGCCCGACAAGACCACGCTGATCGGCTTCTGCGGCGCGCCTTGGACCGTCGCCACCTACATGATCGCCGGCCACGGAACTCCGGACCAGGCTCCGGCGCGGCTGTTTGCCTATCGCGAGCCGGAGGCGATGGCGAAGCTGCTGTCGATCCTTGCGGATCATTCGGCCTCCTACCTGATCCGCCAGATCGAAGCGGGTGCCGATGTAGTGCAGATCTTCGATTCCTGGTCGGGCGTGCTCGATGAAGCGACCTTCGACATGTGCTGCGTGAAGCCGGTGGCCGAGATCGTGCGCAAGGTGAGGGCGGTGCATCCCCATGTGCCGATCATCGGCTTTCCAAAGGGTGCCGGTGCGCAGCTCGACAGCTACAGGCAGCGCACCGGCATCAATGGCCTTGGCCTCGACTGGACGGTGCCTCTGAGCCAGGCACGGCGGCTGCAGGCCGAGGGCGCGGTGCAGGGCAATCTCGACCCGCTGAGGCTGGTTGCAGGTGGCAGGGCGCTTGAAGAAGGCGTGGACGCGATCCTGAAGGCTCTGGGCTCGGGGCCGCTGATCTTCAATCTCGGCCACGGCATTACGCCGGAGACGCCGGTTGCGCATGTCGAGGCGATGGTCAAGCAGGTGAGAAGGGCAGTGCGGCGATGAGCATCAACGTACAATCGAGTGGCGGATCTGCTGCCAAGCGTGCGGTCATCGCCATCGCGGTTCTCGTCGCGCTGACCGCGGTGCTGTTTTTTGCGGCGCCTGAGGGCTTCTACCTCTGGGCCAAGGCGATCCACATCATCGCGGTGATCTCGTGGATGGCCGGGATGCTCTACCTGCCGCGCCTCTTCGTCTATCACGCGGAGGCCGAAAAGGGCTCGGTGCAGTCCGAAACCTTCAAGGTGATGGAACGCCGCCTGCTGCGCGGCATCATCAACCCAGCAATGACCGTGACCTGGGTTTTCGGCCTGTGGCTTGCCTGGAAGGGGTTTGGCTTCTCCGGGGGGTGGCTGCATGCAAAGATCGCTGCCGTTCTCCTGATGTCAGGCGTGCATGGCTACCTGTCGGCATCGGTGCGCCGCTTCGCTGAGGATCGCAACGAAAAGCCGTCGCGGCACTGGCGCATCGTCAACGAGGTCCCCACGGTGCTGATGATCGCGATCGTGATCCTGGTGGTCGTCAAGCCGTTCTAGATCGCTTCCAAAATTGTAGGACCGCGCCTTGCTCTTTCGGCCGGGGAGGGATACAAAGCTGTTCTTCCTTCCAGCCATGCGCCGTCTTCACCCGCTCTCTGGCCGCGCCCGGCGCTTATCGCGATAAGCCGATAAAATTTTCCCCACGCTCACCCAGAGTCCGTCCATGCAGGAAATGAAACTCCAGGATTTCAAGAACAAGAAGCCGACCGATCTGATCGCGTTTGCCGAATCGCTCGAGGTCGAGAACGCCAGCGTCATGCGCAAGCAGGAGCTGATGTTCGCCATCCTGAAGAAGCTTGCTGCACAGGACATCGAGATCATCGGCGACGGCGTGGTGGAAGTGCTGCAGGACGGCTTCGGCTTCCTGCGCTCGGCCAACGCCAACTACCTGCCGGGCCCGGACGACATCTACATCTCGCCCTCGCAGATCCGCCGCTTCTCGCTGAAGACCGGCGACACCGTGGAAGGCCCGATCCGCAGCCCGAAAGAGGGCGAGCGCTATTTCGCGCTGCTCAAGGTCAACACCATCAATTTCGACGATCCCGAGAAGATCCGTCACAAGATCCACTTCGACAACCTGACGCCGCTGTACCCGACGTCGCGTCTGAAGATGGAAGTCGAAAACCCGACGACCAAGGACATCTCGCCCCGCGTCATCGACCTGGTGGCGCCGCTCGGCAAGGGTCAGCGCGCCCTGATCGTGGCACAGCCGCGTACCGGTAAGACCGTGCTGCTGCAGAACATCGCGCACTCGATCACCACCAATCACCCCGAATGCTACCTGATCGTGCTTCTGATCGACGAACGTCCGGAAGAAGTGACCGACATGCAGCGCTCGGTGAAGGGCGAGGTGGTATCCTCGACCTTCGACGAGCCGGCGGTTCGCCACGTCCAAGTTGCCGAAATGGTGATCGAGAAGGCCAAGCGCCTGGTCGAACATGGCCGCGACGTCGTCATCCTGCTCGATTCGATCACCCGCCTCGGCCGCGCCTACAACACGGTCGTGCCGTCATCCGGCAAGGTGCTGACCGGCGGTGTCGACGCCAATGCGCTGCAGCGTCCGAAGCGCTTCTTCGGTGCCGCGCGCAACATCGAAGAGGGTGGTTCGCTGACCATCATCGCCACCGCGCTGATCGACACCGGCAGCCGCATGGACGAAGTCATCTTCGAAGAATTCAAGGGCACCGGCAACTCGGAAATCGTGCTCGACCGCAAGGTGGCGGATAAGCGCATCTATCCGGCGATGGACATCCTCAAGTCCGGCACCCGCAAGGAAGACCTCCTGGTGCAGCGTCAGGACCTGCAGAAGATCTTCGTCCTGCGCCGCATCCTCGCTCCGATGGGCACCACGGACGCGATCGAATTCCTCATCGACAAGCTGAAGCAAACAAAGACCAACGCTGACTTCTTCGATTCGATGAATACCTGAGCCGTCAGCGCCGACGGAGCGCTGCTTCGAGCGCTTCGGGATCGTTGATGACAGGAAGGCAACTGAGGCCGGCGCAGAGATAGGCGCCGGCCTTTTTCGTGTCCGGCAGTTCGTCTCCCGGCAGCGTGGCGTGGGCCGACTGCTCCCCAAGGGTGAGAATTATGTCAACGCGCCTCGGATCTGGGCTTCGATTCGCTACCGGAACAAGCTTCGGTTCGGTTGGGTCCTCGACGATTATCAGCTTCTTGGGTTCAAGCAGCAGGACGCAGGCATTGACGATGCCGGCCTGGCCATATTGCTGTCCCTGGATACGCCCGGTGGCACGGGCGCCGACGTCCCAGGCCCTGCGTTCCAAGTCAAGGTCGCCCGTGGCGGAAGCCAGCCGCGTCATGGCCTCGATGATCTGGCCCGAGGCGGATGGGATCGCCTCGTCGACATCGCCGCGTATGCGTAGCGGCACATCGGCGCTGTCCGAGGCGGTGAGGTAGTAGCCGCTGCCTGTCGCATCGAGATACCAGCGGTCGAGTTGCTCGAGGAAGTCGCGGGCGCGATCGATATAGGTGCTGTCCCGCGTCGCCTCGAAGAGCGAAACCGCTGCGTTGATCATGGCCGCATAGTCGCTGGAAAGAGCTGGAAAGAGCCGCCTGTCTCCGAGGCTGGAGTGGGGAAGGCGCCCGTCCTGGTCGGCCGCCGCCACGATCGCCTCGAAGGCGCCGGCAGCGGCGGATGTCCATTCTTTGCGGTCGAGGGAGCGCCCGGCTTCGGCGAGGGCTGCGATCGCCAGGCCGTTCCAGTCCGTCAGCGCCTTGTCGTCGCGGCCGGGGCGCACCCGCTGTTCGCGCGACCGCAGCAACCGTTCGGCAACGGCACGAACGGTTTCGATGTCAGCCAGGGCCAAATCTGCTTGTGCCGGCGTCTGGCAGATGATGGGATCGCCCTCCCAGGCAGCCGGTTTCTCTAGCGAGAAGTATTTGAAAAATATAAGAGAATCGTTTTCGAGCGAGGTTTCGATCTGCGCTCTGGTCCAGGTGTAGAAACGACCTTCCTCGCCTTCGCTGTCCGCATCGAGGCTCGACGCGAATGTGCCCGCCGGCAGTTGCATCTCGCGAAGCATCCAGCTGATCGTCTGTTCGATTCGTATCCGAAACAGTTCGTCTGCCGAGGCGGCATAGGCCCAGTTGAGCAGCCTGACGAGCTGGGCGTTGTCATAGAGCATCTTCTCGAAATGCGGGATCAGCCATTCGGCATCGGTGGAGTACCTGGCCAACCCGCCGCCGACGTGGTCGTAGATCCCGCCGCGAAGCATGTGTTCCAGGCTTTCGAGTACGTCGTCGCGATGCTTCTCGTTTCCCGACTTCAGCCAGGAAAGCCAAAGCGTCTGCATGAACGGTGCATTGGGGAATTTCGGTGCCCCACGCAAGCCCCCCAGTTCCCTGTCGATGAGGCCGGAAATGCCGGAGGCCAAGGTCCTGGCCGCCTCAGCGGTGAGTTCGGCCGGAGCCGCGCTGCCGCCCAGCCTCTGCCCCACATGATGGCTTAGTTCCTGGGCACTCTGGAGGATGTTCGCCCGCTTGCCGCGCCAGGCGGCGTCCACGGCATTCAGCACCTGGATGAAGCCGGGTCGCCCGTAACGTGGTTCGCGTGGAAAATAGGTACCGCCCCAGAACGGCTTGGCGTCGGGGGTGAGAAACATGGTGAGCGGCCAGCCGCCTTGTTCGCCCATGCTGGCAAGTGCGGCCATGTAGATCTGGTCGATATCGGGGCGCTCCTCGCGGTCTACCTTGATATTGACGAACAGCCGGTTCATTACCTCGGCGACCTGCTCGTTCTCGAAGCTCTCATGGGCCATGACGTGGCACCAGTGACACGCGGCATATCCGACCGAGAGCAGGATGGGGCGGTCGAGGCGGACGGCCTCCGCCAGCGCATCCCTTGACCAGGGCCTCCAGTGCACCGGGTTTTCGGCATGCTGGCGCAGATAGGGGCTACCTTCGTCGCTCAGCAGGTTCTTTGTGGGAAGCATGGTCGGCTTGCTCCAAAACAGATGCTAAGAGACTTCCAACCTAGGGCGCTTCCATAGGGCGAGCAAATGCAATTCACCGATTCGATCGCCGCCTTGTCGAGCGGACATCTCCCGTCCGGAGTGGCGATCGTGCGCATCTCCGGCCCCCATGTTCGATTCGCTCTCGAAACGATCGCCGGCAGGCTCCCAAACCCGAGGCGAGCGCACTATGGTCCCTTGCGCAACCAGGTCGGGGAGCTTGTTGACCATGGTCTCACGCTGTTCTTCCCAGACCCTGACAGCTTCACGGGCGAAGATTGCGGTGAATTCCATGTCCATGGCGGAAGGGCGGTTGTTACCGCATTGTTGGTGGCAATCACGAGCCTACCCGGGTTCCGGCATGCCGAGGCCGGCGAGTTCACGCGGCGGGCATTTCTCAACGGCAAGATGGACCTGCTCGCCGCAGAGGCGCTGGCAGACCTGATCAACTCGGAGACGGAAGCGCAGCGGCAGTTCGCGGTCCTCAACGCGGGCGGCGCCCAGAGCGAGCTCTACCGATCCTGGCGGCAGCGGCTGATCCATGCGCGCGCCATGATAGAAGCCGAGATGGACTTCGCCGACGAGGCAGACGTGCCCGGATCGGTCTCCGATAAGGTGTGGCACGACGTAGAAATGCTGATTGGAGAAATCGAGCGGCACGTCGCCGGCTACGGCAAGGCGGAGATGATCAGGGACGGGTTCGACGTGGTCATACTCGGGGCGCCCAATGCAGGCAAATCCAGCCTGCTGAACGCCTTGTTGAAGCGTGAGGCGGCGATCGTCACCGACGAGCCGGGCACGACGCGCGATCTCGTCGAAGCAGCGCTCGACCTGGATGGCGTGAAGATCAGGGTGACGGATACGGCCGGACTGCGCGAACCGGCTGGCAAAGTCGAGGCAATCGGCATTGCCAGGGCACGGGAAAGGGCCAGGTCCGCCGATCTCATCCTCTATCTAGAGGACCTTACGGAACCGCGCCACAGTGCAGAGGCGCAGGGAGCTACTCCCGTCGTGACGGTCGGCAGCAAACTCGACCAGGTCGAAGGACGCCCGGTCAACCTCGCTTCCTACGACGTTGTTATGTCGACGCGCACCGGCGAAGGCCTGGATACGTTGCTGGACTTGGTTGGCGAGCACGCGCGGCAGGCTGTGGGCAAGCGAGGTGAAGTGCTGCCTTCGCGCTTGCGGCATGTCGAACTGCTCAGAGAGGCTACCGGCTATCTGCGCGAAGCCCTGGCAGCCGACTCGCAATTCTTGGAGATCAAAGCTGAAAATCTGCGTCTCGCGAGCGATCGGATAGGTCGCATCTCCGGTGCGGTGGATGTGGAAGATCTGCTCGACGTGATCTTTTCACAGTTTTGCATCGGCAAGTGATTCACGTGAAACAACGGCCGGACACTATGTGATTCACGTGAAACACTGAAGAAATGCCCGGCGGCCACCCCGCTGGGTTGTTTCACGTGAAACCACCACCTGTGCGATTCCCTTGACAGGCAGTGTCGTAAGGGACATCTGTCCTGCCATGCATTTCAGGAGAGATTCATGAGCGAACGCTACGACGTCGTCGTGGTCGGTGGGGGGCATGCCGGCTGCGAAGCCGCTTCCGCATCGGCGCGCGCCGGTGCCAGGACCGCGCTTGTGACCCTTCGGTGCGACACGATCGGAACGATGTCCTGCAATCCGGCCATCGGCGGCCTCGGAAAGGGGCACCTCGTGCGTGAGATTGACGCGATGGACGGCCTCATGGGTCGGGTGGCCGATGCGGCGGGCATCCAGTTTCGCCTTCTCAACCGACGCAAGGGTCCGGCGGTCCGCGGCCCGCGCACCCAGGCAGACCGCAAACTCTATCGCCTGGCCATGCAGGCTGCCATTGCCGAACAGCCAAACCTCGACGTCGTCGAAGGCGAAGTCTTCGATTTCGTACTCGACCAGTCCCGAGTCCGGGCGGTAGTTCTCGCCGACGGCCGTCGTCTCGACTGTGGGGCGATCGTGCTGACCACCGGCACGTTCCTGCGCGGCCTCATCCATATCGGCGAGCGCAAATTCGCCGCCGGTCGCATGAACGAACAGGCATCGATAGGCCTGTCGGAAACGCTGAAGCGGGCCGGTTTCGCGCTTGGACGACTGAAGACTGGGACCCCGCCGCGCCTCGACGGCAAGACGATCGATTGGGCTTCCCTCGAAAAGCAGGCGGCGGACGAGGATCCGGTGCCCTTTTCGCTGCTGACCGACCGGCTGGCAAATCCGCAGATCGAATGCGGCATCACCCGCACGACCGATCGCACGCACAGCATCATCCGTGAAAATCTTGGCCGTTCGGCCATGTACTCCGGATCGATCGAAGGCGTGGGGCCGCGTTACTGCCCCTCGATCGAGGACAAGATCGTCAAGTTTGGTGACCGGGAGGGGCATCAGATTTTCCTGGAGCCGGAGGGGCTGGACGACGACACGGTCTATCCGAATGGCATCTCGACCTCGCTTCCCGAAGACGTCCAGCTCGACATCCTCAAGTCGATTGCCGGGCTGGAAACGGCCGTGATGCTGCAGCCCGGCTATGCGATCGAATATGACCACATCGATCCGCGAGAACTGGAACCGACGCTCGAGACAAAGCGTGTCGCCGGGCTCTTCCTGGCGGGCCAGATCAACGGCACGACCGGATATGAGGAGGCAGGTGCGCAGGGGCTGGTCGCCGGCCTCAATGCCGCGCGTAAGGCCGGAGGCGCCGAACAGCTCATCCTCAGCCGCACCCAGGCCTATATCGGGGTAATGATTGACGATTTGACCAGCCGCGGCATCAGCGAGCCGTATCGGATGTTCACCTCGCGCGCCGAATTCCGTCTGTCTCTGCGCGCCGACAACGCCGACGAGCGCCTGACGCCTCTGGCGATTGAACTCGGGATTGCTTCTGGCGAGCGAAGCGCGCGCTACAACGAGATGGTTGCACGGATCGACCGGGCCCGTAGCCTGGCCAAATCGCGCACGCTGTCTCCAAACGAAGCTCGGCGGCATGGGATCGAGGTTAATCTCGATGGCGTCAAGCGCTCGCTGTATGAACTGCTTGCCTACCCCAATATCGACATCGCCCGGCTCGCATCGATCGAGCCCGCATTGAAGTCGCTCGACACCAAGACGGCCGAAGCGCTTGAAACGGAGGCGAAATATTCGGTCTATCTCGACCGCCAGAAGGCGGATGCAGCGCTGATCCTCAAGGAAGAAGAGAGGATCATTCCCGAAGCACTTGATTTCGAGTCGGTTCCCGGGCTCTCCAACGAGTTGAGGCAGAAAATGCGTCTGCGTCGACCCCGGTCGCTGGCCGAGGCGCAGCGTATCGACGGTATGACTCCTGCAGCACTTGCCATCATCCTGGCACATGTCCGCAATGCCGAGGCGGAAAACAGGGGTGCCGCGTGAAAGACAGTGCCTACGCCCGGTTGCAGGATGTCGCCGGGCCAGTTTCACGTGAAACATTCGATCGGCTTGCGGCCTTCGAGCGTGTGTTCCGCAAGTGGGCACAGCGGATAAACCTCGTCGCGCCGTCCACGCTCGACGATGTTTGGGAGCGTCATATCCTGGACAGCGCGCAGGTGGTGCGGCTGGGCGGTGCCGCAGCGAGGTGGCTGGACATAGGCTCGGGTGGCGGTTTTCCTGGCCTGATCATCGCCTCGATGATCGCCGGTCGCCCTGGCGCCTCGATCGACCTGGTGGAAAGTAACCGCAAGAAGGCCGGCTTCCTCCAGGCGGTCGTTGGCGAGCTGGCGCTGCCCGCCCGCGTGCATGCGAAGCGAATCGAAGATGTTCACGGCGTGATTCGCGCTCCGGAAGTCCTGAGTGCACGTGCCTTGGCGCCTCTGCCGCTGCTGCTCGAGCTTTCTTCGCCCTGGCTGGAGACCGGAACGATGGCCCTGTTTCACAAAGGCCGGGATTACCGGCAGGAAATCCAGGATAGCGCTCCCAGCTGGAGATTCGATCTGGTAGAACATCCCAGCCTGACCGACGCGCAGGGAGTAATTCTCGAGATTCGGAACCTGCGTCGCGCCTGATCTGCGACGCCGAGACGGAAAATAGCAGTCGAGCCATGAAGACCGGACCAAGAATCATCACCGTTGCCAATCAGAAGGGCGGGGTCGGCAAGACGACCACCGCGATCAATTTGGCGACTGCGCTGGCTGCAATCGGCGAGCGTGTTCTCATCATCGACCTTGACCCGCAGGGCAACGCCAGCACCGGCCTCGGTATCGACCGTCGCGATCGCAGCGTGTCGTCCTACGACGTGCTGACGGGAGAGCTGGACATCGAGCAGGCTGCCATGGAGACGGCGGTGCCGGGTCTCTCCCTGGTTCCCTCGACGCTCGATCTCCTTGGGATCGAGATGGAAATCGCCGCGCAGCCGGATCGCGTGCTGAAGTTGCGTAACGCGCTGCGCGCCGCCGCCGCGCGTTCGGCCAATTACAGCTACGTGCTGATCGATTGCCCGCCGTCGCTCAACCTGTTGACGCTGAACTCGATGGCCGCGGCCGACTCGGTGCTGGTTCCGCTGCAGTGCGAGTTCTTTGCGCTCGAGGGTTTGAGTCAATTGCTTGAGACGGTGGATCAGGTCCGACAGACCATCAATCCGGATCTTTCGATCCAGGGCATCGTCCTGACCATGTTCGACGGGCGCAACAATCTGGCCAACCAGGTGGTCGAGGATGTGCGCGCCCACATGGGCGAAAAGGTCTACGAGACGGTGATCCCGCGCAATGTGCGCATCTCGGAGGCGCCGTCATATGGCAAGCCGGCGATCCTCTACGATCTCAAATGTTCCGGCAGCCAGGCTTACCTTCAGCTGGCGTCGGAGGTGATCAGGCGCGAGCGCAATCTGCGGGCGGCGTAAACCGATTCGGTAACGAAACAATCCGGAAAAGAACAAGAAAATGAGCGAAGACCTTTCCAGAAAGCGGCTCGGACGAGGCCTCGCAGCCCTGATCGGCGAGATGGACAAGCCTGTCGCGCCGGAAAAACCGGCAGCGCTGGCCGACGGACGCGTGCCGATCGAATTTGTCATTCCCAACCCGCGCAATCCGCGTCGTCACTTCGCCGAGGCGGACCTCGCCGATCTCGCCCAGTCCATCCGGGAGCATGGACTCGTCCAGCCGGTGGTCGTACGCCCTGCTGCGCAGGCCGGGCGCTATGAAATCATCGCCGGCGAGCGCCGGTGGCGTGCCGCGCAGCGCGCCGGCGTCAACGAGATCCCGGTCATCGTCCGCGAGGTCAACGATCGCACCGCGCTCGAACTCGCCATCATCGAGAACGTCCAGCGCACCGATCTCAACGCCATCGAAGAGGCGCTCGGCTATCAGCAGCTCATCGACGACCACAACTACACCCAGGCGGATCTCGGGCAGGTGATCGGCAAGAGCCGGAGCCACGTCGCCAACACGCTGCGCTTGCTGAAGCTGCCGGACGTGGTGCGCGACATGCTGGTCAATGGCGAGCTGTCGGCCGGCCATGCGCGCGCGCTGATCACCGCGGAAGATCCCGTGGGCCTCGCCAAGCGCATCGTCGAGGACGGATTGTCGGTGCGCCAGGCCGAGGCGCTGGCGCAGATGCCGGCACCCGCAAGCGCCGAGCAGAAGCAACGAAATCCGCTCGATAAGGATCCCGATACGGTCGCGCTGGAGAAGCTCCTGAGCGACGTGGTCGGCATGAAGATTTCGATCGCGCACAAGGACAAGGGCGGCGGCGAGCTGCGCGTGGCCTACCGTTCGCTCGAGCAGCTGGACGACCTCTGCCGTCGGCTGAAATTCGAACGCGGCTGATTGGCCCCGCGGTAGGTCCGGCCGAGCTCGACATCGGACCTGGCTGGTTCAGGATGTGGCCGGCACTGCACGTGCGCATGTAGACGAGAGCTCAGCGCTCCCCCGGCTAGATGGACCTACGCTCCGCCCCTATACAAGTCTGCCAGATAGATCCGCTTGGCAGCTTCGTCGCGCCGCGAAAACAGATACCGCCCGAAGGCTTGCCGCTCGTGGTTGACCGCGGCCAGTTCCCAGACGCAGAAGGTCGCGCGATGCGGCCCCGGCAGCGGAAACACCGAAAAGTCGGGCTGGTCGGCCGTCTTGGCGTAGACCGTCTCCCACATCTCGTTGGCATTGCGCCACGAGCTTACCAGCAGGAAATGGAAGTCTGCGCCGCAGCGGTGCAGGATAGCGAAACCCAACTCGCCGCTGAGGTCGAGGCGCCCGGTCGCCGTTTCGACGGCGAGGAAGCGCTGCGCCAGGGCACGCGTATCTTGCGACACCGGCATTTCCTGGTGGGCGATGTCGTACCATTTGAGCAGGCCGCCGCCGGCGGTGACGGGCAACTCCGGCGTAACGGTCTTGGCTTGGTGGGAATAGCCTTCGATATTGCCGAACGCCGAGACATCGGCAGGCTGTCCGCTCGCTGAATTCATCTGACATACCTCTCCCGCATATCACCCGGATTGGTGCGCATTGGCCGCATGAAAAAAGCCCGGCGTCGCCACCGGGCTTCCAAACATGTGTCGAGCTTGCCGTTTTCGCCAGCGCGCCAGGAAATCATCCTGACATTGCGAAACCGTGCGGAAGATCAGTTTCCGTCGATCTCGGCGCCGATGATGGCGATGGCCTGCTGGTAGACGCTGGCCGCATTCCAGCCCTGCAGCGCCCCGAAATTGGCCTGGCCGGGCTGATATCCGCCGCCGGCGCTCCAGCCGTGGCCGCGCAGGAAGTTGGCAGTCGAGGCGAGCGCGTCGGCCTTGGAGCGGATCATGTCGATGCGCCCGTTGCCGTCGCCGTCGACGCCGAACTTGAGCACGTTGACCGGCAGGAACTGGGTCTGGCCGATCTCGCCGTGCGCAGCGCCTATGGCGCTGGGAGAAAGATTGCCGTTCTGGATCAGTTTCAGCGCGGCATAGAGCTGGTCGGTGAAGTACTCCGAGCGGCGGCAGTCGTAAGCGAGCGTGGCTACGGCCGACAGCGTGTGCTGGTTGCCCATGAAACCGCCGAAGCCGGTCTCCATGCCCCAGATCGCGATCAAGGGGCCGGCCGGCACGCCGTAGCTGGCCTCGATGCTCTCGAACAGGGCCGCATTCTGCTTCTTGATGGTCTTGCCCTTGGAAGCGATCGCCTTGCCGCCGCGCTTGATCATGAATTGGTCGAGCGAGAGCTTGAAGCTCTTCTGGTTGCGGTCGGCAAAGATCGTCTTGGTTGCATAGGTCGTCTGGGACAGGGCGTCGAGCGCGTTGCCCTGGATACCGTTGGCCGCCGCCTCCTGCGTGAACTGCGCCTTCCATGCGTCGAATCCGCCCTTGTCGTTGCCGCAAGGGGCAGCAAGCGCGACGCTTACGGTAGCCGCCAGCATGGCGGAAGCCGCAGCAAAAATCTTCACTCTGGCAAATACTGCCATGCCGTTCTCCTGATGCCTGAATCGTGAACCCTTGGGAGGGATGTTGCCAGCCAAACGCTCTCTCGTCATCGTTAAGAAGGCGTTCACGTCCCCGCCAGCATGCAATGGCTGGTGGCAAAAAACTCGCATACGATCAAGCTGTGAATGTGGCGAGAGGGGGAAAATCGATGGAAGATGTCGATGTCGTGATCATCGGGGCGGGTTCCGCCGGTCTTTCGGCGGCAAAAGTCCTGCGTGGGGCCGGCCTCAACTTCCGGCTGCTGGAGGCCATGGACCGCATCGGCGGTCGCGCCTGGACCAGCGACGCGCATTTCGGCGTGCCTTTCGATATCGGCTGCGCCTGGTTGCACGCTGCGGACCGCAATCCCTATTTCCCCGAGGCCCAGGCGGCCGGCTGGACGCTGCACCATCACGACATGAACATCGATCATCTCTACTATCGAGGGCGAAAGGCCAGCGAGGACGAGGAGGCGCAGGTCAAGATCGCTGATGCCGCTATTGCTGCGCTCATGGAAAGCCACTCCGGTGACGACGACCGCCTTGGCGCGCTGCTTGCCAAGGGGCGCTCGTCGCGCGCCGCCGCGACCTTCTCGGGGCCCATGGACTTTGGTTCCGACGAGGACGAGATATCCATCGCCGATTTCAAGGCGGCAGCGGATCTCGACCCGAATTACTTCACGAGGGAGGGCTACGGCGCCCTGGTTGC
Organism: Aminobacter sp. Piv2-1; assembly: GCF_037625995.1. Classification (NCBI taxonomy): domain Bacteria; kingdom Pseudomonadati; phylum Pseudomonadota; class Alphaproteobacteria; order Hyphomicrobiales; family Phyllobacteriaceae; genus Aminobacter; species Aminobacter sp. Piv2-1. The sequence continues at coordinate 222,846 of NZ_JARKMU010000008.1, forward strand.
ACGTTTCGGCGCGGATGTGCCGGTGGAACTGTCGACGCCGGTGAGGCGGATCCACTGGAACGGCCCAGGCGTCGCATGCGAGACCAATCGCGGCACCTTGCGGGCCCGCGCGGTGATCGTCACGGCCTCCCCGGCCGTGCTCGCCTTCGAAGAGATCGCGTTCTCGCCGGCATTGCCGGATGCGCACATGACGGCGTTCTTCGACCTGCCCATGGGCATGCTGACCAAGCTGCCGCTCGAGATCCGCGGCACGCGCCTGGGCCTGAAACCTTTCGACGACCTCCTGGTCGAGCGCGCCGCTCGCCATGACATCTATTTTCTCTGCTTTCCTTTCGATCTCGACCTGATGGTCGGCTTCATCGGCGGCGACTTTGCCTGGGAGATGTCGGCGGCGGGAGAAGCCGCCGGCATCGACTTCGCCATCGACCGCCTGTGCGAACTGTTCGGCAACGACAGCCGCAAGCATGTCGGCCGCGCCATGATGACCAACTGGGGGGCCGAGCGATATGTCCGCGGCGCCTATGCAGCGGCACGGCCGGGGCGAGCCGAGGCACGCTCCATCCTTGCGCAACCGGTCGCGGACCGCATCTACTTCGCCGGGGAACACCTTGCCGGACCGCTGATCCAGACCTGCGGCGGCGCCCGCCAGTCGGGCGAGCAGGTGGCCCGACAGGTCGTGGCGCAGCTGCAAGTATGAGGTTGCAGCCGTCCGTCCGCAAGAAAATGGAACAAATCGTGAGCCTTCGGCAGCGGAACTGACCGTTGTCTGACCCGTTTTCGATCCGAGGGGTCAAGAAAACGGAGAAGAACGATGAAGTATTCGTTGTTCCTGCCCGCCACATTCGGCGCGTTCCTGGCTCTGTCGGGCGTGGCGTTTGCCGAGACTGCGGTTTCAGCTACCACTGATCTCAACGTGAGGGCCGGACCCGGGCCGCAATACCCGGTCATAGGCGTGATTGCCGCAGGCCAGTCGGCGATCCTTCGCGGTTGCCTCGACAACAGCAAATGGTGCTCGATCTCGGATTCGGGCGGTGAAGGCTGGGTCTACGCCGATTATCTCGTCGGCGATTTCGGTGGCCAGCAGGCGGTGCTGTCGCAGCGGCCGGCAGACTCCGGCGTCGTCATGGTCGAACGGCCGAAGGGCGGCGGCGATACGGGCGCTGTCGTCGGTGGCGTCACCGGTGCCATCGCGGGTGCCGTGATCGGCGGACCGGTCGGTGCGGCCGTTGGCGGCGGTGCCGGCGTGATCGCCGGCGGTGCGACCGGTACCGCGATCGATCCGCCCGGCGAGGTCCGCACCTACGTGGTCAGCCGGCCTCTGGAACCGGTCTATCTGGACGGTGAAGTCGTGGTGGGCGCAAGCCTGCCTGAAACGGTCCAGCTCGCCGAAATTCCCGACTATCAGTACCGCTACGTCTATGTGAACAACCAGCCCGTTCTGGTGGAGCCCTCCACACGTCGCATCGTCTATGTGATGCGGTAGCGATACCAGCTAGTTCGGTCAGGCTGCCGGGCGGATGTCCGGCAGCCGCGTGTTTCACACATGCACCTGTCCCAAACCGCCCTCGACCGCGTCGTCATAGGGGCGCAGCGAGGCATAGAGCAACCAAAGATAGAAGCCCGCGACGCCAAGCATGATGAGCCAGCCCGGCAGCGGGCCAAGGGCTGCATTTCGCAGCACTTCGCGCAGCGACGAAACCAGCCCCCCGGTAGCACCTTCGGCCTGCAGTTGCGGGGTGGAGATCTTCAGCACCCAGGCCAGCAGCAGGATCAGGAGCATCCAGATGTAATTGCGCCTCAGCCGCCGCGAAAACGCGTCCGCATAGGATATGCGGAACTGCGGGTCGCGCAGGCTTTCGCCGAGCATCTGTCGCCAGTTCACGGTCTCGCTGGGGGCAGGCGCGAAGATCGGCGCGAAATAGTAGCGCTCGAAGGTGCGCACCCGGGAGCGGTAGACGTCGAAGAAGCGATAGCGGCGCGCCTCGATCCACAAGAGCAGGAAGACCAGAATCATGGCGAACAGAAGCACCCCATGATGCGCGTTGGGCGTGGATAACGACACCGACAACATGGCCGCCACCACGGTGATCGCCCAGTTGCTGGTGCGGTCGATGCGATCGCGCCAGCCGGCCATCCGGGCCATCTCGGCGCGGTGGTAGTGCGCCATTGCGTTGACGATCTCGGTCGAGGTCAGCGGCAGCAGTGCACTCTGCTGGAGGACATCGGGCTTTGCTGCTTCCTGCATGACAACCTCCCTGGAATCGTTTCGGCAGCTATGCCACCTCATCTCCACCCGCGAGGCATAGCAAAGGCGGCATCCCAATCCTGCCAAGGCGTTTAGTCTATACTGCCCCCCGCGGGAGAGCCCGCAAAACCGACACCGCCGGTGCGGTTCGCCCTGGCGGACGTCGTATGTCGGACCGGCCGGCTCAAAAATGCCGGCAAAGCTTGACTCCCCGGCCCTTTTCCTGTCTACAGCCCTCGAAATTCCGCGAAGAGTTCCACTCCGAGCGGCCGACCGGGACACCCAAGTGGTTGTCGAACGATCCCGGAGGCCAACACCCGGCAGCGCGATGCGCCCCCGGGTGCTTTTTGGTTTTGGCCGCATGAATGGTTTGGCGCTTGGGCGCGGAGGCATTACTTCTCGGCCAACGCTGGTTTGTCCGGGAAAGGGAACGTCGAATGTTTGAATCGCTGCAAGAGCGGCTTGGATCGATCCTGAACGGCCTCACCGGCCGTGGCGCGCTGTCGGAGGCCGATGTTTCGGCCGCCCTGCGCGAGGTCCGCCGTGCCCTGCTCGAAGCCGACGTCGCGCTCGAGGTCGTCCGTTCGTTCACCGACCGGGTGCGCGAGAAGGCCGTGGGTGCCGCGGTTCTGAAGTCGATCAAGCCCGGGCAGATGGTCGTCAAGATCGTTCATGACGAGCTGGTCGAGATGCTCGGCTCCGAAGGCGTCGCCGTCGACCTCAACGCGCCGGCCCCCGTCGTCATCATGATGGTCGGCCTGCAGGGCTCGGGCAAGACCACTACCTCGGCCAAGATCGCCAAGCGGCTGACCGAGCGCCAGGGCAAGAAAGTCCTGATGGCCTCGCTCGACACGCGCCGTCCGGCAGCGCAGGAGCAACTGCGCCAGCTCGGCGAGCAGACCAAGGTCGCGACCCTGCCGATCATCGCCGGCCAGTCGCCGGTCGATATCGCCAAGCGCGCCGTCCAGGCAGCCAAGCTCGGCGGCCATGACGTCGTCATCCTCGACACCGCCGGCCGCACCCATATCGACGAGCCGCTGATGGTCGAGATGGCCGACATCCGCAAGGTGTCGGACCCGCACGAGATCCTGCTCGTCGCCGACTCTTTGACCGGTCAGGACGCCGTCAACCTCGCCAAGAATTTCGACGACCGCGTCGGCATCACCGGCCTGGTGCTCACCCGCATGGACGGCGACGGCCGCGGCGGTGCGGCGCTGTCGATGCGCGCCGTCACCGGCAAGCCGATCAAGCTGATCGGCGTCGGCGAAAAGATGGATGCGCTGGAGGAGTTCTATCCCAAGCGCATCGCCGACCGCATCCTCGGCATGGGCGACATCGTCAGCCTCGTCGAGAAGGCCGCCGAAACCATCGACGCGGAAAAGGCCGCGGCGATGGCCAAGAAGATGCAGTCGGGCAAGTTCGACCTGAACGACCTTGCCGACCAGCTTGGCCAGATGCAGAAGATGGGCGGCATGGGCGGCATCATGGGCATGATGCCCGGCATGGGCAAGATGAAGGACCAGATGGCCGCGGCCGGCCTGGACGACAAGATGTTCGGCCGCCAGTTGGCCATCATCTCGTCGATGACCAAGGCCGAGCGCGCCAATCCCGACATCCTCAAGCACTCGCGCAAGAAGCGCATCGCGTCCGGTTCCGGCACTGACGCGGCCGAGATCAACAAGCTGCTCAAGATGCACCGCCAGATGGCCGACATGATGAAGGCCATGGGCGGCAAGGGCAAGGGCGGCGGCCTCATGCGCGGCATGATGGGTGGCCTTGCCCAGAAGATGGGTCTCGGCGGCATGATGCCCGGCGGCGGCATGCCCGATCTGTCCAAGATGGACCCCAAGCAGCTCGAGGCGCTGAAGAAGCAGGCGGAAGCCGCTGGTCTCGGCCAGGGCCTCAAGGGGCTTCCGGGAGGCGGCTTGCCCGGTCTCGGCGGTGGCGGTCTTCCCGGCCTGCCGGGCGGAATGAAGCTTCCGGGCCTTGGCGGCGGCCTGCCTGGCCTTGGCAAGAAGAAGTGAGGAGGGCGCGATGACCGACATCACTCCGCAGGCACAGCTCCAGGAACTGCGCGCTTCGATCGACAACATTGATGCAGCATTGATCCACATGCTGGCCGAGCGCTTCCGCTGCACCAAGGCTGTCGGCGTGCTCAAGGCCACCCACGGCTTGCCGCCGGCCGATCCGGCGCGTGAGCAGACCCAGATCGCCCGCCTGCGCCGGCTTGCCGACGACGCCCATCTCGATCCGGATTTCGCGGAGAAGTTCCTCAACTTCATCATCCGCGAGGTGATCCGTCACCACGAAATGCTGGCCGCCGAACACAACGGCGCGTCGGACAAGACTACCTCCGCCTGACGGCGGAACAGACTGAAACAGCAGACCAAGAACAACCCAAGACAGAACCATCCCAGGAGTAAGAAAATGTCCCTCAAGATCCGTCTGGCCCGCGCCGGCTCGAAGAAGCGCCCCTACTACCACATCGTCGTTGCCGACGCCCGCAGCCCGCGCGACGGCCGCTTCATCGAGGCCATCGGTGCTTGGAACCCGCTGCTGCCCAAGGACGGCGACCGCGTGAAGCTCGACGCCGACCGCGCCAAGCACTGGCTGTCGAACGGCGCCCTGCCGACCGATCGCGTTGCCCGCTTCCTCGACGAAGCTGGCGTCGTGAAGCGCGAAGCCCGTTCGAACCCGACCAAGGGCGAGCCGGGCAAGAAGGCCCAGGAGCGCCTGGCTGCCCTGAAGAAGGCCCAGGACGATGCTGCCGCGGCCATCGCTGCAGCCGCTGCTGCTCCGGCCGAGGCTTCGGCCGAGTAATCTGCCTCCAAGAGGCATATCGCGAACGGCAGGCCGAAAGGTCTGCCGTTTTGCTTTTGGGGCGTCGACAAAATCTCGGTGGTCGTCTGCGGACTTGACCCGGCAAGCCGCCAAGGTCACCTCTTCTCGACAGGCAGAGGAGGTATCCATATGTCAGCGACAAAGTCCGCCATCAACGAGGAAGGAATTTCGGAGCCCTTCGCGGCGACCGAAGCGCCACTCGAGCTGTTCTCCCATGGCGAGCGCTTCGGTTCGAGCTTCCGGCACCTGTCCAACTTCGCCGGCGGTACTCATGTCGGCGTGGCGCTCGAGGAGCTGGCACCGGGCAAGGAGACCAACCCGTCGCACTACCACATGCTGGAAGAGGAGCATGCCTTCATCCTCGAGGGCTCCTTGACGCTGAAACTCGGCCAGCGGCGGCACGTGATGAAGGCGGGCGACTATGTCTGTTTCCCGGCTGGCCAGAAGGTCGGGCATTCGCTCTACAACCACACCGATGCGCCGTGCCGCTACCTCATCATCGGCGAACGCAATCCCAGCGACGTGATCGTCTACCCGGAATCGGGCCGCGTCAGCGTTCGCCTGACCGGCGAAGGTTATCGGAAGGCGACGACGATGGACTATTGGGAAGGCATCGATGCCGGCCCGCCGTCGTAGCGGCAGGGCAATCGGCCAACGCACGTTTGGACGGCATAGGCGGCCCACTTCCGATGCAGGGCCGGCATGTCCACCCGCTGCCGGCGCGCGGTTGCCGCTGCGGATCGTCCGATACGACGATGAAACAGGCGTTTCCAGCGGCTACATCCGTGCAGGGCACGGAAAGGGAACGACATGACGGCAGACACATCCGGGCTGCGCGATGTCTGGCGCGGCGGCGTCGCCACCTGGGAATGCGACGAGATGGGCCACATGAACACGCGCTTCTATGTGGCGCGCTGCATGGAAGCCGTCGCCATGACGTTCGGCCTCGCCGGCCTGCCGCGGCTGTTCGCGCCCGCCTCGGCGACGACGCTAGCGGTCACTAGCATGCACATCCGCTTCCTGCGCGAGGCGCGTGCGGGAGACTCGATGCACATGACCGCCGGTTTCACGTCCATCGGCGACACTAGTGCCGACATCGTCATCATGATGTTCGACAGCGCTTCGGGCGAATGCGCCGCGACCTTCCGTATCGGCCTGCGCCATGTGGCGGTCGTGGATGGTGTCGCGCGGGTCTGGCCGGAACCGTTCGCCACGCGTGTCGCGGCGGGCCTCGCCGACACGCCGAAGCTGGCATTGCCGCGCAGCACAGGTGAGCAGCCGGCAACCACGTCCGCGTCGGGCCTGCGGGCCAAAGAACTCGGCCTGCGCCAGCTCGGCCAGGGCGCGGTGCTGCAGCAGGCCTGCGATCCCTTCGGAAAAATGCTGCCGCAGGGCTTCGTCGCGGCGATTGCCGACAGTGTCCGCAACATCATTACCCCGCTGCGCGAGCTTTGCGCCCATCACAGCGACCGCAACGGACCGCATTTCGGTGCAGCCGCGCTCGAATTCCTGATCCTGCTCGACGACATGCCTGGCAACGGTGACTGCTGGGAGGTACGCTCCGGCCTCGCCCGCGCCGACGGCCGCACCATGTCTCTGGTCAATTGGATGCTCGACCCGTTCTCCGGCCGCGCCTTTGGCACGATGGAAGTGATTGCCATCTGCTTCGACCTCGAGGCGCGCCGGCTGATCCCGATCGCGCCGGCGGCCCAGGCCGAGCTGGCAGGCTGGATCGTCCCGGGTCTTGCTCTCTGACCCCGCAAACAAAACGCCGCCCGCTCTCGCGGACGGCGTTCGGAGTCAGTCGGGTTTGCCTGGTCAGTCGATGTCGAAGGACACGCCCTGGGCCAGCGGCAGCGCCTTGGAGTAGTTCACCGTGTTGGTGGCACGGCGCATGTAGGCCTTCCACGCGTCCGAACCGCTCTCACGGCCGCCGCCGGTCTCCTTCTCGCCGCCGAAGGCGCCGCCTATTTCGGCGCCCGAGGTGCCGATGTTGACGTTGGCGATGCCGCAGTCCGAACCTTCGACCGACAGAAAGCGCTCCGCCTCCTGCAGGTCGAGCGTGAAGATCGACGACGACAGGCCGGCGCCGACCTCATTGTGCAGCTCGAGCACCTGGTCGAAGTCGGAGTACTTCATGACGTAGAGGATCGGCGCGAAGGTCTCTTCGAGCACCGGACCGACCTGGCCCGGCATCTCCACCAGCGCCGGCTTGACGTAGTAGGCGCCGTCATGGCCCTGGTCGACGCGGGCGCCGCCGGTGATCTTGCCGCCGTGCTCGCCGGCTTCCTTCAGCGCCTTCTGCATGCCGTCGAAGGCGGCCTTGTCGATCAGCGGACCGACCAGCGCCGAGCTTTCCAGGGGGCTGCCGACCGAGACGCTTTCATAGGCCTTCTTCAGGCGTGGCACGAGCGTGTCGTAGACGCTGTCGTGCACGAACAGGCGGCGCATGGTGGTGCAGCGCTGGCCGGCAGTACCCATGGCGCCGAAGGCAATCGCCCGCAGCGCCATGTCGAGATTGGCCGACGGGCAGACGATGCCGGCATTGTTGCCGCCGAGCTCGAGGATGGCGCGGGCGAAGCGCTTGGCCAGGCGCGGACCGACGTCGCGGCCCATGCGGGTCGAGCCGGTGGCCGACACCAGCGGCACCTTCGGGTTGTCGACCAGGACTTCGCCGACGGCGCGGTCGCCGATCAGCACCTGCGACAGGCCCTCCGGCGCATCCGCGCCGAAGCGGTCAGCGGCGCGCTTGAAGATGGCCTCGCAGGCAAGCGCGGTCAGCGGCGTCTTTTCCGACGGCTTCCACACAACCGAGTTGCCGCAGACGAAGGCAAGCGCCGCATTCCACGACCACACAGCGACCGGGAAGTTGAAGGCCGAGATGACGCCGACGACGCCGAGCGGGTGCCAGGTCTCCATCATGCGATGGCCGGCGCGTTCGGTGGCGATCGTCAGGCCGTAGAGCTGGCGCGACAGGCCGACGGCGAAGTCGCAGATGTCGATCATTTCCTGGACTTCGCCCAGGCCTTCCGACGGAATCTTGCCGACTTCGATCGACACCAGGCGGCCGAGATCGGCCTTGGCGGCGCGCAGCTCCTCGCCGAGCAGGCGAACGAGCTCGCCGCGCTTCGGCGCAGGCACGTTGCGCCAGGACTTGAAGGCCTTGTCGGCGCGCTCGATGGCCTTTCCGGCTTCGGCGGGCGAAATCGACGTCAGCGCGCCGATCTGCTCGCCGGTCACCGGGCTGCGCACGATCAGGTCGCCGCCGGTGAAATCGGCCTTGGCGACGCCAAGTCGCTCGAGAAGTGCAGCGGTTTCGCTGGTCACGTTCATGTTGAATTCCTTTCCTCGTTCCTCACCCGCCCTCGGGGTCAGCGTGTTGTGCTCATTCGTCGCTGGCCGGGGCGCTATCGTTTCGTTTCTCCCGTGGGCGGGAGACGCTTGGCACTGCCTATAGCCTGTAAGGCCACCCGAACGCCACACCGGTGATTGCGCCGCGCGGTCTGTCCGGCGCATTGCATGGCTGTGGCCCAGTGGCGGGAGGCCAGGGCAGTCTTTGCTGGATTTTTGGGGGCTGAAAAAACAACACCCGCCGGGGGAGGAGGTCCGGCGGGTGTCGTATTGGTGGCCAGCGTCTGGGAGGAGGTAGGCGCTGACCTATTCGTCGAGGTCTGGGAGGAGGTAGGCCCCGACAAATTCGATGAGTGATATCTAGTCCCGCAGGTTCGGGTTTTAAAGTGTTGATATTGCATAGGAGCATTGCATCTTGTGCAATGCAGCAGAGTTGACGCGCTGCAACATCAAGGGGACGCTGCGGAAGCTGGGACGAGCTTGCCAAATGGCCGGGAACTTCCGGCTGGCCTGTCGGTTAATTGGCATCGTCAGGGGCATGCCATGATCGACTATCGGCCGGCGCGCCTCAACATGGTGGAGCGCCAGATCGCAAGGCGCGGCGTCAGCGACCTCGCCGTGCTCGAAGCCATGTCCGAAGTGCCACGCGAGGAATTCGTTCCCGAGAACCTGCGCGACTACGCCTATGAAGACACGGCCTTGCCGATCGACGAGTACCAGACGATTTCCCAGCCCTATATCGTGGCGCTCATGGCCTCGGCTGGCGAATTGTCGCCAGGGCAGAAGATTCTCGAGATTGGCACCGGCTCAGGCTATGCGGCGGCCGTCATGGCGCGGATCGTGTCCCGCGTCGTCACCATCGAGCGGCTGGCGTCGCTCGCCGACCAAGCGCGCATGCGCCTAGCCCGGCTGGGTTACGGCAACGTCGAGGTGGTGACCGGCGACGGCGTTGCCGGTTATGAGGCCGAGGCTCCCTTCGATGCCGTCCTGTCCGCTGCCGGTTCGCGCAGGATTCCGCCGGCCTGGAAAAGCCAGCTCGCCATTGGCGGTAGGCTGGTGATGCCGCTAGGCCCCCTGGGCGACCAGATCCTGGTCAAGGTCACCCGCCTGAAGGATGACGATTATGTGGAGAAGGCGCTCGCCGCGGTTCGCTTCGTCCCGCTGATCGGCGGCGGCTGAATTCAGCCCGTGCCGCCCTTCGCCCGGAACATGCGCTCGGGCATCGAGCCCGGATCCGGCGGCAGGCTCGTGCCGCCGTTCAGGGGCAGCTGCATGAAGACTGTGTCGAGCCAGCGGCCGTGCTTGTAGCCGGAGCCGTCCAGCCGCCCCGAATGCTGGAACCCGAGCCTCTCATGCAGGCGCACGGACGCGCTGTCCGCGTGGCCGTCGCCAATCACGGCGATGATCTGGCGGAAGCCGAGCTTTGCCGCCTCCTCGATCAGCACTTCCATCAGCGCCTTGCCGATGCCGGCGCCCTTGGCTTCCGGTGCGATGTAGATCGAATCCTCGACGATGAACCGGTAGGCCGGCCGGGCCCGGAACGGGCCGGCATAAGCATAGCCGACGATCCGGCCCTGCCGTTCGGCGACGAGATACGGATAGTTGCCGGCACTCAGGGCCTCGAATCGCGTCCCCATCTCCGCCCGTGTCGGCGGCTCCAGCTCGTAGCTTGCCGTGCCGTTCAGCACTGCGTCTGCATAGATTTCGGTGATGCGATCGAGGTCGCCCGCCAAAGTGTGTCTGATCGTTATGCTCATTATTTAGGCAGCCTTTTCTTCTGCCACCCATAAGAGCAAATCGTTCCGGAATTGGAAAGGGCGAGACACATTTCGATTCGATGTACGACCGTACCCGCTCAAACGGCGATCGAGTGGCGCGCTGTTCCCTTGCCGAGATAGGCGTCGAACCGTGCCGCGACCGAACGGACGAAGGGCTTGCCCCGTTCGGTGACGACAAAGCGGTTGCCGGACCGCGCAAAGATTCCGTCGCCACCGTTGGCTACAAGCAACTCGGCCTCCGCGATGACCTCGCGTGCCGGCTCTCCGAAACGGGCGACAAGTTCGCAGCGCGAGAATGAGAATTCGCACATCAGGCGCTCGATCACCCAGGAGCGCATGCGGTCGTCCTTGGTGAGGGCGATGCCGCGCTGGGTCGCGAGGCCACCGGCCAGCACACGGCGTTCATATTCGCCGGTTGCCGGCATGTTCTGGACATAGCCCTGCGGCAGGAGCCCGATCGACGAAGCCCCCAGGCCGATCAGCGCATCGGCCTGGTCGGTGGTGTAGCCCTGGAAATTGCGCCGCAGCTTAGCCGAGCGGGCGGCAACGGCCATGCTGTCGTCGGGCAGGGCGAAATGGTCCATGCCGACCGCCTGGTAACCTGCTGCCAGGATCAGCCGCGCCGCGGCCTCCGCCTGCGCCAGGCGCGCCCCGGCGTCGGGCAGCAGCGCCTCGTCGATCATCGTCTGGTGCTTCTTCATCCACGGAACATGGGCATAGCCGAACAGGGCGATGCGGTTGGGCCGCAGCGACAGCACCTGCTCGGTAGTTGCCGCGATGGTTTCGAGCGTCTGGTGCGGCAGGCCGTAAAGCACGTCGAGATTGACCGAACGCACGCCGCGTGCGCGAACCGCATCGACCACGGCCTTGGTCTGTTCGAATGTCTGCTCGCGGTTGATGGTCTGCTGCACCTTCGGATCGAAGTCCTGGACGCCAAGGCTGGCGCGGGTCATGCCGATGGCGGCGAGCGCGTCGAAGCGCGCCTCGTCCATGTCGTTGGGGTCCATTTCGATACTGATCTCGGCATCTTCCGCGAAGGCGAATCTGCTGCGCAGGAGCCTGCCCAATGCAATCATGTCGCCAGGCGCGACCAAGGTCGGCGATCCACCGCCGAAGTGCAACGCGGTGATGTTTAGCCGGCTTTCAGCCGCGTTGGAGATTGATTCGATCTCGGCTGCGAGGGCTTCGAGATAGCGGGCGACGGGATCATAGCGACGCACCTGCTTGGTATGGCAGGCACAGAACCAGCACAGGCGGTCGCAATAGGGAATATGCACGTAGAGCGAAGTCGCGGTTCCTTCCGGCAGGGCCCGCAGCCACTCCGCATAGGTCGTCGCCGAAACATCGGCCTTGAAGTGCGGCGCTGTCGGATAACTTGTGTAGCGCGGCACCGGCGCGGCATATTTCTCGACAAGGGTCCGGTCCATCAGCCTCTCCATGAGCGGTCGCAGCCTGGACCTTGCCCTCCGTGGTCGCCTTGACATGGATCAACGGTTGGGAGGGCGTGGACACAATGACACGGTTCCAATTCCGGGAACTGGAACATAGATTGGCCACAATCAGACATCGGACGACGTGATGGCGGTTCGCCACGATATTCACAATTCAGAAATGCCAGTGCTGTGCCGCTCATGCGAAGCGCGGCACAAGGGCGTTTGCGGTGCGCTCACGGCCGAGCAACTGGTCGAGCTCAGCCGCCACACCACCAAGCGCAAGGTCGAGCCTGGCACGATGCTTGTCTCGGACGCCGAAACCGTCGACAGCTATGCCAACGTGCTCGCCGGGGTGGTCAAGCTGACCAAGACCCTGTCCGACGGCCGCCAGCAGATCGTCGGCCTCCAGTTCGCGCCCGACTTCCTCGGCCGCCCGTTCAAGCACGAGAGTTCGACCAGCGCCGAGGCCGCCACGCCGGTGCGGGTCTGCTCCTTCCCCAAGAAGACGCTCGACCGCATGATCGAACAGTCGCCGGAACTCGGGCACCGTCTGCACGTGCAGGCCCTGAACGAACTCGACGACGCGCGCGACTGGATGCTGACGCTCGGCCGCAAGACGGCGTCCGAGCGTGTCGCCTCCTTCCTCCAGCTCATCGCCAGGCATGGAGACCCCGAGGCCGAGAGCGAAGGCGAGGTCAGCTTCGACCTGCCGCTGACGCGTGCCGACATAGCCGATTTCCTCGGCCTCACCATCGAGACCGTCAGCCGTCAGCTGACCAAGCTGCGCAAGGATGGACTGATCTCGGTCGAGAACAACCGCCACATCACCGTCTTCGACCTCGCCAAACTCGAGCGGCGCGCCAATATCTAGTCCGGTGTCACGCAGTCCGGAACGATCTGCGCCATGACATGGTCGCGCTCGAAGGCGATGTGGCGCCTGAGCGCGCCGAAGAAGCCGCGCAGCATGAAGCCCAGCGTCTCGGGGTTCTCAGCCCTGCCGCGCCGGGCGGTGGCGCGCAAGGCGTCGCGCAGTTCGGCGGCATAGCCCTCATCCTCGCAATGCTCGCTCTTGAGCCGCGCAATGGTCTTGCGCGCCTCGGCGCTCTGCAGCAGCCGGGCGACGAAATGGGGGTAGACGTGCTGCTCCTCGAAGCGATGGACCTTGATCATTTCGGGGCCGAGGGCGCGCGCCGCCAACAGGCACTCGCGTCTGTCCAGCCCGCCGGGCAGCGAATCCGCGATCGCTTCCAGCCGGTCGCAGAGAATCAGCTTGGCAGCGTGGGCACGCCGCACGGCGGCTATCGCCTCGGTGAGAGCCGTCTGCTCCGTCCCGACCTTCATTTCCCGGCGTGATCTCATGTCTTCTCGAGGTTCCCCTTTGCCCGAAGGCTGAGGCGGAGCGCCCGGCTTGACCTTGATCCAGATCAAGGCAGGAGAGGCAATTGTCGTGGATGTGTGGCGTCTGGCGCCGAAAGGGATCTTCGGTCGCCCTGAGTTCGTCGGGGATCTCTCATGAAATACGCAACCGAAATCATTCTGCTCGCGGTGGCGGCATTCGCCGCCCTGCTGGGCGCGGCCTTCGCGCAGGACAATCAGTTCGCCGCCCACATGTGGGTGCTGTTCTTCGCCCTCACCGCCGGTGCCATCGTGCTGATGCGCACCACCAGCTACGCCACGGCCAATATCGCCGAAGCGTCGTCGCCCTATATGGACGGTCCGGTGCGCTACGGCGTCATCGCCACGGTATTCTGGGGTGTCGCCGGCTTCCTGGTCGGCGTCATCGTCGCCGCCCAGCTCGCCTTCCCCGATCTCAACATCGAGCCCTGGCTCAATTTCGGCCGCCTGCGTCCGCTGCATACCTCGGCCGTGATCTTTGCCTTCGGCGGCAACGCGCTGATCGCCACCTCCTTCTATGTGGTGCAGCGGACCTCGCGGGTGCGCCTCTTCGGCGGCAACCTCGCCTGGTATGTATTCTGGGGCTATCAGCTGTTCATCGTCATGGCGGCGACCGGCTATCTGCTCGGCATCACCCAGAGCCGCGAATACGCCGAGCCGGAATGGTACGTCGATCTGTTCCTCACGGTCGTATGGGTCGCCTATTTCATCGTCTTCTTCGGCACGATCCTGACCCGTAAGGAACCGCATATCTACGTCGCCAACTGGTTCTACCTGTCCTTCATCGTAACCATTGCGATGCTGCACATCGTCAACAACCTGGCGGTGCCGGCATCCTTCCTCGGCTCGAAGAGCTACTCGCTGTTCGCCGGCGTACAGGACGCGCTGACGCAGTGGTGGTACGGCCACAACGCCGTCGGCTTCTTCCTGACCGCTGGCTTCCTCGGCATGATGTACTATTTCGTGCCCAAGCAGGCCGAGCGCCCAGTCTATTCCTACCGGCTGTCGATCATCCACTTCTGGTCGCTGATCTTCATGTACATCTGGGCAGGGCCGCACCACCTGCACTACACCGCCCTGCCCGACTGGGCGCAGACGCTCGGCATGGTGTTCTCGATCATGCTGTGGATGCCCTCCTGGGGCGGCATGATCAACGGCCTGATGACGCTCTCCGGCGCCTGGGACAAGATCCGCACCGACCCGATCATTCGCATGATGGTCGTCGCCATCGCCTTCTACGGCATGTCGACCTTCGAAGGTCCGATGATGTCGATCAAGGCGGTGAACTCGCTCAGCCACTACACCGAATGGACCATCGGCCACGTGCATTCCGGCGCGCTCGGCTGGAACGGCATGATCACCTTCGGCGCCATCTACTTCCTGGTGCCGCGGCTATGGGGGCGCGAGCGTCTCTACTCGATGCGGCTGGTCACCTGGCACTTTTGGCTCGCCACGCTTGGCATCGTCGTCTACGCCGCCGTCATGTGGGTGGCAGGCATCACCCAGGGCCTGATGTGGCGCGAATACGACGAGCAGGGCTTCCTGGTCTATTCCTTCGCTGAAAGCGTCGCGGCCATGAACCCCTACTACATCCTCCGCACCATCGGCGGCCTGATGTACCTCGCCGGCGGTCTGGTCATGGCCTGGAACGTCTACATGACGATCCGCGGATACCAGCGGAAGGAAGAACCGCTGCCCGGAGCCGCTCCAGCCCTCCAGCCTGCCCAGTAAGGATTGAGACATGGCACTGCTCGACAAACACCAGACCATCGAGAGAAACGCGACGCTCCTGCTGATCGGCTCGCTGATCGTCGTCAGCATCGGCGGCATCGTGCAGATCACGCCCCTCTTCTACCTCGAGAACACAATCGAGAAGGTCGAGGGCATGCGTCCCTACTCGCCGCTGGAGCTCGCCGGCCGCAACATCTACATCCGGGAGGGCTGCTACGTCTGCCACAGCCAGATGATCCGGCCCTTCCGCGACGAGGTGGAGCGCTACGGCAACTACAGCTTGGCGGCGGAGTCGATGTACGATCATCCCTTCCAGTGGGGATCGAAGCGCACCGGCCCCGATCTCGCCCGCGTCGGCGACCGCTATTCCAACGAGTGGCACGTCCAGCACCTCGTCGAGCCGCGATCAGTGGTGCCGGAATCGGTCATGCCCAGCTACGCCTTCCTCAAGGAGACGCCGCTGGCGGTGAAGACCATCAGCTACGACCTGATCGCCAACCGTCGCGTCGGCGTACCCTACAGCGACGAGATGATCGCCAGCGCCGAGGCCGACCTTCGGGCGCAGGCCGACCCGAACGCCGATACGAGCGGCGTTTTGGCGCGCTACCCGAAGGCCAAGCTCGGCGACTTCGATGGCAACCCGGCAACGTTGACCGAGATGGACGCGCTCGTCGCCTATCTGCAGATGCTCGGCACACTGGTCGACTTCTCGACCTACGACGCCGAAGCCAACTACCGCTAGGAGGCTTGTCGTGGACTACACCACCCTCAGACACTTCGCCGACAGCTGGGCGCTGCTGGCCATGACGATCTTCGTGGCCGGCGTGTTCATCTTCGCGCTTCGCCCCGGCAGCCGCGAGGCAGCCGAGCGGGCAGCCCAAATCCCGCTCAAGGAGGACTGATCTGTGAGCGAAAAGCATATCGACGAGCTTTCCGGCGTCGAGACCACCGGACATGAGTGGGATGGCATCCGCGAACTCAACAACCCGATGCCGCGCTGGTGGCTGTGGACGTTCTACGCCACCATCATATGGGCGCTTGCCTATACGATCGCCTATCCGGCCTGGCCGATGATCCGCACCGCCACCACGGGCATGCTCGGCTATTCGAGCCGGGCCGAGGTCCAGGCCGAGCTCGCCGCGGCCGAGGCCGCCAAGAGCGTCTATGTCGAGGCGGTGAAGACCAAGGGCGTCGGCGAGATCCTCGCCGACGACAATTTGCGCCAGTTCGCGACCTCGGCGGGCTCGGCGGCCTTCAAGGTCAACTGCGTTCAGTGCCACGGCTCCGGTGCGCAGGGCTCGCCCGGATTCCCCAACCTCAACGACGATGAGTGGCTGTGGGGCGGCAAGATCGAGCAGATCTACCAGACGATATCGAACGGCGTCCGTTTCGCCGGCGACGAGGAGACGCACAGCTCCGAAATGCCGGCCTTCGCCGAAGTGCTCGAGCCGCAGCAGGTCAACGAGGTTGCGGCCTTTGTCGCGAGCCTCTCGGGCCAGGCGCTCACGCCCGAGCTGGTTCCGGCGGGGTCAACCGTGTTCGCCGAAAATTGCGCCGCCTGCCATGGCGACAATGCCAAGGGCAACAGGGAAATGGGCGCGCCCGACCTGACCGATGCGATCGCGCTCTATGCCTCCGGGCAGGCGGCCATCGCGCAGCAGGTGCGCCAGCCCAGGCATGGAGTGATGCCGGCGTGGGGCGCCCGACTGGGCGACGTGAAGGTCAAGGAACTTGCCGTCTTCGTCCATTCGCTCGGCGGCGGTGAATAACCCTCCAAGGCTGGAGCCGATGGATGAGGCTCGGCAGAAATGCCGGGCCTCCTTGCGCACTTCCCCCGGCTTGACCTGGGTCAAGGCCCAGGTGCTGCAGATGAGGCAAAGACGAAGCGACCCTGTCGATCTTGACCGGCAGGCGGTCAGCAGGAGACGAGAATGCTCGACGAACGGGAAGTGGAACGGCTCGATGTCGAGGCGGTCAATTCGGCCAAGACACGCCAGCCGCTTTATGCCGCTCGCAAGAAAGTCTTCCCCAAGCGGGCCTCCGGCCGGTTCCGTCAGTTCAAGTGGCTGGTCATGCTGGTCACGCTCGGCATCTACTACCTGACACCGTGGATTCGCTGGAACCGTGGACCCTATGCGCCGGATCAGGCCGTCCTGCTCGACATCGCCAACCGCCGCTTCTACTTCTTCGCCATCGAGATCTGGCCGCAGGAGTTCTTCTACGTGGCCGGCATGCTGGTCATGGCCGGTATCGGCCTGTTCCTGGTAACCTCGACGGTCGGCCGTGCGTGGTGCGGCTATACCTGCCCACAGACCGTATGGGTTGATCTTTTCCTGGTGGTGGAACGCGGCATCGAGGGTGACCGCAACGCCCGCATCAAGCTCGACAGCGCGCCGTGGTCGTTCGACAAGCTCGGGAAGCGTGCTGCCAAGCACGCGACTTGGCTGTTGATTGCAGTGGCAACCGGCGGCGCCTGGATCTTCTACTTTGCCGATGCGCCCACATTGCTTGGCGAGCTGGTTACCGGCAAGGCAGCGCCGGTCGCCTACCTCACCGTCGCCATCCTGACCGCCACCACTTACATCTTCGGCGGCCTCATGCGCGAACAGGTCTGTACTTATATGTGCCCGTGGCCGCGCATCCAGGCAGCGATGCTCGACGAGAACTCGCTGACCGTCACCTACAACGACTGGCGCGGCGAGCCGCGTTCACGACATGCCAAGAAGGCTGCCGCCGAAGGCCTTTCCGTCGGCGACTGCGTCGACTGCAACGCCTGCGTCGCCGTCTGCCCGATGGGCATCGACATCCGCGACGGTCAGCAGCTCGAATGCATCACCTGCGCGCTCTGCATCGACGCCTGCGACAGTGTCATGGACAAGATCGGCAAGGAACGCGGCCTGATCTCCTACGCGACGCTCGCCGACTACCAGTCCAACATGGCGATCGCCACCAACCCGACCACCGGGGCGATCGATCCCAAGCAGGTGCGCGATGTCGGCGGCAAGCTCGACAAGGGCATCGCCCATTTCCATATCCGCCGGATTTTCCGGCTACGCACCTTTGTCTATGCCGGCGCCTGGAGCCTGATCGGCGTTGCCCTGCTCGTCGCACTGTTCAGCCGCGACCGGCTTGACCTCAACGTGCTGCAGGACCGCAATCCGCAATTCGTGCGCTTGTCGGACGGGTCGATCCGCAACGGCTACACCGTCAAACTGCTCAACATGGTGCCGGAGCCGCGCACCCTGACACTGCGTCTCGACGGCCTGCCCAGCGCGGCAATGACCATTGTCGGGATGGAGCAGGCCGAAGGCCGCTCGGTCGACATCGAGGCCCAGCCCGACAAGCTCACCACGCTGCGGGTCTATGTCCGCCAGCCGCTCGAGCAGGTCAGCGCGGGGCAGAGCTTCTCCTTCGTGGTCGAAGACAGGGCGAGTTCCGAAAGCGACTCCTACGTCGCCAACTTCAACGTTCCGGAGACTGGCAAATGATCTTGCGTCCCGCCCAGCCAAGGCAGTTCACCGGTTGGCACATGCTGGCTGTCATGGTGGCCTTCTTCGGCACAATCATTGCAGTCAACCTGGTCATGGCGACCTTCGCCAACACCAGCTGGACAGGCCTTGTCGTCCAGAACACCTATGTCGCCAGCCAGCAGTTCAATGAGCGGGTTGCCGAAGCCAGGGCGCAACAGTCGCTCGGCTGGAAAAGCGCGCTCGCGATCAAGGCCGGCGAGATCCGCTACAGCCTGGTCGATGCCTCGGGCGCGCCGGTGCCGGCCGAATCCGTCACCGTTTCCTTCCGCCGGCCTTCCTACGAGGCCGAGGACTGGCAGGTGAAGCTCGAGCGCACGGCCGACGGCGCCTATGTCGTGGCCGCTGCGGTTCGCGACGGCATCTGGATCGTCAACACCGAGGCCGTGATCCCTAACCGGGGCCCCTACCACGAGGCGCGACGCATCGTCGTCAGCAAGGGGGAGATCAAATGAGCTGCTGCGCGCCCGCCGCCGAAGAGGCGCTGCTGCTGCAAGGTGGCGCCGCAAAGGGTCCGTCCCGCGAGGAACTGGCGCTGTCGAGCCGTGACGCGCCAGGCGGTCTGCGCCAGATCGACCTTTCCGTGCCCGGCGTGCATTGCGGTGCCTGCATGGTCAACATCGAGGCGGCATTGGGGGCGCTCGACGGCGTCGAGCATGCGCGCGTCAACCTGTCGACCAAGCGTGTTTCGGTGCGCTGGCGCGAAGCCGCCGGCGTGCCCCCGATCGTCGATGCACTGGCGCGGCTGGGCTATGAAAGCCACCTCTTCGAACAGGGCGCCGACGACAAGGACGAAACCCTCGCCGAACTGATCCGCGGTCTCGGCATTGCGGGATTCGCAGCCGCGAACATCATGCTCCTTTCCGTGTCGGTGTGGTCCGGGGCGGAGGATGCGACGCGCGACCTGTTCCACTGGATCTCGGCGCTGATCGCACTCCCGGCACTCGCCTATTCGGGGCGCATCTTCTTCCGCTCCGCCTGGGGGGCCTTGCGCAACGGCCGCACCAACATGGACGTGCCGATCTCGATCGGCGTGCTGCTTGCCTACGGCATGAGCCTCTACGAGACCGCCAATAGCGGTCCGCATGCCTATTTCGACGCTTCGGCGTCGCTGCTCTTCTTCCTGCTCATCGGGCGTGCGCTCGACCATGTCATGCGCGAACGGGCCCGCGTCGCGGTCAAGGGCCTCGCCAGGCTCGCGGCTCGGGGCGCCACGGTGCTCCATGCCGATGGCTCCAATGCCTACCTGCCGGTGGGCGACATCAAGCCGGGCATGCAGATCCTGCTTGCCGCCGGCGAACGCGTCCCGGTCGACGCCCGGGTGATCAAGGGGAATTCGGAGCTCGACTGCGCCATCGTTTCCGGAGAAAGCGATCCCGTCGCGGTGGAGCCGGGTGCTACCTTGCGCGCCGGCACGCTCAACCTCACCGGACCGATGACCATCGAAGCCACCGCGGCGGCCGAGGATTCGTTCCTGGCCGAGATGATGCGGCTGATGGAGGCCGCGGAGAGCGGCCGCGGCGGCTATCGCCGCATCGCCGACCGGGCGTCGGCGCTCTACGCTCCGGTCGTGCACCTGACGGCCTTCCTCGCCTTCGTCGGCTGGATGGCGGCTTCGGGCGACGCCTACCGCGCCACCACCATCGCCATCGCCGTGCTGATCATCACCTGCCCCTGCGCGCTCGGCCTCGCCGTCCCGATCGTGCAGGTGGCGGCGGCGCGGCGCCTATTCGAGGCCGGCATCATGGTCAAGGACGGCTCGGCGATGGAGCGTCTGGCCGAGATCGACACCGTCGTCTTCGACAAGACCGGAACGCTGACGCTCGGCATGCCCAAGCTCATGAATGCCGGCGAATTGTCCTCCCGGACCCTTTCGCTGGCTGCGGCGATCGCCCTGCACTCTCGCCATCCGATATCCCGCGCCCTGGCCGATGCGGCCGAGGGCGGCAGCGAATGGAAGTTCGACAGGGTCGACGAGTTGCCGGGGTTCGGCCTCGAAGCCAGGAGCGGCGCCGACACCTACCGGCTGGGGCGTGCGGAATGGGCATTGCACGACACAGGCGCCGCCCGCGGCACCGTGCTGTCGCGGAATGGCGAGCGTGTGGCCGAGTTCCGTTTCGAGGACCAGCTGCGTTCTGCCGCGGCCGCGGCAGTCGCCGCACTCCGGCAGGGCGGCCTCGCGGTCGAGATTTTGTCCGGCGATCGCGCCGAGGCGGTGGCGACGGTGGCCACCGCACTCGGCATATCGCAGGCCGCGGCCGGCGTGCTGCCGAGCGGCAAGGTCGCGCGCCTCGAACAGCTGAAGGCCGAAGGCCGCAAGGTGCTGATGGTCGGCGACGGGCTAAACGACGCGCCGGCGCTGGCGGCAGCGCATGTGTCGATCGCGCCGGCGAGCGCCGCCGACATCGGCCGGAGCGCCGCGGACTTCGTCTTCCTGCGCGAGAGCCTCGCTGCCGTACCGCTGGCGCTTGCCACCTCGCGCGAAGCCAAGCGGCTGATCCGCCAGAACCTGGGCCTGGCAGTTGTCTACAATGCAATCGCGGTGCCGATCGCGCTCGCCGGCTACGTCACCCCCCTGGTTGCGGCCTTGGCCATGTCGGGCTCGTCGATTATCGTGATCGCCAACGGGCTCAGGCTCGGCACCGGCAAGGCCCGGCGGGCCCGCCGGTCGTTCGAGGCGCCGTCGGCGTTTCCGCCCCCCAAGGAGGCAATGGCATCATGAGCGGGCTTATCTTCCTCCTGCCGATCGCCCTGTTCCTCGGTGGCCTGGGCCTGGCCGCCTTCCTGTGGTCGCTGAAAAGCGGCCAGTACGACGATCTGGATGGTGCTGCCCAGCGCATCCTGGTCGACGACGAGTAGCAATCGCCTGGCCAAAAAACCTGCGGCACGGCCGGCACCGTGTGCTAACAGGGTGCCATGGCTCAGAAGAAAGCACATGAGGTCGATTCCTGGCTCGTCCGCCCCGCTCCGGAGGCGGTGATCGTGCTGATCTACGGGCCGGATCGCGGTCTCGTTTCCGAGCGGGCCGCGGCCTTCGCGGCCAAGACCGGACTGCCGCTCGACGACCCTTTCTCGGTGGTGAAGCTCGACGCCGGCGAGGTCGAACGCGACAGCGGCCGTCTCGTCGACGAGGCACGCACAGTGCCGATGTTCGCGCCGCGGCGGCTCATCTGGGTCCGCAATGCCGGCGCCCAGAAGAGCCTCGCCGACGATGTCAAGGCGCTCGCCGCCGAACCGCCCCGCGACGCGGTGATCCTCATAGAGGCGCAGGACCTGAAGAAGGGCGCGCCGCTGCGCACCGTGGTCGAAGGGGCGTTCTGCGGCATGGCCCTGCCCTGCTATGGCGACGAGGCGCGCGACCTCGAAAACATCATCGACGACGAATTGCGTGCGGCCGGGCTGACGATGGCGCTCGATGCGCGCAACGCGCTGCGCGGCAGCCTAGGCGGCGACCGGTTGGCGACGCGCGGCGAGCTGCAGAAGCTGACGCTTTACGCCATGGGCAGGGGCGAGATCAGCCTCGACGACGTCAAGGCGATGACGGGTGACGTGTCGGCGCTGTCGCTGGACGATGCCGTCGACGCCGCCCTTGGCGGCAATATCGCCGAATTCGATTCAGCCTTCACCAAGCAGTGCCAGAACGGCAGCCAGGCCGCGCAGCTGCTGGCGGCGGCTTTGCGCCACCTGCAGAACCTGCACCTGATGCGCGGCGAGCTCGAAGGCGGCAACCGCAATGCGGCGGCGGTCATCGCGGCGGCACGGCCGCCGGTGTTCTTTTCGCGCAAGCGGGCGGTCGAGCGAGCACTGACGAGCTGGAGTTCGACGGCAATCGATCGCGCGCTGGCGCGTCTGCAGGCAACGACGCTGCAGACCCGCCGCCGGCCCGAGCTGGCCGTGGCGCTGGCGCGCCAGGCGATGCTGGGAATTGCCGTGGAAGGCGCCCGCTTGGCGGCTGGACGCCGCTAGAAGCGGTCAAGACGGGTTGACGTTACTGCCTCGGACGATGCGACGCCATGTGAATGGCGGCGCTCGCCGAAGTGGTTGGCTTGCCCTCACTCCGTGGGCGGGGGCAAGCCGCGATTAGCGGTTGCGCGCGGCCAGCGTGCGCAGGCGCAGGGCGTTGAGCTTGATGAAGCCGGCGGCGTCCTTCTGGTCGTAGGCGCCCTGGTCGTCCTCGAAGGTGACCAGCTTGTCGGAGTAGAGCGACTTTGCGCTTTCGCGGCCGATGACCATGACGTTGCCCTTGTAGAGCTTGAGGGTGACTTCGCCCTCGACGTCCTTCTGGCTGAGGTCGATCGCTGCCTGCAGCATCTGGCGCTCGGGCGAGAACCAGAAGCCGTAATAGATCAGCTCGGCATAGCGCGGCATCAGCTCGTCCTTGAGGTGCGCGGCACCACGGTCGAGCGTGATCGACTCGATGGCGCGGTGCGCCTGAAGCAGGATCGTGCCGCCGGGGGTCTCGTAGACGCCGCGGCTCTTCATGCCGACGAAACGGTTCTCGACCAGATCGAGACGGCCGATGCCATTGTCGCGACCGTAGTCGTTGAGCTTGGCCAGCAGCGTTGCCGGCGACAGACGCTCGCCGTTGATCGAGACGGCATCGCCCTGTTCGAAGCCGATCTTGAT
The DNA here is from genome assembly GCF_037625995.1 of Aminobacter sp. Piv2-1. Taxonomy (NCBI): domain Bacteria; kingdom Pseudomonadati; phylum Pseudomonadota; class Alphaproteobacteria; order Hyphomicrobiales; family Phyllobacteriaceae; genus Aminobacter; species Aminobacter sp. Piv2-1. The sequence continues at coordinate 245,773 of NZ_JARKMU010000008.1, forward strand.
GATCGTCGCCTTGTCCGGGGCGGCTTCCGGCGAAATGGTACGCATGTGCACGTATTCGGGCGCCTCGACCGCCGGGTCCTCCAGCACCTTGCCCTCGGAAGACGAGTGCAAAAGGTTTGCGTCGACGGAGAAGGGAGCCTCGCCCTTCTTGTCCTTGGCAACCGGGATCTGGTGCTTCTCGGCGAAGTCGAGCAGGTCGGTGCGGCTCTTGAACGACCAATCGCGCCACGGCGCAATGATCTTGATGTCGGGGTTCAGCGCATAGGCCGACAGCTCGAAGCGGACCTGGTCGTTGCCCTTGCCGGTGGCGCCATGGGCAATGGCGTCGGCGCCGGTCTTTTTGGCGATGTCGACGAGGTGCTTGGAGATCAGCGGGCGGGCGATCGAGGTGCCGAGCAGATAGACGCCTTCATAGACGGCATTGGCGCGGAACATCGGGAAGACGAAGTCGCGGACGAACTCCTCCCGCACGTCCTCGATGAAGATCTCCTTGATCCCGAGCATCTCCGCCTTCTTGCGCGCCGGCTCGAGTTCCTCGCCCTGGCCGAGGTCGGCGGTGAAGGTCACGACTTCCGCACCAAGTTCGGTCTGCAGCCACTTGAGGATGATGGAGGTGTCGAGACCGCCGGAATAGGCGAGCACGACCTTCTTGACGTCTTTCCACTTGGTCATTTGATCAGGGCACCTTTCGCAGGCGGCCAGAGCCGCGTTTTCCCGGGCTTTCTAAGCACGAACGGCGAGCCGGGCAAGGGCGATGATGCCGCTAGGAGAGTAGGGGGCCGTGCGAGACAGGTCGCCCCCTCATCCGGCCGCTACGCGGCCACCTTCTCCCCGGTGGGGAGAAGAGGATTGGCGCGGACCTCGACAATTTCCTCGCCCCGTCGGGGAGAGGTCGGCCGAGAAAAGCGGAGGCCGGGTCAGGGGGAGGTCGCCGGCCGTCGCCACAGCCTACTTCCGCTTCATCGCCTCGATCAGGGCAGCACCGAAGGCGCCTTGCTGCGCCGGCTTGTTTGGCTGCGGCTTGGGCGATGCCGAGCTGAACTTCATGTCGCGGGGTTTGGCGGGTGCCGATGAACGGGGAGCTGCCTCGCCGCCATCCTTGCGCATGGTGAGCCCGATGCGCTTGCGCGCAATGTCGACCTCGACGACGCGGACCTTCACCACGTCGCCGGCCTTCACCACCTCGTGCGGGTCCTTCACGAACTTGTCGGCCAGCTGCGAGACGTGGACGAGGCCGTCCTGGTGCACGCCGATGTCGACGAAGGCGCCGAAGGCGGCAACGTTGGTGACCGTGCCCTCGAGCAGCATGCCCGGCTTCAAATCCTTGATGTCGTCGACGCCGTCGGCAAACGTCGCGGTCTTGAAGCCCGGGCGCGGATCGCGGCCCGGCTTTTCCAGCTCGGCGATGATGTCGCGCACCGTGGGCAGGCCGAAACGCTCGTCGACGAAGGCGCGGGGATCGATCGCCTTCAGCGCGGCGCTGTCGCCCATCAGCTGGCGCAGGTCGCGGCCGCAGGAGGCGACGATCTTCTTGGCGACGCCATAGGCCTCGGGATGGACCGACGAGGCATCGAGCGGCTCCTTGCCGTCGCGGATGCGCAGGAAGCCGGCGCATTGCTCGAAGGCGCGCTGGCCGAGACGCGGAACCGACAAGAGGTCGCGGCGCGTGGCAAAGGCGCCCGAGGCGTCGCGATAGGCCACGATCGACTCCGCCAGCGACGGCCCGAGACCCGAAACGCGGGCGAGAAGGGGGGCGGAGGCCGTGTTGAGGTCGACGCCGACGGCGTTCACCGCGTCCTCGACCACCGCTTCGAGCGAGCGACCGAGGCGATACTGGTCGACGTCGTGCTGGTACTGGCCGACGCCGATCGACTTGGGCTCGATCTTGACCAGCTCGGCCAGCGGATCCTGCAGGCGCCGCGCGATGGAGACCGCGCCGCGCAGCGACACGTCGAGATTGGGGAACTCGGCGGCCGCCGTGGCCGACGCCGAATAGACCGACGCGCCGGCCTCGCTGACGATGACCTTGGTCGGCTTGGGCGCCGGCATGTCCTGCAGCATGTCGGCGACGAGGCGCTCGGTCTCGCGGCTGCCGGTGCCGTTGCCGATGGCGATCAGCTCGACCTTGTGGCGGATGATCAGGCGGGCAAGCTCGGCCTGGGTGCCGCGCACGTCGTTCTTGGGCGGGAAGGGGTAGACGGTGGTGGTGTCGAGCACCTTGCCGGTGGCATCGATGACGGCGACCTTGACGCCGGTGCGGATGCCAGGATCGAGGCCCATGGTGGCGCGCGACCCGGCAGGGGCGGCGAGCAAAAGGTCCTTGAGGTTGCGCGAGAAGACGCGGATCGCCTCTTCCTCGGCCGCCTCGCGCAGGTCGCGCATCAGGTCGAGCGACAGGGACAGGGACAGCTTCACCCGCCAGGTCCAGCCGGCGACCGTCATCAGCCACTGGTCACCGGGCAGGGTCGCGCCGATCTGGTAGGCGGCGGCGATCATGCGCTCCACCGGCTTGACCGGCGAGGTGTCGTCGGCGTCGACCTCGAGGTCGAGCGACAGCACGTCTTCGTTGCGGCCGCGCAGCATGGCGAGCGCCCGGTGGCTCGGCACGCCGGCCCAGCGTTCGGAATGATCGTAATAGTCGGAGAACTTGGCGCCTGCCTCCTGCTTGCCGTCGACGACGCGGGCGCGCAGCACGGCGCGCTCCTTCATGTGGCCGCGCAGGCGGCCGAGCAGGTCGGCGTTTTCGGAAATCCCCTCGGCGACGATGTCGCGGGCGCCCTCGAGCGCGGCCTTCACATCGGCCACTTCGCCGGCGACATAGGCCACGGCAAGCTCGGCCGGCACCTTGGAGCGGTCAGCGAGGATGGTTTCGGCCAGCGGCCCGAGCCCGCGCTCCCTGGCGATCTCCGCCTTGGTGCGGCGCTTGGGCTTGTAGGGCAGATAGATGTCCTCAAGCTCGGCCTTGGTCGTTACGGTAGCGATACGAACCGCCAGATCGTCGGTCATCTTTCCCTGGCTGGTGATGGATTCGACGATCGCGGCGCGGCGCGCCTCGAGCTCGCGCAGATAGGCGAGGCGCTCGGACAGGTCGCGCAGCTGGGTGTCGTCGAGGCCGCCGGTGACTTCCTTGCGGTAGCGCGCCACGAAGGGAACGGTGGCGCCCTCGTCGAGCAGCCCGACTGCGGCCACGACCTGCTCGGGCTTCGCATTGATCTCGGCTGCGATGATCGCAGCGATTTTCCTGTTGTCGCCAGCCATGGAATCCTGGTGCCTGTTGAACGGGTGCGCGAACATAGTGACTGCCGGTGCGAACGCCAAACGGGCATTTTCCCGCGCAGACTCAGGCTCCACAGAAAAGCGGCAGGGCTGCGGCAATCGGCGCTGGCAGGCACGGAAGTTTTGCTGGCCGGCTTCCCTATGCCCTTGGGTATGATGGGGTGACGATACCCCCACCCCTAACCTCTCCCCACAAGGGGGGGAGGGGTGTCTTTGCTCCACGCCTGAGAACAGGAGAAAAGAATGAACTTCGACCGGGTCCTGTTCGTTGCGGGCGCGTTGTGCGGTGCCGCCGGCGTGGCGCTGTCGGCGGCATCCAGCCATGGCGGCAGCACGAACGTCGCCGTCGCGGCCAACTTCCTGCTCATCCACGCGCCGGCGTTGCTTGCGCTGTCGCTGGTCACCGGCGGAAAGCTGCTGCGCGCCGGCACGCTGGTGCTGATCGCAGGGCTGCTGCTGTTTGCCGGGGACCTCCTGGCGCGGGACTATCTCGGGCAGCGGCTGTTCCCCTTCGCGGCACCCGTTGGCGGGGCCGGCATGATCCTCGGCTGGCTGACGCTGGCCCTCGGCGGGCTGCTGGCGCGCAGAAGCTAATTCTTTTCAGGGGTTACCGCCGCCCCTCATCCGGCTGCCGCGTCCCTCTCCATATGCGGGAGACGAGCTCCAACGTCGATGGCTCCCTCTCCCAGTTTTTCACGGGGAGAGGGTAAGGGTGAGGGGTAAATGCCGCTCATGACTCCGAAAGGTCGACAGAATCCTCAGCCGATCCGGTATGGCAGCGGGTGACGGACGTCCTTGTCGATCACCAGGCGGCGCTTGAGCGGCGGCACGGCGCGCTGCTGGCAATTGGTGCGCTCGCAGATGCGGCATGAGATGCCGATCGGATCGAAGGCGGTCTTGCTGCCGAGTTCCAGCCCGTCGGCATAGACGAAGTCCTGCGCATAGGCGACCTCGCAGCCAAGCGCGATGGCATAGCGCCGATGCGGTGTGTTGAATCCGACGCCGCCCTTCGAAATCTCCGTTGCGATGCAGAGGTAGCGCACGCCGTCGGGCGTCTCGGCCAGTTGGCGGATGATGCGTCCGGGCGCCTCGAAGGCCTGGTGCACATTCCACAGCGGGCAAGCCGCGCCGAAGCGGGCGAACTGCAGCTTGGCGGCGCTGTGGCGCTTGGTGATGTTGCCGGCGCGGTCGATGCGGGCGAAGAAGATCGGCACCCCCTTGAAGGCCGGGCGCTGCAGGGTGCTGAGGCGATGCGCGACCTGCTCGATCGAGGCGCCGAAATGGGCGGCGAGCAGTTCCAGGTCGTGGCGCAGTTCCTGCGCCGCCTTCATGAACGCCTGGTAGGGCAAGGTCAGCGCCCCGGCATAATAATTGCGCAGGCCCATCTTGCAGATCTCGACTGCCTCGTTGGTGCGGAAATCGGCGGAACGCGCGATCTTGGCGACCTGTGCCTCCATCTCCATTTCGGCGATCTGGAAGGCGATCTGGAAGCTCCGTGTCGCGACGGGCGAATAGGGATTGAGGAACATGACGCCGGACTTGGGGTCGAAGCGTCGCAGCGCGTCGTCGCCCGCGTCGGCGCGGGCGATGCGCACGCCGTGGCGACTTTCGAGATATTCGCTGAGCGCTGCATAGCTGTCGCGCCCGCCGATGCCGAGCTCGCCGGCCAGCCGCTCGGCCGCCACGTCGAGGCCATGGATGTAGTTGTCGACGAAGTGGAAGAAGTCGCGCACCTCCTCATAGGGCGTCGGCTCGGCGAAACTCGCGCTCCTGCCCAGCGTGTCGTCCAGGCTGGCCAGCTGTTCCGAATTGCGGCGGTAAGCCTGGTGCGCCGAGATCAATGCGCGGGCGAAACCCGGCGCGTTCTGCGTCACCAGCTTGAGCTCCTGCAGGTTCGGCGCATAGTTCTCGAAGATCGGGTCGGACAGCGCTTCGGTCAGCGCCGACAGCAGGCGGTCGCTGTCGCCTTGCGAGATTTCGGCGATGTCGATCCGGAATTTCTCGGCCAGCGCCAGGAGCACGGAGGCCGAGACGGGGCGCTGGTTGTTCTCGATCTGGTTGAGATAGCTGGTCGAGATGCCAATGCGCTCGGCGAAGCTCTGCTGCGTCGCCTTGTTGGCGTCGCGCAGCTCGCGCACCTTGCGGCCGATGTAGAGTTTGCGGGTCGCCATGTTTGCAATTTCGCAATTTTCAGTTCTTGAATTTGTACATTATGCTTTTGCACATTTTCAACGGTTTTCCGGAGGCCGGCTTGGGCGTAATGGGCGCTATTCGCTCCTTGCCGTGGAAGTGGCGAGGAGCCATTATTTTTCAACCTCATAGTGCGGGAGAAAGCCCATGACGCTCTACCAGGCGGTTGCCCACAGGCCGGCCGGCCGGCTCACCCCAGCCGATGTCGTCGCCGTCATCGCCGGCTCGCTGCTGCTGACGCTGTCGGCCAAGGTGCAGGTGCCGTTCTATCCCGTGCCGATGACCATGCAGACGCTTGTCGTGATCGGCCTTGGCCTGGCGCTCGGCCCGGTGCGTGGTGCTGCCGCCGTGGCGCTCTATCTCGCTGAGGGCGCTCTCGGCCTGCCGGTCTTCGCCGGCACGCCCGAAAAGGGCATCGGCCTCGCCTACATGATGGGGCCGACGGGCGGGTATCTCGCGGGCTACCTGCCTGCCGCATTGCTTGCCGGCTGGCTGGCCGAGCGCGGCTGGGACCGCAATGTCTTCACCGCCATGGCCGCCGCACTGCTCGCCGGTGCCGTGATCTACGTGCCCGGCTTGCTCTGGCTCGGCAGCGTCATCGGCTGGGACAAGCCGGTGCTGGCCTTCGGGCTTTTCCCCTTCATCCCCGGCGATATCATGAAGGCCGTCTTGGCCGCCATCGCTTTCCCTGCCGCCTGGAAATGGCTTTCTCACAAGGGCATGAACTGATGCGCGCCGTTCTCGAACAACTGGAAGCCCGCCGCGCCGAGGCCCGCCTCGGCGGTGGCCAAAAGCGCATCGACGCCCAGCATGCCAAGGGCAAGCTGACGGCGCGCGAACGCATCGACGTGCTGCTCGACGAAGGCTCCTTCGAAGAGTTCGACATGTATGTCACCCACCGCACCACCGATTTCGGCATGGCCGAGCAGAAGGTGGCGGGCGACGGCGTGGTCACCGGCTGGGGCACCATCAACGGTCGGCTGGTCTACGTCTTCAGCCAGGACTTCACCGTTCTCGGCGGCTCGCTCTCCGAGACCCATGCCCAGAAGATCTGCAAGATCATGGACATGGCGGTGCGCAACGGCGCACCCGTCATCGGCCTGAATGACTCGGGCGGCGCCCGCATCCAGGAAGGGGTCGCCTCGCTCGCCGGCTATGCCGACGTGTTCAAGCGCAATGTCGACGCCTCGGGCGTGGTGCCGCAGATCTCCGTCATCATGGGCCCCTGCGCCGGTGGTGCCGTCTATTCGCCTGCCATGACCGACTTCATCTTCATGGTGCGCGACAGTTCCTACATGTTCGTGACCGGTCCCGACGTGGTGAAGACCGTCACCAATGAGATCGTCACCGCCGAGGAGCTTGGCGGCGCCCGCACCCACACCTCGAAGTCCTCGGTCGCCGACGGCGCCTACGAGAACGACATCGAGGCGCTGGAACAGGTGCGCCTGCTGTTCGACTTCCTGCCGCTCAACAATCGCGAGAAGCCGCCGGTGCGGCCGTTCCACGACGATCCGGCACGGCTCGAGAAGCGTCTCGACACATTGATCCCCGACAGCGCGACAAAACCCTACGACATGAAGGAACTGATCCTGGCTGTCGCCGACGAGGGCGATTTCTTCGAGATCCAGGAAGCGTTTGCCAAGAACATCATCACCGGTTTCATGCGCATCGAGGGCCAGACGGTCGGCGTCGTCGCCAACCAGCCGATGGTGCTGGCCGGCTGCCTCGACATCGACTCGTCGCGCAAGGCGGCACGCTTCGTCCGCTTCTGCGATGCCTTCTCGATCCCGATCCTGACGCTGGTCGACGTGCCGGGCTTCCTGCCGGGCACCGCGCAGGAATATGGCGGCGTCATCAAGCACGGCGCCAAGCTGCTCTTCGCCTACAGCCAGGCAACGGTTCCGATGGTCACGCTGATCACGCGCAAGGCCTATGGCGGCGCCTATGACGTCATGGCGTCCAAGCACATCGGCGCCGACATCAACTATGCCTGGCCGACCGCCGAGATCGCCGTGATGGGCGCCAAGGGGGCGACCGAGATCCTCTACCGCTCCGAACTGGGCGACGCCGACAAGATCGCCGAACGCACCAGGGAATACGAGACCAACTTCGCCAATCCGTTCAAGGCGGCCGAGCGCGGCTTCATCGACGAGGTGATCATGCCGCATTCGTCGCGCCGCCGCATCGCCCGCGCCTTCGCCGCCCTGCGCGGCAAGAAGGCCGAGGCGCCGTGGAAGAAGCACGACACGATACCGCTGTGAGCAGGTCAAAGATGTTCAAGAAGATCCTCATCGCCAATCGCGGCGAAATCGCCTGCCGCGTCATCAAGACCGCACGGAAACTCGGTATCGCAACGGTGGCGGTCTATTCCGACGCCGACCGCGAGGCGCTGCATGTGAAGATGGCCGACGAGGCCGTGCACATTGGCCCGGCGCCGTCGAACCAGTCCTACATCGTCATCCAGAAGATTATCGACGCTATCCGCCAGTCCGGCGCCGATGCGGTGCATCCCGGCTACGGCTTTCTGTCGGAGAACCCGAATTTCGCCGAGGCGCTGAAGGGCGAGGGCGTCGCCTTCATCGGCCCGCCGCCGGTCGCCATCGAGGCGATGGGCGACAAGATCACCTCGAAGAAGATCGCTGCTTCCGCAGGTGTGTCCACCGTGCCCGGCCACATGGGGCTGATCGAGACTGCGGACGAGGCCGTCCGCATTGCCGGCTCGATCGGCTATCCCGTCATGATCAAGGCTTCCGCCGGCGGCGGCGGCAAGGGCATGCGCATCGCCTGGAACGATGCCGAGGCGCGCGAAGGCTTCCAGTCGTCCAAGAACGAGGCGAAATCCTCCTTCGGCGACGACCGCATCTTCATCGAGAAGTTCGTCACCCAGCCGCGCCACATCGAAATCCAGGTGCTGGGCGACCAGCACGGCAACCTCGTCTATCTCGGCGAGCGTGAATGCTCGATCCAGCGCCGCAACCAGAAGGTCATCGAGGAGGCCCCGTCGCCGTTCCTCGACGCCGCCACCCGCAAGGCGATGGGCGAGCAGGCCGTGGCGCTGGGCAAGGCCGTCGGCTACTTCTCGGCCGGCACGGTCGAGTTCATCGTCGACGGCGACCGCAACTTCTACTTCCTCGAGATGAACACCCGCCTGCAGGTCGAGCATCCGGTGACCGAGCTGATCACCGGCATCGACCTCGTCGAGGAGATGATCCGCGTCGCGGCAGGCGAGAAGCTGCGCTTTACCCAAGCCGACGTGAAGCTGAACGGCTGGGCCATCGAAAGCCGCCTCTATGCCGAGGATCCCTACCGCAACTTCCTGCCGTCGATCGGTCGGCTGACCCGCTACCGCCCGCCGGTCGAGGGCAAGCGCGACGACGGCACTATCGTGCGCAACGACACCGGCGTTTTCGAGGGCGGCGAGATCTCGATGTATTACGACCCGATGATCGCCAAGCTCTGCACCTGGGGCCCCGACCGGGCCGCCGCGGTCGAGGCCATGGGCCGCGCGCTCGACGATTTCGAGGTCGAGGGCATCGGCCACAATCTGCCGTTCCTGTCGGCGGTCATGGACCACCAGCGCTTCCGCGCTGGCGCGCTGACCACCGCCTTCATCGCCGAGGAGTATCCCGACGGCTTCTCGGGCGTCGCACCGTCAGAGGGCGATGCCAGGAAACTTGCGACGGTCGCGGCCCTCATCAACCTGTTCGTGCAGCGCCGCGGTGCCCAGATCTCCGGTGCGCTCGCACATCACCAGCGCCCCGTGGGAGCCGACTGGGTGGTCACGCTGGCCGGCTTCACCCTGCCGCTCCGGGTCAACGAGGGTGGCGATGGCACCGTCGTCGAATTCGACGACGGTACGTCGCTCGCGGTATCTAGCGACTGGCTGCCCGGCCACCCGCACGCCAATTTCGCCGTCGCCGGCACGACGATCGGCGTCAAGGTTTCGCGCTCCGGCACCGGCTGGCGCCTGCGCTGGCGCGGTATGGACGTTGTTGCCCATGTCCGCAGCCTGCGCATCGCCGAACTGGCCAAGCTGATGCCGGTCAAGCTGCCGCCGGATACCTCGAAGATGCTGCTGTGCCCGATGCCGGGCGTGGTGACGTCGATCCTGGTCAAGCAGGGCGACACCGTCGAGGCCGGCCAGTCGCTGGCGACAGTCGAGGCGATGAAGATGGAAAACGTGCTGCGTGCCGAGCGCAAGGGCACGGTCAAGCGCGTCGCGGCGACAGCAGGCGAAAGCCTCGCCGTGGATGAGCTGATCATGGAGTTCGAGTGATGGTAGCCGGCGCCCTTTCACCCTCCCCCTTGTGGGGAGGGTCGATCCGCGAAGCGGAGCGGGGTGGGGGTCTGACGACCGCTCCCATCGCCGCATGGACTCGACTTAGCCCTCTTACCCCCACCCCGGACCTGCGGTCCGACCCTCCCCACAAGGGGGAGGGTGAGCGTCCGCGCCTGAGGAGGCCCCAATGACCGACAAACCAACGATAGACACGTGGAAGAAACTCGCCGAGCGCGAGATCAAGGCATCGCCCGACACGCTGGTCTGGAACACGCCCGAAGGCATCGACGTCAAGCCGCTCTACACGGCGGACGATCTGCAGGGCGTTGGCCATCTCGGCACGCTGCCTGGCTTCGAGCCGTTCCTGCGCGGCCCGCGCGCCACCATGTACACCGGCCGGCCCTGGACCATCAGGCAGTATGCCGGCTTCTCGACGGCGGAGGCCTCCAACAATTTCTACCGCAAGGCGCTCGCCGCCGGCCAGCAGGGCGTGTCCGTCGCCTTCGACCTTGCCACCCACCGCGGCTACGACAGCGACCATCCGCGTGTTGTCGGCGACGTCGGCAAGGCGGGCGTTGCGATCGATTCCGTCGAGGACATGAAGATCCTGTTCGACGGCATCCCGCTCGAAAAGATCTCGGTGTCGATGACCATGAATGGCGCGGTGATCCCGATCCTCGCGAATTTCATCGTCGCCGGCGAGGAACAGGGCGTTTCGCGTGAAAAGCTGTCGGGGACCATCCAGAACGACATCCTCAAGGAGTTCATGGTCCGCAACACCTACATCTACCCGCCCGAGCCCTCGATGCGCATCGTCGCCGACATCATCGAGTACACGGCGAAGGAGATGCCTAAGTTCAACTCGATCTCGATCTCCGGCTACCACATGCAGGAGGCCGGCTCGACGCTGGTGCAGGAACTCGCCTTCACGCTGGCCGATGGGCGCGAATATGTGCGCGCGGCGCTCAGGAAGGGTCTCAACGTCGACGATTTCGCCGGCCGGCTGTCGTTCTTCTTCGCCATCGGCATGAACTTCTTCATGGAGGCGGCGAAGCTGCGCGCCGCGCGCCTGCTCTGGTCGCGCATCATGACCGAGTTCGAGCCGAAGAAGGCCTCGTCGCTAATGCTGCGCACGCACTGCCAGACTTCTGGCGTGTCGCTGCAGGAGCAGGACCCCTACAACAACATCGTCCGTACCGCCTTCGAGGCGATGTCGGCAGCACTCGGCGGGACCCAGTCGCTGCACACAAACTCCTTCGACGAGGCGATCGCCCTGCCGACCGAGTTTTCGGCCCGCATCGCCCGCAACACCCAGCTGATTCTCCAGCACGAGACCGGCGTCACCAAGGTCGTCGACCCGCTTGCCGGCTCCTACTATGTCGAGGCCCTGACCAACGACCTCGCCGAGAAGGCCTGGGCGCTGATCGAGGAAGTGGAGGCGATGGGCGGCATGACCAAGGCCGTCGCCTCCGGCCTGCCCAAGCGCCTGATAGAGGAAGCGGCGACACGCAAGCAGGCGGCCATCGACCGCGGCGACGAGGTCATCGTCGGCGTCAACAAATACCGGCTCGAGCAGGAAGACGAGATCGACATCCTCGAGATCGACAACTCCGCCGTCCGCCAGGCCCAGGTCGCCCGCATCGAGCGCACACGGCGCCAGCGCGACCCGAAGCGCGTCGACGCGGCACTTGCAGCGCTCGAACAGGTTGCCCGTTCCGGCGCGGGCAACATCCTTGCCGCCGCCGTCGAGGCGTCGCGGGCGCGTGCCACAGTCGGCGAGATTTCGGACGCCATGCGTCGCGCCTTCGGCGACCATGCGGCGGTGCCGGAAGTGGTCGAGAACGTCTACGGCAAGGCCTATGACGACGAGCCGGAGTTCCGGACGCTGGTCTCGCGTCTCGAGCAGTTTGCCGGATCGCTGGGCGAGAAGCCGCGCATCATGGTGGCCAAGCTCGGCCAGGACGGCCACGACCGCGGCGCCAAGGTGATCGCTTCGGCCTTCGGCGACATCGGCTTCGAGGTCGTCGCCGGGCCGCTGTTCCAGACGCCCGACGAGGCCGCCGATACGGCGATTGCCTCGAAGGTGCATGTTCTGGGCATGTCGTCGCTGGCGGCAGGGCACAAGACGCTGGCGCCGCAGCTGGTCGAGGCGTTGAAGGCCAAGGGCGCGGATAACGTCATCGTCGTGGTCGGCGGCGTGATCCCCCGGCAGGACTACCAGTACCTCATCGACCATGGCGTGGCCGCCGTCTTCGGTCCGGGCACCAACGTTCTCGACGCTGCGCGCGCCGTGCTCGACCTGATGGAAGGCAAGCGCCGCAACCAGTGAGCGGCGCATAGGCGCCGCTGGCGCCGAAACGAAAAAGAGGCCCCGGTTTTGCCGGGGCCTCATTTCATTGCGGCCGGGGTGATCCGACCGAACCTCGCTTGGCTGTTACTCGCGGTTGCCCAGGAAAGACAGCAGGAACGAGAACAGGTTGATGAAGTCGAGATAGAGCGTCAGCGCGCCCATGATCGCCTTGCGGCCGGCAACGAGCACGTCGTCGCCTTCGAAATACATCTCCTTGATCTTCTGCGTGTCGTAGGCGGTCAGGCCCGCAAACACCAGCACGCCGATCGCCGAGATGGCGAACTGCAGGGCCGACGACTGCAGGAAGATGTTGACCACCATCGCGATCAGGATGCCGAACACGCCCATGATCAGGAACGAGCCCATGGCCGTCAGGTCACGCTTGGTCGTGTAGCCGAACAGCGACAGCGCGCCGAAGGAGGCAGCGGTCACGAAGAAGGTCTGCACGATGCTTGCGCTGGTGTAGACCAGGAAGATCGACGACAACGACAGGCCCATCAGGCCGGCAAACACCCAGAACGCGGTCTGCGCGCCGGAGACGCTCATCGACTGGATGCGGGCGCCCAGGAAGAACACCATGCCGAGCGGGGCCAGCATGACGACCCACTTGAGCGGCGAGCCATAGAGCGCCACGCCGAGATTGGTCAGCATCTTGCCGTTGCCCAGCGTCGCAACCGCGGTCGCGGGGTCGTTGGTGGCGGCCAGCATCATCGTGGCGAGCGCGGCAAAGCCGGTGATGGCCAGGCCCAGGCCCATGAGGTTGTAGACCTTGAGCATGTAGGCGCGCAGGCCTTCGTCGATCGACGCATCAGTGCGGGCACCGGTGGTCGCCATGCGCGTCTGGTAATTTCTGAAGTCAGACATGGTTTCCTCTGTTGCTTCTGCCCCGTCGGGTGTCGGGTGGAGAACCCAGGCGCCGCTGGCGGGACTCCAGCATGCCTGCGGCGAAATATGATGCTTCTTTCGGGCCAGAACAAGGCCCGTAACCGTCTGAAACCCTGCGTGAGGGCACATTTCTCATACAAATGTATTTGAGAATCGTTGCGACAAGCCCTCTGGTCTATTCGGTCCGCAGCACCGGTGCGGCCTTGTGTCCCAGCACGCGCCAGGTACCGACGAGGCCGAAGCCGACAGTCAATATCAGCGCCGCGGCGATCGTCGCCACCGCAACCTCAGGCAGAAACTGCGACGGCAGCGTCATGATGCGGGCGACGACGAACCAGGCCGCCACCCCGCCGGCGGCGAGCGCGAAGACGGCGGTGGCAAGACCGATCAGCATATATTCGAGCGAAAAGGCTGCGATCAGCGTCCGGCGCGTCGCGCCGAGCGTCTTGAGGATCACCGCGTCGTGGATGCGGGCGCGATTTCCCGCGGCGAGCGCCCCGGCGAGCACCAGCACCGAAGCGATCAGCGCCACGCCTGCCGCGGCACGGATCGCCGTGCCGAGTTGGGCGACCAGACGGTTGACCACGTCTAGCGCATCCTTGACCCGCACCGTGGTGATCGCCGGATAGCTGCGCGTCACCGCGTTGAGGATGCGCGCTTCCTCGACGGATGACGCCTTGGCCTCGGTCAGCGTTGCGAGCCAGCTGTGCGGTGCGCCCGCGAATGTGTTCGGCGAGAACACCATGACGAAGTTGATGCCCATCGATTCCCACTGCACCTCGCGGAAGCTGGCGATCTTTGCCGTCACGTTGCGGCCGAGCACGTTGACCGTCACCGTGTCGCCGAGCTTGAGGCCAAGCTCGCGTGCTTCCTGCGCCGAGAACGACACCAGCGGCTCGCCGGCATAGTCGGCCGGCCACCATGTGCCCTGCGACAGCGTAGAGTTTTCGGGGATATTTTTCGCATAGGTCAGGCCACGGTCGCCACGCAGCACCCAGGCGCCTTCTGGTGGCACGTTGAGCTTTTGCACATCGGTGCCATTGAGCGCCATGACGCGGCCGCGCAGCATCGGCACGCGCACAAGCTTGCCGCCGGGCGCCTCGGCCTCAACCAACCTGGCGAAATCGTCGACCTCATTGGGCTGGATGTCGACGAAGAAGAAGTTCGGTGCCCGCTCCGGCAGGCTGCCGGCGATCTGACGGCGCAGATTGCCGTCGATCAGCGCCAGCGTCACGAGCAGCGTCAGCCCCAGGCCGAGCGACAGCACCACCGAAGGTGTCAGCGCGCCGGGACGATGGATGTTGCCGACGGCCAGCCTGAGCGCCGTCGAGCGCACGTGCGGGCTCTTGCGCGCCAGCCATTGCACGGCGAGCGCCACCGCCCTGAGCACCAGGAAGGAAAAGACTGTCGCGCCGACGAAGATGGTGGCGATGCGCCGGTCGCCGGCGAACCAGATGGCGAGCATTGCGAGAATGGCGGCGATGCCCAACGCCACAGCGACATAGACGAAGCGCGGCAGGCCGCGGCCTTCGAAGCCCATCTCGCGGAACAGGGCGGTGGCCGGCACGTCGCGGGCGCGACCGAGCGGCAGGATTGCGAAAGCGAGGGTCACGAGCACGCCGAACAGCGCCGCGATTGCCAGCGCCGCCGGATAGATACTCGCCTCGGCAGGTACGGGGATGACCGACTGGAGCGCAGCACTTGCCGCAAACGGCATCAATGCACCGAGCGCGAGGCCGATGCCGATGCCGAAGCCGGCGATCAGCATGATCTGGATAAGATAGATCGTAAGTACCAAGCCGCCCGAGGCGCCCAGGCTCTTGAAGGTGGCGATGACGCCGCGCTTGCCGTCGAGATAGGCACGCACGGCATTTGCCACGCCCACGCCGCCGACCACCAGCGAGGTCAGACCGACCAGCGTCAGGAACTGCGAGAAGCGCTCGATGTTGGCAGACAGTGCCGGCGCGGCGTTGGTGCGGGTGCGTACGCTCCAGCCGGCCTCGGGGAAGTCGGCATTTGCCTGTTCGCGCACCGCACGCAGTTCAGCCTCGCTGGTGCCGGCAGGCATGCGTAGCTTGTAGGCGTGCTCGACCAGGCTGCCGGGCTGGATCAGCCCCGAGGCGGTGAGGCCCTCCATAGAGACGAGCAGCCGTGGGGCGAAGCCGAATCCGTCGGAGACGGCATCGGGTTCGGTGACGAGCTTTGCGCGCAGCTCGAAGGTGGCGCCGCCGAGCTTGACGCGATCGCCGAGGCTGAGTTTCAGACGCTCGAACAGAAGATCGGGTGCGGCCGCACCGAAGACGCCGGATTTCCCGGCGAAGAGTTCGGCGCGCGGCAGCGCCGGCTCGGTGACGAGTTGGCCGTAGAGGGGGTAGGCGGCATCGACGGCCTTCGCCTCGACCAGCGACTGGTCGGAGCCGTCTTCCAGCCGCGCCATCGAGCGCATGCCGGCATTGTGCGAAACGGTGCCGAGGCTTTCGAGGAAGGCGCGTTCCTTGTCGCTTGCCTCGCGCTGGATGAGCTGGAAGCGGAGGTCGCCGCCGAGCAGCGCCTGGCCTTCGCTGGCGACGCCGGCGGTGATGGCGCGGGCAACAGAATTGACGCCGCCGATGGCCGCCACGCCGAGCGCGATGCAGGTCAGGAAGATCAGGAAGCCGCGCAGGCCGCCGCGCATTTCACGCGAGGCAAAGCGGAAGGCGAGAGGCAGGTCCTTCAGCACGAGTGCACCCTCATGCCCGAACCTTCTCAGCCAGCGGCGTCACCGTCGCCGTCTCGATCCGGCCCGAGCGCATCGCCACCTGCCGGTCGCAGCGTGCCGCGAGTGCGGGATCGTGGGTGACCAGAACCAGCGTCATGCCGCGTTCGGCCGCCTTGGCGAACAAAAGGTCGGCGATCTGCCGGCCCGTGGCCTGGTCGAGATTGCCGGTCGGTTCGTCGGCGATCAGGATGCGCGGCTCCGGGGCCAGGGCGCGGGCAATCGCCACGCGTTGCTGCTCGCCGCCGGAAAGCTCGCCCGGGTAGTGCGTCACCCGGTCGGCAAGGCCCACCGCCGCAAGCTCGCGCTCGGCAATGGCGAAGGCGTCGCGCTTGCCGGCCAACTCCAACGGCACGGCGACGTTTTCCAGCGCCGTCATGTTGGGGATGAGGTGGAAAGACTGGAACACGATGCCGATGTTTCGCCCGCGGAACGAAGCGATCTGGTCCTCGCTGCGGCCGTTGAGCAGTTGGCCGGCGATCGTCACCGTGCCGGAATCGACGCGTTCGAGGCCGGCCAGCACCATCAGCAGCGTCGACTTGCCGGAGCCCGATGGTCCGACGATGCCCGTCGCCTCGCCGGCGGATACGTCGAGGCTGACACCCTTCAGCACGTGGACGGACGAGGCGCCTTCGCCGAGCGTCAGCGACACATCCCTCAGTTCGATGACGGCTTCTGTCACGATAATTCTATCCTATATGAAAACCGGAGGGCGGGGACTGTCTTCGTCATATCGGATCTGACTTGATGGCTTTCAAACAGTTCTTTGCCGCGCTCGTGCTTGGACTTGCGGTCATGGTGGCGGCGCCCGCCGCCCGGGCCGAACCGTTCCGCATCGTTGGCTTCGGCGACAGCCTGATGGCGGGCTTCGGCCTCGGCCCAGGCGAGGGTTTTCCCGAAAAACTCGAGGCGGCGCTACGCAAGCG
The DNA here is from genome assembly GCF_037625995.1 of Aminobacter sp. Piv2-1. Classification (NCBI taxonomy): domain Bacteria; kingdom Pseudomonadati; phylum Pseudomonadota; class Alphaproteobacteria; order Hyphomicrobiales; family Phyllobacteriaceae; genus Aminobacter; species Aminobacter sp. Piv2-1. The sequence continues at coordinate 262,434 of NZ_JARKMU010000008.1, forward strand.
CGGTCACGATGTGGTGATCGCCAATGCCGGCGTGTCGGGCGACACGACCAGCGGGGGCTTGTCTCGCCTCGACTGGTCGATCCCCGACGGCACCCAGCTGGTCATCCTCGAGTTCGGCGCCAACGACATGCTGCGCGGCATCGATCCGGCACTTGTCGAGCAGAACCTCGACAAGATGCTTGCCCGGCTCAAGCAGCGCAACATTCCGGTGCTCTTGGCCGGCATGGTCGCCGCGCCCAACCTCGGCCATGCCTATGGCGAACAGTTCGGAACGATCTACCCGAAACTGGCAGAAAAATACGGCGCCACGCTCTATCCGTTCTTCCTCGACGGCGTCGCCGGCGACCGGTCGCTACTGCTCGAGGACGGCATGCACCCCAACGCGGCCGGCATCGACCGCATGGTCGAGCGCGCCCTGCCGACCGTCGAAAAGGCCATCGCCGGCAAATGAGCCGGCCCATATGGCCGGCATGCAGGGCTGCAACACTTGCCTGTCACAAACGTTGTCTATTCAGCGGCGGCTGAACAAACAGCTTGCCCGATGGGGCGATCGATGATTCGCTGAGCTTACGAATTTCGATTCGAGGAGAAGGGAGCCTGGCCATGCCGCGACTTTTCACCGCCCTCGAAATTCCGCGTGACGCGGCACTTTCCCTCTCGCTCCTGCGGGGAGGCCTGCCAGGAGCACGCTGGATCGACGTCGAGAACTACCACCTCACCCTGCGTTTCATCGGAGATGTCGAAGGCCATGTCGCCGACGAGATCGTCGAAGCGCTCGACCGCGTCGACCGCCCCGGCTTCTCGCTGACACTGTCGGGGGTCGGTGCCTTCGGCCAGAAGAAGCCGCATGCCGTATGGGCCGGGGTCATCCCCTCGCCCGAGCTAAGCGCCCTGCAGGGCGAGATCGAGCGCATCTGCCAGCGCGTCGGCGTGCCTTCTGACCCGCGCAAGTTCTCGCCGCATGTCACCCTTGCCAGGCTGCGCAACACCAGTCCGCTCGACGTGGCACATTATCTTTCGGCGCGCGGCAATTTCGCCACCGTGCCCTTCCGCGTCGGCCGCTTCGTCTTGATGTCCTCGCGCGATTCCGTCGGCGGCGGCCCCTACATCGTCGAGGAGGCCTGGCCGCTCAACGGCGTCGCCTCGCACCCGGCGAGCCGGTCGGCCAGCGCCTCCGAAGCCTCGCGGATCATGCGGTAGACGTCCAGGAAGCCGTCTTCGCCGCCATAATATGGATCGGGAACGTCCTTCTTCGCGCCGGAGGCATGGCCGAGGAACAGTTCAATGCGTGCCGGAGAGCCTTGCGGCGCCAGCTGGCGCAGGTCGTCGACGTTCGAACGGTCCATGCCGAGAATGAGGTCGAAGCGCTCGAAGTCGGCGAGGGTCACCTTGCGCGCCTGCTGCCTGGCGATGTCGATGCCGTGATGCGCCGCGACCGCGATCGAGCGGGGGTCGGGGGCCGAGCCGACATGCCAGCCGCCGGTTCCAGCCGAATCGATGGCAAAGGAGGCCTCCAGGCCGCGTTCGGCGAGCACGGCGCGAAACACGCCCTCGGCCAGCGGCGAACGGCAGATGTTGCCGAGGCAGACGAAGAGGATCGATCTTGGCAAGCCGTTGCTCATATTTTCCTGCCCTTGCCTCGGATGGCCGCGCTATGCTGGCGTACGATCTCGATTAGCATGGGAGCACCAAATGGCCAGAGAGAAACTAACACCTGCCGAGGTGAAGGAGGGATTGGCTTCGCTCGACGGCTGGGCGCTCGCCGACGACGGCCTGTCGATCTCGAGGCGTTTCGAGTTCAGGAATTTTAGCGAGGCCTTCGCCTTCATGACCCGTGTCGCACTTGCCGCCGAGAAACTCGACCACCATCCCGACTGGTCGAACGTCTACAAGACCGTCGACGTCAGGTTGAACACCCATGATGCCGGCGGGCTGACCGAGCTGGACTTCAAGCTTGCCAAGCGCATGAACGCCTATTTCGGTTCCTGAGCCGCCGACCTTGCAGTGGGGGCGACGCTTTCCCACATTTCGTCGCGAAGGAGATTGCCCAGATGGTGAAGTTCCCGGGATTTGACCATTTCCGCAACGACGCGACCGGTGCCGACGCGAGCGAGAACGAGTTGCGGGAAAAGTTCTGGCGCAAGGCCAAGGCTGCCGCCCGCCACATCCCCTTCATGGAAGAAGTGGTGGCCGGCTACTATTGCGCGATGGACAAGCAGACGCCGCTGCGCGCCAAGGGCATCCTGCTTGCCGCGCTTGCCTATTTCATCCTGCCGGCAGACACCATTCCCGACGTGCTTGTCGGCATCGGCTTCACCGACGACATCGCGGTGCTGACGGCCGCGTTCGCGGCCGTGCGCTCGCACATGACGCCGGCGCATCGGCTGGCCGCCAGGGAAGCGCTTTCGCGCGAGTGGTGAGTGGCTGCGGCCAGCCCTGTTTCAGGCCGAAACGAAAAGTCAAACTCTTGCCTTGTTCGTGGTTTTCAACCCTCGAAGGGACAGGGTGCCGCGCCCGTCGCGCGGCGGTAAAGGCTGCGGGCCAGCGGGCGAACGGCGCTTTTCACGGGCGATTCATCCTTTGGTAACCCAGATTAAATCAAAATGAAGCGAACGGGCGGGCGCGCTGCCAGCCTGCCTCCCGCTCCATTTGAGATACAGGAAAAGCAATGCGCGGATTGATAGCTACAATTTCGGGCCTGGTGCTGGCAGTCTCGGCAATGCCGGCGCTGGCCCAGTCGGCCACCAAGATCGGCCAGTACAATTCGTGGGGGACCTACAGCTACCAGGCGCAGAACGGCAAGGTCTGCTACGTACTGACGGTGCCCACCGACAAGCAGCCGCCGACGCTCGATCATGGCGACATGTTCTTCTTCGTCAGCCAGCGACCTGGCCAGAAGGTGTCGTTCGAGCCGCAGTTCATTGCCGGCTACGATTTCCAGGCAAATTCCAAGGTCACCGTCACCATCGGCGACAAGTCGTTCTCCATGTTCACCAAGGGCAGGTCTGCCTGGGTCGAGAACGCCGCCGAGGAGCCGGCGCTGATCGCCGCCATGAAGGGCGGCTCGGACATGAAGGTCGCAGCCAAGTCCGGGCGCGGCAACCCGACCAGCTACGTCTTCTCGCTCAAGGGCATTTCCGCCGCCCTGGGCTCGATCGCCACCTGCAAGTAAGCGCAGGCGGCGGACAGTTTCGAAGGCCGGGCGCCATTCGCCTGGCCTTTTTGTTTGGAGCCAAGCGATGCGCAAGAATTGCTGGAACGCCTGCCGCCGGAATTGAAGCGGCGCGACTTCGACGAAATGCGGCTTTCCGTCTACGCCGACAACGAGCGTGCCGCGGGTCTCTACGAGCGCATGGGCTGGCGGCCTTCAGGCGAGCCGATGCCACATTCCCGCGGCGGCCGGCCGGAGTAGCGCTACATCCTCACCTTGTCCGGCACGTGAGCCATATGTCACGAAACGGCGGCGCTGAATGCCCGGTCGAGCAGGCCGGCCAGCCATTGCGGCGCCACGAGCCAGGCAACCAACGTGGCCAGCGCCAGCGCGTGCAGGGCGGCAATAGCATAGAGCTGCGAGCGGAACGGCTCCTTGCGCGTCTTGTGGCGGAACAGGTGCTGTGCCGTCACCGCTCCGAGGCTGCCGCCGGCAAATGCGAGCCAGAGCAGCATCCTTTCGGGGATGCGCCGCGCGCCGGCGCTGGCCAGCCTCTTGTCGCGCCAGAAGGCGAGGAAGGCCGCGCCGTTGACGGCAAGCAGCGCGAGCACGATCTGGTACATGCCGGTCATGGGTGCAGCATCGCAGCCAGAACCTTAACAAGTGGCGAAGCCCAGGCGGAAATGCATGGCCGCCAAAACGTGACGCAGCGCCGGACCTGTGATATGTGGCGCCAAAATCCTACATTTGCCGATATCCGAAGCTAGCTGAGCCCGAATGACCGTTTCGCTCGACCTTACCGCCGATACCACCCGCGACTCGCTTCGTGCCCGAATTGCGGCGCCCGCCAAGGGAGAGCTGATCGGCCTCACCCGCGAGGAACTCGCGGAAGCCCTGATCACCTCTGGCGTCGTTCCAGAACGCCAGGCCAAGATGCGCGTGCAGCAGCTCTGGCACTGGCTCTATGTCCGCGGCGTCTCCGACTTCGCCGACATGTTCAACATCTCCAAGGACCTGCGCGCCGAGCTGGCCAAGCACTTCACCATCGCGCGTCCCGAGATCGTCGAGGAGCAGATCTCCTCCGACGGCACGCGCAAATGGCTGTTCCGCTTTCCCCCGCGCGGCGCCGGTAGACCCGTCGAGATCGAGACCGTCTACATCCCCGAGGAAGGCCGCGGCACGCTGTGCATCTCCAGCCAGGTCGGCTGCACGCTCACCTGCTCGTTCTGCCACACCGGCACGCAGAAGCTGGTGCGCAACCTGACGGCGGAAGAGATCCTGGCGCAGCTTTTGACCGCGCGCGACCGGCTCGGCGATTTCCCCGACCGCGACACGCCGGCGGGCGCCATCGTGCCGGCCGAAGGCCGCAAGGTCTCCAACATCGTCATGATGGGCATGGGCGAGCCGCTCTACAATTTCGAGGCGGTGAAGAAGGCGCTGCTGATCGCCTCCGACGGCGACGGGCTGGCGCTGTCCAAGCGCCGCATCACGCTGTCGACCTCGGGCGTCGTGCCGGAGATCTTCCGCACCGGCGAGGAGATCGGCGTGATGCTGGCGATCTCGCTGCACGCCACCAACGACGATTTGCGCGACCTCTTGGTGCCGATCAACAAGAAGTTCCCGCTCAACGAGTTGATGGACGCCTGCCGCAAATATCCCGGCCTGTCGAATGCCCGCCGCATCACCTTCGAATATGTGATGCTGAAGGACATCAATGACAGCCTCGAAGACGCCAAGGCGCTGGTCAAGCTGCTCAAGGGCGTGCCGGCCAAGATCAACCTGATCCCGTTCAACCCATGGCCCGGCAGCAACTACCAGTGCTCGGACTGGGAGCAGATCGAGAAGTTCGCCGACTACATCAACCAGGCCGGCTATGCCTCGCCGATCCGCACGCCGCGCGGCCGCGACATCCTCGCCGCCTGCGGCCAGCTGAAGTCGGAATCCGAGCGCCTGAAGAAAAGCGAGCGCCTGGCACTCGAGGCGATGATGATCGCCGGACACGGCGAGGCGTGAGCCGCGTCCTCATCTATCTCGGCAAGTTCGCCCACATGGTGCTGGGCTTCCTGGCGGCGTCGCTTGCCGCCAGCGCATTCCTGAACGTGATCTTCCTCGGCGTCGCCGGCGTCATCGCGTCGGACATCCCCGTCGAAGTGGCCCACGGCTCGCTGGTCTTCTCGATACCCTTCGTGGCGCTGTTCGTGGCCTATTTTGCCTTCGTGCCGGCCGTGGTCGTGATGCTGCTCGCAGAGCTTCTGGGCAAGCGCGACTGGCTCTTCTACGCGCTGGCCGGCGGCTTCGTGGCGCTCGTCTTCATCGGCTTCGCCTACCAGCGCGGCGACGGCGGCTTCGCCTATCGCGACCCGCTGCTGCCGGTATCGATCATCGGCAGCGGGCTCATCGGCGGCATCGCCTACTGGTTCGTCACCGGCCGCTTCGCCGGCGCGTGGCGCGAAAGCCCGCCTACTTCGCCTGCGCCGTAAGGATCTTCAGCGCAAACGCGGAGAACACGCCGGCGAACAGATAGTCGACGATGCGTGTCACCCGCGGGCTCTTCTTCAGCAGGCCGGCGAACTTGTCGGCGGCGATCACCATCGGCGCGGTGACCGGCAGCGACAGCACGATGAACATGGCGCCGAGGAAGAACAGCTTGCCGGGGGCGTTGGTGTCGCTCGCCGAGACGAACTGCGGCAGGAAGGTCATGAAGAACAGGATGATCTTCGGGTTGAGCAGGTTGATGCCCAGCCCCGTCGCCCAGTTCTGGAAGAACGAGCGCGGCTCGCGCTTGGTGGTGTCGGGCGAAAAGGCCGACCCCTTGGTGACAGCCTGGAAGGCGAGCCAGACGAGATAGCCGGCGCCGACGATCTTGAGCGCCATGAAGGCCTTCGGCGAGGCGACGATCAGCGCCGACAGGCCGAGTGCCACCAGCGTGGTGTGGATGACGATGCCCGTCATGGCGCCTGCCATGCAGGCGAAGCCCGCCTTGCGGCCTTCGGAGAGGGCGCGGCCGACGAACAGCGTCATGTCGGGTCCGGGCGTGATGGCGATGATGAAGGTGGCGACGGCAAACTGCAGGATGGTCGCCAGGTCTGGAACGAAGGACATGTCGGTGCTGCCGGAGCGAGGGTTTTCGGGGGTCAGTCGGAATTCCGGCTTTAGCCGTACGCCCGCGCCTCCGGCGCATCAACAGGAAAATGCCGGTCCAGAGCACCGCCGGACCATTCCGGCCGGGCGACCCTGAGATTGGATCAGCTCGCGAAGTAGGTCTGCGTGCCGTGGGCTTCGATGGCTTCGGCGAGACGGCCGAGCGTGAGCATAGACTTCCAGAGATCTGCCAAGGGGATCGCATCGGAGCCATACGGGACAGCAAGTGGTCCAGCGGCGGGTTCCTTTTGGTCCTGCCTGTGCCTCACCAAGCGAAACCGCGGTTTGCGCACCGGTGGCCTCATCCCGGGCAGATTGACTTGACGGGCGCGCGCCCTTCAACTCTCGCCACGAGGAGTGAATGATGCAGGCAGTGTTCGACGGCCACAACGACGTGCTTTTCCGGTTGTGGAACAATGCGGCCAAGGGCGCGGACCCGGTGGCCGAGTTCATCGAGGGCACACGGCAAGGGCACATCGACATGCCCCGCGCCAGGAAGGGCGGTCTAGCCGGCGGCCTCTGCGCCATCTACATCACCTCCGGCAGCATCCGCGACGACGTGCGCGACGCAAACGGCCACTATGCCGTGCCACTTTCGGCGCCACTCGAGCGTTCGCCGTCGCTCGACGTGGCCCTCGACATGGCCGCGATCGCCTTCAGGATCGAACGTGCCGGGGGCTGGAAGATCTGCCGCAACTCGACGGACATCGAGGCAGCCGAGGCGGCAGGCAAGTTCGCTGCCGTGCTGCACATGGAAGGCTGCGAGGCCATCGACGCCGATCTCGCGGCGCTCGACGTCTTCTACGCTGCCGGCCTGCGTTCGCTCGGCCCGGTGTGGAGCCGCAATACCATCTTCGGGCACGGTGTGCCCTTCGCCTTCCCGTCGAGGCCCGACACTGGCCCCGGCCTCACCGAAGCCGGCAAAAGGCTGGTCAAGGCCTGCAACCGCATGGGCATCGCCATCGATCTCGCCCACATCACCGAACAGGGCTTCTGGGACGTGGCCAGGCTGTCCGAAAAGCCGCTGATCGTCAGCCATTCCAATGCGCACGCCATCACACCGATCAGCCGCAACCTGACCGACAAGCAACTCGACGCCGTGCGTGAGAGCAACGGCCTGGTCGGCCTGAATTTCGCCGTCACCATGCTGCGCGAGGACGGCGCCAAGCGCGCCGACACGCCGCTTTCCGACATGATCCGGCACATAGATTACCTCGTCGAGCGCGTCGGCATCGACGGCGTGGCGATGGGTTCGGACTTCGACGGCGCCACGATCCCGGCCGAGATCGGCGACGCTGCCGGGCTGCCGCGGCTCGTTGCCGCCATGCGGGATGCTGGCTATGGTGACGCCGAACTGGCGAAGATCTGCCGCGACAACTGGCTTAGGGTGCTGCGCTCGGCCTGGCACGAGGCAGCCTGACAACGATAACTTTCGTCAACTGGGGGAACTGAAGACATGTTTATCGGAAAACTGAACGGACATTTCCGCGCGATGCTCGCCGGCGCCGCCATGTCGGCGCTGGTTTTTGGCGCCGCCCCTGCCCTCGCCGAGACGCCGGCCGACACGCTGGTGCAGGCCTGGGCCATCGACGACACGATCACGCTCGATCCGGCAGAATCCTTCGAACTCAGCCCGGCCGAGTTCCTCGGCAACGCCTACGATATGCTGGTGCGGCTCGACATCGACGACACGTCCAAGGTGAAGCCCGGCATCGCCGAAAGCTGGACGGTCTCCGACGACGGCCTGACCTACACCTTCAAGCTCAAGCCAGGCCTCAAATTCGCCTCCGGTAACCCGATCACGGCGGAGGACGTCGCCTGGTCGTTCGAGCGCGTCGTCAAGCTCGACAAGAGCCCGGCATTCATCCTGACCCAGTTCGGCCTGACCAAGGACAATGTCGCCGAGAAGGCCAAGGCTGTCGACGAGAGCACCTTCGTGCTGACCGTCGACAAGGCCTACGCCCCGAGCTTCGTGCTGAACTGCCTCACGGCAACCGTCGGCGCGGTCGTCGACAAGAAGCTGGTGCTGGAGCATGTCGCCGCCGTAACCCCGACCGACGACTACAAGTTCGACAACGACTTCGGCAACGGCTGGATGAAGACCGGCTATGCCGGCTCGGGTCCGTTCAAGATCCGCGACTGGCGCGCCAACGAAATCCTCGTGATGGAGCGCAACGACAACTACTACGGCGACAAGCCGGCGCTCGCCCGCGTCATCTATCGCCACGTCAAGGAAAGCGCGACCCAGCGCCTGATGCTGGAAAGCGGCGACGTCGACGTGGCCCGCAACCTGGAGCCGGGCGACCTCGAGGCGGTATCCAAGAACGCCGCTCTCGCGACGACCAGCGCGCCCAAGGGCACGGTGTATTACATCAGCCTCAACCAGAAGAACCCGAACCTCGCCAAGCCGGAGGTGCGCCAGGCGCTGAAGTACCTGATCGACTACGACGCCATCGGCTCGACCCTGATCAAGGGCATCGGCGAAATCCGCCAGACCTACCAGCCCAAGGGCGTGCTCGGCGCGCTCGATTCCGATCCGTTCAAGTTCGACGTCGCCAAGGCCAAGGAACTGCTCGAGAAGGCGGGCCTGAAGGACGGCTTCTCGGTCACCATGGACGTGCGCAACACCCAGCCGGTGACGGGCATCGCCGAAGCCTTCCAGCAGACCGCCGGGCAGGCGGGCGTGAAGGTCGAGATCATCCCCGGCGACGGCAAGCAGACGCTGACCAAGTACCGTGCCCGCAACCACGACATGTATATCGGCCAGTGGGGCATGGATTACTGGGATCCGAACTCCAACGCCGAGACCTTCACCTCCAACCCGAACAATGCCGACGACGGCACGGTGAAGACGCTTGCCTGGCGCAATGCCTGGGACGTGCCGGAGCTGACCGAAAAGACCAAGGCCGCGCTGCTCGAACGCGACGCCGACAAGCGCGCGGCCATGTACCGGGAGCTGCAGCAGGCTGCCCTCGACACAAGCCCGTTCGTGCTGATCTTCCAGCAGACCGAGGTTGCCGGCATGCGCGGCAACGTCAAGAACTACAAGCTTGGGCCGAGCTTCGATTCCAACTTCGTGGCGCCCGTGACCAAGGAATGATCCGGCAGGATCAGACCGTTGAGCACCGCTGACACTCAGACGCCCGCGAGGCGCGCCAACCGGCGCGCCTCCGCCATCGTCGGCTCGATCGCCAGCTTCCTGGTGATCGTTGCCACGACCTATCTCGGCCTTCTCGCCGTGACCTTCTTCATCGGCCGCGTCGTGCCGATCGACCCGGTGCTCGCCATCGTCGGCGACCGGGCGCCGGCCCATGTCGTCGAGCGCACGCGCATCGAGATGGGCTTCAACCTGCCCTACTACCAGCAGTTCTTCCTTTATGTGAAAGGCGTGCTCTCGGGCGACTTCGGCACCTCGGTGCTGACCACCAACCCGGTGATGACCGACATCCGCCGCGTTTTCCCGGCCACCATGGAGCTCGCCACCGTGGGCACCGTCATCGGCGCCGCGCTCGGCATCCCGCTCGGCGTGCTGGCCGCGGTGCGGCGGGGCAGCCTTGCCGACCAGATCGTGCGCGTCGTCGGCCTCGTCGGCTATTCGGTGCCGATCTTCTGGCTCGGGCTGATCGCGCTTCTGGTCTTCTATGCCCGCCTCGGCTGGACCTCCGGCCCTGGCCGCATCGATGTCGTCTTCGAATACACGTTCACGCCCGTCACCGGCTTCTACCTGCTCGACGCCGTCATCAACCGCGACTGGGCCGCGTTCAAGGACATCTTCGCCCACATCATCCTGCCGGCCTCGCTGCTCGGCTATTTCTCGCTCGCCTATATCAGCCGCATGACGCGCTCCTTCATGCTGAACGAGCTCAGCCAGGAATACATCGTCGCGGCGCGCGCCAAGGGACTGTCGGAAGCCCGCATCATCTGGGGCCATGCGCTGCGCAACGCCGCAGTACCGCTGGTCACCGTGATCGCACTTTCCTATGCCGGTCTGCTCGAAGGCTCGGTGCTGACCGAGACGGTCTTCGCCTGGCCAGGTCTCGGCCTCTACATCACCAATTCGCTGCAGAACGCCGACATGAACGCAGTGCTCGGCGGCACCATCGTCATCGGTTCGGTGTTCATCGGCATCAACCTACTCTCCGACCTGCTCTATCGAATGCTCGACCCAAGGACGCGGATCAGATGAGCGACACGGCCATGACTCGCCGCGAATGGCTGTTGACCGACCGGCCGCAGTCGCGCATGCAGGCGCGGCTCGGCCGCGCCTATCTCACCTGGCGCCGCTTCACCGCCAACAAGCTCGCCGTCGTCGGCCTCGCCATCATCCTGGCACTCCTCTTCGTCGCGGCCTTCGCGCCGCTGCTGGCGCCCCATTCGCCCTATATCGGCGACCTCAAGAACGCGCGGCTGATGACGCCCGGCGCGGACTACTGGCTCGGCACCGACGACCAGGGCCGCGACATCCTCTCGCGGCTGATCTACGGCTCGCGGCTGACCCTGCAGGTGGTGGTGCTGGTGGCCGTCATCGCCGCCCCCATCGGCCTGCTGGTCGGGACCGTTTCCGGCTATGCCGGCGGCTGGGTCGACGCGGTGCTGATGCGCATCACCGACATCTTCCTCGCCTTCCCCAAGCTGGTTCTGGCGCTGGCTTTCGTCGCCGCTCTCGGCCCCGGCATCGAAAACGCCATCATCGCGATCGCGCTGACCTCGTGGCCGCCCTATGCCCGCATCGCCCGGGCAGAGACGCTGACCGTACGCAGCTCCGACTACATCTCGGCGGTCAAGCTGATGGGCGCCTCGCCGATGCGCATCGTGCTGCGCCACATCATGCCGCTCTGCATCTCGTCGCTGATCGTGCGGGTGACCCTCGACATGGCCGGCATCATCCTGACTGCCGCCGGCCTCGGCTTCCTCGGCCTCGGCGCCCAGCCGCCGCTGCCTGAATGGGGTGCGATGATCGCCTCGGGCCGCCGCTTCATCCTCGACCAATGGTGGGTCGCCGCCGCACCGGGCGCCGCCATCCTCATCGTCAGCCTTGGCTTCAACCTGCTCGGTGACGGCCTGCGCGACGCGCTCGATCCGCGGAGCGGCGGCCAATGAGCGCCATGCTCCACGTCGAGGACCTGCGCGTCGAGTTCCCCACCCGCACCGGCATGGTGCAGGCGGTGCGCGGCGTCACCTTCTCGCTCGGCCAGGAAAGGCTCGGCATCGTCGGCGAGAGCGGCTCGGGCAAGTCGCAGACCGGCCGCGCCATCATGGGGCTCACCCCCGAGCATGCCAACATTTCAGCAAGGCGGCTGGAGTTCAGCGGCATCGACCTTCTCAAGGTTTCCCCAGCCCAGCGCCGGGACCTGCGCGGCAACCGCATCGCCATGATCCTGCAGGATCCGAAATACTCGCTCGACCCGGTCATGACCATCGGCCGCCAGATCGTCGAGACGCTCCGGACACACGAGAAGGTCTCGAAGGCCGAGGCGCGCGAAAAGGCGCTCGACATGCTTGCCGCGGTCCAGATCCGGGACCCCAGACGTGTCTTCGCGCTGTATCCGCACGAGGTTTCGGGCGGCATGGGCCAGCGCGCCATGATCGCCATGATGCTGATCGCCGGGCCGGAGCTGCTGATCGCCGACGAGCCGACCTCGGCGCTCGACGTCACCGTCCAGCTCGACATCCTGCGCATCCTCGACCGCCTCGTCATCGACCGCGGCATGGGCCTCATCTTCATCTCGCACGACCTCAGGCTGGTCTCCACCTTCTGCGACCGTGTCATCGTCATGTATGCCGGCAGGATCGTCGAGGAGCTGAAGGCATCCGAGCTGTCGCAGGCGCAGCACCCCTACACGCAAGGCCTGCTCAACTGCATGCCCAGGATCGGCGCCGACAGGCATCCGCTGCCGGTGCTCGACCGCAAGCCGGAGTGGCTGCTGTGACCCGTGCCCTCAAGATCGACAGGCTGTGTGTCGTCTATGACGACTTCGTCGCGCTGAAGGACGTCAGCCTTACCGTCAACACCGGCGAATCCTTCGGCCTCGTCGGCGAATCCGGTTCAGGCAAGTCGACGCTGCTGCGTGCGGTGGCAGGCTTGGCACCCGTCTCCGGCGGCACCATCGACGTCAACGGCAAGCAACTCGGTAAGGTCAGAGACAAGGCGTTCTACCGCCAGGTCCAGATGGTGTTCCAGGACCCCTATGGCTCGCTGCACCCGCGCCAGACGGTCGACCGGCTGCTGCTGGAACCGCTCGACATCCACGGCTTCGCCGATACCGAAAAGCGCATCCTGCGTGCCCTCGAGGAGGTCGGCCTCGGCTCGAGCTTCCGCTTCCGCTACTCGCACCAGCTGTCGGGCGGCCAGCGCCAGCGCGTCGCCATTGCCCGCGCGCTTATCCTGGAACCGTCGATCCTGCTCCTGGACGAACCGACCTCGGCGCTCGACGCCTCGGTGCAGGCCGAGGTGCTCAACCTGCTCGAACAGGTGCGCCGCGACCGCAAGCTCACCTTCGTCATGGTCAGCCACGACCTCGGCGTCATCACGCACATGTGCGAGCGCCTGATGGTCATGCAGGGCGGCCAGGAGGTCGAGCGGCTGGAAGCCGGCGACCTCGCCACCCGCAACGTGGCGCAGGACTATACCCGCAACCTTCTGGTCGCCTCCGAAGGTTTTGTCCGCGGCGCCTAGTCCCGGAAAGGCGGGAGCTCGCTTTCCGCGCTTCGGGAACACGGAAATGCCCCGGCAGGGGCCCTTGCGCCCGTTCGGACCGCTTGCAATTCTGGGACGAGGGACGGTCGCCCCGCGCCCTCAACCGCACAGGTGAAAGAAATGCTCCTTGGCATCGACCCGCTGCTCGGCCCCGATGTGCTCTACGTGCTCCGCGCCATGGGCCATGGCGACGACCTGATCATCGCCGACGCCAACTTCCCGGCCGATGCGATGGCGCGCCAGACCGTGTTCGGCCGGCCGCTGCGCATCGACGGCGACATCGTCAGCGTCATGAAGGCGGTGCTTTCGGTGATGCCGGTCGACACCTTCGTCGACGACGCCTTCGGCCGCATGGAAGTGGTCGGCAAGCCCGACGAGATTCCGGAAGTCCAGCGCGAGGTCGGCAAGCTGATCGAGGGCACTGGCACCAGGATGGTCGGTATCGAGCGCTTCGCCTTCTACGAGCGCGCCAAGAAGGCCTACGCCGTCATCCAGACCCAGGAACGCCGCTTCTACGCCGACTTCGCCGTCCGCAAGGGCGTCGTGCCGCCGGGGGCTTGAGCTCCGCTTACCCCCACCCCTAACCCCTCCCCACAAGAGGGAGGGGAATTCTGTCTGTGCTCAGCCAGTTCACGACCGACTTTAGCGCTTTGAAAAGGCCGCGCCGGACCCAAGAGTCCCCCTCCCCCTTGTGGGGGGTAGGGGTGGGGGTATCCCTTCACACGACGAGGCTATCTGGCCTACGAAAGCGACAGCTTCGCCGCCACGTCCTTGAGGAGGACGAGCGTCTGGTCGATGTCGGCCTGCCTGTCGTCGATCCGCTGGATGTAGGGGCAGGTGAGCACCGCAATCGCATAACCGTCCGGCGACAGGATCGGCACCGAGATGTCGTCGATGGCGCGCATCTGCTGGCTGGCGCCGACGCGGTGGCCGGTGTCGCGATAGGCTTTCAGCACCGGCTCTAGTTTCTCCCTGGCGACAGCCAGCTCGGTACCGTCCCAGCGCACCGCTGCCTCGGATTGCGAATGCGGGTCCTGGAAGGCGAGCAGGATGTGGCCGGAACTCGTCGTCAAGAGATCGATATGCGCGCCGATGCGGATGCCGAACTCCCAGTTGCCCGGCGGGCTCGCATGCGCCACCACGAGTGCTGCGTCACGGTCGGGCGCCACCAGGTGGCATGACTGGCCGGCGGCGATCGAAAACGCATCCATAAGGGGCTGCGCCCGCGCCACCAGTCGCCGCACTGGTGGGTGGCGGTGGGCGAGAATGAACAGCTTCATTGTCAGCGCGTAGCGGTCGCCCTCGGGCGAGCGGCTGACAAAGTCGCGCGCCACCAGCCGTTCGAGCATGCGGTAGACTTCGCTCGGCCCGCGCCCCATCGCCTTGACGATCTCGGCCCGGGTCAGGCCGCCCGGCTGCTCCGAAAGCAGCTCCAGTATGTCGAGCCCCTTGTCCAGCGCCGGCGCGCGGTAGCGCTCGTCCTTGTCCGCGCTGTTGGCGGTCTTTGCCGGCCCTTTTTGCATGGCTCGAACTCCTCCCCTTCGATCCGCCCCACGATTCCCCATTGCAAGGTCGGTTCATTTATGAATAGTATGTTCGTATATAGACAGAAGCGCAAGCAGTTTGCTGGGAGGAGCGACGGTTATGCGACTAAGCGGGAAACGCATTTTCATTTCCGCCGCCGCCCAGGGCATCGGCCGCGCCAGCGCGCTGGCCTGCGCCAAGGAGGGCGCCCATGTCATCGCCACCGACATCAATGACGAGGCGCTGAAAGCGCTTTCGGGCGAGAGCAGGAACATCGAGACCCATCGCCTCGACGTGCGCGACAGCAAGGCCGTGGCCGCCTTCGCCGCGAGCCAGGCGCCGCTCGACGGGCTCTTCAACTGCGCCGGCTTCGTCCACAACGGCACGATCATGGACTGCAGCGACGAAGACTGGGATTTCAGCTTCGACCTCAACGTCAAGAGCATGTACCGCACGACCAGGGCGTTCCTGCCCGGCATGCTCGAACGCGCCGAAAAGACCGGAGCCGTTTCGATCCTCAACATGGCTTCCATGGCCTCGTCGATCAAAGGCTTCCCGAACCGCCTGCTCTACGGCGCCACCAAGGCGGCCGTCATCGGCTTCACCAAGGGCATGGCCGCCGACTATGTCCGCCGCGGCGTCCGCTGCAACGCGCTCTGCCCCGGCACGGTCGACACGCCGTCGCTGCGCGGCCGCATCGCTGCTGCCGCCGACCCCGTACAGGCCGAGAAGGACTTCATCGCCCGCCAGCCCATCGGCCGGCTTGCCACCGTCGACGACATCGCGCCGCTGGTCGTCTACCTGTTGTCCGACGAGTCGCGTTTCGTCACCGGCCAGGCCGTCCTGGTCGACGGCGGCGTCACCATCTAGGCGGAGCGGCGGCCATGATCGCAAGGATCGACGGCCACTGCCATTACTGGGCGCTCCGGCGCGGCGACTATGGCTGGCTGACGCCAGACGCCGCCCAACTCGCGCCCATCTACCGCGACTTCGGCGCAGCCGAGATGCGCCCGCTGGCCGAAAAGGCCGGCATCGAAAGGCGCATCCTCGTCCAGGCAGCCCCCACCGCAGCCGAGACGGTGTTCCTGCTCGACCAGGGCCGTGACGACGAAGCCGTCGCCGGTGTCGTCGGCTGGGTCGATCTCTCTTCACCCGACAGTGTCGCCTCGCTGGAGCGCCTGGCGGAGAATCCCCTGTTCAAGGGCGTGCGGCCGATGCTGCAGGACCTGCCCGACATCGACTGGATCGCCACGCGCCCGAACGCCGAAGCCGTCGCCGCACTCAAGCGTCTCGGCCTGCGCTTCGACGCGCTGGTCCTGCCGCAGCATCTGCAGGCGCTCAGCCGCTTCGTCGAGAGGCACCCGGACCTGCCCGTCGTCATCGACCATGCCGCCAAGCCTGCCTTCGCAGCACCTGCCGACGATCCGCGCCACGCCATGTGGAAGCTCGGCATGGCCGAACTGTCAGGTCATCCGCACCTGTGCTGCAAGCTCTCCGGCCTGCTGACCGAACTGCCGGCGGAGCTGAGGACGACGCCGAAGGCGGCTGCGGAAGCCCTGCGCTCCACGGTCGACAGCCTGCTCACCTGGTTCGGGCCTAACCGCGTGATCTGGGGCTCGGATTGGCCGGTGCTGACGCTCGCCGCGCCCTTCGCATTCTGGGACGAGGTCACCGCCCGCCTGCTCGACGGCCTCGGCAAGGCCCAGCACGCCGCGATCCTCGGCGGCACCGCCGCATCCTTCTACGGCATCGCGGGAGGCCGCGTATGACCGCTCTCGTTGCGATGAAGGACATCGAGAAATCCTTCCCCGGCGTGCGCGCATTGCACAACGCCCAGCTCGACCTGCGCTCAGGCGAGGTCCATGCCCTGATGGGAGAGAACGGCGCCGGCAAGTCGACGCTGATGAAGATTCTCGCCGGAATCTACCGCCGCGACGGCGGCGAGATCCTGCTCGACGGCAAGCCGGTCGAGATCAATTCGCCGCGCCAGGCCCAGGACCTCGGCATCGGCATCATCCATCAGGAGCTCAACCTGATGCCGCACCTGACGGCGGCGCAGAACATCTTCATCGGCCGCGAACCGCGCAAGGCCGGCGGCCTGCTGCTCGACGAGGCGAAGCTGAATGCCGACGCCGCCGAGATCTTCGCCTCGATGCATCTCAAGCTCGACCCGCGCACCCCGGTCGGCGGGCTGACGATTGCCCGCCAGCAGATGGTCGAGATCGCCAAGGCCTTGTCCTACCGCTCGCGCGTGCTGATCATGGACGAGCCGACGGCAGCGCTGAACGACGCCGAGATCAACGAGCTCTTCGCCATCATCGCCCGGCTCAAGGCCGAGGGCGTCGGCATCGTCTACATCTCCCACAAGATGGACGAGCTGAAGCGCATCGCCGACCGCGTCACCGTCATGCGCGACGGCGAATACATCGGCACCGTGCCCGCTGCCGAGACCCCGGTCGAGAAGATTATCGCCATGATGGTCGGCCGCGCCTTGTCGGACGAGCGCCCCGTCGTGCCGGACCATTCGAACTCGGAAATCGTGCTCGAGGTCAAAAACATCAGCCGCGGCAGCGAAATCCGCGACGTCTCCTTCTCCGTCCGCAAGGGCGAAATCCTCGGCTTCGCCGGCCTGATGGGCGCCGGCCGCACCGAGGTCGCCCGCGCCATCTTCGGCGCCGACCGTCGCGACCGCGGCGAGGTCTTCATGCACGGTAAGAAGGTCGACATCCGCAAGCCCCAGGACGCCGTGCGCGCCGGCATCGGCTACCTCTCCGAGGACCGCAAGCATTTCGGCCTCGCCACCGGCATGGACGTGCGCAACAACGTCGTGCTGGCGAGTCTTTCCCGCTTCACCGGCCCCGGCGGCCTGCTCCGCGAGACGGCCATGCACGACGCGGCCGTCCGCTACATCGACCAGCTCGCCATCAAGACGCCGTCCGATCGCCAGGAGGCCCGGCTGCTGTCGGGCGGCAACCAGCAGAAGATAGTCATCGCCAAGTGGCTGCTGCGCGACTGCGAGGTGCTTATCTTCGACGAGCCGACGCGCGGCATCGACGTCGGCGCCAAGAACGAGGTCTACAAGCTCTTGGCCGCGCTCGCCCAGCAGGGCCGCGCCATCATCGTCATCTCCTCCGAGCTGCCCGAGGTGCTGAGGCTCAGCCACCGCATCGCCGTCATGTGCGAGGGCCGGCTGACCGGCATCCTGCCGTCAGGCGCCAGCCAGGAAGAGATCATGCACCTCGCCACGCTGCGGGGCGAGCAAAACAACAAGCCGGCAAAGGGAGAGGCCAAATGAGTGCGACAGCATCGACCGCGAATGTCTCCTCCGGCGCCCGCTTCTCGGGCGCCCAGCACCGCCTGCTCGCCTTCGCCAGCCTGATCGCGCTGGTCACGGTGTTCAGCCTCGCCTCGCCCAACTTCATGCAGACCTCCAACATCATCGCCATCCTGCAGGCGACGTCGGTCAACGGCGTGCTGGCGGTCGCGGCGACGCTCGTCATCATCACCGGCGGCATCGACCTGTCGGTCGGCACGCTGATGACCTTCTGCGCGGTGATCGCCGGCGTGGTGCTGACCTTCTGGGGCATGCCGCTCGGCCTCGGCGTGCTGGCCGCCATCCTCGCGGGTGCTGCCAGCGGTACCCTGTCGGGCACTTTCGTCGCCAAGCTCAAGATCCCGCCCTTCATCGCCACTCTCGGCATGATGCTGATCCTCAAGGGCCTGTCGCTGGTGATCTCGGGCACCCGGCCCATCTATTTCAACAACACGCCCGGCTTCACCCAGATCTCGCAGGGCTCGCTGATCGGCTCGGTCTTCCCGGCGCTGCCCATCCCCAACGGCGTCCTGATTCTCTTTTTGGTGGCGATCGCCGCGAGCTTCATCCTCGAGCGCACCATCCTCGGCCGCTTCACTTTCGCGCTCGGCTCCAACGAGGAGGCCGTGCGCCTGTCCGGCGTCAACACCGACCGCTGGAAGATCGCGGTCTACGCGCTCGCGGGCTCGATCTGCGGCATCGCCGGCCTGCTCATCGCCTCGCGTCTCAACTCGGCCCAGCCGGCGCTTGGCCAGGGCTACGAACTCGACGCCATCGCAGCCGTCGTGATCGGCGGCACGTCGCTCTCCGGCGGCCGCGGCACCATCATCGGCACGCTCATCGGCGCGCTCATCATCTCCGTGCTCGCCAACGGACTGCGCATCCTTTCGGTTGCCCAGGAGTGGCAGACCGTGGTCACCGGCTCGATCATCATTCTCGCCGTCTACACCGACATTCTGCGGCGCCGCAGGCTTTGAGGAAGGCTTGCTTCGCGCAGCTCGTTGCTGCGCCAACACCAAGAAGAGGGCGAACGCGCTCCAGAAAAATTCGGAACGCACATTCGGATCGGAAAATGAACATCAGGAGGAAACATGTTCACTAGACGCACCCTGCTCGGCGCCATCGGCGCCGCAGCGATCCTGGGTTACGGCGCGAGCTTCGCGATGGCCCAGGACAAGATGTACATCCCACTGATCTCCAAGGGCTTCCAGCACCAGTTCTGGCAGGCCGTGAAGGCGGGTGCGGACAAGGCTGCCGCCGACCTAGGCGTCACCGTCACCTTCGAGGGCCCGGATTCGGAATCGCAGGTCGACCGCCAGATCGACATGCTCTCGGCGGCGCTTGCCAAGAAGCCGGCGGCCATCGGCTTCGCCGCCCTCGACAGCCAGGCGGCGATCCCGCTGCTGCAGCAGGCCAAGGACGCCAAGATCCCGGTCGTCGCCTTCGACTCCGGCGTCGACAGCGACATCCCCGTGGCCACCGCCTCGACCGACAACATCGCCGCGGCCGCTCTCGCCGCCGACAAGATGGCCGAGCTGATCGGCGATGAAGGCAAGGTCGCGCTCGTCGTCCACGACCAGACCAGCCGCACCGGCATCGACCGCCGCGACGGCTTCGTTAACCGCATGAAGGAAGCGCATCCGAAGGTCGAGATAGTCGCCATCGAATATGGCGAGGGCGATCATCTCAAGTCGACCGAGATCACCAAGGCGATCCTGCAGGCCAACCCCGACATCAAGGGCATGTTCGGCGCCAATGAAGGCTCGGCCATCGGCGTCGTCAACGGCGCCAAGGAGCTCGGCCGCAAGCTCGTGATCATCGGCTACGATTCGGGCGCCCAGCAGAAGCAGGCGATCCGCGACGGCCAGATGGCCGGCGCCATCACTCAGAACCCCGTCGGCATCGGCTACAAGACCGTCGAGGCCGCGGTGAAGGCGGCCAAGGGCGAAGCGGTCGAAAAGCACATCGACACCGGCTTCTACTATTACGACAAGTCGAACATCGATAAGCCTGAGATCGCGGCCGTCCTTTACGACTGACGCATCCATCGACCGGAGGCGGTTCGCCGCCTCCGGCTTCTTCCCAGCAAGGTGACACCAGATGAAACTGCTCCGCTACGGCCCCATGGGCAAAGAGAAGCCCGGCCTGCTCGACGCGTCCGGCCATGTCCGCGACCTCTCAGGCATCGTTGACGACATCGCCGGCGATGTGCTGACGCCCGAAGGCCTCGCCCGCCTGCGCGGCATCGACCCCGAGACCCTGCCACTGGTCGCCGGCACGCCGCAGCAGGACCTGCGCCTGGGCGCCTGCGTCGGCCGCATCGGCAAGTTCATCTGCATCGGCCTCAACTATGCCGACCATGCCGCCGAAACCGGCGCCGCTATTCCGGCCGAACCCATCGTCTTCAACAAGTGGACCTCGGCCATCGTCGGTCCCGACGACGACGTCGAAATCCCGCGCGGCTCGGTCAAGACCGATTGGGAGGTCGAGCTCGGCGTGGTCATCGGCAAGCCCGGCCGCTACATCGACGAGACAGACGCCATGAGCCACGTCGCCGGCTATTGCGTCGTCAACGACGTCTCCGAACGCGAATTCCAGATCGAGCGCGGCGGCACCTGGGACAAGGGCAAGGGCTGCGACACCTTCGGCCCGACCGGCCCGTGGATGGTGACATCAGACGAAGTCGCCGACCCGCAGAACCTCAAGATGTGGCTCGACGTCGACGGCAAGCGCTTCCAGGACGGCTCGACCAAGACCATGATCTTCTCGGTCCGTCAGGTCGTATCCTATCTCAGCCGCTTCATGAGCCTGCAGGCCGGCGACGTCATCTCCACCGGCACCCCGCCCGGCGTCGGCCTCGGCCAGAAACCGCCCGTCTATCTCAAGCCCGGCCAGACGATGACCCTCGGCATCGAAGGCCTCGGCACCCAGAGGCAGCGCGTCGTCGCCGCCTGATCCCTCGGAGCGGGATGGCGCGCATCAAGCCGCCATCCCGCTCCGGGCCCTTGTTCCAGTCGCCCGACCCCGTCCGGAAAGTCCGCACTTTTCGGGACCATGTTGTGAGGACCCAAGACCATGACCAAGATCATCGACATGCGGGTGCTCGACCTGCGCTTCCCGACCTCGCAGCATCTCGACGGTTCCGACGCGATGAACCCCGACCCCGACTATTCGGCGGCCTATGTCATCCTGAAGACCGACACCCCTGATATCGAGGGTCACGGCCTGACCTTCACCATCGGCCGCGGCAACGAGATCTGCTGCGCGGCGATCGAGGCGATGCGCCATCTCGTCGTCGGCCTCGACATGGACAAAGCCACGGAAAACATGGGCGGCTTCTGGCGCCACGTCACCTCGGACAGCCAGTTGCGCTGGATCGGGCCCGACAAGGGGGCGATCCACCTCGCCACCGGTGCGGTGGTCAACGCCGTCTGGGACATCTGGGCCAAGATGGCGGGCAAGCCGGTGTGGAAGCTGGTCGCCGACATGTCGCCCGAGGAGCTCGTGCGCTGCATCGACTTCCGCTACATCACCGACTGCATCACGCCCGACGAAGCACTCGCCATGCTGCGCGAAAAGGCGCCCGGCAAGGCCGAGCGCATCGCCACGCTCGAGCGCGAGGGCTACCCCTGCTACACCACCTCGGCCGGCTGGCTCGGCTATGGCGACGAAAAGCTGCGCCGGCTTTGCCAGGAGGCGGTCGACGCCGGCTTCAACCACGTCAAGCTCAAGGTCGGCCGCGACAAGGCCGACGACATCAGGCGCCTGCGCATCGCCCGCGAAGTGCTCGGACCCGACCGCCAGCTGATGATCGATGCCAACCAGGTCTGGGAAGTCGGCCAGGCCATCGACTGGGTGCGCGACCTCGCCTTCGCCAAGCCGTGGTTCATCGAGGAGCCGACCAACCCCGACGACGTCGAGGGCCATCGCAAGATCCGCGAGGGCGTCGCCCCGGTTCAGGTCGCCACCGGCGAGATGTGCCAGAACCGCATCATGTTCAAGCAGTTCATCATGCGCGGCGCCATCGACGTGGTGCAGATCGATTCCTGCCGCCTCGGCGGGGTCAACGAGATTCTCGCCGTGCTCTTGATGGCCGCGAAGTACAAGCTGCTGGTCTGCCCCCATGCCGGCGGCGTCGGGTTGTGCGAATACGTCCAGCACCTGTCGATGATCGACTATGTCTGCATCGCCGGAACCCGCGAGGGCCGCGTCGTCGAATATGTCGACCACCTGCACGAACACTTCAAGGAACCCTGCATCGTCCGCAACGCCGCTTACATGCCGCCCATGGCGCCGGGCTTCTCCATCGAGATGAAGCCGGCGACGCTCGAAGACTACCGGTTCAAGGGCTGACGGGATGGATCTGGGCCTCAAGGACAAGGTCGTCATCGTCACCGGCGGCGGCGCCGGCATCGGCGGCGCGGTCACGCTCGGCCTCGCTGCCGAAGGCGCCATCCCGGTCGTCTTCGGCCGCAGCCCGCTGGCCGAGGATTTTGCCGCGAAGCTGAAGGCAGCCGCCCCGCGCGCGATGTTCGTCCAGGTCGAGCTGATGCATGATCCCGAGATCGGCGCGGCCGTCGAGCAGGTGGCAAAGGCCTTCGGCCGTATCGACGGACTGGTCAACAATGCCGGCATCAATGACGGCATCGATCTCGAGGCCGGCCCTGACGCCTTCCGCGAGTCGCTCGAGCGTAACCTGATCCACTATTACACCACCGCGCATCACTGCCTGCCATGGCTGAAAAAGTCGCGCGGCGCGATCGTCAACGTCTCGTCCAAGACCGCGCTTACCGGCCAGGGCAGCACCAGCGGCTACACCGCAGCCAAGGGCGCACAGCTGTCGCTCACCCGCGAATGGGCGGCCGCCTTGCGCGGCGACGGCATCCGCGTCAACGCCGTCATCCCGGCCGAAGTGATGACGCCGCTCTACGAGAAATGGCTGAAGACCTTCGACGACCCCGAGGCGCGGCTTAAGGAAATCACCCGCCGCATCCCGCTGGGACAACGTATGACGACGTCGGAGGAGATCGCCGACACCGTCATCTTCGTGCTCTCCGACAAGGCCAGCCACACGACCGGCCAATGGCTGTTCGTCGACGGCGGCTACACCCACCTCGATCGCGCGCTGGACTGATTGGCCGGCGCGCGGCCTGTCCTATTTCTTGTCGAGCCAGGCGCCGTTCCTGGCGACGACGTGGCCGCGCTTGACCACGAGCGCGCGCTTCGGCCGGTCGACGACGATCTGGGCGAGGTTCTCGCCTTCGACCAGGACGAGGCTGCCGTCGCAGCCCGGCTCCAGCCCGTGGCCGTCGAGGCCGAGCAGGTCGGCGCCGCGCCTGGTGCCCATGTCGAGAGCAGCGACCAGTTCCGCGTCGGTGCGGCAGTTGCCGCGCCAGGACAGGAGCCAGCAGCGTTCGAGCATGTCGCCATTGCCGTGCGGGTTCCAGGTGTCGCGCAGCGAATCTGAGGCGATGGCGCAGCGCACGCCACGGTCGGCGAGTTCGAACAGCGGCGGCACGGGAATGTCGCCCGGCACGGCCGAGATGATGCCGATGCCGGCGTCCGTGAGCTGGTCGATGGCGCGCGACAGCTCGTCGTACGAGGCAGTGCCCAGGCAGAAGGCGTGGCTGACGATGACCCTGCCCTGCATGCCGAGCGCCTTGGTGCGTTCAGCGATGAGGCCGATCTCGTAGAGGCCGAGCTCGCCGCGCTCATGCAGGTGGATGTCGATCTTTGCCTGCTTGCGGTGGGCGATGTCGAAGATGGTATCGAGGTGGCAGGCCGGGTCGCCGTCGATCCTGGCGGGATCGATGCCGCCGATGATCGACGCGCCCTCGTCGAGGGCCGCCTCCATCAGTTCGGCCGTACCCGGCTCGACCAGCAT
This sequence comes from Aminobacter sp. Piv2-1, assembly GCF_037625995.1. Taxonomy (NCBI): domain Bacteria; kingdom Pseudomonadati; phylum Pseudomonadota; class Alphaproteobacteria; order Hyphomicrobiales; family Phyllobacteriaceae; genus Aminobacter; species Aminobacter sp. Piv2-1. The sequence goes on from NZ_JARKMU010000008.1 coordinate 286,144, forward strand.
GCCGAGCTGCGGGAAGGCGACGACCTCGAGGTCGACCGCGTGCTTGGTCCTCTCCCAGGCTTCGAGCACGCCGTGGAGATTGTCGAGCTTGTAGTTGGGCGAGATGTCGACGTGGCTACGGATGTGGGTCGAGCCCATGACTACGCATTGGCGAATGAGGTTGCCGGCGCGCTCTTGCACCGACCAGGGCAAGGTACGGCGGATCTCGACTTCGTTGTCGATCATCGCCCTGAGCGAATCCGGCACGTTGATGCTGTGCCAGGGCAATCCCCAGAGGATCTTGTCGAGGTGGACATGCGCCTCGACGAAGGGTGCGATGGCAATAGCGTTGTTGCCGTCCACGACCTTCATTCCCTCGCGCGGCGCGAGGTTAGGCCCGACGGCGGCGATCAGGCCGTTCTCGATCAGGATGTTGGCAGTGGCTCCGGCGTCGGGGCGGACATTGGTGATCAGCAGGTCGGTCATGGGAAAGCTCGGCGGAGTGGTGGGTGAGGAGGTCGCGAAGATGCCACGAACGCAGGTGTGGCACCGGGAAGGAGTGCATCATCGCCGGTTGGCAGGCGGACGGATTGGAAAGGCCGCTATGGTAAGTTCCATGGCGGCATTGTACGGGATAGAATACACACTACGTCCTCCCTATGCCCAATCACCAGGATCGTGACATGCTACGCGAGCCTCGCGCCTTGAAGACCGTCGTTCAGCCGGATCAATCCGGACCGGCCCGGAAACGTGGCGGCGGTACCGATGAGCATATCCATGCCGAAATCTACGCCGCGATCATCCATCACCAGATCCGGCCGGCGACGCCGTTGCAGGAGGATGCACTGGCGAGCGCGTTCGGCGTCAGCCGCACCATCATCCGCAAGGTGCTGCAACGGCTTTCGCACGAAAAGCTCGTCGACCTCATCCCCAACAAGGGCGCCTTTGTCGCCAAGCCCTCCATCGAGGAGGCGCGGCAGGTGTTCGAGGCGCGCCGCGGAGTCGAGTGCCTACTCATCGAAAAACTCGCATCGACAATCACCAAGGCCGATGTCGAAAGGCTGACGGCCATGGTGGGCGCCGAGGCCGAGGCGCTCGAACAGGACAGCAAGCAGAAGCGGCTGCTGCTTTCGGGCGACTTTCATCGCGAACTTGCCTCGCTGGCCGGCAACGACGTGTTGCGCGACTTCGTCCACGAACTCGTCTCGCGTACATCGCTGATCATCGCGTTGTACGAATCGCCGGGCGCGGTGCCCTGCTCGTACAGCGAGCACAAGGAAATCGTGGACGCTTTGAAGCGGCGTGACGGCAAGAAAGCTGCGCAGTACATGGACCACCATCTCCGCCATATCGAAGCCCAGATCGACCTTTCCGATCAACCGGTGCGGGTCGACTTCAGGACGCTGTTCAAGCCTCGGGGTTAACTGACCTTTCGCGTCCTCGATCCGCCGATGAGCCTTATCTCGGGTGCGTAGCCGGCCAGCTTGCCGCGATAGGCCTTCGGCAGCGGATAGGCGAGATCGCCCCGCTTCGATGTCTTCAGGCCCATGCCGACGACCGCCTCGGCGAACTTGACCGCGGCCACGACGCCGTCGATCACCGGCACCTGCAGCCTGTCCTCCAGATACTTCGCGAGATCGGCCATGCCGGCGCAACCGAGCACGATTGCCTCGGAGCGATCTTCGGTCAGCGCCCTCTCGCACTCGGCCAGGATGACGGCGCGGGCGTTCGATTCCGGCTTTTCCAGCTCGAGCACCGGAACGTCGGTGGCGCGCACGCGGCGGCAATGGTGCTGCATGCCGTAGCTGCGCACCAGATGCTCGCAGATGACGCGGGTGCGCTCCAGCGTCGTGACCACGGAAAAGCCGGTGGAAACGAATGTCGCGGCGTGCATTGCCGCTTCGGCGATGCCGAACACCGGCGCATCCGTGATCTCGCGTGCCGCCAGCAGGCCGGGATCGCCGAAGCAGGCGACTACATAGGCGTCGGCCGCCGGCCCGTCGATGATCTCGTCGACGAGCCCGATGATGCTCATCGCCTCGTCGTAGTGGCCTTCGATGGAGGCCGCGCCGGAACGCGAGGTCACGGCGAGGATTTCGGTTCCCGGGGCAGCCACCGCACGGGCAGCGTCGCCGATGAGATCGGTCATCGACTGCGTCGTGTTCGGGTTGATGAGCTTTATCCGCATGCGATCCTCGCGGGCCGGAAGGGCCTGCTATGGCGAAGGGCGTCTGGCGCCGAATAATTGTATACTATCTTGAATTGGTATTGGATGTAATTTTCCGGTTGTCAACTCAACCTTCGTGGAATCCTCAGCTTCAACGTGCCGTGGCCAAGCGCCATGAAGGGCGCTGCCGACAGGTCGCCTCCTGTCCGGCATTGACGACCGACGCAGAGCGCCTGGCCCATTCAGGTAAGAGCAACCTGCTTTGTATACATGGCGAGGCGAGCGCGCATTTGTCTGAGACGCCGCCGATCAGGGCGCGGCCCAGGCGCCATGGTCATGCCGGGGCGTAGCTTTCGCACCATCGATGGCGCGGCGCCAGGCGTAGACGGGATATGCGCAGCGCGTGCGCTGACCGGCACATTCGTATTGACAGAAATACATATGTTCAATACCACTCCGATGAGAAGAGCAACTGCTCGCTTGTCGTGGGAGGATCAATCAGATGACGATCAACGTTGCACCGGTGGGCCTGGCGCGCGAGCTGATCGAGCGGCAGAAGTCGGGCAAGCCGATCCGCATCGGCCTGATCGGCTCGGGCGAGATGGGCACCGACATCGTGGCGCGG